>JAUYTV010000034.1 GCA_030694985.1 Methanoregula sp.
ACGTGCAGGAAACCGGTCCCTTTGCCAATAAGTTCCTCGCGCGAACAACCAAAGATCCGGGTACTGGCGTCGTTGCACTCAATGATCAGGCGGGTCACCGGATCAACTAAGAAAATGGCTTCATCGAGAGATGCGATGGTCGCCTCGAACCGGTCGTGTGATTCCCGCAGTGCTTCTTCCGCCTGTTTGAGTTCGGTGATGTCATCATAGATCGCAACAATTTCGCCGCTTTGCAATCGGAAAACGCGATTTTCGTACCATCTGGAATACTTCTCATCAATGTAAACTTTTTGAGGGAAATATGCGGGAACCCCGGTCTCCCAGACATGCTGAAACACCTGGATTAGTCCATATTCATCGATGGTGGGACGCAGGTCAAAAAGGCTTTTTCCGATTACATCTTCTTTATTTTCCCCCTCGATCTCCAGCGCCGTCTTGTTGAAATCTTTGATTATGTAATCTTTGCCGGATGCCCCGTTATTCCTGACCTCATAGATGGCAACACCGCTTGTGATCGTGTCAATAAGCCCACGGAACCGTTCCTCACCCTCCCGCAGCGCCTCCTCAGTCCGCTTGCGCTCGGTGATGTCCCGGGCTGCAGCAAAGACGCCGGTAATATCACCCTTATCATCGCGATACACCGTAGCATTATACAACACTGGTGTGATATGCCCATCGCGGTTTCGGATGTTCAGCGGGTAATTCCGGACAGTTCCGTCAGCGAACACCCGCTGATATCCCCTCTTCGCCTGCTCCGGTTCTGTGAAATAGTCCGAGAAATCAGTGCCGATCAGTTCTTCTCTTGAGCAGCCGGTTATTTTTTCTGTTGAGGCATTTACATCAGCAATCTTGCCCTCGGAATTGATTGTGACAAGCGAGTCCAGACTTGCTTCGAGCAGGTTGCGGTTGTAAGCGTTGAGAGTCTGCAGTGCTTCCTCAGCCACTTTACGTTCGGTGATATCTGTTAGGAGCAGAAGGGTTGCAAGTCCATCGTGGTAACGGACCAGTGTGCCTTTTGCAATAACTGTTTTCCGCTGCCCCTCTTTTGTGATGAGGACGGTCTCGTACTCGGGGGGGTCATCCCCTTTAAAGCGGGTTGCTATGGCGGCAGTTACTCTGGTGCGGCACTCAGGAGCAACATATGAAATCACTGAGGTACCAACCAACTCATTCAAATTATAACCAAATCCCTTCACCGTAGCCGGGTTCGCATAGAGGATTTTCCCGTCCGGTCTGTACACGATGATATAATCCGGCAGGTTCTCCACAAGACCACGGTTGAATGACTCACTCTCCCGCAGTGCTTCCTCTGCCTGCTTGCGCCCGCTGATATCTCGCACTACACTGACCACATACAGGATCCGACCGTTCGGATCATGGATTGGCCGGACAAAGTGTTCGGTCGGAAACACGTCTCCGTTCTTCCGGCGCATTTCAAACTCCCGCGTGTAGAATCCGGGTTCCTTGTAGGTGGCATTCACCTCCCGGCTGAACTGTTCAAGGTGCGCCTGGTCTACGTGCAGGAAACCGGTCCCTTTGCCAATAAGTTCCTCGCGCGAACAACCAAAGATCCGGGTACTGGCGTCGTTGCACTCAATGATCAGGCGGGTCACCGGATCAACTAAGAAAATGGCATCATCGAGCGAAGCGATGGTCGCCTTGAACCGGTCATGTGATTCCCGCAGTGCATCTTCCGCCTGCTTGCGTTTGGTGATGTCGATGACTGTGCCTTCAATAAAGAGTATAGTACCCTCCGGATCACGGACAACCCTTGCGGTTATTGATATCCATATCCGGGTCCCATCCCGTTTACAGTGCAGGGTTTCAAAGTTCTCGACTTTTCCTTTTTCTGCAAGAATCCGGTATATTTCTTTGCGGTCTTCCGGATTGGCATAGAGCGACCTGCTGATATAGAGGTTCTCCCGTGTCTGATTGTCGGCTGTCATTTCAGCCGCGCTGGAATAATCGTATATGCGGGCAAAAGCATCGTTTACAGCGATCAGTGCACCTTCATGGGTTATCTTGAATAACCCGTTTACAGATTTTTCAAAAATAACGCGGTACTTCTCCTCACTCTCCCGAAGTGCTTTTTCGGCTTCCCTGATATCGGTAATGTCACTGATCGCGATATGGATTTCAATCGCCCCATCGCTGCTGATAGTACGTACCCCCTCCAGCTGTGCTGGGAAGGTTGAACCGTTCTCCCGTATGAACACGAATGTGCAGACCTGTTTTTTTACGTGTTGCCTTTGGATATTTGCAAAAAACTGGTACCATCTTTCAAAATCTTCGGGAGCGATGAACTGCTCAAACCTGTGGTTGATAATCTCATTTCGTTCAGCACCCAAAAGCATTGCACCTGTCAGGTTTACATCTGTGATCAGCGCATTGTCGTTGAGCGTGAGATATCCAAGCGGTGCAAAGTCATAGAGATCAAGGTACTTGTCACGCGACACTTCAAGTGCGAGATGTGATCTACGGAGTTCTTCTGCCTGCATTTCCAGATGGATTTGCAGATCCTGAAGTTTGCTGATGAGTTGTTCCTTTGACTGCCCTGTGAGATCAGGAGAACCCTTCAGAGGTAGGTCAAGTTGTTCTTTGGTATGATCCGGCAAAGAATGGGTGTCTGCAGCGTCTCTTTCCTTCTTATCCTTCTTTTTTGCAGCCATCACACACCCTTCCTATCCATATTGCCAGGTTTGAATTCGACAAAAGGAATGAAGCACGGTGTGAAATTTTCCATAAAAAGAGAATGACCTGACCTGACCTGACCTGACCTGACTTGACTTGACCTGACCTGACCTGACCTGACCTGACTTGACTTGACTTGACTTGACTTGACTTGACTTGACCTGACCTGACCTGACCTGTCCTGTCCTGACCTGACCTGACCTGTCCTGTCCTGACCTGACCTGACCTGACCTGACCTGACTTGACTTGACTTGACTTGACTTGACTTGACTTGACTTGACTTGACTTGACTTGACTTGACTTGACTTGACTTGACTTGACTTGTCCTGTAATGTCCGGACTTTTTTTTCCGGCAGAGGGCTCGTCTGATTTTTTCATCGTCTCACACCATTCTGATATTTTCTGCTGGCATTTGTCAGTTCATATATTCCTGTGCAATAATTCCGGAACACAAGTAACAGCATATTTTGTGCGCTCTTAATCACAGGAATGAACACCAGATGAAATGTCACGTATCATCGCAGATTTTTTATAGAATCCAGTTTTTATTCCATCTTGGTGGTCGGTAAGTGATGAAATGGTGTGTGCTGTCTTAATGGTTACGATGGGCAGGAGTTCTCATTTGGATCTCTCCGTGGGTTAGATACGCGGGTATCACGAGCTAAGCGACAGATGAGAAAAATTGCCCGAGGTGACCTGATAGGGCCCGGGTTTGTCCATATTGTGGACAAGGAAATAAGATCTGCTCATTTCCCATAATGGGATACCTGATCACCTGAGATGACCCGGTCACTGTCATGACCCCAAAAATGTCTATCCGGGTCTATTTCAGACCCCGATTGTCCGAAACGTGAACTTTACGACCGGCCAGTTAAGCGGGTTTTTTGGGGGGTTTTTCCGGATGTTTCTGATATGGGCTTTATAGGCGATTCCGGAGGTTTTAAACGCGAAAAAACCGGCCTGTTTGGAGCTGTTTGGATTGAGGATCGGGAGGTAGGGTTAGGTAACCTATGCAGCGGGGGTTTTTGGGAAGTTAGAGGGCTGTTTTGGATCCCGGCTTTACCGCTCTCAATTCCGGGAGTACACTCTATCAGATACCCTGATCACCTGAGGTGACCCGGTTACTCTGGTCATATTGCCCTGATTAGTTGATATTTTATAAATCGGATACGCCAATAACTCATACAGTCCAAACATGGTCAAACAGTCCGTATCCCATTGCAGGGAACTGGCAGATCTTTTTTAGATGTTCGTCTCTCATGGGAGACGTCGGTGGTTACGACAAAAATTAATATCAACCTATTACAGAAGCACGACCAATTTTTTTAACCATCAACAAACGAGACGGGAAAAATATGCAAATCTAAAAGATCCGTCACAGTACTTGAACCCATCCTCATGGGGATAAACAGATTTTGCTCATTACGGGAATCAGCTTACCGTTACCACCATCAGGGTAATATCATCAAACTGGGGCTGCGAACCGGTAAAAGCAAACACAGAACGAATAATTTCATCCACAATTTCCTGTGAAGAGGAATCACCGTTTTTCCGGATCGTCTCGATGAGCTGGGGGACATCATACATCTCCTCCCGGTCGTTTATTGCCTCAGTGATGCCGTCAGTGTATAACACGATTACATCACCTGGGAAGAGCTGCAACTCTTCCTGAGTATATTCAGAGTCATCCATAGCTCCAACGGCAACACCCGTGAGATTGAGCTCCTCAATCTCACCGCTTTTTTTCCGCAGCACAATGGGAGGATTATGCCCGGCATTCACATACGTAAGTGTCCGGGTATCATTGTCAATAACACCGTAAAACAAGGTGACGAACATTCCTGTTTTTGAATTGTTCGCAATGATGGGATTTGCAAAGGATATCACTTCTGATGGTTTTTTAAACCACATGGCAGTCACCCTGACAACAATCCGGGACAGGGCCATGAAAAGGGCCGCAGGAACACCTTTACCCGATACATCGGCAATCATCAGGCCGGTCCGGGTATTGCTCATGGGTATTACTTCAAGCGGCATCACATCAAAAAAATCCCCGCCCACCTCTTTTGCCGGTATACTTTTTGCCGCAATTTCAAACCCCTGGGTCTTAGGAATCGTCTCGGGAAGGAAATTTCTCTGGATCTCGGCAGCTATCTGGAGTTCGGCATTCTTTCGTGCCATCTCGGACTCCAGTTTTTCCTTTTCCAGCTTAATTCTTCGCTCATCAAGAAGGTTATGGATAATTTTTGAGAAGATAAAAACGGCCACAGCATTGATGGTGATCATCGGAAGGGCAACAAACGTAACAATTTTTACTACCTGCGACGCCGGTGTCACCATGACGATCTGCATGATGGACAAGAGAATCTCAATAAGGATAGTATAGATGACTGCATTGGTGGTGCTGATGAATTCTTTTTTATTAGCAATGTAGATCAGGCCACTCAGGACTCCGGCAAGAATTGTTGCAAGGCTTGCAGCATACATATACTGTCCACCCTGGGTGAAACGGAATGCTCCGCCGATCAGCCCTGCGCCGAGACCAACATAGGGACCGCAGGTCATCCCTGCGATAATCGGACCGAGATCATGGACGTTTAAGACCGCCCCGTACAGGCTTATTCCACTTATCGATCCGTAAACAGAAAGGACACCAAACACCAGTATAAGGATGATTTTTGTACTGAGGGTAGCCCGGTGTTCGAACACCTCGAGGAAATAGCGGCTCCGGGTAAAAAGGTAGGCAAAAACAATGATGACGCAGATCATCTGAAAGAGCGTGATGATGCTTTCAAGGATGCCTGCTTCCATACTCCATTATTTTAGGGTTTCATAAAGAAATAATCCGCGATCTAAAAACCAGTACCTGCACGGGGAGCCGTAATTTTAAAGATTTCATTAATGGATTTTCTTGTGGATCAATCTGCCGGATCATCACGATCCGGTAAGCCGGCGATTGGATTCCTTAAACCGGATGATATCGGATATGCAGGCATTATAGGGTGTTGCAATGCCGAGTCTTTTTCCTGCAGTGACAACAGCACCATTGAGATAATCGATCTCGGTCTTATGCCCGTGTAAAATATCCTGCAACATGGAAGAACTGTGCCCGGCCATCACCGGGATCAGGGCCCCATACAGGTACCCGAGATATGCATCCGGATCTCCCCACTGGAGGGAGATCCCTTCGCTTTTCACAACTGCAAAGATCTCCCTTGCAATCTGATCAATGATATGCCAGCTATCCGGTTCCTTAAGTTTCCCATACGTGACCCCCGTAATAGCACTGAGAGGATTTAATGAGCAGTTGATTAAGTTTTTTGACCAGAGCTTCCCCTTAATATGCTCCGCAGTTTCAATGGGAATTCCTGCGCTGGTCATGAGATCAGCAAGACCCTGAACACCTGCATCAAATCCATCAGGGAACCTGCCGATCTGCATTGCCCCCGCATTGGCAGTCACACGAACTTCCCGGTCTCCTGCCCGGACAAATCCTGTCATAACAACGCCACCAATAACGCGATCAGAATATTTTAAAATCGTTTCCTCATTACCGATACCATTCTGGAAACTAACTACATCCCCATTACTCATCAGTCCCTGGTATTGCTCGCAAATACGCAACGTATCCTGGGATTTTGAGGTGATAAGGATATAATCAAAATTCGTATCGCCCGTCACTTCGCTGACACACGTAAACCTGCCGGTTTCAGATCCCCATGCACCGCTGATTAAAAGTCCCTGGCTGGATATTTTACTGGCATGCGGTTCCCGTGTTACTGCAACAACTTCAGCAACCCGGGATAGTTTTGCTGCCAGCGGTAGTCCCACCGCCCCGGCACCAAGAATAAGTATCCTGACCGGGCGTACCATAACCTGAAATATCGTATCTCATTGGTAATCAACCTTCATAGGGTAATGATTCTGGCCGCCCAGCAGGATGAAAAAATTATGGTGAATTTAAATTACCTACGGAAGTTTTGCCTCATTGACCCTCACATCATACACCGCGTGCCACTGCCCCGGTGAGTACGACCGCACCATCCGCTCAGCAATAACCTCGCCACCGAGTCCCTGTATGCATGAAAGGTGCTCCCCCTCTTCAGACACCAGCGAATAGAAGTGAATCATACCCCCGGACTTGCAGAGCCGGAACGCTTCGGGTAAAAATTCCGTACCGGACAGCGGGAGATTCATTACAATCCGGTCAAATTGCCACGGGAAGATTCCGATAAGTCTGCGGGCATCTGCAAGCACAGGAAGCACGTTTAAAATCCGGTTCTGTGCAATATTTTTAAGCATCAGTTCAACCGCCTGCGGGTTAAGATCGCAGGCAACCACGATTGCGGCCCGCGCAGCGAGCGTGATTGCAAACGGCCCGACACCGGCAAACATATCGAACACGGCCTCGTTCCTGCCGGTCTGATGAAGAATGCGTTGCCGCTCAGAGGAGAGCCGGGCAGAGAAGTAGGCAGCTGCAAGGTCCACATGGAAGCGCTGCCCGTACTCGATCACTTCGGTGCGGGTTGTGGGAGCACCGGCAAGCACTTCGAAATCGCGGGTGCGGTACTCACCCGATACCTCACCTTTTGCATAGACGATGGTGTGGAGCGAGGGGCGAAAAGCAAGGATTTTGTGCGCTCCTGCTACATCCCGCTCCTGTATGATGGCAATCCCGCCCACCAGTTCGTGCCGGGCCAGCACCACCCTCTGTGGGTTCTGCTCGAACTGGCACTGCTCTGCACCCTCGCGCCAGTCAAGGAGCGGGAGGAAAAGCCAATCGCCATCGCGCCGGACTTTCAGTGAGAGATCGAGTGCGCCTTCGTCGATTAACGCCCGTCGCGTAGGTTCTCCTTCGCGTGCAGGCACCCTTAAACCCCATTGTCCGACCGTGATTCCAACCACGTGTATCATTAATTTATACGTGCTACCATTATTCATGACTGATGATGGCGGGCACCGATCAGGGGCCGGAAAAGGTGATGGTTCCGGTCGCAACAATGAGCGGGACACAATAATTCACGGCAAACTCAAAAGCGGGGAACTCAGGCTTTACCAGCTGGAAAGAGAGCTCACACCCATGGATGCAATCCGGGTGCGCCGGGAATATATTGAACAGGAGACCGGTACAAAGACGGAGAATATCGGTATCTTCTCCATCGACATCGAGCGCGTGGTCAAACGAAACTGTGAGAACATGATTGGCACCGTGCAGGTACCACTCGGCGTGGCAGGGCCAATCGCAATAAAAGGCGGGTACGCGCAGGGCAATTTCTGGCTCCCGCTCGCAACTACCGAGGGTGCACTTGTTGCATCAGTGAACCGCGGGTGCAGTGCGATTACAAAAGCCGGCGGTGCGGATGTGCGCGTGCTTCACGATGGCATGACCCGGGCACCGGTCTTTGCTGCGGACAGTATTGTGCATGCAGCAGAGGTGTGCGACTGGGTTGCCGCTCACCATGATGAACTCCGCCTTGCCGCAGAGAGTACCACATCGCACGGGAAACTGATCGATGTCGTCACCTTTGTTGCCGGTACAAGCGTCTTTGTCCGGCTCGAGTTCGACACCAAGGACGCGATGGGCATGAACATGGTCACCATCGCAAGCGCAAAAGTAGCAGAACTGGTGGCGCAGGCTACCGGCGCCCGCCTTATCGCCCTTTCAGGCAACATGTGCACCGACAAGAAACCCGCAGCCATCAACACGATTATGGGACGGGGCAGGAGCACTGTCGCAGGTGTTTTCCTCTCTCATGAACTTATCGCGCAGGTGTTCAAGACCGATGCAAAGACCATCCATGAAGTGAACTACCGTAAGAACCTCTTAGGTTCTGCCCGGGCCGGCGCAATGGGGTTCAACGCCCATGCGGCAAATGTCGTTGCTGCGATGTTCATTGCCTGCGGGCAGGATGCTGCCCATGCCATCGATGGCAGCACCTGCATTACAACAGTAGATCTCACAGATACCGGCATTTATGTCGCCGTCACGCTCCCCTCCCTTCCGGTCGGTACTGTTGGTGGAGGAACAGGAGTCGAGACACAGCAGGAATGCCTCAGGATCCTCGGGGTTGCCGGTGGAGGGGAACCTGCGGGCACCAATGCGAGAAAACTTGCAGAGATCATCGCTGCCGGGGTTCTTGCAGGGGAACTTTCCCTGTTAGGTGCGCTTGCTTCACAGCACCTTGCCCGGGCTCATCAGAAGCTCGGGCGGGGATAATTTTTTTCTTTTTTTTTCTCTGAAAAATGAGAGCCGGATGCCATCAGGAAGGGGCACTGCAATTATTCAGGATATGTTCTTTACTTACGCCGTAACGCAATTCCGGCTGTTGCCGTGCTGAGTGCAGCAATGACAAGCAGGGATTCGAGGCCGGACTTCTTTGTCGTTGCGGGATTTGGTGCCGGTGTGCCTGATGCTGCCTTTGCCTGGACGGCACTCCATTCTGCCTGTGCAGCCGTTGTATCGAAAGGTGCTGGTGTTCCAAGACCTGTACTGGTTGCTGTTACCTGCTGGCCACCAGAGATCATGACCTTCTTTCCATCTGCCTTCCCGGTCACTTCAACGGTTCCTTCGATCATCTGAACGGTGGACTGCTTACCATCCGATGAGCAGATGAAGGTGGTGCCCTTGGCACCGGCAATAGCCTGGTTCATCTCGATCTCCATTGTGCCACCCTTGAGCATATTCTTAACGTTAGTCCAGATGTTACCGGCAACCAGTTTTACCTTGCTATCTCTGTCAGGAGGTGAAGCCAGCACAATCTCGGACTCCTGCTTCACTACAAACGTACTCATATCGGCAAATCCGAGGATGGCAGACGAATCTTCCCCGGTTTTAATGTGGTCGTCCACATACAACATACGCTCGCGTTTTGCAAATCCCCACGCGTTTGGATCTTTGATATTCCCCCCGGTGCATTCACTAAAGATCTCAACCTGACCGGAAATACCGGTAAACCGGACGCCCGAATCCTTGCATCCCTCTGGGGTGGTCGCCTTTGCTACAGGTGCAGCAACCGCTTTTTGGAATGTTTTGGGTTCAGTTATAAGGCTCCATTTGGGTTCAGGATAATCCACAAAATCCATCCCATAGAAGAACTGGTTGCTGGAACCCTGACCTCCCTCGCGCTGCCAGAGAGCATCTTTTCCCGCAGAATCAGTAACGGTCAGCCATACACCATACCGTGGTGTACCGCTGGTATACAGCTGCTCAGCCGGGATAGTCACACTTGAGTATTCTTTGCCTTCATAGAGAGTCTTGATACCCGGAGGGTTCATCCACTTGTAGGTGTAGGGCGGGGATCCTCCGGAAACAGTCGCCATGAAGACATAGGATCCTGTAGCACGATAGCCCCCTTCCAGGTTATTCGGCCCTGATATACCGTTGACTACCGGGTGATCTGACAGGGCTGCACCCGTAATACCCGTGCAGAGCAGAAGGGTAAGGATAGTGACTGCACAAAGGTAGCGTATAGGGGTCATAGCACATTGCATACGTTCTTCTTATGTTCAGAAGATTAAAAAAACTCGCGAAACCGGCTCGGATGAGGTGGGGGGAACAATCCGGGGATCGCGTTAAAACCGGAACCACTTCATCATCACAAACGCATCCTCGCCATTCGCATAGTACTGGTCGATCCCAAACACATGATGGTAGCCGAGCCGTTTGTAGAACTGTTGCGCTGCCGTGTTGGATATCCGCACTTCGAGCTGGACGGCAGTTGCAAGTTCAATGGCAAACTGGTGCTCAACCCTGCGCACAAGCAGTTTTCCGATCCCACGGTGCCGGTATATCGGACTCACGCCGATATTGCAGATATGGCCGTAGATATTCTCCCCGTTATCTTCAAGTGCCCCCACCACAAAACCTGCCACCTGCCCATCGCAGACCGCAACAAAATACGTTGTCGGATAATAGGTGAGTGCCTCTAAGAAGACGGACAATTCCCACGGGTCGATAAAAGAGTCTTTCTCTATAGCAACTATCGCTGTGAGATCAAAAGGCATTGCCCGCCTTATCTGCGGTAAGGGAAAGGTCACAAGATCGTGGGGTCTGATCATATAGGGGTCCCTTTGCAATGGGGTTTATGCAGTACTGCTGGGTTCCCGCAAGTCATAGTATTTGCCCTTAAGCGGACGAAAAGGTGTGTGCGGAAATATAAGGGATCACACCCAACTTTGAGAGCAACGGTTTCTCCCTGTCAGAGTGCTGGTGTTGGTATGGTAAGGATCTATCGTTTTTCCGGGGTGCGCCCCACACGCGAATGTGCGCAGGCGATCGCTGCTGTCCCGTATGATGTCGTGACGGCAGAAGAAGCCCGCAGGATCATTGAGAAAAAACCCGATAGTTTTCTGCGCGTGAGCAGACCGGATGCGGAACTGCCAGGTATCGATCCCCACGATGACAAAGTATACGAGCGGGCGCTGAAGAACTTTGCCGCACTTGAAACAACAGGTAAGATACGAAAGGACGCAGAGCCCGGCATGTATGCCTACCGGGTGAAACAGGATGGAGAAACGTTCCTTGGTCTCTGTTGTTGCCTTGATGTGGAAGATTACCGGCAGAACAAAATCCGCAGGCACGAGCAGACCCGGTACGATAAGGAAGAAGACCGGACCCGGCACATCGAAGCGGTAAAAGCGCACAATGGGCCGGTCGTGCTCCTGTACCGGAACAGCGGGGATATCTACTCGCTCATCAATGCGCAGGTTTCCGGGGGCGCAATTCCCGATGCAGAGGTGCGCACCGATGAGGGGGGCATTCACCAGATCTTCCGGATCACCGACATACAAATCCTCGCCCGCATCGAGCAGCACTTTGCAAACCTTCCCTTGCTCTATATTGCTGATGGCCATCACCGGGCAAAGGCGGCAGTGAATGTTGCAGATAGGAGGATTGAGGCAGATATCCCCTCCGGCCCTGAAGCGTTCCGGTTCATGGGAGTCATGTTTGCCCATGATAAAGTGAAGATCCACGGGTACAGCCGGTTGCTTGCGGATCTTGGCACATATACGCACGACACCTTCTTAGAAGACTTAAAAAAATACTTTGATGTAGTACCGTACGGCAGGGTTGACGGGCGCGGGTATAATATCCGGCCGAGATGCAAGAAGCCTGAACGCTACCATATCATGCATATGTATCTCGGCGGCCAGTGGTACGAGTGCACCCGCCTGCTTGAGAAGAATGCGGCACTGTTAGAAACCCTCGATGTGGCAGTGCTCCAGCAGTGGGTCTTAGAGGGTATGCTTGGGATCACCGATCCCCGTGGCGATGCCCGGCTCCAGTATCTTGGGGGTGCTCGCCCGGTTGCAGATCTTGAGAGGCTGGTTGACAATGGGCAATACCGGCTTGCGTTTGCCATGCAGCCGGTCCGGGTTGAGACCGTTCTTTCCATTGCTGATGCCGGCGGAATAATGCCCCCCAAGTCCACGTGGTTTGAGCCCAAGCTCTTAAGCGGGCTTGTGGTACACACGTTTGAGTGATTTCTGCCACACAGCACCCCTCATTTTTATTGTTTTTACCGCAAACAGTGTACCGTATGATTACCATTGCTCTTCCAAAAGGCAGCCTCGAGGCGCAGACACTCCAGCTCTTTAAGGAGGCAGACCTTGAAGTCAGGCGCACGGATCGCGACTACAACCCCCGCATTGCAGATGAGCGGATCGGTAAGATCAAAATCCTGCGGCCACAGGAGATCCCGACTTATGTGGAGAAGGGGTATTTTGATATCGGTATCTCCGGTCTCGACTGGGTGAACGAGACGAACTCCGATGTCATTGAAGTAGCAAACCTCTCGTACAGCAAGACAGGAGAAGGAAACGTAAAGATCGTGATCGCCGTCCACCGCGATGAGCCGATCGAGAATGTCTCCCAGATCCGGCCAAACAGCCGGGTGACTACGGAATACCCCGAACTTACCCGGAAGTATTTCGAAGACCTCAAGATCCCCGTACAGATGTTTCATTCATTCGGTGCATCCGAAGCAAAAGTGCCCGATCTCATGGATGTTGTTGTTGACCTGACCGAGACCGGCACCACACTGCGCAAGAACGGCCTGAAGATCATCGGGCAGATCATGGAGTCGCATACAGTGATCTGTGCAAATAAGGCAAGCTGGGCAGATCCGGTGAAGCGCCGGGAGATCGAAGAGATCCGGACACTGTTATTTGGGGTGATTGAAGCAAGGAACAAGGTGCTCTTGACAATGAACGTCCCCTCCGCATCCATGGAGCGGATCGTAGCCGCTCTCCCGGCTATGAAGAAGCCGACCGTGAGCCAGCTTCACGGGATTGACTTTTATAGTATCCAGACGGTTGTTCCAAAGAACATGGTCAACCAGCTAATCCCGAGACTCAAGGCCTGCGGGGCGGAGGATATTTTAGAGATCCCGATAACAAAGATTGTGCCGTGAAGACACGACATGAACATTCATACCTGACCCAAACGGTTCTTACACGAATCTGTAGAACAACAAAGTTCGTGTAATCTGCCCGGCATCACAGATATCAGAAATTTCAAACAAATGACGAGCCTACTGAACTGGTGATCAGGAATACACCTCGTCATGATGCCTGAATTTTAATAAGACCACACAATGTTCCTGGTGTTCAATTTTATAGATCAGGACATAGGGTCCGATATGCACTCGCCATTTTCCCTTTAACAGGTTGCGAAGGGGTTTGCCATTTTCCGGGTATTCGGTGATAAATTCGATCTTTCTGGAGAGTTGTTCTAATCGAGCCGGATCATTTCTAAGATATTTGAGAATCTCCTCTCTCAGACCCGGCCGATAGCGCAGTGTATATGTCATCTTTTCAGATTTTCAATAAAAGATCTCGCAGAATCGCAATTAACATAATTCCCGGTGTCAATCTCTTTTTCTGCTTCTAATACTTCTTTAATTATATCCGCCTTTATTGTGGATTCTGCCGGGTATTCAAGTTCGTACAGTCGCTCTTCGATGATCTCAAGTTTTCCTAAGATCTTCTGAAGCATCATTCCGATGTTCTGACTGTCCATTGTATCCATAATCTTTCACGATCTATAGAGCACCCGATCTTAAAAAAACTATCATCGGATTCTTTCGCTGCGCAAGAACGGATTAAAGATAATCGGGCAGATCATGGAGTCGCACACTGTAATTTTCGAAAACAAAACCGGCGAGGCGGAGGATATACTGGAGATCCCGATAACAAAGATTGTGCCGTGAAAAGACCTAAAAAAATTATTCGAGTTTGATAAATATTGTACCACCGGGCAATGCTTTGCATTTTGTGATTGGGTTTGTTATCGCTGCATTCGCATCCTCTGCTCCTGCCACGATCTGTATGTCAAAGCATTTTCCCGTGGGCCATAATGCTGTATCGGAAGTGGGTATTGTTTGCTGAGTCGTTTCTTCGATTACAGGTGTAGTTATGAATACCAATCCACCGGGAACGGTCTTCCATTGCGTATCTCCCGTCACCCGGTACAGGATCGCTTCCTGAACGGTTTTGTCGCCATCATAGGTGGTATTCCACTTTATGGTCCAGACATTCGGATCAGGGTTTGCACCTTCAACAAATGAGAGATTATCTACCCGGAGCGTTTTGCTGCCAAAACCGGTATTTACGATACTCGCCCTGACCCTGCACTGCATTGCGGGAATAAATCCCGTCTGGGTTATACCAGTTGACGCATCCGTAAACGAGATGGCTGAACTACCTAGGCCAAACAGATCAATACTTCCTGCCTTTGTCAGGTTCAGTTGGAATGTTGCGCGCCAGGTTTCATTGAGCTTGATCGTGCCGACATCAAAAGCCATGGTCCGGGCATTCCATGCAGCGGTATCGTCACGGCTTTCACTGAAAATCTGGTGAATGACACCATCTTTGGTGATGTTGAATTTGTTGATGTACGTGGAGTAACCCTCGTGATACTCATAATCCATATACTTCGTGATGTACTCATCATTGATCTTTATGGTCCCAAAATCCAGATTCACCTGAGTCTCGCCACCTGCCGTTTCCTGCAGGTCACCGGCAATATTTGTATAGATCTGTTCGAGTTCCCCGGGATCATTTGCATTTGAATACTTACCCCCGGTTGTAGTTGCATATCGTTCTAAGATTGTCTGATAAGCACTCGACACGCCGAGACCTACCGGGTAAATTTTAATATCCTTGTTTTTTGCATAGGTGATGACACTGTCAGTTTCTGCGAGATCGGCAGCAGAAAATCTTGGCGTAGCACTGGTGAGTGCTTCAGGATCATTGCCTGTATTGTATTCGCCATCCGTAAGCAGGATAATCGCCCGTACCCTTCCGGGAGTTGAAGCGGGCAGCATGTTGACCGCCCGATAGATCCCTTCGCGTGTTGGAGTGCTGCCCGCAGGTACAATTGACTTCATTGCCGCATCCACATCCGCC
Organism: Methanoregula sp.; assembly: GCA_030694985.1. Lineage (GTDB taxonomy): Archaea > Halobacteriota > Methanomicrobia > Methanomicrobiales > Methanospirillaceae > Methanoregula. The sequence goes on from JAUYTV010000034.1 coordinate 15,100, forward strand.
TGGGTATGAGTACCAAAGGAGAGATCTTCCCGGTATTTCACACCCGCCCCATAATCCCGCGGAACTCCATCATTGTAATTTGATACAATATACTGGTGATGGGGTGAGGTAAGGGAATAAACACCTCCAATACGCACTAATGGATACCATGTAGGTAACTTACACCCTACACAATCCAGACTGTCCCATTTCGAATCATCCGTTTTCGCCAGATACGCAGAACTATAAACATTGGTCCAGTCCCAGCTACCATCACTTCCTGTCGGAGCTAACTGTGCCCACCGGGTATCTCCAAATGAGATTTCACCTATCTTATCAACTGAAGCCAGTTTTGAGAAAAAGAGCGAACAGGCAGCTTTTGCGCTGACCATTCGATCCGGATCCCCTTCAAGCATGCTCCCGGAACGGTCATTTAAGAGTACTACATCAATGGGTTTTGGCCAAAGCGCCGCGCCGTCCCCCTTGAGTTGTATGGTGATACTAATTTTGTCCCCCACCTGGGAGTTCCCACAGTCCGCAATAGATGATGTGCTGATGTACGGATAGTTTTTCCAGACCAGCGTGACATCCTTAGTGATCAGGATACCGGATTTGTTCGTCCACGATGCCGTAGCAACAACCTGCCCGGTGGCTGTAGCATTATATCCATCAGCACCATAGATTGCGAATGCTCCCGGGCTGAATTCTACGGTTGCATATCCGCTGATACCATCTACAGGCACGGGTAATTGAGTAGATAGGCTGGGATCTGCAGTCACGATATAGGGCCCCCCGGGATAGGTCGAGGCTGCAAGCGAGAATGTGACAAGTTCTCCTGTCACCGGGTTGCCCTTGATATCGATCACCCGTGCCTGGAGAACGGCCCGGGTCGAGGAAGCAACATCAAGACTCGTCATGGACTGCGGATTTCCGGTAAATGTCAGGTCTACGGGGTCGGTATTATAATATTCAATATCCTGACTGCAATACCCCACAGTGCCGGTGTTTATCCCGGTGCACACAGCGCTCGCATTCTCAAGAGGGGTCGCTTTAAGAGTATAAACACCGATCGTATCTTTCGGGCCAAAGGAAATTCTTAATCGTCCCCAGGTATTAGTTGGTGCAATCACGCTCATTCCATCTGTTGAATCACAGTACACAGATGCCCCGGTGATCGGGTTGTTGTACTTATCAGTTACCGTGTAATAAATTTCTACAGCGCTTTCCGGGAGCCCATCGGCAGGAAGGGATGAACCGGGACTGGCCGGGGTCTGCGCAATATAATAGGGTTTGCTTTCCGCTACACCCTGGATATATGTCCCCGGGGGAACTACGATATTTCCAATGGGATCCATCTGGATGTAATTACTTCTGACAGCAGTCGATATTCTGAGAACGGCAGATACGTTACCATCTGCATCCGTTGAATAGGTTTTCTGGGTAACGTAATTCTCACCATCCTGTAATCCTGCGCCACCATCATCTGTCATGGTGAGACGGATGGTTTCTGCACTATTTTTGTTATCTATCCGATTGCCCCATCGATCAACAAGGGTTACACTTACACCGGTTATTGAACCTACCGGTAACTCCGCCGGGTTTTCAAACGTTGCCCCTTGAGGTGTATCGTGATCGATCCGCTGGATGGTGGAAACCTGAACCGGCGTTGTAGTACCATCATTAAAGGAGATTGTTGCAATTATTGTGGCAGTACCGCTTTTTTTACTGGTTGTAAATACCGCTGTTGCTTTTCCATCAGCACCGGTTACCACAGATGCCGGAGCTAAAGGGGAGATCGTTCCCAAATCCTGAGAGGCCGGATCAAGAGAGAAGATGACATTTGCACCAGAGACGGGGGTTGGGGGAGTCCCTGTCGCCAGTGCATAAACGGTGATTGTGGATTGGTCGCTCCCGTCATTTGCAATGAGCCAGCCCGGATTGCTGCTGCTGATAGTTGACGGAAAAAGGTCTATTGCAGCTGCTGAACTTATCAGCAGAGCCAGACAAAAAAAAACCAGAACCCATCGTTTAACTAACATACCAATCAGATTGAAAAGAGTGATAACACCCAATATTATATATAATTTTCCTTTTTAAAAATTGCTTTAAAATAACTCTGAAGTAAAAAATAACAGTAATATTGGCAAATTTTGTGAATACGCACCATATCCATAAGGGATCTTGGTTCGGTAAAAAACATCAGGCCCGGTCAAACGAAAGATTCCATTGCCGGAGATACAAACAAAAACCTTTCCAAACTGTTGATTGCGCTAAAAAGAGATGCTTTCAACTGCTAAACTCGCTCGTGGGACTGATAACTGATCACGCAAACATAGTATTTTTTCTAAATCCAATGTGTTTCTCCTCCCCAAATCCCGTTCTTTTTTCCGATTCGATTATTAAGAAGAAATTTCGCAGATCCAGATAAACCAATCTTTATATTCACCATCCATCCTATAAACCATGAGGCAAACCCATGAGAAAAGGGGCATATGTTTTTTTTTTCATACTGTTGGTTGTAGCCATCGTTGTCATGATTGTAGGAAACCCGCTCTCATTTTTTAATCCGTCTCAAAAAGCCACACACTCAAAAGTTGATGTCGGGTTTGTTGTTCTGAACCAGTCCGATGAGTTTGTTCGGATCAATTTTGAAGAGATCGCACCAAATGTCAAGTACGTTGGGATAAACCGGGAAGAAAGTCCATCTCAAAATACTACAAAAACAACGCACATCCATCTGATCCGAGGATATAAACTGGATGCAACAGGAAACGCAAGCAGTTGGATCTTTGTTGTCCGGCAACCGCAACAGGTGTCACTGGTAACCTACGATCGCTCTGGTGAAACAGTAAATACCTGGCTGGGCGGGTACCCGGAAAAAGAGATAATCATCAGTGAGATAATTACACCACGTAAACTTTTTGAAAAGAACCGGGAGCAGATTTTTAAAACACCCCAGGCGATCACAACAGAGTCAAGAGAACTTGCCCTGGCAGAAGGTAACTATTATCTCACAATAAACGGCCCGCAAAAAACAAGGTACCTCGTATTCGATGCAAAGACTGGGGTGTTGACATCATCAAATGACTAAAGATTCCGGATTAATGTCGATTGACTTTTTAGTAGGTTTCACTATCTTCATGATTACCTTTATCTGGGTGGCAACCCTGATACCGGGGCTGTTTATCGGCCTTCAGTCACATACGATCGATTACGATGCCGTTGCATACCGGACAGGAGTAATTCTTGTAGAGGACCCCGGAGCTGTCGGACCACTGGTAATAGGTGACCAGCCGTGGGAGATCCAGAACGACAAGCGCGATGTTGCACGATTCGGCCTTGCGGTCTCAAAAGATACCCCCCTCATTCTCTATGAAAACAAGGTGAACCGCTTTTTCTGCTCCACGGCGTTTTCCTATCCGGAAGATTATCAGAAACGGGCGATCTTCGGGGACTTTATCTACCAGTTCAACATCTCCCTCAGGTCTGTTGGCGAGGATACAATCCGATCGGTTGGCGATGTTGTTCCAGACAATTACCAGTACGGGTATATCCGCAGGGATGTAAAGATCAAGGGTTCAAGCAACACAACGATCGGTAATACGATGATCACGAAGTATGGTTACAAAAATACCGAGAACGTGACGTTAAACGAGTTCCGGATTGTAATCAATTCATCGCACCTCCTTACAGGGGATGTGGGTGAAATTGTCAATCCAAACGGCGATGCTGCGTACCGGATCAACCCAAACGGGGATCGAATTATTATCAATATTACTGATCTGGAGGATACGCGAAATACGGTTGCACATCCCCCATCCGAACCTTACACAGTCAACCTAAAAGAAGTAAAATTCTACCAGACACACATTGGGGATGTAAACCTCTATTCCTTTTCTCCAGCTGCGGCATTTGAAAATTATGTGTATGTCAACTGGGGTACGACTGCAGTAAAACCACCAGTCAGCCTTGGTACCGACAGAAATCTGTCGATGATTTTTGAGCCGGGGTTTTTCTTAAGTACGGATAAGTACGGTGCGATCTACATCAACCTGACCTTTGAACTGGATCCACCCCAACAGTTCCTCAATAATACCCGTACCCGTCCGTTTGATTACAATTACCATCCCGCAAATGTTACACAACCCGCATTGACTGACGCAGTCATGGAGGTGGCCATATGGTAAACACCGATGGGCAACTGTATACCATCGAGGGCATAGCCGCTGGTCTCATCATGCTCATGACTGCCTACATTGTGATCAACAGTACGTCCGTGTATACGTTGGGTGACACGCATATCAGCGATATGCAACTTGAAGTGCTGGGGAGTGATGCCCTGAACCTGATAAATACGGCCCCCAATAGTACACTTGGCAGGAGCCCGCTCCAGACAATCGTGGAAACCGATGATGCCGAAACATTCCGGTCAATGTTCCTTGCCATAGTCAACAACAGAGCCGGATCTGATCGGGATCATATTCAGTTTGTGGCAAATGTAACATACGTGGACTCGGGCGGTTCTGTAAGCAGTACAGTTCTGAGTGATTCCCTGCGACCGTTAGTTAGGGGGGAACACGCGGTGCGTGTTTCTGACTGGGTAATTATTGAAAAACAATTTCCTGACTGTTCAGCCCAGTCCTGTTCGGGTAAACATGCCGTACTCGTGGAGGTGCTCTTATGGCGGGATTAAAGGATGATGCGCAGTGGATTGTGCTTATGGGTTTTGTGGTGAGTTTCAGCTTGTTCTTTATCGCAATTGTTCTCAACCAGTCAACAGTAATAGGACAAACAACCGCAGAAGCCGTATTGGAATTCCCAAAAAACGATATCCGTGGAGTAAGAGATGTGATCATCCAGTCCGAATTTCTGGATGACGGGGGGATATTTCTTAATAAAACAAATGTGCACAATGACATCCGGATCCTGTCATTGAGCCGACAGAATTCCGTAGTGAATATCTCGTCCACACCACCTACAGCTGGCAATCCCTATACCACTATCAATATTCATTACAACAACGGAGTGACCGTATACAATGAGATCTGGAGATCAGAATAGAAGGACCCCGTGGAGCAAAGAAGCCGGCGTGGCAACATTGATAGGGTATATCATAATATCCGGAGTCCTCATGGCCCTCTTCATTGTCCTGCTCCTGTTAGTGAATGCAAATTTCATGGAAGGGCCTGCAAACACCCTCACGTATTCAGCATTCACCGATATCAGTAACGGCATCTCCACCCGGATCGTTGACACCTATGCCATTGCACCCGACACCGGAAATATTACCTCACGATTCGACATACCGGATGACATTGCGGGGCGGGAATATTTTGTTGAGATCGGCAATACTGACGATCTGACCGCCCAGACCGTGACGGTATCGAGAGGTTCGATTGTCACGAATGTGGCAATCGCCGGTATCGGTTCAACGCGAAGGGCGGGGGGAAATACCACGGGTACAGGTATGAACAGGATAAGTTACGATTCTGGAGGTTTTTAATGACGGGCAAAAATTACCGGATATCCTGCACTGCAGGGGTGTCTGAATCCATCGGATTCTTACTCATCTTCACCATAGTGATCGCGGGCATCGGACTTGTTACACTCTACGGTTACCCGATGCTCCTCAAACAGCAGACCAGCGCCGATGAGCAGATCATGCAAAAGAACATGATCGTGTTGCAAAACGATCTGAAAAGTCTCGCGTACAAGACCGTGCCGTACAAAGAGACATCCTTAAAGATTGGGGGTGGGGCACTGATGGTATATAATTCGAGTTACACTCCCGCTTCATCAACGATAAAAATCTATGATCAGAATAATATCGTGTACGTGAACGTATTCCAATCCGGGGATTTGCTATATTCCTCTGACAGTGCCGGTACAGACATCTCCCTCCAGAACGGAGCAGTGGTAAAGCGCCAGCACGCGGAACAGGGATCGGTGATGCTCGCTGAGCCCCGGTGGTTCTATGACAGCGAGACAAAGACCATGGTCATTAATTTCGTAAACCTCACCAGCACCGGAATAATGGCCAAGACCGGAGTCGGCACGGTACAGATGGTATTGGGAGAGGCCCGGTTCCAGAAGACAGATACTCCCCCTCTTGCCACTCCGGTATACCTTGAATATACACCCGATCCGGTACAGGATTACTCAATAGCCTGGAACAACTACTTTACAAACCCCTCTTTGGGAATGACACTGTTGAGTGGAACACCGGGGACTGGAACGATGCTGAAATATCAACTGCCCGATACTACCACACTGGTTATCAAACAATACGAAGTGAACATCAAATCGCTCTGATTTTTTTTACTGGCAGCGGTAAAACCCTAAATAAAGCAAAAAAGGCCTCACACCAGAAGAAGTCTCATCCCTATCCCTTAATATAAGGTATTGCCAGCAGGAGCAGCAACCCCGCACCAAAGCAAACGATCAGCAATCCGGATATCAGGTTAATCTGCCTCAGGTGATCAGCACTGATAAGTGAACGCACGGAACCGATCGCACCACAGATAATGATCCACCAGAGTGTAGATCCTAAAAAGACACCCCCGACAAACTCCCATGCCGTAAGAATGGAATTTTCATAAAACACCACACCAAAACCGGGCAGGATGGCAATAAAGAAGATGAGCGTTAATGGGTTTGCAATCGTGATTGCCACCATTGAAAGGTAATCTTTGAGGTACGTCTCGTGCTCGGTTTTTACACTCATCGGTGCGGGTATTGAAAAAAAGATACGTATCCCCACAAAGATGAGAACCAGACCCGCTGCGAGCCGAAGGGAGAACTGGTTGGCGATGATGAGCCCGGATATGGCAGTAAGCCCTAAAATGGTGACAGCAGCATAAAACGAATCTGCGGTTGCCACTCCAAGACCCGATACAATCCCGTGAAGCCTGCCATCGGTGACCGCCCGCTGGATGCACAGGAGAGCAATCGGACCAACCGGTACAGCAAGCGTAAGGCCGATGATCATTCCCTGGATGAATAAACTGGGATCCATGTATACACGTGCCCGGATATTCTCGCGCCCGGTTGACCGGGATCGAATCGTTTAGATCTGCCACATTGATGACCCGTGAGGTGGGTGGCAGTGAGCGGTAAGATCGCTTGTCAAGTATTCCTACCATACATTCCGTTTTACCGATGTTGAGGGTTTCGGTACAAGTTCATCATTTAACGAACCGGGGGTCTGCTGCGAGAATTGATCTGCATGCCTTTTTATCGGAAACTGGACTTCAAAACGAGAATTATGAAAACAAGATGCGGGGTTATAGTTATCTCAGTTTTTGCCACCCATCAGTTCTTACGTCGTTTCTGATATCACATCTCAAAAAGCAGTGTGGGGATTTTGTCGATTTTTTAGGGATTAATGAAAAAGGGGGATTAAAGTCTCCAAACCCAATAATATAAAATAATAATATTCATTACTTGTAAGAATAAATTAAAATAAAATGGGTCGTAAGGGGCGGAAATATCGAAACAAATCCACAAAAGCACTTTTGGAATATTATGACGACGCATTCATCGTAAGTGAAGAAGAATCATATACCATCAATGATCAGGAATACTTGCTCAGGGATAGTCTGCATGTTGTGAAGGATGGTAATGAATTCCTCTTCATTGACAACGAACCATACCTGATAAATAAAACGCCATCATCTGCTCCTCATAAAAAAACATCGACCATCGGAACTGTTTTCAAATTATTGGTCGGCATTTTTGTTGGTGCTTTGATAGCTGCAATAATAATTTCATCTTTATTCGGATCCAACGTCATCGGCAATATGGCTAGTGATGTACAATCCAAATTGAGTACCTTGCATACTACTTCTGCAACTCTGCCAACCACTCCTATTGTAAAGTCAGGCTCAATTGAACAACAACGAGCTGAAAAAATTAAAGAGGCGATGGATTTTACAAATCCGGTAACAAGAGATTTTGCACTGACCTTTATCCCAAAATCGCACAGTGGAGAATACAATATAGCTCAGATTTGCGATCTCTGGGAGACGATCTATAAAAAATGGACCTATGTGAACGATCCCAGAGGGAGAGATTATTATTCACCTGCAAGCAGGACGATTCAGCTCGGGTTAAAGGGAGATTGTGATGACTTTGCAATTACTGTCGCGTCTGTTATCCAGTCAATTGGAGGCAGTTCCCGAGTTGTCACTGCGTATAATGCAGAAGGAGGGCATGCTTACCCGGAAGTATTTATTGGAACAAGAAAAACCTCCCTCGATGCTGCTGCTGAGTATATCAGCAAACGATATCATGTCAAGAGTATCGCCTATCACACACACACCAAAGATGGAGTTACTCAGTACTGGCTTAATCTTGATTGGCAATCTCAACATCCCGGAGGGAAATTTTTCCATGACTCCGGCGAATTGACATTCTATTATCCGAATGGATATTGGTATCAATCAAATTGACAATATCAGTCGAAAATTACATATCATAATTTTTATCATTATGTAAGGATTCAAGTTAACATATGGTAAGTCTCTCTAAAATTTTAATTGGAATAGTACTTATTGGTGCATTATATCTAATTCCAATTAGCAAAAAATATTCAATTTCATCGCTAGCATCGATGTGCAATAATGCTATTGGCGCTTTACTCGGCGGATCGCAGTGTCAGTTTTATATATATCTCTTTTACTTAGGATGGATTGTAGGCATTGTCCTTATCTTATGGGGGTTAATGTCTCCAAATACGAGTAACGATTAAGGGTAACCTTTTACATACTTTTCCCATAGATCTGACTGCCCCCTGTCATGTTTATTCAAGATGGATGGCTGTCACTCTCTGCGATCTTCTTCAAGGAATTCAAGCCACCACCTTTCCCCTCCAACAGGAGATCTGCCAACAGAAATGCAATGGCGAGGTCTGCCGTCAATGCTGGATCGGTGAAACCTACAAAATACATCCCCATTAAACGTCGCAGAAAATAACATCACTTGAATAACTTCGTTTGTTTCCCAGTAGACTCCAAAGTGTGACTACAGGAATCCATTGTTTTCCTCTGTGCCAGATCCAGCTGGTCGCGTGCACGGTCATCGTGTGGATGGATCTTCAATAATTTGTTAAATGCACGAATCGCTTCAAGGTATTTCTGTTGATGCATGAGTGCTAAGCCCTTGTTGTACCATGCCTCGGTGAATTCCGGGTCGATGTCGGCTGCCTGTGCAAATGAGTTCAAAGCATCCTGGTATCTGCCCATTTTGAAAAGTATTATGCCTTTGTTATACCACGAGTTTGCATTGTTGGCGTCGAGTTTGATTGCCCTGTCCACGAGATCCAGTGCCTCGTTGTATTGACCGGATTCAGCGAGTTCAACGGACCTGTTGGAGAGATCTCGGGCATCGGGCATAATATTGTGTCGTAGTGGTGAGGGGATGAAGGTTGTGGAGGGGACAATGATTCCGGGCATGTAACTCATTATGATCCGGGTTGCAGCTATTGCACTCATACGGACCCGTAGCAGGCTCGTGGCGATTGGTTGAGCGCCCGGGCTTGTGTGCATTTGATATCCGAGCCGCAGGCTCAACAAATGAGCGCAACAAAACCACGGACCTACAACGCAACAGAGAATGATTGAGAAATAGTAAACAGATGGGTTATGGGAGATTCATCATAACCTTTTTTATTTGTGCATACAGAGGACCCGTGCCTATGCCCCTGGGTGCCAGGGTCAAGACACTGTGTTCGCATGGTAGGTATGACGCGCCTATGTCCTGCAAGCAGGCCAAGACGCTGGTTACGGACAGCGCCAGGAACTCAGGGGAGAACAGCCAAAAAACCGTCGTCGCTCAAACAGGCCTTCGTAATGACCTATTTCGGAGATCAAAATCACCGAGATCACCCAATAGAACATGTATTGCTGAGATGAATATCGGTCGGTCATGTTCACTCGTCCTCGCTGAGGCTACGGCTCGCTTCACATCACCTCCCTTGTTTTCCCGGAGTTGCCCTGCTGATATGCAGTACGCCCTGGCTTGTCGCGATGCTCCTGCGCCAGCGGCTGCTCTGGCACACTCCTCACACCATGCTACGCATCGTGTTTGTCGTTGTTGATCGTACTCATGCAGTACACTCAGTGACTCATCCGCACGACGCATCAGGGGCTCGGACTCACCGCTGATGCGGTTCGTTACCTTCGCACCCTGAAGCGGTGCTCCCTCGGGCCGCTGGGCCACGGGACCCGCCGCCCGTGCTTTGCTCGCTTACGGGGATGGACAAGCATCCCCCCGCTCACAATCCTTCGGATCGCACTCCTCCCGCCCATAAAAGGGACGGGCAGTCAACAGGATGCCCCTGCTTCGAAGGCAAAACCCGGGTCCGGGTATGGTAAAAACAGTTCCGCTGCACAGATCACATCAAAACGGCATTTCTTTTCATTTATCACGGATATTCGCCCATCATGCTGGAGATTTGCCAACAGAAACGCAATGGCGAGTCTGTCATCAAAGCGGGATAGGAAATATCCCTGGATGAATCACCAATAAGAAAGTATATCGTTTGTCAAATGAAAGGGGGAAATATGAAAAACTGGCGAATTACAGGAATATTTATAATTCTGATAATTGGATTTTTATTGATGTGTGGATGCACAAGCACAGGATCTACGAGTTCAGCACCGGTGGCAACACCAACAACATCTGTAATATCCCCTGTAGTTTCCGTTGTGACAAAGCAGCCAATAATACCAACCACAACTATCATAGAAACTCAATCCACTTTAATAACTCCAACGAAAGATCCGAATCAACCACTAACACATGATGATATAACCAAAATCCAAGTTGAAGGACGATTAGCATTAGAACGGCAACAGTGTATGGCGGGTTTGGGAAATCTTGATGATTGTTACAAAGTTGCTGTAAAAAACGGAATGGCTAATAGTACTATGAAGGCAATGTGGTGTCGGACAAATACCTGTTAACTATTCATAATCTTTTTCCCCATCGCAACCTATTTCGTCACCAACCTCTGATTCAATCATAATGCTCCGTTGCCATTTCTGTGGAAAAATACTTCATGAAATGCCCTACAGATGTCAACGCTGCGGTAATATTTTCTGTTCTGATCATCGTCTACCCGAAAACCACAACTGCTCATCGCATCCTCAAGCAACACCGACAAATCTAAAATGTGATCACTGCGGTAAACAATGCAACCTCCATTCATTCCATTGTTCATATTGTGGTGGAACATATTGCGGTGATCACCGACTTCCATTTTCACATAATTGCATCAATGAAGACGCTTGGAGAAAAGGAACTTCAAGACCTAGATCTGATGACAAACCAAAAGAGGAGAAACCCTCTCCCCCATTAACAGAGTGTGCTTTTTGTGGAGTGAGAACATCAAAAATATTTTATTGTTATTCATGTGGACAGGATTATTGTTTCATTCATAAGTCCCCTCCGAATCATAATTGTGTATCTTGTAAAACACACAAACCACAATCAAGTAACTTTAAGAGGACAGTGAGACCCTCAAAGAGCGCTTCAAGTAATCAAATTTTTGTGGCGGTTTTATTGATAGTGGCCATAGTGTTAGGTTCTGTTTTTGCATTCGCAGTGTTCGGTCATATTGGTGGACCTGATACAACAAACCAACCTGCAGATACAACCGCAAATTATGTGAGTCCAAAACCCACAGCGTCGCAATATACCTCTGTATCAGTTACAGAGACCCCAAAATCAATTTTTTCTCCAATTGCAATTCCAACAAAAAATCTTGAGACTGGATTAACATCAAAATCTTTTCCCTATATTCTTCGAGGCAAATCAGGGAGTATTGATGTAAATCTTTACTCTGGTGTATACACTGAAATTTTATCACAACCCTCTCCCGTATGGTGCACGCGATACAATTCTGACTCCTCTCCATGCACAAATGAAGAAACCCGACAATACAATTTGAAATATCTTGACAATCCTATTCCAAAAAAGTATTTGGATGGATTAGTCAATTCGATAAAATCCAAAACCTCCAACAATGATGATCAGGCAAGGATCGCTATTAATTTGGTTCAACAAATCCCCTATGACTACAGTAGATTATATTCGACAAATTATAGGGGTCGCTCCCCTTATGAAGTTCTTTATGATAACAAAGGTGTGTGTGGCGAAAAATCATTGTTATTGGCATATTTATTGAGGGAATTAGGATATGGTGTTGTGCTATTCGAGTTTTCATCACAGAATCATATGGCAGTTGGGATAAAAAGTCCCGTTCAATATTCTTACAAAAATTCGGGATATGCGTTTATTGAATCTACTTCTCCGACAATTCCTACAGATTCTGAAGGTGATTATGTAGGTGCAGGAAAACTTACCAGCATTCCACAAATAATCCAAATCAGTCAGGGAGATTCTTTCTCGTCCGTATCAGAAGAGTATCGTGATGCACAATTGTACAATCAGCTGTTAAGCATGGGGCAGGTTTTGGATGTATCGTACTATAACCTATGGGTAGGATTGATGCAAAAATATGGTATGAAGACTGAGGGGGGATCATTGTATCAAGTTACGACTTTCCCGACTCAAAGGTACACTTCGCAATCATACTATGCGACATGCAACGTTGGTCTTGGACAATATTGTCAAGCGGGTTCTAATTGCTGTGAAACGGATGGTCTTTGTTATTTACAATGCAGAAGTGGAACGTGGGATCCCCACCAATGTGTTTGTATTGTGGGATGAAAACCAATAAAAAAATCAATAATTAAATGAAAAAAACGCGCATCATTTTTGAAATCTATTGCCAATTTTGTAACTTCTGTTTCCATTTAATATGTTTTTAAAAAAGGTAGAGTCCGGTCAAGGCATATTTCCCTTATTTTTCTTTTCAAGTGCAAACTACAGTTCGGAGTTAAAAAAGTTATCAACATCCTTAATAGTCGCCAAAGATGAATACAAAATACATGGGATTGTTTGATTTTTTATTTAAAAGAAATAGAGATCCTATTCATAACGATCCTGTTAAAGAAGAATATGAAAGGGCATTATATAGATACAATCAAGCACTTGCAATTAATGATACGGATCCCAATATTTGGGACAAAAAGTGCTTTGTATTAATTCAATTAGGAAGGTTCGAAGAGGCGATAGACGCTGGTAAAATAGGAGTTCAACTCGCACCAAATGATCCTGAATTATGGGATACTTTACACGATGCGTATATCAGTAGTAATAATCTAGAAAAGGCAGATGAATGCTGGAAAAATGTATTAAATTTAATAAAACAAAAACGAGGGACAGATAGTCAAGGAAGTTTAGAAAACCCGAGCAGGGGGAGAAAGGGTCCTCGTAAAAAATGTAATTGTTGTGGTATAAACGTAAGTGAGATTATCCAGTGTGGTCCCTGTGGCAGATATTTCTGTCCAGATTGTTGGAGAGATCATCAGTGGGTACATGGGAAATCACCATCAATTGGAATTTCATATACTGCCGATGGTTCATTCTCTGGTTTTGACGGAGATGAAAGGATTAGGTATAATAAATAACCGTTTTTTTAATTTTCAAACTGTTGATCACTTTCTTAAAAAAGAAAAGAAATCCAAAATTCTGTAATACCATTTTATTTTGCATTTGCTATCTCCCGTGACTTCATAGGGTATAGAATATCTTTTTAGGATAGGGTACCTGCGTTGTGCGATGTTCCATAAGTCGTGTCGGATTTTCTGTCTCCCCTTATGTCCACGTGCTCCCTGTGTTTTATAAATGGCATGAGAGGTACTAACAATTATCCAGTTTACTTTGTCCCATCGGATTGTATCGTCATTGGTATAGGACACTACATGGGAAATACTCCGCATTGCAATCCCGGTGTGATTTATGCGATGGTTCATTGGTAATAGTTCTTGATTGTTTTTACCCGTAGAAGAAAGTATCCCGATTGAAAAAGAGTCCTATTACTTCGAGTACGCCAATCCACCCATAGAACTGCGATGGCAAAGTCTGTTGTCAATGCTTAAATGATTCTCGCCCTTCATGACATTTGGTGGGTTCAAATCTGACTCTTCGTATTGTTGTTTTGGGTTATAGTTATCTTTCATTTTACCACCCATCAGATTTGATATCACATTTTCGTTAAATTGCTAAAAGAGCGGCACGTGGGTTAAAATTATTTTTTAATACAATTCATAAAAAAGGGCATTTAAATATGAAATCTTTGTAGGATTTTACATTAATCGTCTTCTTTATAATCTTTAGAGAAGGATTCGTGAATTAATACGAGAATACACATAATTATCAGCGCAATCCAAAAAACAATACTAATTAATAAATTTTCTTGAGGGTGTGAAAACGTAATAACTATAAAAACAATAACTAAAAGGATAACTATTATCCATTTTCTTCTATTTGAATCTCCGATACACGATTTAACTAAAGAATGTTTATTAAAGAAATTAGTGCAGTGTGTAGCAATAATTCCATACCAACCGAATTCGGTTTCATCTAATAGTATATTCTTGATTTCTGAAATATTTTTTTTAGGAACTGCTTTCCATTTTCTAAAATTCTTAAACGATTCAAAATAAAAAAAAACATCAGATTCTTTAATAATTCTTCTAAACTTCTGAGGCGCATCGCCATTTTCATAAGTGACTAATATATATCGTTTATCAAAAAACATCCATACAATTCCAATAACCATTGATACCGATATTAAAAGTATGAATATAAAAGATCCGATAGTCAATAAATTTCCATAAATTATTAGGTTATTTATTGCGTCATCCAATGCGGATTGATGTAAAATTCCAAGACTAACCAAAGTAGCAAAATGATCCAATATCGGCCGTATTAGATATTTTACTAAATTAGCGTTAGTGGCAAGAATCAACCAAAAAAATGAGATTAACCACAATCCGATAGTAATATTTGAAAATAATTTCTCACTTTCATCTCGTAATTCATACGGAAGATTTGCACGACGATATAAGTAAAAAGAATCCTTGATAATGAAACCTAATATTGCAATAGCAATTATTACGAAACTGATGTCAATGAGATCTGACATAATATAAAGTATGTTTTCAACTTGATTGAATTTTGGGTTAATGAAATCTCACTTATGAAAAAGTGACTCCTTATTAATGAGCGCAAGTTTCCCACCCATCCAACCGCCCCTCACATGTTTATTGAGTGTGAATGGCTTGTCACTTTCTGCAATCTTCTGGTCTTTCTACAAATCCCGTTACCATATACCCATGAGCTTCGTACCGATGGCAACGAAAACCAATAATCCAACAATCCACCCCCCCAATTTGCTTCCGGTTGAACCATTAGACCGGGTTGATTGACGGTATGGGCTGGTCAGTTTCTTATATTTGTGATAATTTACATTCTGGGGTGGCATGAGGTATTTCGAAGTGATGGGTTCTTTTTTCTTGTAAGGGTTCACCAAAATTTCGTCCTTTTTTCCGATCTGCGCTCTCTGAATGCCCCGGTCTATATCATCCATCTATCTCACAGTGTTTTAGTCAATGGATGATATATTAAAAACTTCCATCCGTCCATTGCATCATCTGCATATCCACCGATCCAACCGCTCCCCTACGTGCTTATTCAACGTAAACGGTTGTTCTCCCTCAGCATTCTTCTTCATTTAATTCAAACCACCTTTCGAACAGAATCATTTATTCATTCAGGAGAAGAACGGTGAATCAGGAGTTTATGTGAAAGTCTATCTCGATGTATGCTGCCTGTGTCGGCCGTTTGATGACCAGAAGATGAACCGCATTCATCTCGAATCTGAAGCCATCAAGGAGATCCTGATGCGATGCACTCAGGACTGGACGTTTGTGACCAGTGATGCTGTCAGTTTTGAGATCTCACGCATTCCTGACAGAACGCGGATGAAAAAAGCCCAGAAACTAACCGATCTGGCAAAAGAGCATGTAGCAATCACAAAACCCGTTTCCCGGCGATATCATGAATTTGTAGAACTGGGTATTGATTCTGCTGATGCATTGCACCTTGCATGTGCAGAATCAGCAGGTGCGGTTCTGCTTACGACAGATGATGCGATCGTCAAAGTTATTAAGAGGCACGGTAATCAGATAACTACTGAAGTTAAAAATCCCGTTGAATGGCTTATGGAGGTGAACGCATATGGAGGCAAAGACGTTGAATGAAATCCACAAACAAGGTATTGATGCACTCGTAAAAGTACTCGGACCAGTCGATGCGGTCCGGTTCCTCCAAATATATGATCCGGGAAGCGGCGATTACACCAAAGAACGAAAACAGTGGCTTGAAGCGGATCCTGACAAATATCTGGCGGCTGTTATCGCTCACGGAAAGAAAAAATCCCGTGCATAATTTTTTTCATCAGTATACCCCGTTGGGCAAACCCGGATTTCTCTGGTCCCATCACTTGATCAATTTCGTTTGATCTTTGGAAGGAGACGATTGCGAGAAACTCCCGTACTCTATAATCTTCCTCTGCGCCTGATCCAATTGTTCGCGTGCCCGTTCATCATGCGGATGGATCTTCAATAATTTGTTAAACGCACGAATCGCCTCAAGGTATTTTCCCATATGCATGAGTGCTAAGCCCTTGTTGTACCAAGCCTCGGTGAATTCTGGATCGATGTCGGCTGCCTGTGCAAATGAGTTCAAAGCATCCTGGTATCTGCCCATTTTGAAAAGAATTATGCCTTTGTTATACCACGAGTTTGCATTGTTGGCGTCGAGTTTGATTGCCCTGTTCACGAGATCGAGTGACTCGTCATATTGACCGGACTCGGCGAGTTCAACGGACCTGTTGGAGAGGTCCCGGGCATCAGGCATAATATGGTGTCGTAGCGGCGAGGGGATGAAGGTTATGGATGGGACAATGATTCCGGGCATGTGACTCAATATGATCCGGTTTGGAGCTATTGCACTCATACGGACCCGTAACAGGCTCGTGGCGATTGGTTGAGCGCCCGGGCTTATGTGCATTTGATATCCGAGCCGCAGGCTCAACAAATGAGCGCAAAAGATACTGCGAACCTACAACGCAACAAAGAATGATTGTGAAATAGTAAACAGATGGGTTATGGGCGATCCATCACACCTTTTTGATGTATGCATATAGAGGGCACGTGCCTATGCCCCTGGGTGCCAGGGTCAAGACACTGTGTTCGCATGGTGGGTATGACGCGCCTACGCCCCTTTTGGCGGGGCGAGACGCTGGCATTGCGGTTCCGTCCAGATGAGGTCAACAGCCCAAATTCCATAAAGATCCACCGATGGCCTAACCGCTATCCAAAGTAGAGAGTATAATTGGCCAGTGAGGGAAGAATCGCTACATCATGTGAAGGTCCCCACTTACAATGCCTTTAAAGGGGCACTGAACGCGTTCTGTACGCAGTTCTCCTGTTTGATGTGATTATGTGATGGGGAGCCCGATTTGCAAATCCAAATGCGGTTTTGGCAAAAACGGATTCCCCTAAAAATTTGTTTCGTAGAAGTTGCATGCAAAAATCACCTGCAAAACAATTATCTTTTCGAAAATGCGAGGGGATTTGAACCCGCGAAGAAAAATTTTCAAGGAACAAAGTATAATTAGATGCGAGGGGAGGGATTTGAACCCGCGAACTTCTGCAAGAACAGATCTTGAGTCTGCCACCGTTGACCAGGCTTGGTTACCCTCGCTCCAGAAAGAAATGTTGGAATAGTAAATGGATTTGAGATTAAAAGAATCTTACCCTGAAAAACTTTATTAAGTCTTGAGTCTATCGCCGTTGGCCAGGCTTGGCTTTTCCCCGCTTTATGCAGGATACTGTTGGTGAGAGAGATACATAAGCTCAACGGATCACATGAAATCCGCTAAACCCAGCTGATGCACCTTCTCCTCACCAAACGTAGACTGGATCGCAAGGTCGATCACCTCAACCCGCTGCTTTGTGTACTCTGATACCTTGTATTTCCGGCAGATCTCGCGGGACATCTCAAGATATTTCTTCACCGAACCTTCGTGCACTGTAGGAATGATGTTGCCATTGCACGGGTGCTTGCCCTTGAACTTTGTACACTTGCCAACAAGTGGCATCCGGCGGTAGCTCGTGTTGCACTTTGTGCACCGGAACTTCTGCTTTGAAAATGCCGAGAGGTTGCCCATTAAGTCCCGGATGAAATGCGTGTTGAGTACCCGCTCTGCCACATCATCCACGTCAACAGCCCGGATCTTCTCTGCCAGCACCAGTTCAGCTTCGAGCTTGTCAGTCATGGTCTTGAGCTGGGTGTACATCGATTCGATGGGACCTGCCGAGATATCCGAAGTGTCGTGCGTGAACTGGAACCCTTCCAGCTGGGCGGGGGTACCGATCCGGTTTTCAACCCGGTCGATAAGTTTTGCAATGGTCTTTGGCTCAATATAGTTGAGCGCACCGGTGTAGAGTTCGAGAGGATAGTTTTCACAGACATCGACATTCTGCGCTTCCTTGTCGATCTGGGCTGGATCGATCCTGCTCGTCAGCACGAGCGGGGCATCCATGGTACCTCCCCGGTTCTGGGGCAGGAACGAGCGGGAAAAGTTGATCAGGCCGTCCATGAGGAGCATGATACAGTCTTCATCGCCATCGCACTGGCCGGTGAAGATCCCGTTTGCCACCATTGTATGGTCGTTATCAACGGTCAGGCAGTAGACCCGGTCCTCCGGTGCCGGCACAATCTCAATTGCGCAGATACGGTCAGAGATCACATTCATGCCCTCCTGCACCGGCACTGCATCCCCGACTTTGAGTTCGAGCGCCCTTATCTTCCTTAAGTATGCAGTATCCCAGACGAGCATCGCATGATCGGGAGTGACAGCGATATCCTTCCCAAGCGCAGTTGTGATCCGTAGCAGGGTGGCCGGCGACCGGTGGATGGAGACCGTAGTGATTTTACGGATGTGCATCACGCCATTTGTATCAATGGTGCGGGTGTAATACGGGCGGGCAGGGTCCGAGTAACAGGTGCCGAACTGGTCGATGCCCGGGCGGCTAACGTCAAAGTTCTCCAGCACAAACTTCCTTATCGGGTGCCGGGCCCATGACCTGCCATCGTACACCTCGATCATGGTATCGCCAAAGAAGCAGTTGCGTCGCTTGGCGGCATGGAAGAACGGGTGGGCATAGCCTACGTCTGCCCGGGTGAACCCTATGATCCGGGCGAGCACACCGGCGCTCGTGTGCGGAGCAAGGCCAATGACAAGATGGCCCACCAGATCCTGGGGTTTCTCCACATTGTAAAACGGGGGCAGGCCATAGACTTTTACCAGCAGGTCGTCCATGAACTTTGCCACGCTCACCATGTACTCGGCGCAGGAATCGGATACAAGCAAGTCCTGTGCACGGAGTTCAACCACCTGTTTGCCGTTCTGGAGATCGTACCCGTGCGTGTCTTTGGTATATCCCAGCGAGCGGAGTTTCTCTACAGGCACCCGCACTTCATCGGGCCGGATATGGGTGAGCGGCAGGTCGATCATATCAAACCGCGTGGTTCCGTCCTTAAAGACCCAGATGTTTTGTATCCCCCGTAAGATCCCCTTCTCCATCGCCTCGACAGACTTCTCCTTCGAGATCATACCCTTGACACCTTTTACAAGCGCAACCGCATCGGTTTTCATCCCAAGGCGTGCCATCACCCTGGCATATTCCCCTTTGAGATCAAGTTTCACCCGCTGGGTGCAGGTGGCCACGGCATCACAACCGGGACACCTAGGCTGATGGGTCTCCCTGCCGCATTTGGTGCAGGTGAAGACTGCAATCGTATGCCCCCCGCACTTGTCGCACCGGTTGAGATAGGTGATCTCATTGCACTGGGAACAGCGCCTTCGGCCAACTTCGATCTCGATGACCCCGCTTTCTTTATGAAAGCCAATCTCGGTATCGTTCTGATCCGTCTCCTCGATATGGGCAGAAGCGGACTGAAACGACCGCCTTGCACCACCGGTGTCTCCGAGCGGGAAGAGGACATGCGGGGGAGGATTCATCTTGCGGGGCTTGGATTTGCCCGGTCTCCCCATACGTCCGCCAATCCGCGTTCCTGAACGTGAACGCATTTTTAACCCGGAAAGATGCTGGATGAGTGCAAGCTGGGAAGTATCCGGAACATTGTTCCAGGCCTCGCGTTTCTTTAAGTTATTATCCAGCCCGAGGCAGGCAATGAATGCCCGGTATGTTTTGATCTGCACCCCCCCGTTCCGCACCACATGAGGGATGAGCAGGGTTTCGAGTATTTCTTTTGTAACCGGGTCAAGAGGAAGATGGAGGGTATCATCAACAATCTTTCCCGTACCAGCTACCGCATCTGCGAGAATACGAATCTGTTCGATGGTGATATCGTCCCAGAACCATGTATAGGCAGGATGAAGATATCCTCCGGCCCGGGCAAATGCGAGAGCTTCACCCTCATCTTTTGGGGTTTTTGTGCCGGGTTCACTGTCGAGCAGCCACCACTCATCGCAGTACCCGGACGGTATCAGAGGGTG
Source organism: Methanoregula sp. (assembly GCA_030694985.1). GTDB lineage: Archaea > Halobacteriota > Methanomicrobia > Methanomicrobiales > Methanospirillaceae > Methanoregula. Next base: position 35,579 of record JAUYTV010000034.1, read on the forward strand.
GTTGTTTTCGTGGAACTCCCCAAACGAGATGAGGATCTCACCCACATCGAGGATCCGATCGATGCCGGGCCGGAGCCGCCGGGCCGTTGCTTCGTCATCGATGCGAAGCACATCGCCATCGGTCAGGCGCACGGTCGGACCTTCGATCGAATCCACCGGCACCACCCCACAGGCTTTACCCGGCCGCTCGGTCTTCATCTGGGTGCCGGTGGCAAGGAACTCGCCCAGCACATACAGGGTAGCAGGGTGGAGCCCGGCTGCGGCAAAGCCGGTGTTACGCGAGCGTCCGTACCGGAGCCGGAAGCCTCCTTTTCTCATAGGATAGGCAAAGACCGGTCTCCCGCCTATCAGGTCGCGGAGGTACTTGTCCAGCGGTTTGATGCCAACCGTTTTTTCCTCATCCCCGGACTTCGAGGCCCCGGCAATGAGCTTGTCGAGCCAGTCCCACCCCCCCATCTTCATCTTCTCAACCCGGCTCTTGAGCTTGCGGGCTTTACCGGCAATGCCTTCTCCGATAACCAGCGCCATTCCGCCCCTGACCGAGTTCGTCTCAACCCGCTCGAGGTTCCGGTGCCCGGACACCTCCTCTTTTTCGGTTGCTTCACCGTCAATGCAGACCGGGCAGTTCTCGATGATGAGTCTTATTTCGGCTTCGCTTGGGAGATACTGGAGGTTCATAATCGAGTTGTACTGCCGGATTTCTTCGATATACCGCTCAATTTCCTGCTGCCGGGGAATGTACCGGTTGATCTCTAACTTCTGGCGCACGTAATCTCCTACAAGCACCGAAAGAGCCTGTGCAGTCCCACCGGCACTCCGGATCGGTCCGGCATAGAAGATCATCAGGTACTGGCTGCCATCATCGTTCTTGCCGAAATCAATCTTTGCAATCCCTTCAGTGGGGGCTGCGACCACTCCCTCGGTGAGCAGGGCCATCGCCGTCCGGATGGAATGATCGAGAACCTCTAGTACAGTGGTCTCTCCAAATTTGCGGGCAACGAAATCATCACCGATTGCGAGCGCCACTTCCTCACGTGACATCAGGGCTTCGAGTTCGCGGATTCGCACGGCCACCCCTTTGATCCCAAGGAGCGCTTCTACGCGATCCGCCAGATCGCTTGCTATGGGAATCTCAATATCAGTGGAAGGATCGAGACCACGCGAACGGGCTTTTTTTGCTATCGCTATCGCACGATGAAGATCATCCATGAGGGACTTTTCATAAGCCTCCATCGCGGGCGAGAGTACTAACATAACGTTACGATAGTTCGGGAGGGGATTTATCCCTTCGGTTTATCTCGCTTTAAAAAAAAGTGAAGCCCGGTTCTTGTGCCGGATGTGCACAGGGTTAAGTTGTATCCTCATCATCCTGCACCTTTTTTATTATCGCAGGAAGACCGGTCCCGCCCATCTGCCAGAGGGTGAGTGCAGCACAGGATTTGATAATATCATCGGCATCATCCAGCCGGCAGGTGAGTGGTTCCACTGCCGGCTTTCCTATCCGGCAGAGCGCACGGGATAGATAGCCCCGCAGATCCGCATCATCGCATCCCATAGCAGTAATCAGGGGTTCTATTGCAGGACTGCCCATATCCCCAAGAGCAGCAGCACCGTAGCGCCGGAACTCCTTTTCCCGGTTCGCCCGCATGGCAGCGATCAGGGGTTCGATCGCAGGTTTGCCAATCCGTGAGAGGGCGACTGCTGCATACCAGCGGGAATCATTGTCCGCTGAATCCGCAAGTGCCCTGATCAGGAACGGTACCGCAGGTTCACCGCATTCCTTAAGCGCCCGTATTGCCTCGTGCCGTATATCAATAGATGGATCCCCCAGAGCAGCAATCATCACATTGATCTTCTGCTCATCGGGCATGTGCGGATCGTTTCGTTTATTCTGCTGCGCCATTATTTCCTCAGGTTCTTACCTTTGCATTCTTTTTTTGTGTTTCCATCCCGTATCCTGCGCACCAGCGGTTCGACTGCAGGAATCAGGATGGCATCGATTGCATCAGCGATTGCCTGCCGCTCATCATCATCTGCATTCTCAAGGAGCTGGACAAGGGGTTCGATTGCATCTGCGTTCTTAAGTTCCCCAAGCGCAGTCATCACTTCGATACGGGTCTCCCCTTTTGAACCCTTCAAAAAAGCCAGCAGTGGACCGAGAGCCGGAGTACCGATCAATGCAAGCGCTGATGCGGCTTCTGCCCTGACCATCGCCTCCTCATCAGCAAGGGCAAGGATCAGCGGTTGAACGGTAATCGGGTTTTTTGTTTTTCCCAAAGCCATGGCAGCTCCCCACCGGACACCGTAATCACCCTTCTGTAGTGCATGAATGAGAGGTCCGATTGCCGGATTGCCAATCATACTGAGTGCGTGCGCAGCCCGGCTTCTCACAAACCGGTCATCATCTGAAAGCAGGTGGATGAGAGGTTCAACTGCGTCCGGGTTCCCGATCTCGCCGAGGGCAATTGCTGCTTTCCAGCGGACATCATCATCAGCGTATTGCAATGTCGCGATGAGTGGCTCGACTGCAGGATTCCCAATCTTTGACAGCGCTTCTGCTGCCTTCCACCGCACGCCGCTGAACTCATCGCGTTTTAATGCGGTGATGAGCGGGCCGATCGCATTTTCGTCCCCTATGTTCCCCAGCGCTTCTGCCGCCTCGTACTGGACCTGTGGATCCTTATGTTCCAGCAGGTGGGAAAGAGCGGCAATATCCCGTCGGGCGGTAAGTTTTTTCACATCAGGGATGAGAAGCCCCACCGGATTGATACGGTCAAAAAAGGTTAGTTCCACCAAACTGAGAACCATCAGGTAAAGAAGACGTTTGTACCTGAAAACCGGCGGGATAAATTCCATCTGATGATACTTTGGCAAGAGAAAGGATAAATGGATTGTGTGTTGTTTGCAGGGAGGGGGATCTTTAGTAAAACCGGGGCTGCCATAAGCTGGACAGATCGCGCACAGATAAGAGCGGGATCACAATTTTTGATCAGCAGTTGAATACATGTCATCAACAGCGCTCTGCACGTCAGTCCGCAAGAATTGTTAAAGAGGTGCGGGAGCAGAGTCATATTATTCTTTTTTTGCCCTGGTGCCTCATATCTGCATATCATATATCATTGGGGTGAAAAAACCCTGCCGGGATACAAGAAACTATTTATTCACCTTCGATGGAATAGACCAATTGATTATCTCAGGAGGTGTCTCGTCGAAATGGTTAACGATATCATAAAAGCCATTGATGCTCTGAAAAATACGGCTGTGGCAAGATGCCGGGAGCGAATCGAGGAGGCAGCCTTAAAAGCGCGTGGATTGCGTGGAGGCGGTTCTGCTGAAGAGAAGACAGATAGCCCCGGTTCCAGTGAACCCCCGTGCGGGGTTACATCGATCCTGAAACGCAGGCACGGGCTATAAGGAGGATTGTATGGACACAGAAAAGACACTGCTGCAACAGATTCGGGAAAAAGAACAGGATGTGGCAAAGAAAATTGAGGGTGTGAGAGCCAGAACAGATGCAACAATTGCCGCTGCAAAAACTGATGCGGAGAACCTGCTGTGCACTGCAAACGCTGAGGGAAAAACTGCAGCTGAAGAGCTGTACTGGAAGGAGAAAGGAAAGACAGAGGAACGGATAGAACAGATGAAGCAAGAAGCTGGACTTGTTGCTGAAGCTGCAGCAGAGACTGGCAAGAGGAACAGTCCCGCAGCAGCAGAAGCCATTGTACGCTTTGTGACCAGAGAGTAGCCCGGTATTTCCCGGAAAGGAACTGTATGCTCCAGCAGATGAAAAGAATCCAGGTAATCGGGCCAAAATCTGCATTCAACCCTGTTGTTGACCTGCTGTACCAGGAAGGAACTCTTCATCTTGAAAACGTATCAAAGTTAATTTCTCCTGATGAGATCCCATTAGACAAAGTGGTGCTGGATACCGCAGGCGATGTTGCTGAAGTATTGGGAAAGATCAATGGGATCTTTTCAACACTTCCTAAAGTCAGTGATGATCCGTCCCGTCTCAATGAGATCCAAAAAACCCTCCAGAACCAGAGCCATGAACAGATTCTGTTGAGGGCACAGGAGATCATAAGAAATCTTGAGACCACTACACGGAATCTTGCTTCAAGAGTGAGTGAACTCACCTTAACCATCACCGCCCTGAACCGGTACTCAAAAGTCCTTGATATCCTCCAGCCGCTCGAGCACGAAATTCCGATGCTGGAGGGGTTCGAAGTCACAATCCTGTTGATCCAGAAGGAACACAGCGAGGTTGTTGAACTGATAAAAAAAGAATTAGACATCATCACAAACAACCATTTCGAGATGACATCGACAAGTGTTGACGCCGAAACCCTCGCTGCCATCATGGTATTTAACAAGCGGTATTCCGAACAGGTTCATTCCTTCATCTATTCGGTGAATGTGAACGAGGTGCGTCTGCCAAAGGAATACATGGGAAAACCGTTTTACGAGATGTTTGCCTTAATCGAGGAGAACAAGCTCCGGGCCAATAACGAGATCCAAAAGATCGAAGAGGATCTTCTTGCCCTTGCATCCACCTGGCACCAGGAACTATCAGTGCTGAAGAAAAATTTAGAGGACATGAATGACGAGAGGGGTGCATTTTCAAACTTTGCGTTGTCTGAATATACCTTTGTCATCATGGGATGGATTCCCAAAAAAAAGTTACACCATGTGAAAAAATCCATTGCGGATCTTTACTCTGACCGGGTTGTAGTAAAAGAACTGGACACTACAGAAAAAGATATGGAAGGGGCGCCGGTCTTTTATGATAACCCCCGTTGGGTAAAACCCTTTGAGACGATCATGCAGCTCGTCTCTCCCCCGCGGTACCGGGAGATCGATCCATCTCCGGTTCTTGCGTTCTTTTTCCCGCTCTTTTTTGGGATCATGGTTGGGGATATCGGGTACGGGATCGTGATTCTTCTCATCGCGCTCCTCATCAAAAAGGTGTATGGAGCCATTACATTTGCCGCAAGCATAGCTGACATCCTTTTAATCTCTTCAATACCGACCATCATCTTCGGCTATTTATACGGAGAATTTTTCGGGGATTTCGGCGAGATAATGGGCTGGCTGCACCCGGTTCATTTCCTCGGCATCACGTGGAACCGGGTAGAGGCGATGATCCCCATGCTGATCCTTGCCATCGGTATTGGCGCTATTCATGTTATTCTGGGGATCGTGATTGGGATGCGCAATGCGATGATCATGAAAAGCAGAAAGCATCTCTCTGAAAAAGCCGGCATGCTCCTTATGCTGATCGGGATCATCATTCTCATGGGAATGCTGGCAGGAGTGGTTCCTGATATGGGGATCTATCCCACGGTCATACTTATGGTAATTGCGCTTCCCCTGATCCTCTATGGCGCGGGAGTTTTTGGGATGATCGAGGTCATGAGCACATTAGGAAACATTCTCTCCTATGCCCGGCTGATGGCAATCGGCATGGCATCTGTGATCCTTGCCATGGTTGCAAACAAGCTTGGTGAGTCCTTTGAGATCCTGATCATCGGTATCATTGTGGCATTACTGCTGCACGCACTCAACATTGCGCTTGCCATGTTCAGTCCCTCTATCCACTCGATGCGTCTGCATATCGTGGAGTTCTTCTCGAAATTTTATTCCGGGGGCGGCGTAGTGTATAAACCGTTTAAGAAAGCGGTTGTGGATGATGCGGTGAGGCAGGAATAGGGTTTTATTTCGGCAGAGCCTTGTTGGGCAGCCTCCATATCAGGAACATTCTGGCAGACTGATTACTCACGTAAGGTCACAATGGTAAGGGAATACCTGATCGTCTAAATAAAAGGATACCGGACGATTTTTTTCAATCAAAGGCTGGAACTTTTTTCATGCATGGTTCGATTGAAAATTTTTGAGCAGGGTCCGGTTGAAAATTGTGAATTATGAATCATCCACTGATCTCAGCACACAGGATTTCAGCCTGCTCAAGAATGGTTGCAACTGCCTTTGGCTGCTTGTCAGGCGGATATCTGTATTTGGTCAGGATTCGTTTCACCATCACCCGCATTTTTGCCTTGACACCTTCCTTTACAGTCCAGTCAATGGTGGCATTTTTCCGGATCTGGTCCACCAGTTCGTGGGCTATTTTCCGGAGAACCTCGTCCCCGAGGATCATGACTGCACTGTCATTGACCTCAAGTGCTTCATAGAACGCCAGTTCCGCTTCCGTAAGTCCGAGATCATGACCTCGTTTGTCCGCTTCCCGCAGTTCCTTTGCAAGATTGATAAGCTCCTCGATGACCTCAACGGATTCAATGGCCCGGTTCTTGTACCGGTGAATGGTCTCTTCGAGCATCCGTTCAAAGGAACGGGACTGGACAAGCCGCTTCTTCTGCCGGGTCCGGATCTCGTCATTCAGGAGTTTTCTTAAGAGTTCTACTGCCACGTTCTTTTGCGGGAGCCCCCTGACTTCTGCGAGGAACTCCTCAGACAGTATCGAGATATCCGGTTTTTTGAGACCGGCCGCAGAAAAGATGTCGATGATCTGATCAGAAACGATCGCCCCGCTGACGATCTGGCGGATGGCGTGTTCCATGTCCCAGGTCCGGTCTGCCTTTTCACCAATACCATCAAATTTTAACAGCGCGGTTCGTACTGCCTGGAAAAATGCCACATCGTCCCGGATCTTTATTGCTTCATCGTGAGGGACCGCAAGGGCAAACGCCTTGGAGAGTTCCGTAACAGCTGCAATAAACCGTATCTTCCCATCTTTTTTACCAAGGATGGCACTCTGGGCAACCGGCAGGAGCGCAAGCCGGCGCTGCGGGTCTTCCCAGTCCGACCAGTCGAATCCGTGGAAGATACCGCAGCAGATTTCGTATTTCTCCTGCATGACGGCGACTGCTTCTTCCTGATCGATTGCGGTTTTA
>JAUYTV010000036.1 GCA_030694985.1 Methanoregula sp.
CGGGGTGAGTAAATACACGTATGTAGCGTTGCCGACAGTCACCAGCATATCGCCGCCGACCGGCCCGGTAGCCGGGGATACCCCGATAATCATTACCGGCACGAACTTTATCGGAGCAACGAACAGTGAAACCTCGCTCTATAACGTATCGATAAACGGCACCGTATTAACCAATATGACGGTAGTCAGTGCAACGTCGATCAGAGGGAGCACCCCGGCCGGTATCGCGGGGCTGGTTAACATCAACGTCACCACGCCGAACGGCACTTCGGTAACCGGTACGAACAAGTATACGTATGTCGATCTCCCGAAATTCATCAGCATCACGCCATTGACCGGCTCGACAACGGGTGGTACACCGATAACAATCGTTGGTGAAAACTTAGCCGGAGCAACTAAGTTAGCCGGTTCCATGTGGAATGTCTCGATTGGTGGCATCAACTTAACCAATATGACGGTAGTCAGTTCCACGAAAATCATTGGGAGTACACTGGCTCATGAATCCGGACCTGTTGATGTAATTATCAGCACACCGAACGGCACATCCGTAACCGGTACAAGTGCATATACGTATGGTCTTCCCCCGGTGGTCACCAGCGTCGCACCGCCGACCGCCCCGGTATCCGGCATCACCAATGTAACGATAACCGGTTCGAGTCTGACCGGCGCAACAGCAGTAACTTTTGGCGGGACACCGGCAACCAACATCACGGTCATTAATGATACAACGATCAATGCGAGTGCCCCTGCCCATGCAGCCGGTCTCGTTAATGTGAACGTCACGACGCCGAACGGTGTATCAGTAACCGGGACGGGTGTCTATCTCTATGTAGCCCTGCCGACGGTTACCAGTGTAGCACCGCCAACCGGCCCGCTTGTTGGCGGCACGGGTGTAACCATCATCGGTACGAACTTAACCGGCGCAACAGCAGTAACGTTTGGCAGGACACTGGCAACCGATGTTTCGGTAGTCAATGTGACGGCGATCACAGCGACCGCCCCTGCAAATGCAGCCGGCCTGGTATATGTCAATGTCAGCACCCCGAACGGCACGGCAATCGGGGTGAGTAAATACACGTATGTAGCGTTGCCGACAGTCACCAGCATATCGCCGCCGACCGGCCCGGTAGCCGGGGATACCCCGATAATCATTACCGGCACGAACTTTATCGGAGCAACGAACAGTGGTTCTTCCCTCTATAACGTATCGATAAACGGCACCGTATTAACCAATATGACGGTAGTCAGTGCAACGTCGATCAGGGGGAGCACCCCAGCCGGTATCGCGGGTCTTGTTAACATCAACGTCACCACGCCGAACGGCACCTCAGTAACCGGTACGAACAAGTATACGTATGTAGACGTTCCGACATTTACGAGCATCACGCCGGTGACCGGCTCGACAGCGGGTGGCACACCGGTGACCATCACCGGGACGAACCTTATCGGAGCGACGAACAGTGGTTCTTCCATCTTTAATGTATCCATTGGCGGAACTGCGTTAACCAATATGACAGTAGTCAGTTCCACGAAGATTATCGGAAGCACCCGTGCAGGTAACGCAGGTCTCGCTGATGTAATTATCAGCACGCCGAACGGCACTGCAACCGGGGGGGCTGGGGCATACACCTATGCTGGTCCCCCGACATTCACCAACATCACCCCGGCATCCGGCACTACATTGGGAGGTACCACAGTAACAATTAGCGGTACAAACCTGATTGGAGCGAACGCTGGCGGAGTGAACGGCAATGTAACCATTGGCGGCTCACTGGTAACCATCGTATCAGTCGTCAGCGATTCAATCACGGCGACTACACCTGCTCATGCAGCCGGAGCAGTTAACGTTGTCATTACCACACCTAACGGCACTGCAACCGGCACGGGAGTATATTCTTATGGAGCACCCCCGACATTCACCAGCATCACCCCGGCATCCGGCACGACAGCGGGCGGTACCACGGTAACGATTAGCGGTACGAACCTTATTGGAGCGAACGCTGGCGGAGTGAAAGGCAATGTAACCATGGGGGGCTCACCTGCAACCATAGTCTCGGTAGTCAGTGGTTCTATCACAGCGACAACGCCTGCTCATGCAGCCGGAGCTGTTGACATCGTCATCACCACACCTAACGGCACTGCAAATGGTACAGGAGTATATTCCTACAGAGCACCCCCAACGTTCACCAGCATCAATCCGGCATCCGGCACGACAGCGGGCGGTACCACGGTAACGATTAGCGGTACGAACCTGATTGGAGCAAACGCCGGCGGAGTGAACGGCAATGTAACCATTGGTGGCTCGCCTGCAACCATAGTCTCGGTAGTCAGCGGTTCCATCACAGCGACAACGCCAGCTCATGCAGCCGGAGAGGTTGACGTAGTTATAACCACACCCAACGGCACTGCAACCGGTGGGACCGGTGCATATACCTATACGGTTCCACCAACGGTTACCCACATTGCACCCCCGACCGGCCAGAACACGACAACGATCAGCATCGCGAACCTTCAGGGAACCGGTTTCTATGGAACACCCACAGTCAACCTGACAAAGACTGGAGAAAATAATATCACGGCAACTGATGTGACGGTCGCATCTGCAACCAAGATCACCTGCAAATTCGATCTGTCCGGTAAAAAAGTTGGAGCCTGGAACGTAACCGTGATCAATCCAGATGGTCAGTCAGGTTCACTCTTTGAGGGTTTTACGGTAACAAACTCAACACCCTCACCTGCAGTTAGCAGTATCACTCCCAGTACCGGCCAGAACAACGCAAGTGTCATTATCACCGACCTCGCGGGTACCGGGTTCCTTTCCGGTGCAACAGTGAAACTGACGAAGAGTGGCCAGACAGATATCGTGGCAACCGGTGTCACCGTTGTTTCTGCAACCCGGATCACCTGCACGTTTGATCTGACCGGTAAAGCAGCCGGGCCCTGGAACATTGTCGTCACCAACACGGATACCCAGACCGGGACGCTCACCAACGGTTTTACCGTAACCAGCCTCACCCCGACACCCACGTTCACCAGTATCACCCCGGCATCCGGTACGACAGCGGGAGGTACCACAGTAACGATTAGCGGTACGAACCTGATTGGAGCGAACGCCGGCGGAGTGAACGGTAATGTAACCATTGGCGGCGCACTGGCAACTATAATATCAGTAGTCAGCGGTTCGATCACGGCGACAACACCCGCTCATGCAGCTGGAGCAGTTAACGTAGTCATCACCACACCTAACGGCACTGCAACCGGGGGGACTGGGGCATACACTTATGTGAGTGGCCTGACGGTTACCGATATTGCACCTCCAACCGGCAAGAACACGAAAACAATTAGAATAGCGAACCTTAAGGGAACCGGGTTCTATGGATCCCCAACAGTCAACCTGACGAAGACCGGAGAAAATAATATCACGGCAACCGATGTGACGGTCGAATCTGCAACCAAGATATCCTGTACATTCGATCTGTCCGGTAAAACAACAGGAGCCTGGAACATAATCGTGATCAATCCAGACGGTCAACAAGCCTCACTGATCAACGGTTTTACCATAACAGATTCATCACACTCACCTGCAGTTACTAGTATCACCCCCAGTACAGGCCAGAACACGACAAGTGTTATTATCACCAACCTCGCGGGTACCAGGTTCCTTTCCGGTGCAACGGTGAATCTGACAAAGAGCGGTGAACCAGATATCGTTGCAACCGGAGTAACGGTCGTTTCTGCAACCAAAATCACCTGCACGTTTGATTTGACCGGTAAAGCAGCCGGGCCCTGGAACATTGTTGTCACCAACACGGATAACCAGACCGGGACGCTCCCCAACGGGTTTACGGTAACAAAACCCATTCCGGTAGCATCATTTACCCAGAGCCCGGTTACCGGTCCCGCCCCGCTGACGGTGAGCTTTACGGACACTTCAACCAATAATCCGACAAGCTGGAACTGGAACTTCGGTGAAGGAAACACGAGTACGATCCAGAACCCAATTAACTCGTACGTGAATCCCGGGGTCTATAACGTAACCCTGACCGCAACAAACATTTACGGCAGCAGTCCTCCGAACACATCAGTGAAGATTATCTCGGTTACAACACCCGTAACCCAGAGTAACACGACTTATCCGGGAGTTACCGTCAGTAATGCTACTGAAAAAAATTTCCAGTTCAACATCACCAGTGTTGTGAATTCGGGAGGATCTGTAAGTAACGCATCCTCTACCCAGGTTGACTATCAGACGCCTGGTTGGAAGAATATAGTTCTGACCGGTACAAACATCACCACCAGCAACGGGAATATCTTTGTTGACAAAGTGACTTCCGTTAAGATGGCAACTCTTCCGCTTACCTATACTTTCGATAGTGTTGGAACCGCCCGGTCGCAGTTTGTCCTTGACCAGAAGACCATGACGCAAGGGGCTGCATTTGAAAGAGCGGTTGTTCCTGGGGCCAATGAGACGGTGACTTCCCGGTTCCAGCTGGCTGTGCAGGGACAGGGTGCTACTCTGGGTGCCATCGGTTACACCGTTGAAGTAACCGGTTCTGCTCCATTCAATGCCAATATGACTGGGACGAATCCGGTTTCAATCAACCTGAGTGTGAGCCATGCATGGGTAATGGCGAACGGTGGTACGGGAGCGATCCGGATCCTTCACCTGCCCGAAAGCGGAACAGCAGAGAGCCTGACCACAACGTATGCCTTTGGTGACGGCACAACCGATTACTTCAAGGCACATTCGAACGGATTATCCATCTTTGGTCTTGCAAGTGTAACAACAAATCCCACCCCAGCCCAAGCCTCAGGTCCAGCCAGCAGTAGTGGCACTATTCAGTCAGGTCAACCCAGTATTATTTCAGCAACCGCAAACCCGGCCCAAGCGGGTCAGACCGTCAGTTATTCGTTTGGCACCCCTTCTGCCACGTATCCGGTCTCGATCCAATCGGTATCCTTTGTACCCAACACGGCAATTCCCCAGTCCCTGTGTGTGGTCCAGCAGCAAGGCCCGTCAGCTGCATTTGGTCTCAAGGACCGACCTGCAGCATACGAGAACATTGAGATCTCGTGGATAAATCCGAATGCGATCACATCCGGAACGATTCATTTCAGCTTACTCGGGTCATGGGCAAAAGAGAACCAAATCGAACCTGCCAATGTAGTTCTGCTGCGGAGCCACGATCTTGTCTGGACAGAACTCCCGACATCATTTGAACACACGGAGGGGGATATTCATTATTATTCTTCCAATACCCCCGGTTTCTCGTACTTTGCAGTCTCTCAGAAACTGCCACCCCTAACAGAAAAAGCAACCCCGCAGGCAACAGTATCCCCGGCAGGTAGCGTTCAGCCGGCATCGCCCTCTGTTACGGTAACTGCACTTATAACTCCTGTTCAAACGAAAATGGGCCCGGAAGTTGGGAAAGGTACTTCTGTGTTATCTCCCGCACCAGAACCCTCTGTTATTCCGGATACTGCAAGTATTCTGCTCGTTTTCGGGGTTGCCCTGTTTTGTGCAACCATTGTCATATATCTCTATTTCCGGAAAATGTCAAAGAAGACTTCTCATAAGACCCCGCACAAAACCCGTGTCCTTATCGTTGATGATGAACCGCAGATCGTCGAGCTATTCTCCTTCATTCTGGATATGGAAGGATACGAGCCAATAAAAGCTTCCAGCGGAAAGGAATGCCTTTTGCGGCTTTCGGACAAGAAAAACTCACCGGATGTCATCCTTCTTGATGTCACGATGTCCCCGATGGATGGATGGGAGACACTGGAAGCGATAAAGAAGGACCCGGCGCTCCGGAAAATCCCGGTGCTGATGCTTACGGGAAAACAACTGCTTCCTGAAGAAGCAAAACATTACGGGATATGCATTGAGGATTATCTCCTCAAACCAATTATGCCCCACGCGATGTATGACGCAATCGAGTATGTCATCAACCGGAAGAAGAAGATTGATGCTGAGATCCAGCTGGCAATCAAAGCAGGGCACGAAAAAGCCCTTGTATGCGAATATGCAAAACTCGCAAAACAGGTTGATGTAGACAAGAAACTCCTCAAACTCATGGGTAAGAAAAATTCCAAGATGGAAAAGACAGGGAATGGTATAAATCAGACCATTGAGGATCTGGCTGATGATATGGTGCTGAGGGAAGAGAAGTTGATACAACTCCGGGAAAGAATTTCCGTATCCCCGTTATCGTTTATCTGCCTCGAATTCCAAAATTAAAACTAAATTTTTGGATGAAAGCCACAATCCGTAATTGTAGCGTTCCCGTATTCAGGTCCAAAAATTAGAAAAAATCCCGGTTTTCTGATGCCCTAAAAAAAACCGCTCATTCGTTAGCAGTGCGAAGCCGGTAGCCAACCCAGTTCCCGCGATCGCATGCGGGTTTTGGATTCTCCATATGCTCAAAGACAAACTCGAAGGCTTCCTGCGGCATCACGCTTCTGCCGTTTTTGATGCAGAACTCGACAAACGCCTCATACATCGCTGTGCAGGGAACCTGAGCCATAGTATCTGCCACCAGCACTTCTTCGTGAAAACTCCAGATGCTCTCGAATTCGAGTTCATCATCCATGAGGGGTTTGACGATCGCTTCATCAATTTCCAGGGATGCATGCTGTTCTTTTGTGGCAGACTCAATATCCTTATAAAAGTCCCTGACTACCGTAAGCCCCTGGCGGAGATCGTTTAAGTCCTGCTCAAGGTCTTTTATCTTATGCTCTTTATCAGTGACTGGTTTAGCTGGTTCCATTGCAGGTACTTCCTTTGTTTATGCTTCCCAACGGATAAAGTGCTCGAAGAAAGCTGACGTAATCATGGCCCCGTTCTCGTCTGCTCCAGGGATTTTCCTGCATACACGCACTGCCCGTACGAAACACAGCCATCGCCCAGCGGGTAATCGGCATTGATGACGCAGTCATAGCCCGCTTGAGTAATCTCATCTCTTATCGTCTCGCGGATTGCGTTGTTGATGGCAACACCCCCGCTGATCGCAATCTTCTGCCTGCCATCTTTGTCCGCAGCCCGGATGGCAAGAGCAGCAATACCCCGCGAGAGATTGTACTGGAACGATGCAGCGATATCCCGCACTGCCCGGAGATCATCCCCTGGTGCTTCCTGCATTCGTGTAAGTGTGGTCTCCATCAGGGAACGGGTGGAGAGGATGTCGCATCCAGCGTGGCGACCATACACCAGTTCCCATGGCCCGGTATGTCCGCCATATGCTGCAGCTTCGAGTTTCATGGCCGGCTCGCCATCATAGGTCTTCTCCCGGCAGATGTTGAGCAGTGCTGCGGCAGCATCGAGCACCCTGCCGGTACTGCTGGTCTGCGTGACATTGAATCCTGTTGCTAACTGTTTTTTCATCACACCGAGTTCGATATCCGACCACCCGCGCCCGGCCAGCAGTGCGCAAATCCGCTCATCGGGCAGGATACCGTAGAGCATCCGCTCCGGAAACCGGGTGGCCAGATCCCCGCCGGGCATCGGTACTGGTTCGAGATGGGCTACGCGCCGGAAGTCCGGCACCGCCCCGCTGAAGATCTCGCCACCCCAGACAGTCCCGTCATCACCGTACCCTACCCCGTCGATTGCGATGCCGATGCAGGGCTCCGTTGTCGCTGCTGCGATATGCGCCCTGTGGTGCTGAACCGGGATCAGTTCCAGCGAATGTTCCGCTGCCAGCTCGCGGGCGAAGCGGGTAGAGAGGAACTGCGGGTGGAGATCGTGGGCGATCACGTCGAACTTTGCGCCCAGCACCCTTTTGAGGTTCTGCACGGTCTCTTGCAGGTATTCCAATGTTGCCGGGTTCCGCACATTGCCCACATGCGGTGATGTGACCGCAAAACCGTTTTTGTAGATCGTTGCATTTGAATTCAGTTCCGGGCCTACCGCAAGGATGCAGTGTTTCCCGAGATCGATTGCGGTCCGCTTCGGCGCAATCCCCCGCGAGAGCCGGATGATGTACCCGTCCCGCATCACCGAGTCATCGCACCGGTTCACAATAGTCCGGTTGTGCGTTAAGAAGAAATCCACGTCCCGGTTCAGCTTCGCCATTGCCTGATCGATATTGGTTATCATCGGGTAGCCGGGCATGTTGGCGCTTGTCATGATCAGGAGCGGGTTTCTGAGATGGGAAAACAGGAGATGGTGAAGCCCGGTATAGGGGAGCATGCAGCCGATGGTATGGACGTTGCTGATCGTTTCGTGAGCCGTGGGATCGCGCTTGGTGAGGACAACGATCGGGTGGACCGGGCTGTTTAACCGTTCCTTGTCCTGTTCAGTCACGACCGCCATCTGTTCGAGATAATCCGGGCGTACCATAATCGCAAACGGCTGCTCGATCCTGCCGAGCCGGTGCTTCAGTTCACCCGCTGAACTCTCAATACAGACAAGGTGGAATCCCCCAATGCCCCGTATCGCAAGGATCTTTCCGGCATCGAGCAGCCCTGCTGCTTCCCTGACGGGATCGCAGCAGTCCACCTGCCGGCCTTGTGTATCGAAGAGTTCGATCTTCGGCCCGCACGTGTGGCAGGCGATAGTCTGGGCATGATGGCGCCGGGAATGGGGATCATTGTATTCCTGTGCGCAGGCGGGACACATCGGGAACTCTTTCATTGACGTGCGTTCGCGGTCGTAGGGGATTTCGTTGATGATGCTGTACCGTGGCCCACAGTTCACGCAGGATGTGGCCCAGTAATTTTCGTACCGCCCGCCCGTATTAAAAATATCAGTGATGCACTCATCGCAGCATGCAATGTCGGGCGGGATCATACCGCTGAATGAACCGGTTGCGCTGGGTACTATGAAAAAACCGTCAGGAATGGTTTTTTGCGTGTCAGAAACGGTCACTGAATCAATGCGCGAGAGCGGGGGACCGCAGGTGACTGCTGCAACAAACTCTAAAAACCTGTCACCCCGGGCAAAAATCTCCACTTCGCTGCCGAGATTCTGTACCGTGCCGGCGATCTTCAGCCTCGCTGCCTGTGCGTACACAAACGGGCGGAACCCGACACCCTGAACAATTCCGCATACTGTGATTCTGCCCGTTTTTCGCATTGAATTGCCGTAAAACTTATTGAATCGTACATCGATATAATTATAGGGATTTTACCGTGCCGGGCCATATTCGAATAGTTAATGATCCTGTGGACCTCGTTCCGCTCCTAATGACGTTCAATGATCCATCTTTTAAAAAGGTCTATGAACTGCTCAATAAATCGTGGTTGACAGAAGATGAGATAAAGGTGCAGGTTGGCCCGGAGAACGTGGAGGTCTGCCTCCAGCTCTTAAAGAAAGGAAATCTTGTCGAAGAGCAGTGGCGCATGCCAAAACCCGGTGCAAACCCGGAAAAAGAGTTCCGCGCCACCTACAATAAGTTCCGGGCAAACTTCCAGTGCAATCTTTCTGATCTTGCAGATATCATCTACATCTCGCTCTCCAATGATGAGAATCTCAGGGAAGTTGTGGACAATATTGAAGGAGAACTGACAAAGGGCAACAGCTCGATTAACGAACTCTCCCGCAAATTTGATGTCGGGCCCGTCTTTATCAAAGGCATAGCAAAAAGGATTCCCCATATGGATGTCAAAGGGCAGGGACTGGTGCTGCTTGACACTGGGCGCTAAGGATCCCCTCTACTCTATTCTACGTAGCAAACGTGAAGTTTCACGCCTCCAGATCCTGGTGGAAATTGCCGAGCACCAGCCGGCTGTCCGGCAGCAGGAGATCGCTGAAAAGATGGGAGTAACCCCGCAGGCAATCTCAGAATATATCCGGGAACTGGTTGATGAGGGAATGGTCTCTGCTATTGGCAGGGGCAATTACGAAGTGACCAAGTCCGGCATCGAGTGGGTGCTTATCAATGCCGAGTCACTCGAGTCCTATGCCCGGCATATCCGGCGCGATATCATCCAGCAGGTATCGGTCTGGGCAGCAATTGCCGGAGAGGACCTTTCAAAGGGGGATGTTGTCGGCGTATATATGAACAACGGTTTTCTCTATGCCGGGAAATCCCCGCTTGCCGCGACCGGCACGGTTGTTGCTGATGCAAAGAAGGGTCAGGACGCTGGTGTTGCCCGGCTCAACGGGATCATCGAGCACAAGGAGGGAATGATCCATGTCTGCAAAGTGCCCCGGATCCAGCACGGGGGTTCTAAGAGGGTAAAGCGGGCTGAGATGCTGGCCATTACCGGTGCGGCGGGTATGGTTGCCGCAGTCGGGCTTGAAGCATATATCGCGCTCGAAGCGGCAGGCCGTAAGCCCGATATGTTCTTTGGCGCACGCGAAGGTGTGATCGAGGCGGCGTTCCACGGGATTGACTGTGCGATTGTGATCGTGGATGAGGAGTTCACGGATTTTTTGAAACGGTTAGAGAGCGTGGAACTCGCATACGTGATCCATGACCTGATAGCGCCATGAAGATCATTGTCCAGCTCCAGCGGAGCGGTAATTACAAGCTCTTCTTTTATGACGGCAAGGGTGTGCGGGGCGCTGCCTATGTTGAACTGAATGATACGCCCCGTGGGCCCCGGCCAACAAAATACCGGGTGAAGTGGGGTTCGAAGAAAGATTACGTGCACACGCCGAGTAAAGAGCTCATCGCGCAGCTCCGCGAGTCGGATGTGCGGATGGTAAAAAAAGACCATCTCTTTGAGGAGTTCTTAGAAGCGTTCCAGGTCAAGCCCGGGACGGTTACTCTCTGCCGAATGTGCTTAATGGACGAGCGGTATACGCCGATCAATGAAGAGAATACGATCACGTTTGGCAAGAACGAGAAGATCTGTCTTGACTGTGGTCGAAAGGAGCTGCGCCGCGAGGTCTCCCATATCGGCCGGCTGGGCCGGGACGGGATTGTCCATCTCGAAAAACTGCTCGCCCAGTACCGCAATCTTGACCGGGTGTTAGCCACCCTCTCTCCGGATAAGATCTCGATGGAGTCGGCGATCTTCGACAAGCTTGAAGCCCACCCGGTGATGACAACTGCATCGATCCATGAACTGCCCCTGCCCCGCCAGTTTGTAGAAGCAAGCGGGGTTACGCAGCTCATGCCGGCGCAGCACCTTGCCGTTGAGGCCGGCCTGCTGCGCGGACAAGACCTGCTCGTGGTTGCCGCAACGGCGAGCGGCAAGACGTTCATCGGCGAGATGGCGGGGATCAAGAACTATATGGAAGGCCGGGGCCGGACGCTCTTTTTAGTCCCGCTCGTGGCGTTAGCTAACCAGAAGTACGAACGGTTCACGGACCGCTACGCGAAGTTTGCAAAGACGGGCCTGCTCACCGGTACGAGCCGGCTCAACCTTCCCGAGACCCGGAAGGTCGGGGACCGGGATCCCCGGGCGCCGATCATTGTTGGTACGTACGAAGGCGTGGACAACATGATCCGCTGCGGCCAGAAGATGGCAAATATCGGCACCGTTGTGATCGACGAAGTGCAGATGCTCGAGGATGCGGACCGGGGCCACCGCCTCGACGGGATGATCGCCCGGCTCAAGTATCTCGCCCCGCAGGCCCAGTTCCTGTACCTCTCGGCAACGATCGGCTCTCCGAAGATCCTCGCCAAAAAACTGAACTGCACACTTGTAGTGTACGCCGACCGCCCGGTGGGGCTGGAACGTTACCTCCTCTTTGTCGAGCGCAAGATGAAGATCCCGATGATCAAGCAGATGACGACCGAGGAGTACAAGCGCACGTCATCGAAAGGCTTCCGTGGCCAGACGATCATCTTCACGAACGCCCGGGCCCGGTGCCACACGATCGCCGATGCGCTCGGCATCCGGGCAGCCGCGTACCATGCGGGCTTAAGCGCGGTTGAACGTCGGGACGTGGAGTCGAAGTTCTTAACCGGCAAACTCATGGCGGTTGTCACGACCGCTGCGCTCGGGGCCGGGGTGGATTTCCCCGCCTCGCAGGTGATCTTCGATGCGCTTGCGATGGGCCGCGACTGGCTCTCGGTGCAGGAGT
This sequence comes from Methanoregula sp., assembly GCA_030694985.1. Classification (GTDB taxonomy): domain Archaea; phylum Halobacteriota; class Methanomicrobia; order Methanomicrobiales; family Methanospirillaceae; genus Methanoregula. Next base: position 11,981 of record JAUYTV010000036.1, read on the forward strand.
TCAACCAGATGGGAGGCCGGGCGGGACGGCCCGACTTCCACGACCTCGGGCGTGTCGTGATTTTAGCAGAACCCGGCGGCAGTTATTCGCGGGAGAACCCGGGCACCGAAGAAGAGATCGCGATCAAGCTGCTCAAGGGCCAGATGGAAGAAGTCGCCCCCGTGCACGAGTTCGAGGCGAGCTCGGAAGAGTACGTGGCAAACGCGATCTGCTGCGATGGCGAAGAGGCGGATCTCAACCGGATCAACAGCCTGATGGTCGGGAGCATGGAGCCCGTGCTGCCGGACCTCATCACCCACAAGTTAGTCGAGAAGCACGGCACGAGGCTCGTGATGACGCCGCTCGCACGAGTGATGGCGGAGCATTTCATCGGCATGGAGCGGCTGCTTGAGATCATCCGGCTGACGAAGTGCAACACCGAGCCGCTCGATATCATCGGGGAGCTGGAGTACGAGGATATCCACAAGGACAAGCGGCCGGAGAAGAAGCGGGGGCCGGGCGGTGGGAAACCCGGGGAGCGGCTGCGGGAGCCGGAGAAGCGGGAGCACCAGCAGTCACCGAGGGGACGGTATCAGTCTCACCAGTCTGGGGAGAAGCCGAAGCATGTGCAGTCGGAGGCGACGAAGATGCATGTGGGGCATGAACTGCCGGGGAAGCGGCAGAAGGTCCGGAGGAAGAGGTAGGCGGGGAGGTGGCGTTCAGGATCGTTGAAGGAAAGTAAGATCGCCGTAAGGCATTACGATTTGGTTTAATGGGGAATCAACGATTAAGACCCCGGATTGTTTCCCCGTTTACTTACACAACCAAACCCGTTCTAAGTATATACAATGTATACATACACAATTTTGTGCCAAATGCGTAAACCCCCATTTACTTAGAGCCGTGGTTTTATTGTAGGTGAACCTAGAGTATAGTTGTAGGAGTTGTGGTGAATTATGGGAAGAAAAGCCGGGGAACTTGTCCGACAGGATCGAGGATTTGATGCATTCATCCCCAATCCTTTACCGCCGGATATTGAATACGATGATGAGTTGCATTTTCTCCTCTCGAAGGCCGATGCAGCCCTTGCCCGCCTTGACGGGGTGACCGAGGTTCTCCCTAATCCCGATATCTTTGTTGCGATGTACGTGAAGAAGGAGGCGCTATTGTCCGCCCAGATTGAAGGAACGCAGGTCTCCCTTCAGGGGGTGCTGGAGTTCGAAGCAAACCTCAAGCCAAAGGAGGATATCCGGGATATCAGGGAAGTTATCAATTACATCCGGGCCATGAATTATGGCGTTGAGCAACTCCAGAAGGGTGAGCTGAACCTTGCGTTAATCAACGAGTCCCATAAGACGCTCATCACCGGGACACGGGGTTCGGATAAAAATCCCGGCAGATACAAAGACAAACAGAATTTTTTAGGAACTATGGGAGGAACGATCTTTCAGGCATCATTCATCCCCCCGCCACCGGCAAAAATTGAACAGCTTATGCTGGAACTTGAATCGTTCATCCAGAAAAAAGACAAACTGCCGGTACTCATCAAAATTGCACTGATTCACGCACAGTTTGAAACAATCCACCCCTACCTTGACGGTAACGGAAGAATGGGCCGGCTGCTCATTACGTACTATCTCTACTGGACCAGATCTCTGTCAAGACCCCTGCTCTACCTGAGTTTCTACCTCAAGAAATACAAACCGGAATATGCTGAACACCTCAACAGGATCCGGTTCCATGATGACTGGGAAGCCTGGCTGAAATTTTTCTTAAAAGGGGTTATCGAAGTATCCGAGAATGCGATCCAATCGGCACGGGAGATTATCGCACTCAAGGATAGTTCGATCAAAAAACTGATCGAAAATAAGGTAGGTGGAACGAATGCGATCCGGTTGCTCGATCTCTTATTTGACAATCCAACCGTATCAATTCGGGAAGTGGCGGATAAACTGAAGATCAGCCCGGTTGCCGCAAATAAACTGGTCAATAAAATGGCAGGCTTAGGAATCCTGTTTGAGATCACCGGAAAAGAGCGTTACCAGATGTTTGCATTTGTTGATTTTATCAGGATTATTGAAAAAGGGACAAGAGTGTAATCTTCTCCCCCCTCCTTCATCCCGCCACCTGCTTCACCACCGCCCCCGCCAGCCGCGCCTGAACGCCCGCCCTCTCCTTCAGGCGCGATTCAAGGGCATCGCACAACGCCATCAGCGCATCAACCTTCGCGACGATGCGGTGTTGTTCGGTGAGCGGGGGGAGAGGAACCGGTAATAGTTTCAGATCAGCGATGTTTATTCCAGAATATGCGATCCCCTTCAAATTTTTCGAAAGCCAATTTTGGCAGAATGGTGATGCCAATGCATATGCAATGTATTTTTCAGATATTTTCGAAATAATGGGAATAACAGCAACTTCACGGGAAATGTTATACCCCTTCATAAACCGAGGAACAACCGCAATGCCACCCAGTGTCCCTCTAACATTTATGACAATTTCTCCTCCGTTTAAAAAGGTTCGTTGATATTGAGCAGCGATTGAAGGATCGATACGTTTGACCTTGAAATCATTAATATGTAAAAATTTAACATCAGATGAACGAAGGACGGGTACACCATCACTTATTTCCGAACCCAGTTTGATTACACCGTAAGTGATAATTCGGTTCTTTTCGCACAGTGAGACACATCTGGTCCCAATCCATCCACTCGGTAGATCAAAAGGAATATCGGTTGTTTGAACAGGGTCATTTTTTTCTTTGCTCAATAATTTGCTCGCCGGTTCATCTCCCGGGTCCTGCCGGACCAGTCGCCCCTGCACCGCCAGCTGGAGGATCGTCTGCCGGAGCACCGCGACATTCTCCGGGCAATCCAGGATCAGATCGAACGCATCGCACACCTGCGCCCACTGCCGCCCGAACTCCTCCGGGCTCTCCGCGTTCTGCAACCCGGCAAGGCTCGCGGTGCCGAGTTTGAGGCAGCCCGCCCGCTCCAGCTGCTGTCGGGCTTCGAGTTCATCGCAGAGCGTCATGAGCTGGTTTACTTTGACGACAATACGGTGTTGTTCGGCAAGTGGGGGTAAGGGAAAATAACAATTTCTCAATTTTGTTGCGTTAACATTAGGTACGCCGGTGCCAAGACTCTCGTCAGAGATTACACTCCAATAATAGGGAGATTTTAGAAAGAATGCAAAATAATCCCGATTTATCATGGGTTTGAATCTAATTAGATATGAAGCAAATACGGATTTTTTTGGATTTTTTATCAGATGACTTTCTCCAACAGAACCAGCACGTGAAATTACAATATCTCCATCAGTAATCAGATATTTTTCAAGATCTGTTGGGACTTCAGAACAATACGGAACGGTGTCCCAATTAATATTCCCAGATGTGATATCCGTAGTTCTCAATAAATGGATTTTTCCGGTCGTCGATCCTTGGGTTGTCCAACCGTATTGTGTCGGGGTGCAAATAGTTCCAATCTGTGTCCAAACCCAATTTTTTGGAAGGATAAATGGGATTTTGTGTTCATCAAAAGGTGAAATTTCTTTTTCACGACTACCATCGCTGCTAATTTTTCGAATCTGTTTTTTTACGGTCTCTAATAATTCACTCGCCGGCTCGTCACCCACATCCTGCGTCCCGAGTTTCCCCTGCACCGCGAGCTGCAAGATCAGTTCCCGCAGCCCGGCGATGCCATCCGGTGCGGTGGCAAGCGTGGTGAAGTGCTCGAAGAGGAGGGTGTCGGTCATTGCCGGGTTCGCGGGTATTGGATTTTTCATTGTCTAAACGTCCAAAAATTATCTTATAATTATACAACTTGGATCTCCAATTCTCGCAGGATTGTCGGTCATTTCCGGATTCATCGCATTAAATCTCGTAAAATTTATCCAATAACTATCTAATAGATTTCCCATACAAGCGTCGGTTACACGTGTTTGGAGGGTGGGGTTATCTATTTCGCGCCTCTGAACTGCACATTCATTTGTCATTGTCTCAAATCCCGCAAATTTTTTAAAATGAGACAATCCCTGAATTTTAGTTCTCCAAGAATTATCGCTCAATTCAGGATTCGACGCGAAAATTCTGATAAAATTTAGACAATTGTTAGACAATCGTGAGACAATTGTTAGACAATTATGAGACAATCGAATTTCATTACAGGAGTCAGTTACACGAGTCTGGAAGGGTGTGTTATCAATTTCGCGCCTCTGAACTGCACGTCCATCTGTCATTATCTAACATCTCCAAATTATCTAATAATTATCTAATACTCGCATGATCGCACCCACCAACCAACCAACCAACACACCCCATTTTCAATTTCAAGGCAGGATATGAGAGAAATATTATCTATAAGATTATCTAAAAGAGACATGATCACCGATCCTTTTGTGTTGAGCCGGCAAGAACCCATTTTGCATACTTTTTTCCACCCTTCGTGGCTATCGTCCCTTCCTTTCGCATCTCCTGAAGCAGGTTTTTAATAAAATACTGCTTTTGCTCATCAGTAAGAGCCTCAGATACCTTATCGAGCAGGAGATCATCAATGGTTATTTTATCGGCTTCTCTGAATTTTCTAAGATATTCGATAATCATATCCTTGAAATAGTGCTTGTCAAACGACCGTTTCCTGATATAATCAACCCGTGTATCTGTCTCTGCGGCAATTGCGTCCGACACAAAAAGATTCGGGCGTCTCCCCTCAACCAGTTTCTTTGATTTGAGAGATGCAAACTCCGGCTCAGAAAGACGCTGCCCTTTCTGAACCTTGTCAAGCGCAATAACATCCGGCATATCCAGATCCTTGCGCCGGACAAGCATCCGGGTATATTTCGGGTCGATAATCTTCCCGGTTAATCTCACAGAAACCTTTCCCGCCACTGACAAATTATAATCTGGCAGGGGGAAGTTCCGCTCTCTCTGGAGCCGGAACATACGCTTGATCCCGCTTCCAATCGTATCAATCATATTAAGATTGACCATAGCCTGAGCGAGAAACGGATTCCGGTAACGATCAGGCAATGCGTCACTGGTGATCAGGGAATCAACCGAACCCGGGATGAACACCCCCCGGTTGGTAAAAAGGAGGGATTCATCGTTCTCAACAACCGAGATCCGGGCTCCCTGAAGATAATCCTGGTGGGCGATGCAGTTGTGAAGAAGTTCCCGCATCACCCATGAGTCATACTGGGTAAGTTCCAGAGGGAACAGGGTCTCACCGGAGAGATGGCGGACGGTAAGGTTACGGATCTTTTCAAAAACTTTGTCGATAGCAAGGATGATGGGAAGACCGAAATGAGCATAGTCTCTCTCCACTCCGGAAGCGTTCTTCAGGACCCATGTTATCTGCCCGATCGCAGGTGACAGATGATGTCCTGAGGTATTTTTTCCCAGAAGGAGAATCGCAGTATGGGTAATCTTCCCGTCAATGCACAACCCGACCCTGTTTAAGAATTCCACATCCGTCCATGAATCAACATCGTTGACCAGACGGGGATTCTTTTTCTTGTATTCCTGCCGGGCGAACGCGATAGCTGCCGGATCAAGATTGGCGATCGTTGCCTTTTCACAAATACGTGCCGACCAGTCCAATGTCGCACTCTGATCCCGGATTCTCTGTATCTTGTGAAGAGCCAGTTGCCCGGTGGAATCATGGATGCGACCATAGACCAGACCCTTCCACTCTGTCGGGATGCCACGGGTCGCCGGGGGGACCTTAAACATCACCACCCGTCCTTCCGGCGTGTGAAGTTCCTCTATCGAGAGAAATGTCAACTGGTGATTCGTTTGCAAAGAAATCTTATGTTTCAGTTTGTCCAGACCCGGTGGGGTCTCATTAAAGTGAGAGCCAACAATCTTACGGGGGGATTTGTCAGTCACTCCAAAGATAAGCCAACCCTCCGGTTTATCGTTCAGGTTGGCTTCGTTGCTTAGTGCGGAAACATATCGCCCAATCAGCTCAAAATCAAAAGTGGTTCCCGCTTCCTTGAACTCAACCCATTCTGTCTCAGTAGGGAGATTCATCAGATCGTGCAGAACTTTGAGCAGGTTTTCAGGCATTATCATTCCTCAACAGATTATTTCTTTCCCCCAAGCGATGCCATCAGTTCCCGCTTCAGCGCCTCGCGGGTTGCTGCCGCCTCTGCCCGGATCCTCTCATACTCGCGGAGCAGTTCCACAGGATCGCCCAGTTCGTCCGGCACAACATTCGGGTTCTTGATATCGAGGTTGAACCCGTTCGCGATCACCTGCTCGACCGGCACCCGCCATGCATGAACAGTCTCGGTGCGGTTCCTCCACCAGGCCTTCTCGGGCTCGAACTCCTCGATCCGGATGGGCTTTGTCTTGTTATACGATTTGACACCCTCGGGATAGGTGTGCTCGTAGTACCAGATCTCTTTTGTCGGCTTACCCTTCTCAAAGAAGAGCAGGTTCGTCTTGATGCCGGTGTACGGGGAAAAGACACCGTTCGGGAGCCTCACGATCGTATGGAGGTTGCATTCCGTCAGGAGTCGCTCCTTGATACGGCTCTTCACGCCCTCGCCAAAGAGCGTCCCGTCCGGCAGTACGATCGCTGCCCTGCCGCCATCTTTCAGGATGTGCATGATCAGAACGAGGAAGAGATCGGCGGTCTCCCGGGTCTGGTACATGGCCGGGAAGTTTCCTTCGATCCCGTCCTCTTCCATGCCGCCGAACGGAGGGTTCGTCACGATCACGTCAACCCGGTCCCGGGCCGAGTAATCCTTCAGTGGGCGGGCGAGCGTGTTGTCATGCCGGATCTGGATCGGGACATCGATGCCGTGCAGCATCATATTCGTGACGCAGAGCAGGTGGGGCATCGGCTTCTTCTCGACCCCGTGGATCGAGCTCTGGAGCAGGTCCTCCTCCTCGATCGTCTTGACGGTCTTGCGGATATTCTCGATCGCACACGCAAGGAACCCGCCGGTACCGCAGGCCGGGTCAAGGATCGACTCGCCGAGTTTTGGGTCCACCTGATCGACCATGAACTGCGTCACGGCCCGGGGCGTATAGTACTCCCCGGCATTGCCCGCACTCTGGAGGTCTTTTAGGATCTTCTCGTAGATCTCCCCGAACAGGTGCCGATCCTCCGTCCGGTTGAAATCGATCTCATTGATCTTGTTTGCCACCTGCCGGACCAGCGTCCCGTTCTTCATGTAGTTGTACGAATCCTCAAAGACCCGGCGCAGCAGGATCCCGGAGCCGTTCGATCCCGCTTCTGCGGGCAGTTCCTTTAAGGTGGTGAAAAGGTCGGCATCAATGAACTTCATCAGCGCATCGCCCGTGATCCCTTCTGGGTCTGCTGCCCAGTTTCGCCACCGGAGCCGGTCCGGCATCGGTGACCGGTATCCTTTCCGGAACAGTTCGTACTCCTTCTCCTTGTCATCAAAGATCTTCAAAAACAGCATCCAGCTCAGCTGGCTGATCCGCTGGGCATCGCCATCAACACCAGCATCCTTCCGCATGATGTCCTGGATCGTCTTGATCGTAGTACCGACTGCCATAAAAAAACCAGTTCCTTACCCGTGCCGTTTTAGCACTCCGCTGTATAGAGACACTGCTCAAGCCGACGTATTGCTGTCATATAATTGGCGCTCCCGCCAAAAATAGTGTTCACAATTTCGAGCGGTGTGCCAAACGTGGTGAACGGGTCCACCCGCAGCACTTCCATGCTCTCGATATCAGTAATGCCGCCATCGGAATATTTCGACAGGAGAGCATCGAGCACCTTTTTCGCCTGCTCGCCGTACTTCGTAAAGTAATTCGCCTTTCTGACCTTTGCCGCCCGCTCTTTGCGAGACATCGGTGGCTGACCGAAGACCACATGGCAGATCAGGTCGAAGGGATCATAATCTTTCCCCACCTGCTCCTGAAGTGCTTCAAAGAGAACGCCCTGCTCCTCCAGTTCCTCTAAGATCGCCGTCTTCTGATCTGCCTTCGACCACGAATTCAGGAATGCGTCGAGCGTAGCATACTGCCGGATCACGTTCTTCTTTGTGTAGTCTTCCAGCGACTCGGTGATCAGCTTCCCGTCCGCAGCAATGTACTGGACCCGCTCAGCAACAACGGAGACCGGTACATCGTTTACCACGTACCGCCTTCTGCCGGAAGGTTCCACGGGTTTTGCCTCGGGAGGAGCGATTGGGTCGGTCGGGTCATACAGGCTCCCGTCCAGCGGCTCGCCGTCAAAGTCCGGGTCGGCGAAGAGCTCGCTCACCTTCCGGAAGTCCATGATCGTAAAGAAGAACTTGTTGTAATCCTCGTTGATCCGGGTCCCGCGCCCGATGATCTGCTTGAACTCGGACATCGACTCAATCCTTTTATCGATCACGATCAGCTTGCAGGTCTGGGCATCCACTCCGGTCCCCATCATCTTTGAAGTGGTCGCAATCACCGGGTACTTTGAATCCGGTATAATGAAATTGTCCAGCTCTGCCTTTCCCTCAGGGCTGTCACCCGTAATGCGGACAATGTACCGGTTGCTCTCCTTCACCAGATCCGCGTTCTCGTTCACAAGATACTGCCGCATCCGTTCGGCATGATCGATATTCTCGCAAAAGACGATCGTCTTGTCATAGCGTCCGGTATTTTTTAAGAAATCCGAGATTTTCCTTGCAACCAGTTGCGTCCGCTGCTCTATCACAAGGCTCCGGTCGAAATCCTTCTGGTTATAGATCCGATCCTCGATCACTTCCCCGTATTTGTCCGTCTGCCCACGGGTCGGCCGCCAACCCTGTAAATCCTTGTCCAGATCGATCCGGTACACACGGTACGGAGCAAGGAACCCGTCTTCGATCCCCTGCTTCAGTGAATACACGTACACCGGCTCACCGAAATAGTGCACATTCGAGACGTACTTTGTCTCCTTTGGAGTCGCCGTCAGGCCGATGTGGGTCGCTGTCCTGAAGTAATCAAGGATCTCCCGCCATAGTGCATCATCCGCAGCACTCCCCCGGTGGCATTCGTCAACAATGATCAGGTCGAAAAAGTCAGGAGAGAACTGCCGGTAGATGTTCTTATCCTCCTCATTGCCGGACACGGCTTGGTAGAGCGATAGATAGATCTCGTAACTCTTGTCCACCTGCCGGTTCTTGATCTTCGTCATTGCCGACCCAAAAGGCTTGAAATCATTGGTCAGGGTCTGGTCAACCAGAATATTCCGGTCAGCTAGGAACAGGATACGCTTCTTGGTACCGGATTTCCAGAGCCGCCAGATGATCTGGAATGCTGTATAGGTCTTGCCGGTCCCGGTTGCCATGACGAGCAGGATCCGGTCCTTCCCGTTTGCAATTGCTTCAACTGTCCGGTTGATCGCGTTCAGCTGGTAATACCGGGGCATCTTCCGGACATCATCGATATAGTAACTCTGCGTGACAATGCGCTCTTTGGTATCATCCAGACCTTTCCATTTCCGGTACCGGGTCCAGAGATCCACCGGTCGGGGAAATTCCGTAAGGGAGAGCTCACGTTCCATGGGTTCATAATTGCCGGACCGATCGTGCAGTAAAAACCCGTCCCCATTGGAACTGAACACAAACGGGATGTCCATCATTTCCGCATAGGCAAGTGCCTGTTGCATCCCGGCACCCACGATGTGATTATTGTCCTTGGCTTCGATGACAGCAATCGGAAGATTGGGTTTATAGTAGAGGATATAGTCAGCCCGTCGCGGTTTGGCCCGGCTTACTGCGTTACCCTTGACGAGCACCCGGCCATTCGTGACATTTACCTCTTCCCGGATCTGGTGATGATGATCCCAGCCCGAGAGGGTTAATGCGGGAGTAATGTATTTGGTGCAGATGTCCCGCTCACTTAACTTCTTCTTATCCGATGTGTCCATTCCGTCATTCTCTTTATCGTTTACAATCCGCTAATACCTTTCTATATATATGGATGTGATAAATTGCATCACCCGGCCAAACGCCCCCCGGTTCCCAAAAACCCCCGCTGCATAGGTTACCTAACCCGACCTCCAGATCCCCTCTCCAAACAGCTCCAAATAGGCCGGTTTTATCCTGCGCAAAATCTCCGGAATCCCGTATAAAGCCCAGAACAGGAATTTTTGAAAAAACACCCCCAAAAACCTGCTGAACAGGCCGGTCGCGAAGTAAAGGATCAGGGCAATCGGGGGCTGAAATAGACCCTGATGGCCATTTTCGGGGTTATGAGTGTGACCATGTCACCTCAGGTGATCAGGTATCTGATAGAATGTACTCCCGGAATTGAGAGAGGTAAAGTTGGGATCCAAAACAGCCCTCCGGTTCCCAAAGTTCCCGGGACGCGATCGGAAACACAATTGTTCATAGATCACAAACATTTTGTTCATAGACCGTGAACATATTGTTCAGGAACCATGAACGAACAACTTCATGATCTCTCAGCGCTCTTCCGGACTGCGGAACGCATAACACTGCTTCATGCCGCCCTCACCGTACCCACCTGCACCGTGCAGCAGATCACAACAAAGACCGGATTGTCAAAAGGACTCGTGTCCCCGTATCTTGCCTTGCTCGAACGTGAAGGGATACTGCAAAGGAAAGACCTCACGTACCATCTGAAGTTTTCCCCGCTGACCGTTGCGATAAAACGTCTCCTGAATATTGATAGGATCACCGCAGTGGGCAAAAAACCGGTATGGGCTTCCGGCATCGGCCTGTACGGGAGCTGGGCTGAAGGGACAAACACGGAAGAAAGCGATATCGATCTCTGGGTTTATGTCAACACCCTGCCAGCCGGCATTATGGTTGCAGAGCTGGAGCGGGATATCTCGCGTGCCCTTTCCGCTGAAGTCCATGTCCTGGTCCTCACCCGGGAGAAGATCGCCGGTATGAAAGATTCTGATGACCCATTTTACCGGTCGTTTGTGAGACAAGCGATAACACTCGAAGGTGATTCACCTGACACGACTTACTGAATGTTATGAACGCGGACTCCTGCGAAAGGTTGCTCCATCAAACGACAAGGCGATGCAGTCACTAGCGCAGGCCCGGGAGTGGGTGACTGAGGCCGGGTATGACTGTGATGCAGATGCGCTCCGGTCAGCGCTCATGGCAGCCTATATGGGATATTTCCATGCTGCCCGGGCGGTTTTATACCGTGACGGGATCCGGGAAAAAAGTCATTATTGTATCGGGGTGTATCTCGAATCCTACCGGGAACGGGGATTATTGGAAGATGAATGGGTACTCCAATTCGATCACATGAGGGGACTGCGGCATGATGATCAGTACAGCCTGGATGCCCGCCCGACCATTCAGGAAGTCCGGCAATCTGTTGTGGAGGCCGGGAAATTTATCGAACGTATGGAACTGCTGGTGAATGGTCTGCGATAATTCTTTCCGTTTTTATCTGCTCCCTTCGCGAAAATCCCTTGCCCTCCTGACAATAGATCACTCTCCCAAACGCTCCGGTACACGCCCGGTCCGGTGCCCGTTCCTGTTCCGGACAATTGTCAAACGCCATGCGATGACCGGTTCAAGGCTGGGCCGTTACGCGGAGATCGGCCAGCCCCCGGGTTCCGGAGGGGACAAAAGTGGGGCCCGGGCCTTCCGATACCGCTCACTCTTCCAACGCTTCGTTACATGCCCGGTCCGGTGCCTTGTGTATCGCTCAATTGTCAAACGGCATGCGATCACCGGCTCAAGGCTGGGCCGTTACGCGAGGACTGGCCAGCCCCCGGGTTCCTGAGGGGATGGGTGGGGCCCAAGCCTTACGAAGCACTACTGCATCCGAAGAGAGAGAAGCAGATATACCAGAGCAGTAATATATGAAATACAAAAGGAGCGAACATGCCGGTTACAGTCGAAGGAAAAATGGTTGACGGGCGCACGATCATCCTCGATCACCCGCTGGCAAACGGTCAGAACGAAGTCCTCGTACGGTTGAAAAAGAAGACCGACCGGACCAAGATCCCCGTTCCGGAACAATTCGCTATGATGATCGCAGAAACCAATATCGAAGAGCTTTATTGATGAAAATCTCCAGCCTTCAGGACTGCTCGGTATTCATCGACACGAATATTCTCATCTATGCATTCACCTCCACTCGGTTCACTCCAGCCTGTGAAGAGCTTCTCGAAAAGGTACGGAATGGTGTGGTGAAGGGCCATATCAACAGCACCGTCATTGATGAGTTCTTCCACAAAGTCCTGCTCATGCAGGTATATACCGAAAAAGGCATGCAGCCGAAAGAAGCGATTGCATTCCTGAAGCAGAACCCGGAACGGATAGCGGATTTCTCTCTCCCGTTCGATGTAACCCGGGAAGTGCTCCACGATTATGGGATGAACGTCCTTGATACTGCTCCACTTATGGATGATACCCTCGGTCTCTCACGGAAGTACGGTCTCCTCTTCTCCGATGCTCTCCATGCAGCAAGCTGCATGCATTATACTCTTGATCATCTTATCACAAACGATCGTGATTTTTCCCGGGTCGATTGTCTCTCAGTGATTGCACCGTAACTGGTGATCCAGCCCCAGACATCATTATAACCGGGAAAATGGCATTTCGTCTGGTTCCGGAGTAGCTACGCTCATTCCTGTACCGCTCATTCTCCCAAAACGCTCCGGTACCTGCCCGGTCCGGTGCCCGTTCATGTTCCGGGCAATTGCCAAACGGCATGCGATCGCCGGCTCAAGGCTGGGCCGTTACGTGAGAGAGGCCAGCCCCCGGGTTTCGGAGGGGGCGGGTGGGGCCCGGGCCTTCCGGTTCCGGAGTAGCTGAGCTTTTTCCGGTACCGATCACTCTCCCAAAAGCCCCCACTCCGCGAATTTTCCCGAGCCCCAAAAATGCCGGCACCAGCCAGACTATTTAGTGCGTCACTTGCGTCACTATGTACCCTTTTTCCGGGATCTCTTACGAGAAAATTGTACATAAAAAAAGATCCCGGAAATGGCATGCAATGTGACGCAAGTGACGCAAAAAATTCCATGAACCTGGACGGAATATAAAACCGGTTCTGCATGGGTAACGTGCCGGACGTGCCGGTAACTGCCCGGTCCGCTGCCCGTTCATGTACCGACAATTGTCAAACGGCATGCGATCACTGGTTCAAGGCTGGGCCGTTACGCGAGGACCGGCCAGCCCACGGGTTTCGGTGGTACGGGGGGGGGCCGGGCCTTCCGGTTCCGGAGGAGCCCCGCTACACTCCACCAATCTTCCGGATACCTGCATCTTCCGTCAGCAGTTTCATCTGGTGAATCGCGATCTTGTTCAGCTTCACCAGCCGTTCCTGCTGGGAAATATTCTCATTGATAAAAAGGGCATTGAGGTTTTCAAGGTTGGAGAGACATACGAGCTGCGAGATGTCGGCATAATCCCGGATATTTCCGGTCTTGTCAGCGTTTGCCTCCCGCCACTCTTTTGCGGTGACGCTGAATAGTGCCATGTTCAGCACATCCGCTTCGGATGCGTAAATCGTGGTAATCTGTTGTCGGGTCAGTTCAGCCGGTATCAGGTTCTCTTTTATTGCATCCGTATGGATCCGGTAATTGATCTTTGCCAGATTCCGCCGGATATCCCAGCCAAGCTGTTTACGCTCTTCATCCTTGAGCCGCTGGAATTCCTTGATGAGATAGAGTTTGAATTCTACTGAGATCCAGGACGCGAATTCATACGCAATGTCCTTGTGGGCGTATGTACCGCCATACCGCCCCGGTTTAGAGATAAGGCCAATAGCCGAAGTTTTTTCAATCCACTGCTTGGGAGTAAGGGTAAAACTGTTGAGCCCGGCAAGTTTTCTAAACCCGTCGAATTCCACGGGTTTAAAATCCGGATTGTTGAGTCGCTCCCAGATTCCCAGGAATTCTATCGTATTACGATTCCGGATCCAGTTCCGGATCAAATCATCGGTATTATCCGGATCCTTGTATCGTGCAATATCAGTAATGCAGATATAATCCTCATCATTCAGTGTATAAATGGAAATTTCGTTATCCAGCACATGGATTTTTGTCACTATTGCTCCCCAGATTAATTACCGGTTATTCTGGGGATAAAGACCCGGGTGCAGAGAGTGAAAGTGAATCTGTTCTGTATCACATCCAATCAATAAATCCGGGCAAAAGGACAAAAAGTACCTGTTTTCCAGGATCTCTTACGAGAAAATTGTACAAAAAAAAAGATCCCGGAAATGACCCTCAATGTGCCCTAGTGCCCTACATTTATCCGGTATCCTCCATTTCCGGAGGAGCTGATACCTTTCCGGTACCGCTCACTTTTCCAAACGCTCCGGTAAATACAAGTCCCGGTGCCCATTCATGTACCAGGCAATTATCAAACGGCATGCGAGACCCGGCCACCCCCCGGGCCACAGCGGGGATGGGCGGGGCGTGCCTAGTAGCTCAGCTCTCGGGTTTATGGCAAAGCAAATTCCTGCATCGTCACTTAACCGGTTCGATCACGATCCAATCGCCGCATAATCTCTTTTTCCCGCTCGATCTCTGCAACAAGTTCCTGTTCGCTGGGGAGATAGAGTTTATACCGGGATGCAAAAAGCTGGCGACTGTCATTGAGAACTGAGTACCTCACGATAGTCTCATCTTTTTCTGTACACAAGATGATGCCGATGGTTGAATTGTCCCCTTCGGTTTTAATCCGGTCCTCGAACAACCGCACATACATATCCATCTGTCCGATATCCTGATGGGTCAGCTTTCCGGTCTTCAAGTCAATGAGGACGAAACATTTCAGGATATAATGATAGAACACGAGGTCGATATAAAATTCGGCTGTTTCCGTACTGATACGGTATTGGCGCCCGACAAACGAGAATCCTTTTCCCAGCTCCAGGAGAAAGTGCCGGATTTTATCGATAAGAGCCTGTTCAAGATCTTGTTCGAGATAGGATGATGATGCCGGGATATGCAGGAACTCAAGGACATAGGGATCCCTTATGAATTCCTCCGGGCTTTTGGTATCCGGGTTTTTCTTTTTATGAACTGCGGTTTTTACGATCTCCCCATCCCGGCTTCTCAACAAACGTTCATATGAGAGAGAGTCAACCTGCCGCTCAAGAGTCCGTACACTCCAGTTCTGGCCTATGACCTCCTGAATATAATACCGGCGCGCAGCAGGATTTTCCACTCGCATCAGGAGCCGATAGTGAGACCAGCTCAATCCGCTACACACTGTGTAGCCAATCTCATCATCAGGGATGTTTCCTTGAGAATACCCTTTTCTGAAAACCAGGTAGAACTGGCGGAAGTTTTTGAGGTTCACTGCCGAAAAACCACGACCGAATTCACCGGTCAGCCGCAGCGCAAGATCTTCAAGAAGGTGTGTCCCGTACCCGGCACGGCTTTTTTGAGGCTTGTTCGTCTTCCACGATCAACCTACCGATGTTCCAGTACGCCTCGACCATAGCATGGTTGACGGCCCGGTACGCTCGCGTCCGGGCATCGTGAATGATGTCCCGGAGAGCATGATACAGGTGGTCTGGGACC
Organism: Methanoregula sp.; assembly: GCA_030694985.1. Lineage (GTDB taxonomy): Archaea > Halobacteriota > Methanomicrobia > Methanomicrobiales > Methanospirillaceae > Methanoregula. Next base: position 27,427 of record JAUYTV010000036.1, read on the forward strand.
GCAGGCTGGGATGTCATGGGATTATTTCCTTATGTTATACGGTGGATCGGATTGCCCTGATATAGCGTGAGGCGGGCACCGGGAAAGTGAAAATGTTGTGGGAGTGCTGAAGAATTGGTATATCACAGAGAAAAAATCTGGAGGAATTGTCCGGGTGATGTTATATGAGCCTCCCGCGTCCGCTCACTCTCCCAAAATCTCCGGTACCTGCCCGGCCCGGTGCCTGTTCCTGTTCCGGGCAATAGTCAAACGGCATGCGATGACCGGCTCAAGGCTGGGCCGTTACGCGAGGACTGGCCAGCCCCCGGGTTTCAGCGGGGACGGGTGGGGCCCACTCTCTCTGTGTCACTTGTGTCACTTTAACCCCCTTTTCCGGAAAGTCTTACGAGAAAATCGTACAGAAAAAAGATCCCGGAAAATGCCATCAATGTGACACAAGTGACACGCTCCGTTACATGCCCGGTCCGGTGCCCGTTCATGTACCGCTCAATTGTCAAACGGCATGCAATGACCGGCTCAGGGCTGGGTCCGTTACGCGGAGACCGGCCAGCCCCCGGATTTCGGACGGGTGGGGCCCGGGCCTTCTGGTCCTGAAGCATGGTTCGTAAAGGGCAAATGTGGATATAAAAAAAATTATTGTGATTTCTGACGGTGAAAAGTCATAGTCATTGCAAATGCATTTCCGCCCGTATCCTTGCCCCCGGTATGAGTGAGCACAAGGAACATGGTATCCGGGCTGACAATCGTACCTTTTGCCCATCCACCCGGCTGATCGATCATGTAGACTGACTTCCCGTCAGGATCAAAAATACCAGCCATGGTCTGGTTTGCGTAGGTGCCATCCGGTTGTTTGAAAACCTTGTACCCCTCGGCGATATGGCCGTGCTGCGAGGTAAAGATCCAAGTATTCTTACCGATAGCGACCGGCTGGATCGTGGTATTCAGATAATACCCGGCCTCATCATCGGATATCCAAACTCCGGTAATATTGGGATATTCAGTCATGGATGCCAGAGCATTTCCGGGTGAAGCGGTAGTTGTTGGAACCTGAGTTGTCATGAGCGGGACTGTCTGTGGGGTGCTGCTTGTACATCCCGCTACGAACAGGGTCACCATCAGGAATGCGAAAAGAAGAATGGAACGCTGAAATGACTTCATATCTTCAGTAATCCAGCTATACCAATAAATAATTTCTTTTTCTCTATCCGGCAAGGCAGCCGGCTAGCTTGGCTCGTACTGTTGATGTTCTGATAATACGTTGCTGTAAATCTACCCAACCAATTACAGCATTGCACCCTCTCCCAAGATATCCGGTACCTTCAAATCCCGGTGCCCGTTCTTGTTCCGGGCAATAGTCAAACGGCATGTGATGACTGGCTCAAGGCTGGACCGTTACGCGGAGACCGGCCAGCCCCCAGGTTTTTAGAGGGGACAAAAGTGGGGCCTGCCTTCCGGTATCGGAAGAGAAAAATTGCATCTCTATTTAGGTGAGTACGTGTGGAGGTATAATAAGAGAAAAGAAAATGACTATCACAAAATAAAACGTATAATCAAGCTAGTGGAACATGAGATTTAGTCGCTGGAATGGGACTATACCTATAAAAAAATCAGAGAACCTCACCAATAACAGGTGATCCGTGAACAAACAGATACTTTTCATTTTCACGCTCATTGCCATCTCGGCTTTACTGATTGCCGGATGTACCCAGCCGCAGCAGATGGCGGCCCAGACCCCGCAGCCAACAACGGTAACACCAGGATCTCACGGGCTGTCCGGCAGTAATAGCAGTGTCGTCTCCTTGGCACCCGTGCCAGTATATGTTATCGGTCATCGGCAACCTGACACGGATAGCATTGCCAGTGCAGTTGCGTATGCCGCGTTGCTGAACCGGATATATCCCGGTTCTCCCTATATTCCTGCACGGTGTGGTGATCTGAATGCCGAGTCTGAATATGCTCTCCAGACTGCGGGCCTGGAATCACCGGTGCTGATTGAAAACGCTCACAACAAATCTGTCATACTTGTTGATCATAACGAATATGACCAGGCAGTTAAAGGAATAGAAACTGCGGAAATTAAGGAGATCATGGATCATCACCGGCTCGGGGGAATTACCACATTGAACCCGATACGGTTCAGAAATGAACCTGTTGGATCTACCGCTACGATTATTACGATGCGATATCGCGAAGAACAGGTTACTCCTGCCCCGAAAATTGCATCAATCCTCCTCGCAGGTATTCTTTCCGATACCCTGGGGCTCAGGATGTCAACAACGACAGACCAGGATAAAAAAGCTGTAGCCTATCTGTCGAACATGACGGGAATTGATCCGAAAAGTTTTGGAAAAACCCTGATTAACAAGGGACTGCGTCTTGACGGAATCCCCATCAGGGAACTGATTGTTCGTGACGTGAAAGAGTATACCCTGCAGGGCAGGAATGTGTCAATTGCCCAGATTATGACCGATTCAGACCAATTTCCTCAGAAAAACAAAAAAGAAATTCACGAGTCCCTCGACAAATTTCAGACAGGACATGGATATGTGGTGAGTATTGTTCTCGTAACGGATGTTATCGATCAGCGGACGTATCTGTTCGCTGCAGGTACACCAGATCTGCTGGAAAAACTTGGGTATGCAGAACAACCGGTTCTGCTTGAGGGTGTTATGTCAAGAAAACTGGATTTTTTCCCTTCGTTTGCCCAAAAGTTCGAACAAATTGTTCAGGGTTGAATACAATTGTCCTTTCTCCCCAATACTTAACTCTGCTGAGAAAATCCAGTACGTTTCTGACGGTCCTGGTTTTTTTGTCCATTCCCGTCCCTCTGCGATCTTCTGCCATGGAGCCCCGTTCAGTACTATGCCTACGTAGAGCCCCCGGGTTTCGGAGGGACGGGGGGTCTGCCTTCCGGTACCGGAGTAGCTGAGCCCTTTTCCGGTACCGCCCAATCTCCCAAAAGGTCCGGTAAGTGTGTGTCCGGAGCCCGTCCTCCGGGCATCTGGCCAAAACAACCCCCCGGTTCCCAAAAACCCCCGCTGCATAGGTTACCTGACCCTACCCCCCGATCCTCAATCCAAACAGCTCCAAACAGGCCGGTTTTATCCTGCGCAAAATCTCCGGAATCCCGTATAAAGCCCAGAATAGGAACTTTTGAAAAAACACCCCCAAAAACCCGCCTGACTGGCCGGTCGCGAAGTACCTGTTCCGGGCAATCGGGAACTGAAATAGACCCGGATGGCCATTTTCGGGGTTATGGGTGTGACCATGTCACATCAAGTGATCTATTATCCTTCAGTTCCTGAGTAGCTGAGCCATTTTCCAGTACCGCACACTCTCCCAAAAGGTCCGGTAAGTGAATTTCCCCAAGCCCCAAAACGCAGGCATCAGAACCGGCTTTTTGCATTCTTAATATCCCGGGCCTGGATCTTTATCGCCTTCCACCGTTTTCTCTCGATCCGGACAAGCCCGATATCTGATTTTTCCTGTTCGAATGCAAGCTCCCGCATAAGCCGGTGATAATTCTCAAGCCGGGATGCAGGAAGGATCCCCTTGTTTGCGGCCTCCTGCACGGCACAGCCCGGCTCCCGCTCGTGCCGGCAGTCCGAAAACCGGCAGCCTTCAGCCAGTTCGAGAATGTCTGAAAATGTTTCGGCAATGCCGGCAGAAGCCGTGCCGATACCAACTTCCCGCAACCCGGGGTTGTCGATCATAAGTGCCCCGCCCTTTAAGATGAAGAGCTGGCGGACGGTCGTTGTATGCCGCCCTTTCCCGTCATTCTCCCGGATGCCGCCAATCTCCTGCATTGGCTGGTCGAGCAGCCGGTTGATCAGCGTCGATTTGCCAACACCCGATGAGCCAATGAGGACGATCGTTGTGCCAGGTGTAAGATAGGGTTCGAGCTGGTCGATCCCCTCCCCACTGATTGCACTGACAGGAATCAACGGAATACCGGATGCGACCGGAATAATATCTTCCGTAAGCAACGCAGGGTCGTCCGCAAGATCGGATTTGTTGATCACGATCACTGGCCGTGCACCGGATGCATGGGCGATGGCAAGGTACCGCTCGATCCTGCGGGCGTTGAGGTCATGACCGGCTGCAGTTACAATAAAAACGGTATCGATATTCGCCGCGATGACCTGGTCGGTCCCCTCTCTTTCGGATGCTCCCCGCGTGAACACGGTTTTCTGCGGGAGGATGTCAACGATCGTAGAGGAGCCAGCCTCGGGCTGGTGGAGCAGCACAACAAAATCGCCAACTGCGGGAAAGCGATCGAGTCGTCGCAAAGCCCCGGATATCCCGGCTGTGACCGATCCGTTATCGATGAATACTTCCCATACCGTTTTTTGCCGGCATGCCACCCGCCCGGGAATATAGGGGCTGGAGTATTTCGAGAAAGCCTGGGAGAATTCGTCAGTCCAGCCAAGTTGTTTCAGTGTATGGGGATGCGGCTGTCTGCATCCCGAAGAGGATTTGTTCATGAAAAAAACCTGAACCTTTGATAACAAGCGTGATATTCAAGGCGCCAAGTATTTTGTGGTCTTGATCTTTGGCAATTGTCAAACGGCCTGCGATGGCCGGCTCAAGGCTGGGCCGTTACGCGAAGACCGGCCAGCCCCCGGGTTTCAGGGGATGGGTGGGGCCGGTGGCTCTGCAATTGATTGCCATGTCCCAGTCATTCCCGCCATTTTTTATGAAATTATAATGTCAGATTCGGAAGTGAAAGACCTTCTTGAAAACGAAGGGGTATTTTAGAGGATTTTTTTTAAAATCCTGTCTTTCCGGTAAACGTAATAAAAAAACCGGTCCCCCACCGCCATTTTTACCGCGCCCTCTCGCAATCCCCGGCTACACCCGTCAACCAGCCCCCCGCCCAAAACCGCCCACGTCCGATCATCTTCAGATGCCCAACCACCCGCTCAGGGGAACACGGCCCATCCGCAGAAAGAAGATGGCGACCCCCCACAAGTCCCATCACCTGAACAACCCCTATGATAAGATCCCGGGGCAAGACAAAAACGTGCACCTGCCGGCAGCACCGTCCGGGAAAATGTTCAACCGGTTCCTGCCTGAAAAATTTTCCTGCTTTGGGTGTGAACTCCCGTTCATATGCGTTTTGGCAGAGCAGGGATTTACCATATTTGATATACCGTTCTCATCCAACCGGTATGTATGAAAAAGGGACCTGACAGGCAGATCAGGAGACTTCTGACCGGTGAAAAAATTCCCTATTACCTACTTTTGCTGGCAGATGAGACAACAGAGGGAATTAACCGGTACATTTATGAATCTGATATCTATATCATTGAAAACGAGGGGCGGTTCATTGCAGTGTATGTCCTCCAGCCTGTTGATTCATCGGTTATTGAGATAAAAAACATCGCGGTTGACAGGGAGTACCAGGGCCAGGGAATCGGGCTTTCGCTGTTATCAGATGCCATCCGGAGGGCAGGAGAGGAGGGATATTCTGAAATTATTATTGGAACTGCTGATCTGGCAGCCAGGCAGATATCACTGTACGAAAAAGCCGGATTTAAAAAATACGCGATAAAGAAGGATTTTTACCTGCGTCTTTATCCGGATCCCATCATTGAAAATGGGGTACAATTGCGTGATATGGTGATGTTGAAAAAAGTCTTATAAACAGACAATGGAATTCGGGGAGATCACGGAAGATTTCCCGGCCGTTCAGCAGGGGGGTAGGGATCATTACAAGGCTCGGAGTGTGAGATGATCCATTCCTGCGAGAGGATACCTCAGGGAAAGGACCGGCATTGGAATCATCGCCATGTGACTTTAAGAGCATCCCGTTTTGGGATGCGTCGGAACCGGAATTTCGGGTAACCAACCAACATTGCATACTGGGACCTGTGCCCCTCAGGAAGATGAAGTGCCTGAAACACTTCCGGTGAAGCATCTGCCGCGATCTGCACAAATCCTGCCCAGCAAGTCCCAAGATCGAATGACGGCGCAACAAGGTCAAAGTGCGTCATGGCTATCACCGAGTCGATGAATGCATTTGGGTTGTCTTTCTGGCCATGGGCGATGACGATACAAGGTGCACTGTGACATACGGGATCTGCTCCATGATCCCAGGCTTCAATAATCATCGGAAGGATGGATGCCAGCGGGTGGCCCGGCTGATTCTTCACTACATCACGGCCCCATTCAATAATCGTGCCGGCAAGATGGTGGATCTCGGCCGGGTCCCTCATGACAAGCCAGTGGACGGGTTGCCCGTTCATTCCTGTCGGCGCATACCGGATGATTTCAAGGATCTGCCGGAGGGTTTCTTCCGGCACCAGCTCAACAGTATAATCGCGTATTGAACGGCGCATCATCAGATGTTGGCCGATCTGAGCAGGAGTAATGGGATTATTTTTTGTGATGCCATGTACCAGCCCGGAGCCCGGATAATTCACGGTGATCGCCCCTTCCGGGCAGACCGCCTCACAGTGCCCGCAGTGGCAGCAGTTGGCAATCTTCAGAGGATCAACTGTAGGTTTTTCAGCAGATTCATCCATTTTCAGAATGAAATACGGGCAGACCTCAGTACAGGTTTTACATCCCGAACAGAGCGGGATATTAATGGAAATATCGGTCATACGTTCAAACCTCTTTGTCACTGTTTTTTTACCGGTCTTTCAGAGTCGTGGTAGCCCGGTCTTATGGCAGGAGAATAATGGTTGTTCGTAAAATTTTAAAAATAAAGTAGTACAAAGAAATATTTATACCATTAAAAAATGTACTAATGGAGAAATTCTAACAAAAATGGATTCTGAACCCTCAACAGTCCACGTTTACATTTCTGCGATTGGAGGTAAGTGGAAACCGGAGATTCTCTGGTATCTTAAGGATGGTCCGCTTCGGTTTGGGGAGCTCCGGCGAAGCGTTTTGGGAATTACCCAGGTCACGCTGACGAAAAATCTCCGTGAACTTGAATCTGACGGAATAATAATACGTACAGTGTATCCTGAAATTCCTCCTCGGGTTGACTACCGTTTAACAGAGTTCGGAACATCCGTTTTTCCGGTTCTTGATGCAATCTCTTCCTGGGGACGAAAATATCAGAAAATGAAAAAAGGACACTCTTTGTAAAACCCCGTATCACTCACACTCCCAAAAACTTCGGTACATACACATTCCGGTGCCCGTTCCTGTTCCGGGCAATTGTCAAACGGCATGCGATGACCGGCCCTCGGCTACCTCCCGCCCACTCCTTCAGCCGATCGCACAACGCCAATATGCGAGTAACAAAGGCGACAAAGAAAATGCAGTGCGAAAGACGGGGAACCATTTTGCCGGAGTCAGCAAAATTATGAAATATCCGATCAATCACGGATTTTTTGGATTCTCGCGTACCTTTTGCTCAATCTTTTTTGAAATAGTATCAAAATCTGTATCTGAAAAAGTTATATCCTCAGCAAGCCGGAGGTGGGAAAATTTTTCATATTCTTCTACTGCGAGACGCTGTGCAACATCCATGGATACCTTACCGGAATCCTCAAGAATTTCCCGCTCATTGAACTTGAGGAAATTATCGAGTTTCTCTTTCCACTCGATCATGTGGACGGGCTGTTTTCGTTCGGCTTGTAACTCTGCATAATCGAGATACATGGTGATGATGCGGTTGAGCTGACGGATCTCTGGTTCATCAAGGTAATTTTTCGCAACGGTGACATCCCTCTTTCTTACCTTTGCACCTTTCCAGTTCGTGAGCCCCATGTTCGGTCTGGATGCATCAGCCCGCTCTGCTATAATCTCTGCAGCTGTATGGCCGGTGATGGCCCAATGCAGCTTGTTCTGCACGGTCCTGAAAAATTCGAGCGTTGTTTCTGCCTGCGGATCGTAATCGATCGCGAGCGTATAAATTTCCTTAATCTTCTCGTAGAACCGCTTTTCGGATGCCCGGATATCCCTTATGCGTTCGAGCAGTTCATCAAAGTAATCCGCACCGATGCTCTTTCCTTCCATGAGCCGCTCATCATCGAGTACGAAACCTTTGATGAGGTATTCACTCAACCGCTCGGTTGCCCACCTGCGGAACTGCGTGCCCCGGTGGGAACGGACGCGGTAGCCGATCGCGAGGATCATGTTGAGGTTGTAATATTCTATGGAACGCTGAACGCTTCGGGTCCCTTCTGTTTGAACTGTCAAGTATTCCTTGACAGTTGCAGTCTGTGAGTGTTCTCCTTCTGCCAGAATATTCCGGATATGGAGGCTGACATTCTGTTTGGTTATCTGGTAGAGTTCTGCGATGAGTGCCTGTGTGAGCCACACGGTCCCTTCTTCGAGCCGCACTTCAATCCGGCTGGTCCCGTTTTCGGACTGGTAAAAGAGGATCTGGGAGCGGGTCACCGGTTCCGGAACTTGGTTATTGCTCAATAGTTCACCACCATCGCTACACCGTTTACTTAGTCATAACCGGATGTTTGGCCTTTTATAGTGTGTTACCGTGGGGTGAAAATGACTGTGAACCATTTTGTTGGCGTTAACAAAATGATTTAAAACCGGGTTTTGGAGGATTGTGGCCACGATAACAATTGATTAAATCTCCAAAATGAGTCCAAACCCAACCCTACCTCCCGATCCCCAATCCAAACAGCTCCAAACAGGCCGGTTTTCTCCTGCCCAAAATCTCCGGAATCCCGTATAAAGCCCAGAATAGGAACTTTTGAAAAAACACCCCCA
>JAUYTV010000042.1 GCA_030694985.1 Methanoregula sp.
ACCATCATCGTGATAGTTCCCGCCCAGCGTGGCGCCTCATCGGACCACGCGGCGGGCAAGCGGTTGGATCCGAGCGATTGTAAACATTCCAGCCCAGATTCACGTTTTATTTTTAGGGGCTGATATTTTACAATCACCTAAAATTATACAATTGCAGATCGATATATCCCTAAAAAAAACTCGCAAAATCTTATCCGGTCATGTGACACGAGATAAATAACCCGGCATCTTTCATCTCCCGGACACTCCCGGTAAAATTTACTTTTTTTCCGAAACATTGGCAACTGACTGGCTGATCAATTCATTGCAGTCTGAGAGGAAAGGACTGCCATGACCGGGATAAATCGCTTTGACATCCAAAGCCGCGATCCGCTCAAGGGAACGGAGGAATGCATCTTCGTACGTATTGTCCCGGGTCTGGATGACAATCGGCGAATCCCCAATAAAAAGAATTCCATCCCCCTCACAGTACAGGCAGAGAGAATCATTGCTGTGGCCGGGGGTTAAGATCACCATTGCATCGAGATCTGCAACCCGGATATGTTCCCCATCTTTAAAGACCCGATCAATTCCTTCAAAATTCGGAGAACTTCCACATACCACGGATCCAAACTCCTTTTTGATTGCTGTGGCCAGGGATGCGTGATCATAGTGGGAATGCGTCAGGATCACCTGGTCAAGCCTCCGCTTACCCACCCCGGTAGGGGAATTATAAATGGCCCCGATAATTTTTTCGTCCCTTCCGGTATCGATAAGCGTGTTAACATCAGGAATCGCATTCCATGTACCGGTCAGCAGGTAGGCGTTGGAGGTGTAGACTGCACTGCCCTGAGTAAGATTTACAATCTTCATTTACGCCCGTTCACCTTCCTGAAGAGCTGGGCATAGGGAACCACCTGCTCAAAATGTCCCTGTAAGGCCTCAGGCATCTTCTGGGTATGCTCAACTATCAAAAAGCCGGATTCGTTGAGGGCATGATAATACATCCTGAGCACGTTGACCCGCTCCTCTTCGGTGAAATGGAGTAAGACATTCTTACACACAATCAGGCTCAAATCGTCCCGCACCGGTATTAACTTTAAGAGATTATGCTGCTGGAATTCAACTCTTTTTCTGATCTCTTCATCAATCAGGCAGTAGTCCGGTTTGTCCGGGAGCGGAGCGAAATACCGTTTGAAGATCTCCGGTGGAATACGCTCCAGTTCTTTTGCCGGGTAGCTACCGTTTCTTATTATGGTTCCATACTCGTTGTGTTCATCAATATCTGTGGCAAGAAGTTTGACATTCCTAAACAACATCGGACCCATATTTTCCCGCAAAAGGATCGCAATTGTGTAGGGTTCCTGACCTGTAGAACACCCGGCACTCCAGATATTGATGTACCTTCGCAGCCCTATGACGGGCAGGACATATTCGCGGATAAGATCGAGCGTCTGAAAATCCCTAAAGAAGAACGTAAATCCCATTTAATAATCCTGCCGGCAGCACAGTCCTGATGGAAAAATCCGTATGCAATTAAACACCGGAGATCGAACAGGAAGTGCCAGTTTTCATATAGATAGGACAAGACACAGCATAAGCTATTGCATAGTGGTAAACCGGTATGTAAATTAAATGTGCAAAGAGTCTGCCTGCCATAGCTCAACTCCAATTATAAAAAAGCGCAATGCCGGATGCGAAAGCCGATAGTTTTTAGCGCCATCCGGTACCAGTACAATCATACAAATACGGCTGTTTTATGATCTCTGTACTCCTGATTGACGATGATCCTGAACTTTTAGAGATTATCAGTTTAGAGATCGGAAATGATGGAGATTTTGCCATACAGACCTGTAATTCCCCGGAAAATGCGCTAAAACTCGCACTGGCGCAGAAGTTTGATTCCATTGTCTGCGATTTTGTTATGCCGGGAATGGACGGGTGTTCCCTGTTACATCTCCTGCGTTCCCGTGGATGTACAGCGCAGCACATCCTGTATTCCGGAAAGGATCTGGATGATGAGATCAAAGACTCACTGACCCATTCAGTCGATGTCTATCTCCAGCGGCAGGGAAAACCGGCAGCGGAGTTTCGTAAATTAAAAGAGATCATCCGCACGGCATCCATACCCCGGAGATAACGGCTGCTCAGGATTAAACATCCTTTCACACATGCCATGTTCATGCAGGGTATCATTGATGAAATTGTAAAAGATTTTTGTTTTTTATTGCCCCAATGTCCATAGTGCAACTGTTTTTTTAGAATATGTGATCTTTTTTCAGGATGAAAAATTTTAACCGGTTCTCAGAATAATCCGGTTGTACTGACTCATACCTGGATTGACCGCTGGCTGACTACCTTGTTTTGCTATTCAGCTGAGTGACTGACGGCCTCCTCATCAAGTCAGCCGCACAAGGGTTTCTTCTACAAAGTGCTCTTTTTGTTTGTTATGATACAGGGTGTGGATCTCAACAGTGTCTGTGCAAGCCGGACCTGCAAGAATATGGATAATGGCAGATTTCTCCCCGCCATCAGGAACGACAAATGTTTTTGGGATTCTTGCCTCTTCGCATCCATGGGCACTCAGCGCGATATCATAAGCAAAGGCTTTTCCGGAATTTTTAAAGAGCAGTTCAACCGTATGCCAACCCATGGCATTTTTCGTTACGTTTTTGCAGGTGATCGTAAGGACAGGTTCGAGATGGCTTAAGCGCTCGTGCACCTCTTTGAGTTCCGGGTTGATCTCGAGCGCACGAGTGTAGCATTCACTGGCCTCAAAATAGTTTGATTCTTTTTCAAGAATCTCTCCTTTCCGTATCAGGGCACAAACATTTTTGTTGTCAAGTGAAAGCGACTGGTCATAGCACTGTAATGACTCTTGCAGTTTTCCGAGATTTTCAAGTGCTGTGCCTTTTGCAAAGAGCGCTTCTTTGTCACGTGGGTCTATGTCCAGTGCCCGGTTATATGCATGTATGGCCTCGGTATTTCTGGAAAGATGTTCGAGGACAACTCCCTTGCTGTAGAGAGCCTTTTCATCGCGGGGATCGATGGCAATGACATGGTTATAGGCGGCTAATGCTTCTTCAAATCTCTCCATCGACTCAAAGACTGCACCCCGGTTATACCATGCAGAAATGTTTGCAGGGTCTTCTGCCACTGCCCGATCATAAGCAGCCAGTGCCTCTTCATATCGCTTGAGTTCCTGAAGTATGCAGCCTTTATTGTACCAGACCACTGCGTTCTTTGGGTTTTTCTCAAGACACCGGGTGAATGCCTCGCAGGCTTCAGAATTATTGTGATGGTTCATGAGAGCAAGACCCATTGCGGAATACACTTCAGCATCCTCCATACCGAGCGATAACGCCTTTTTGTAGGATACAAGCGCTTCATCGTTCTCCCCAATAACCTGCAGGGAACCACCCCGGTGGTACCAGCAGGTGGCATTGGAAGGATCCCGATCGAGAACATCGTCATACATTTCCACAGCCTCTGCATGTGCCCCCTTTTTCCGGTATATATCGGCAAGGCTGATCTGCACCAGAATATTTTCCGGATCAATTTTCTGGGCGGTTTCAAATGCTAAAAGCGCTTCAGAAAGCTTTGCCTGCCGAACAAGCGCGTCTCCCTTGCCGCACCAGGCGTCGGGATTCTTTGGATTGAGTTCGATTGCTTTTTCAAAAGCCCACATCGCCCCTTCAAGTTTTCCAAGTTCAATTAAGGTTATCCTGAGTTCATCGATTGCAACAGGATTTTTATGATCACATTCAATCGCACGTTCGATCTCAAAGATGGCTTCCTTGTACTTTCCAATCTTTCTAAATATCCGCCCTTTCCGGATCCAGCATTCAGCATAATGCGGGTTGATGGAAAGTGCAAGGTTGAGCGGATGCAGTGCCTCTTCATGTTTCCCGATATTTTCAAGGATTGCACTTTTATTTAACATTGTGAGAATATTCTGCGGGATAACCGGAAGGTCAGGGCTTATCTCGAAGGCTTTTTCATATGCGCCGGTTGCTTCACTGTGTTTTCCAAGAACCAGGAGGGCAACTCCTTTGTTGTACCAGGCAAGGGAATTTCTGGGGTTGATTGCAATTGCCTCATCAAATACTCCAAGAGCTTCGTCACATCTCCCGATTGCTCCGAGTGCTACTCCCCTGTTGATCTCGGCATCAATATTTTCAGGGTCTAGTATCAGGGCCTTTTCAAACGACGTGATCGCATCTAAGTATCTTCCAAGGTTACCGAGTGCTAATCCCTGAAACACCCAGAGGTCAGGGTTTTCCGGTTCGATCTCCAATCCTTTTTTATAACTCTCCAGTGCTTTATCGCTCTCACCGACAGACCACTGGTTATGTCCCCGCCTTATCCAGAAAAGTCCGGTCTGGGGATCAAATTCTGCAGCCCCTGTAGAACCCCCCAGTGTATGAGGAGAGTGCTCTGCAGGATGTGTCTTTTTCACCTCTTTCTTCTGTTCATCGTGATGAATAAGTTTATCAAAGATACTCACTGCAGCATGACCCCGGAAGATTTGGTATATGTGTGATTGTTTCAGAGCGGTAAAAAATCTTTATGTTTTGCTGTTAAGGTAAACAAGACCGGTACGGGGAACTCGTCATAGTCTGTGCAGGATTCTGATTATTGCATCCCTTTTATTGGGTGATGATCGAAGGAGTACCACAACTGCCGTTTCGACCAGCAAAAATAAAGTGTTGCGGTACCGTTCACTTCAACCGGCAAGTCCGGTATAGGATACCCCAATGAATCCGGTTCACGGTGTTGGTTTCATAATGTGATCTTACATATCCGGCATTTTTATCGCAATATAGGCAGCATGGATGGCAATGAGAATATACATTGGGAACAAAATCAGATATGGTAAGGAATCTCCGCCAAACCGGAGCAGCCAGAGTGTGATGGTTACATCGAGCTGAAAGAGGAGTATCCCCCACCATTTTCCTAAATAATTATATCCCTGACCCGGAAGGAGAAAATTTAAGAGTGCTGCGATCTTCGGATTTTTTCGTATTCGTGGTCTTTTGGAAATACCTCGTGGCAGAAAGATCAGGGGGATTCCTGCTTTTTCAGAGACCAGTACTGATTTCCAGCGGATAGTATCGTTCTCATCTGATAGAGCGGATAACAGTGGTGGAACAACGCACTCGTCATGGATCTCTCCTAGGAGTTCAATTGCCCTGAAGCGGATACCGGTGTCCCGGTCTTTTTGGGCAATTTTTAGAATTCCGATCGCAGATTTTCCCATATCTTTTAGTGCGCCCCATTCCTGCATACCATAGAACAACTGGCCTTTTTCCAGCATCGTCTCCGGAACCCACCCAATCTTTGAGAGTGCAAATGAAGTTCCGTACCGGACATACTTGTCCGGATCCCCGAGTGCTTTTTTCAGTGTCGGTATCGCACGCTCATCCCCAATCTCCCCAAGTGCAATTGCACAGCCCCATCGTACTTCTGCATCCCTGTCCCCCATGCATTCAAGGAGAGGTTCTACTGCACGGGGATCTTTAATTATTGCAAGCGCTTCAATAATTCCCAGCTTCACGTTACGGTTTCTGGTTTTTATTTTTTTCAAAACCACCCCAATCGCTTCGGGGCCTAACGACTCAAGCGATTTTGCTGCCTCGATCTGGATCTCAAAATCATCATAGGTGAGCGACCGGATCAAACCGGATATATCCCCATTTTTTGTCAGCAATGTAATATCCGGTTTTTGTTGTTTCTGTCCGAACCAATTCATAAATCCACCTCATAACTCCGGCATTTTTCGAGCAATGTCCCAGGCATGAATGGCAAAGATGACTGATATTGGAAGCGGTATGGGTATTCCGGGAATTTGGAAGAATAGCAGGAATATGAATGTCCCAATCATCTCTACCGGCCAAAGGGTGAACATCAGAAGTGTTGTCATATAGATCTGAAAAACAAGGAACCCCCACCATTTTCCCAGATAGTTGTATCCAAGTCCGAGGAACATGAAGTTAAGCAGGGCTGCTGCCCCCGGGCTTTTCTTCACACGAATCCGTTTGCTCAGGGCCCATGGAAGGTAGGGGATTGGGACCCGGCATTTTTTTGCTGCGGTTATTGCTTTCCACCGGACTTTCACATCAGTGTCCCTTAGCATTTTGCCGCATATATCCTGCGGCAGGACGACTCGCAGGCGTTCAAGGATCTCAATTGCATGGTAGCGTACATCCGGATCCGGATCGGTCACCATCCGAAACAGAGGGTCTGTTGCTGCCTTCTCCAAAGAGATAATTCCTTTCCAATCCTGAAGAGCGATCATCTGCCAGGTTTTTTCTTCCGGGGTTACCGGTACCCAGCCAAGACGCTGCAGGGCAACTGCTGATCCATATCTCACATATTTATCCGTGTTCCAAAGCGCATCCCAGAGTGGATCAATGGCTGCGGGATCGCCAATTTCGCCAAGCGCAAGCGCACTTGCCCACTGGATTTCACGGCTCTTGTCATAATTTAACAGGTTGATCAAAGGATTGACTGCTCTTGGATCCTTGATATCTGCGAGCGCTTCTATCGCCCCAAGTTTTGCAGAAAGGTCATGTTCCAGAAGTGCATTGAGAAGATAATCTACTGCATCGGTTCCCAAAGTTCCAAGAGCTTCTGCTGCTTTCCATTGCACGGTTAAATCCGGGTGTTGCAGGAGGCGGGTTAACAGCTGTATATCTTTTCCTTGTCGTAAATTTTCGATATCCGGAGGAGCTGAACCGAACCTGAGAAAATTTGGGATGGATATCACGGCATCACGACCGTCCTGCCAAAACCAGGTATTGAGTGGTTTTTTGTATTCAGGAAACGAAATTTTCCGTTTTCAGATAGTCTTTGAGTACCGGAGAACGTATCTGCATACGGTGTCTGGACCAGCGTTTTAAAGATCCCGCTGGTTGTCCTGTACCGGTAATCGCATTCCATTTGTTGGTGTTTTGTTTTTATGAACTCATTAAAATTCCGACCGCCATTATTGAACCAGTTACAATCAGGTTCTGCCATGACATCCACCCTTTTTACTGAATAAGCACTCAGTTGAGAAGACCCGGCAATCATTTCCGCCTCCCGTACATGATGAAATCGCGTTCTTTCTTTTTGCGATACTGCACCCATCCGACATACCCGATCACGATTACGATGATTCCGATGATGGCCATGAGGGGGTTATTAATAATCAGCCCGCTGCCCCATAAGCCCAGTCCTGACATGATCTCAAACGCGTTCGCCGGAGGTTTTGACGTTTTCTGGGTTGCAGTGGGGGTTGGAGATGGATTACCAGCAATAGCGGTCAGATCGGGTTTCATGGTCAGAACCGGTGTGGTGGTCAGAAACGGGGTTGCGGTAGCGGTCCCCTGATTCAGCGCCGGTTTGCTGAAGATTGCAAAGTCAGAGAAATGGGTAACCGATGTCGAAACCGTCTTGGCAGCGGGATCGGCAATGGTCGGGAGGGACTCCCACTTATTGGTAGATGTGCTATACGTCCGGATGACCGGTTCCCTGTTATTTGCATAAACGATGTTCCACTCGTCTTGAGGAAGGGTAAAGGTAAGCGTGACGGGTTGGCTGAACTGAGCATGGTCTGGCCGGCAGTGGTACGCAAGACCGTCGAATCTGAACTGCGATCCCTTCTCCGGTGGGGGCACGAAGCTGCTCTCCATCGGCAGGACGCTGACTTCCGCAAGGGTCTGACCGAACGTGTCGGTTGCCCGGATACCCTTTGACAGGGTCAGGAGCGCTATCTTGTCGATTGACTGGACCCTGACGTCTGCCGCAAGCTGGTTGGATGTATCGGTTTTGAGAGGTGCGGTTTCTTTGAATATTTGTTGGGTCGCTTGTTGGTTTACTGCCTCCGCATCACTACCGCTCGTACTTACGGAATTTGAGTTTGATGCAGCCTCCTGGGCCGCAAACCCGATCATACCAAAGATCGAGAGCCCGTCAGGAGAATCTGCTTCAAACGCGTCAAGGTTTGATGATGAATTATAACTGTTGAATCGGGTGGTCAGGACCTTTGAACTACCGGTCTCTGGGTATCGGACAATAACAATCGCGTCACGGCCATCATTATTCGTACTGGTCGCGAACTGGGATACCCAGGTGTGGTTGATATTCATCGAGAGGATCGCGGCTTGGGACTGACGGGTAGCGTTCTGGGTCAGGTTGGCGTTGATCTGCTCTGTGTTGGTGAATTGGATGGTATATGCGATAGCTTTTATGTTAATACTGGAACTCTGTGCTGCCTGCTGGAATGCATTATCAGCTTCTGTTGTTGCCCCCTCGGTGATCGTGATGTTGGCTACGGCGTCTGGGACATACTGTTTCAGGGCAAGATCAAGCGAGACCGAGACATCTCCGATCGATTTGTTAAGTGATGCTGAGACCGGAGCACTCTGCATGACAACCTGGGTTGTGTTCGTGACCGTGTAATCACCGGTCGTTGTGTTCAGGGCAATGTTATCTGCAAAGAAACGGGTTTTTGTCCAGAATGAGTTACCGCCCGTCATGGTGAGTATCGTACTGGTTGTCGTGACATTGCCGCCGGTATTCTGGAGGGTGCTCGCGTTCACAGCGAGGACCTGCTTGCCACCCACTGTCGATGCCGTGGTTCCGTTGAGGGCCATGTTCGTATCGGTCTTTATCCCAAATACCACGATCTGCTGCATGGTCTGGTTGGTCAGCCCGCCGCTGTTTGCGACCTTGAGCCTGACATTGTTTACCTGCGGCTTTTGAAAGGTGTGGACCGGGTTCTGCTCTGTCGAGCTGGTATTGTCACCAAAACTCCATTCCCATGATACCGGTGACCCGGTTGACGTGTCGTTAAATGCGACTGTAAGGGGTACCACTCCGGAAGTGACGTTTGAAGTGAAACTCACTTTTGGTGCATTTGGATCTGCCGATACGGTGACAAAATCGGGCTTCCGTGTGCTGTTGTATCCAGCGGTATTGTATGTCTGCAATGCTACCTTATAGGTCCCTGCTGTGGTATAGGTATGCGATGGGTTTTGGGTTGTTGATCCGACCGGGTTGAATCGCCACACATCATTCTTCGCACTGGTGTCATCCTTTCCGCCCATGAGGACGATGCTGCCGTCCGGCATTGCCACGCTGGTGTGCCCCACTCTGGTGTCCCACTCGACGCTCAGATTTGGTCTGCCCCACGAAAATCCTTTATCCTTCGACCTGAACATATCGTTATTAAAACCACTGGAACCTCCCATGACGATGATGCTGCCGTCCGGCATTGTCACGGCGGTGTGATCCTCTCGGGGGTTCCACCCGGCAGGTGAAGGCGCCTGCGACCATGTGGCACCGTTATCCGATGACCCCCACACGTCATTCATGAAATTGATGCCGTTATAACCCCCCATGAGCACAATGCTGCCATCTGGCATTACCACAGTTGCGTGCCCCTCTCTTGGCGACCACATTGGGCCACTCGTAATCACCTGCGTCCAGGTAGCACCGTTATCTGGTGAACGCCAAACGTCGTTTGCGTATCCACTGGATGTCGCTCCCCCCATGAGCACAATGCTGCCATCCGCCATCACCTCCGTTCTGTGATCCCCTCGGGGAGCCCACCCGGGACTTGAGTTCACCATAGTCCACGTAGCACCGTTATCCGTTGATCGCCAGATGTCATTCTTCCGGCTGATGCTGTCAACACCGCCCATGAGGACGATGCTGCCGTCCGGCATTGCCACACTGCTGTGCACCATTCGCGCTGTCCATCCGGAACTCGCGCTCATCCGCGTCCATGTAGCACCTTTATCGGTCGATCGCCAGGTATCATTCCTCCTGTTGCTGCCATCAATGCTTCCCCCCCCCATGACGATGATGCTGCCGTCCGGCAGTACCACGCTGCTGTGAGCAACTCGTGCCGACCACCCGGCACTCGCAGTCTGCTGCGTCCATGCCTGGTTATATTTCTCGTCACCGAAGAACCATGCCCAGCCAGTGGGGAGGTTTAATGATGAATCAGTGAAAGTAACCGTCAGCGGGACGGTGCCGGAGGTGGGGGTGCCGGTGAAGTTGGCGACAGGAGCGGGAACATTGACTACGATATAATTCAATTGCGATGATGTGTTACTCCCAGCGCTGTTACCCACCGTAAGGTTCACGGTGTAGGTGCCAGCGCTCGAAAAGGTATGCGTTGTGTTTGCGAGTGCGCTGCTGGTTGTGTTGAACCATGTGGCATCGCCGAAGCTCCAGTTCCATGTAGTTGGCGTGTTTGTTGACGTTTCATTGAATTGTACGGTCAGCGGTGCGGTGCCGGAAACCGGAGTGGCAATAAAATTCGCAACAGGAGCGATGCACAGAATTATGTAGTAGGTTTGAGAAACGGTTTTCCCAACATAATCTGCACCCCCATTTTTGTAGTTGTCCTTCATGCTGTTGAGCTGCGATTCCGCATAAACAGAATAATTTCCCGTAAGGTAGAACGCTTGCCCTCCGGAAGTAACACCTGTTGACCAGTTGAACGGTGCTGATGGAGCATTCCCCCATGTCCAAGGTGAATATGATACATTATGCTGGAGGAGAGTATTAGTGAGTGCGCTGCTGTTCAAGAGACTGGTATATACAACCCCAGACTGGTTCTTTACCTTGATATCGATATATCCGTCACTTGTAGTATTGTATATCGGGCTTCGATGGGTGTAGTTCAGTGCATCATTAAGGTTTGTGGTTATCCGGAAACCGAGAGAATCCCCGCGGGGCACGTATGTTCCGCTTACATCCGATGACGATGTAAAGTCCCAGATACCAAGATCAAGAGAGGGATCCTTAACATTCATAAATGCCGGAAGTAATGCAAAGCCAGTTGTCGAGTTAATGAGGTACCAGTTACCAGTGTAGCCAACAAAATCAGATGGAGCTACCGTGAATGACAGGTTGCGTCCGGTAAGATCAATCGTCTTTGTGGGTAATGATGATCCGATAGATGCAGCAGATGCCCACCAACCAATTTGTGATATCGTAGCATCTCCAGCAAGAGTAATGGGGTGACCATCAGCATCCTGATACGCTGCCAACTGGGCAGGTGTCATGTTTAACCCATTTTCCCCGATATATACAGTTGCGCCCTGATCAACAGATGTCCCGACAACGTAAGATGAAACCGGACTGATCAGGAAAAAAAAGCAAAGACACATGAATAGATGCAGAGCACCGAATGCATCATTCTTCATAGTCTGATAACACCAGAATCATATGTAATAATATCTAATAAATAATTTATAATTACCCTTTTTTGTATATAAATAATTTCAAATCGATCTATGGTGTACATTGCTGGAACTATTTTTGATAAATTTTAGCTTAAGATAACTTGAACATTTAATCAACTTACCAACCAAAAACTCTGCTTATCATGGCTTCTGGATTTTAATGAGAGGAAGGTTTTATGGTCTTAACGAAACACCGGAAAAGTTTGATTGCAACTGGTGTGGGAAATGCTGTTCGAGTTTGGGGGAGTTCATCCGGATCGAGCGGCTGATAACTGGAATAGATCATTTCCGCCTCCCGTACATAATAAAATCACGTTCTTTCTTTTTACGATATTTTGCCCATCCGACATACCCGATCACGATTACGATGATTCCGATGATGGCCATGAGGGGGTTATTGATAATGAGCCCGCTGCCCCACACGCCCAGTCCTATAATGACCTCAAACGCGTTTGCCGGGGATTTTGCGGCATTTTCGGCAGTGACATTCTGAACAGAAGTAACAGAAGATACCGTCCCATTCCGAGCCGGTTGAGAAAACACTGCAAAATCAGAGAAATGGGGGATGGGGGTTGAGATTATATGAGCAGTGGTCTCGGTTTTAGTGGGGAGTTCCTCCCAGCCATTAGCAGATGTGCTATACACATGAACGACGGGCTCCCAGCCATTTTTGTGGAGGTTATTCCATTGGTCTGGTGTAAGGGTGAGAGTGAGATCGATAGACGGGCTGAACCGGGAACCGTCCGGCCCAAGATGGTATGCAAGACCCGTGAACTTGTGCGGGTGTGGGGATCTGCTATCGGGGGGAGGTACTGCACTGCTGTCCAAAGGAAGAATGCTGACTTCAGTTAAGGGTTGGCCGGTGTTGTCGGTTGCCTGGATTCCCTGCGGAAGGGTTATGAGTGCAACCTGATCGATTGACTGAACCTGAATTTCTGCGGGAAGCAGGCCGGATTTATCAGGGTTAAGTGTAGCGGTTTCTTTGAAAAATTGTGAAGACGAGTGCGGAGCTTTTTGAGGAGAGACTCCTTCTTTTACCGCGGCTTTACTATCAGTTTTTCCGGCTCCTGAACTTCCTGAACTGCCTCCCCCATAACTTCCCCCATCGGAACTTCCCGTTCCTGAACTACCTGAACTCTGGCTTGAACTTGCCTCCTGCGCTGCAAACCCGATCATACCAAAGATCGAGAGCCCGTCAGGAGAATCGGCTTCAAACCAGTCAAGACCGGTCACGGGATCATAGTGGTCGAACCGGGTGGTCAGGAATTTTGGATCACCTGTCTCCGGGTAACGCAGGATAGCGATCGAATCGCGTCCATCGTTATTTGTGCTGTTTGCAAACCGGGCTACCCAGCTGTGTTTGACATTCATAGTGAGGATAACTGACTGGGATTGCCGGGTGGTGTTCTGGGTCAGGTTTGCATTGATAGATTGGGTGTTGGTGAACTGGACGGTATATGCGATCTCTTTAATACTGAGACCGGTATCCTGGGCTGCCAGCTGGAATGCGTTGACGGTATTTGTCGTGGCACCCTGCGTGATGGTGATGTTGACCGGCGCATCTGAAACGTACTGTTTCAGGGCTACATCAAGTGAGACCGAGACGGTTCCTACAGATTCGTTCAATGCCACGCTGACCGGAGCGCTCTGCATAACCACCTGCGTCATATTTGTGACCGTGTAATCCCCGGTGGTTGTGTTAAGGGCTACGTTTTCTGCAAAGAGTTGCGTATTATTCCAGAAGGTATTGCCGCCTGTAATCGTGACCGTTGTGCTGGTTGTATTGACACTGCCCCCGGTACTCTCGATGGTGGTTGTGTTGACGGAGAGGACCTGGTTGCCGTTCACGGTCGATTCAGTGGTCCCGTTGATGACGGTAGTTGTCTCAACCTTTTTCCCAAACCCGGTGATCTGTGTTACTGCTGATGTATGGCTTCCCCCTGAATTCGTGGCTTTAAGTGTGACGTTGAAGACCTGGGGCAGGACAAATGTGTAGACCGGGTTTTGCAGGGTCGAAGTGTTCGCGTCACCGAAATCCCAGTTCCAGGATGTTGGTGAACCGGTTGAGGTGTCGGTGAATTGCACTGCGAATGGGACGGTGCCGTTTGTGATATTGGTTGTGAAGCTGGCGACTGGAGCGGGCGTTCCTGTGTTTACCGTAATATACCCGGTCTTTGGTGTGCGGTTGTATCTGCCGTCATTGAATGCCAGCATTGCAACCTGAAAGGTTCCTGCTGATGTATAGGTATGCGATGGGTTCTGCAATGAAGAACTATAGGGCACGAACCGCCAGACATCATTCATCCGGCCGGTGTCGCTATACCCACCCATCACAAGGATGCTGCCGTCTGGCATCGGCACGCTGCTGTGACTTTGTCGTCCCAACCACCCGGCGCTCGAATTTACTCGAACCCAGATAGCACCGTTATCTGTTGATCGCCAGACATCATTCTTCCGGCTGGTGCTGTCAGCACCGCCCATAAGGATGATGCTGCCATCCGGCATCGCAACGCTGCTGTGCAGTTCTCTTGCCGTCCACCCGGCACTGGCGTTCAGCCGTGACCATGTTGCTCCGTTATCTGTTGACCGCCATGTGTCATTCTTTGGACTGCCATCATAACCACCCATCATTACGATGCTGCCGTCCGGCATCAGAACACTGCTGTAACCCCATCTTGCTGACCATCCGGCAGTTGCAGTCTGAAGCGACCACGTTACTCCTTTATCTGTGGATCGCCACACATCGGTCTTCCAGCCGGCAGGAATGCCCCCGATACCGTCAACTCCCCCTATGAGCACAATACTGCCATCCCCTAATGCCACACTGTTCTGTGAATGTCTTGGCGTCCACCCGGCACTCGCAGTCTGAAGCGTCCACGTTGCACCTTTATCTGTGGACCGCCACACATCATTTTTGAATGTGCCATCAGTTCCGCCCATCATGACGATGCTGCCATCCGGCAACACTACACTACTGAGATGGTCTCTTCCCAACCATCCGGCACTTGAAGTAAGCTGCGTCCACGTCACGCCTTTATTTGTTGATCTCCACGTGTCGTTCGGGTAGCCGCCGTCAGCACCACCCATCATGACTATGTTGCCGTCCGGCATTGAGACACTGCTGTGAAGGTCTCTTGCCGTCCACCCGGCACTCGCGGTCTGCTGTGTCCACGGAGCAGTGTAATTCTCGTCACCAAAGAACCAGGACCAGCCGGTGGGGAGGTTCAAAGAGGTATCAGTGAACGAGACTGTCAGCGGTGCGGTGCCGGATGTCGGTGTTCCTGCGAAGTTGGCAATCGGCGTAGAGCCACTGGAATTGACCTTGATATAATTCGTCCATGTTGAGGTATTGCTGCCCCATGAGTTGGTTGCATTCAGAGAAACCGTGTAGTTGCCAGCGCTGGTATACGTGTGAATCGGGTCCTGCACCGTTGCGTTGACAAGTGAACCGTCACCAAATGACCAGTTCCAGATTGTCGGGTCGTTCGTTGAATCGTCCATGAATTTCACGGTTAACGGGGCAGTGCCGGAGGTGGGGGTGCCATTTAAGTTTGCAACAGGTGCCAAACCCGTGGCTGTGACGTTGATGAACGTAACCTGTGTTGAGATGCTATACCCGGCACTATTACTGGCATTCACCGCGATAGAGAAGTTCCCCGCTCCAAATGTCTGCGTGGCGTTTCGGGCAGTACTCCACCATACCTGCGTATTGTTTCCCGCCACGTTCTTAAACGACCAGTTCCATGCAGTCGGGGAGTTTGTGGAGGTGTCGTTGAACTGGACGGCGAGCGGGGCGGTACCGGAAGTCTTGTTGGCGGAGAAGGCTGCGACCGGGGCCGTGACATACCCGAAGGCATAGACCTTGTTGTCGTTGCTCCCGACATAGATGACCCCGTCCGCTATCACCGGCGACGAGGTGACATCCCCGCCGGTCTGGTAACTCCATTTGAATGTGCCGTTGTTCGCGTACAGAGCGTAGAGCTTGTCATCCGCGCTACCCACGTAGACAACGCCATCTGCGACTGCAGGGGAGGACTGGACCTGGGCACCGACGACGGTCTGCCATTTGATCGTCCCGTTCGCCGCATGGACAGCATAGACCTTCGAATCATCGCACCCGACATACAGCACTTCATCGGCAATTGCCGGGGAGGAATACACATCGGCCGCACCGAACCATGCGATCCACCTGGTTGTCCCGTTGCTCGCATGGAGGTCGGTCAGGCTCCGGCTCCAGCCTAGGTACACATCGGTATCTGTCACCGTCAGCGACCCCGCGGGCCCACCGTAATACGCACTTGAATTCCACTTTTCAGCCCCAGTCGATGCATTGAGCGCATACACCCGGTTGCTCACAATGTAAACCGTGCCGTTGTATGCCGCGGGTGCCGACTGGACATCCCCGTCGGCATTGAATGACCATTTAACCGTCCCGTTGTCTGCGTAGACGGCATAGACAGCGGTTGTCGAGGAGCCGACTTTCGAAGCCCCTTGGTACACTATGCCGTCGGCCACGGTCGGGGAAGCGCGCCAGTGGATGCCCGTCGAGGCATCCCCTCCGAGATCCTTGTCCCATTTCAGCGTTCCGTTGCTATACACGGCGCGGAGGTACCCGTCACTGCTGAAGAAGTATACGATCCCGTCTGCAACGGCAGGTGACGATTTAACCCCATTTCCGGTGGTGTATTGCCATTTCTTGGTTCCGTTTCCGGCATAGAGTGCATACAACCGGCTGTCCGAACTCCCGACATATACGATGCCATCCGCAACTGCTGGGCTGGACAGGACCTGGCCGCCGGTGGTAAAGGTCCATTTCACCGTGTTGACCGGCTCAATCCCCCCTGTCGAGTAAACGCCGGTGTGCTGCCGGTTGTTCCGGAACATCGTGGCATTGGCAAAGTCCGCCCATATATAGGCAGTCTTTTCCAGCACACTCGATCCGGCCGCACTGGTGGCATTCAGGCTCACGGCGTAGATGCCGGGCGTGGTGTAGGTGTGGGCCGGGTTCTGCAGGATACTGGTTGTGCCGTCGCCGAACGACCAGTTCCATGCAGTTGGCGTGTTGGTTGAGGAGTCCGTAAACGTGACGGTAAGCGGGACGGTTCCAGAGGTGACGTTGGCGGTGAAACTGGCTACCGGTGCCGATCCCGTTACCGTAATATACCCGCTCTTCCGCGTGCTGTTGTATCCTCCGTTATTGAATGCCTGTAGCGCTACCTGAAAGACCCCCGCCGCGGTGTAGGTGTGCGAGGGGTTCTGGAGTGATGAGCCGGTGGGTGTGAACCGCCACACGTCATTTTTCGTTGTGGGATTATCACCCCCCATCAGTACGATGCTTCCATCAGAGAGCGCTACGCTGCTGTGCATCCTCCTTTCATTCCACCCGGCACTTTCATTCACCAACGTCCACACATTGCCGTTATCCGTTGACCGCCACATGTCTTTTGTAATACCGCTGCTGTCTTCCCCCCCCATCAGCACGATGCTGCCGTCCGGCATTGCCACGCTGCTGTGACTGGACCTTGCTATCCACCCGGCACTCGTATTCACCAGTGTCCATGTGGCGCCATTATCGGTTGACCGCCACGTGTCATTCTTGTAGCTGCCGTCATAACCGCCCATCAGCACAATGCTGCCGTCCGGCATCGCCACGCTACTATGACCGTATCGTCCAGACCAACCGGCACCCGCAGTTACCTGTGTCCATGTAGCACCGTTATCGGATGAGTTCCAAACGTCGTTCTTATTGGAGCCATCCGAACCTCCCATCAGTACAATACTTCCATCCGACATTACCACACAGCGTTGCCACGATCTTTTGGACCACCCGATAGCATCGTTGGGTTTCATCTCTACCCAGGTTGCACCCTTATCGGTAGATCGCCACACATCGTTCAGAAGGACACTGCCATCGAACCCCCCCATGAGGATGATGCTTCCATCCGGCATGACCACGCTGCCATGATTTTCACTTCCTCGCCATCCTCCACTCGTGTTCATCAGCGTCCAGTTAGCGCCGTAATCTGTAGATCGCCATGTATCATTCTTGTAGGTGCCGCTCCATCCACCCATCAGCACGATGCTGCCGTCCGGCATCGCCACGCTGCTGTGACTGGATCTTGCCGACCACCCTGCACTTGCGTTTATTTGCGTCCATGCCTGCTTGTAAGTCTCATCACCAAAAAACCAAGCCCAGCCGGTGGGGGTGTTCGTTGATGAATCGGTGAATGAAACGGTCAACGGAAGTACGCCAGAGGTAACGTTAGCTGAGAAAATCGGGATGGGTTTTGGAGGGCTGACGACAATATAATTCGTCCGTGTAGAGGTATTGCTGCCCGCTGAGTTGGTAGCATTTAAAGAAACCGTGTATGTGCCAGCACTGGTATATGTGTGAATCGGATCCTGCACGGTTGCGTTGACGAGTGAACTATCACCAAATGACCAGTTCCAGATTGTCGGGTTGTTCGTTGAATCGTCCATGAATTTGACGGTCAACGGGGCCGTGCCGGAAGTGGGGGTGCCATTTAAGTTTGCAACTGGCGGGAGCATGCCGGTGACATTTGTCAGCGGCAGCCAGTCGCCGCCGATCGTGATGTTCCCAAGGTTTGTATAGGGAATGAAGGTGTCCCCTATCCCGTCGCCATTGCTGTCCGTCCCGTTATAGTTACCCCAGTAGTTGCCGCCGAGGTAGGGGCCGCCGATGATGTTGGTCCCTGCAATCCGGGTGGTATTCCATATGTTTACTGAAGAAGAGTATTCCCGCGCATAGATTTCTGTTGTATTGATAAAGTTATTATAAACAAGATTTGATGATGAATTAGTCATCTGTATGCCGATGAGCAGGCCCTGAACGGTATTATTCTCGATAAGAGCGCTATTGCTGGACTCGAACGATATCGCAATTGTACCGGGGACGGTCATCGTATTATTCCTAATGACCTGATTGTTACTCAACGAAACGGCAATACCAATCACGGTGTTTATGAACGTATTATCCGAGGTGACTGCAGATGGAGAGTAATACGTCAGGATCCCGCCAACACTATTCCCGGAAAAAAAATTGTGCCGGGCCTGAATACCTTCAGAATAATCGGTTCTGATGCCCCAGCCGTCATTTCCGGTTGCCGTACTGTTGGAGATCCTTACATCTTCTGCCATGTAGAAATGGTAGCCGAGCCAGTCATTGAACGATGCATTGCAGTGTTCAATCGTCGTATTCCTGTAGTTGTTCCATACAACACCAACTCCCTTGTAATTATAGAGAGCGTTAACATTCCTGAGCACGTTATTGTCGGACTGTACATATAGCCCGGCACCATAGCCGCTGTTATAGTGGATGACATAGAGGTCGCTGACAGTTGTCCAGCCCGCAGACAGGTTCAGTGCCGAGCCGCCATGCGCTGATGAGCTGTATGTTGCATCAATGACCGGCAGGCCATAGCCGGTATCCTCGCCCCGGATCGTCACCGACTTGTTAACCTTTACATGCTCCTGGTAGGTGCCACTGTCGATGACAATCGTATCGCCGACATCTGCCTCGTTGATCGCTGCCTGGATGGTCCCGTAATTTGTGCCCTTGTTCAGGTTGTGGACGGAAGCGGCGCTGTGGGGCGGGAGGGCTGAGATAAGCCAGCCCTTGCGTAGCGAATTGGAACCCCATTCATTGGTAACGGTCAGGTTGACTGTATACCGCCCGCGGGACGTATAGGTATGGACCGGGTTCTGCTGGGTCGAGGTCGTTCCATCCCCGAAATCCCATGCAAACGAATCAGGGAAGCCGGTCGATTGGTCGGTGAACCGGACCGTCAGCGGGACGTCTCCGGATGTGACGTTGGCAGAGAAGCGTGCCGACGGGACGATCTGGATATCGTCGACCCAGCCGCAGTCAGAGCCATCGGTTATCCCATCCCCATCTTTCTCGTATACCCATGAAATGGTGTGGGTACCTGCGCCAATAACCAACTCATACGACGTCCATCCGTATGACGGCCCGGAGATCGAATCATACTCCGAACTATCGACATACACTTTCAGGAAATCGTGGTCTTCCTGAGATGAAACGTCCCACGTGTACCGTATCAGGACAGGTCCCTCAACAGTAATATCCAGAGATGAAAACTGATTGTTTCCAATCGTTCCGCTCCGTGCCGAACTGTATCCGGAAAAAAAATGTACGAAATCCTCGTCCCAGAAAGCGTCGCCTGATGTCGAGAACGTCAGTTCATTGTTGTCCAGCGCATTGTTCAGTGGGGAGGATGTCACATCGATGTAAGACCCTTTCTCCCCGATGTCATAGTCTGCCCCTTTGGTGACGTTGAGCGAGACATCAAAAGACCCGGTGGATGTGTACTTATGCAGCGGGTTCTGCTCCTCGCTGAACATCCCATCACCAAACGACCAGTTCCAGCTGGTCGGTGAACCGGTGGACTCATCTGTGAACTGGACATACAGCGGGAGCGGGCCGGAGTTAAAATCCGATGTGAAGCCGGCAACGAGCGATTCCACGACTGTAATATATCCGGCCTTTTGCGTGCTGTTGTAGCCATTAGCATTGTACGCCTGCAGAGACACGTTGTAAGTCCCCGCTGTCGTATAGGTGTGTGACGGGTTTTGAACTGATGATCCGGCAGGCGAAAAACGCCAGACATCGTTTCCGTAGCTGACATATTGGACATTCCCGCCCATCAGGACGATACTGCCATCCGGCATCGCAACGGCCGAGTGATGAGATCTTTTACGCCAACCGGGGCTCGCGTTCACCTGCGTCCATGTCGCGCCGTTGTCGTTGGATCGCCAGACATCATGGTGCATGTTGTTATCGGAATCAAAACCTCCCATCAGCACGATGCTGCTGTCCGGCATCGCAACGCTGGTATGGTAACCTCTTCCTATCCACCCGGCATTCGCAGTCACCAGGTTCCACGTGGCGCCGCTATCGGTGGAACGCCACACGTCATGGATATAGCCGCTGTTATCCCGGCCACCGGTCAGCACGATGCTGCCATCCGGCATTGCGACACTGACATGACCCCATCTCTTCGTCCATCCGGCACTTGCGTTCACCATTGTCCACGTTACGCCGCTATCGGTTGACTGCCAGGTATCATTCATATTCCCAATGCTGTCCCAGCCACCGGTTAGCACAATGTTGCCATCCGGAAGCACTACGCTGCTGGAATCTTTTCTTGCAGTCCATCCGGAACTCGCATTCAGCCGGGTCCATGTGATGCCGTTATCCGTTGACCGCCAGGTATCATTCTTATAGGTGCCAGTGCTGGTTTCGCCACCCATCAGTACGATACTTCCATCGGGGAGGGCAACCATCTTGTGATCCTGCCTTGGAAGCCAGCCGGAGCTTGCATTCATCTGCACCCAGGTAGACCCATAATCAGTTGAGCGCCACGTGTCGTTCTGGAACGTGCTTGTCCCGTTATAACCCCCCGTCATGACAATACTGCCATCCGGCAGTGATACGCTCATGAGCCCCCATCTAGCCAGCCACCCGGCGCTTGCATTCACCTGAATCCACGGCTCTGAGTAATCCTCATCGCCAAAGAACCAGGCCCAACCGGTAGGACTGTTCGTTGATGAATCAGTGAATGAAACTGTCAGTGGGAATGAACCTGAAGTAGGGATCGCTGAAAAGCTGGCATTCGGAGGGTCCGCAGCAGACACAGGAAGAATCGTAATCGAGAGCAGGGCTAAAAAAATAAGAGTGAATGAGAAAAGCCTGCCATCCATCATCGCCACTCTTCCGCTGGTTGTAATAAGTTCTGTGGGATGTCCCGGATGCAGGGAGATCATTAAAAAAGTACTCTCTTTATTCGTAACCTGAAATCCTGCAAGATCCCGTACCTGCAAAATGTCAGGGCCCCCTTTTCCGGAAAACCGGTTCACTACGGGAATTAGGCCGGTGGAGGCGGCTTTGAAAAAAGTTGTGGGTGAAAAAACGGCACCCGGGGTCATGAGACCACCTGCCACGGACAACTCCCCTTAACCGGTCTGATATGGCGGCGAGTGCAAAATGAACGACGGGATTGACCGTAGGATATCCGTGCTGAATGAATACTCCTTGGTTTAACAATCCGGCACATTTTTTTATATACCATTTTTTTATAACGTTTTAATAGTATATTTTTTTGTCTATTTGTTCCTGTAATACAAGTACAATAAATACAGATAATGACAGACCCAGCCCACTTCCTGTCAATGAACCTCAATTCCCCAGGAACCGGCTGCTTTTTCAGGACACCGGATCTCCTTGTTTTCACGTTCCATCTTTTTCAGGACCATGGCTTTACCGGACAATGCTTCCGTGCGGGACGGATCAATCAGGATTGCCCGGTCATACCATACAAGTGCCTGCGCAGAATTCCCAATCGCATCGCAGCAATTTCCAAGCTCAAGAAAGGCATTCACAAAGGCAGGTGCGATCAGGACTGCCTCCCAGAGATACCTTTGAGCCACTTCGGGCTGTCCCCGGCCTTTTATTTCCTTTGCCTTCCGGTAAAGGGACTGCGCCTCCAACGGGATACCGCTCTTGTAACCTTTTATCATATTCCACCTTTTTTTAAACGCGCATCCAAGGCATTTCCTGTCTGCAACAGATTTGATGTAATAGATTTTGTCATAATAACAATTTGCAAAACAGGACTGCTTCAAAGGTTGCATACAGGTCTGCCATGCAGTCCCGTACCTTGTCCGTAAAATCAAAACCCGGACGCAGAGGTGTTGAAGTAAATCCCTCCTCATAAACGATTGCGCATCCGGCGTTTACGGAACCTTAACAGGAAACCGGGACCGCTATATCTCTCCAACCGGCAATCCGGCAGGCAGACAATGTCATTTAACTACCCTTCCCTTCCAATTACATATTATGGGAGTGATCGACCAGGAGAAGATCGACCGGATCAAGCAACTCCTCAAATGGAACCCGCGGGGGATAACGATCTCGGATCTATCCACAAAAATACCCATGAACCGGAACCTTGTGGCCAAGTATCTTGACATGCTGCTCATTTCCGGACAAGTAGAGATGCAGGTCATTGGTGCGGCAAAAGTCTATTTCCTCTCTCACCGGATACCCGTCTCTGCAATGCTTGAATTCTCATCAGACCTTGTCATCATGCTCGATGCTGATGCAAGGATCCTTCAGGTTAACGAACAGGTCCTCCTGATGTTCGATGTTAAAAAAGATGCGCTCATAGGAAAAAGGATCCATGAGACTGACATTCCCTTCATTCGTGACCTTTTAGCGACCGGGATATCCGGAAATTTCGGGAGAGGTGGTGAACCCGGCACTGAAATCATCTGTATCATCCGGGGCGAGAGGCATGCCTTGAGGATAAAACGGATCCCATCCGTATTTGAAGACGGGAGCCAGGGTATCACCTTCATTATTGAAGACATCACCGTCCGGAACACGTACCAGGAGAAGTTAAAAGAGAGCGAAGAGCGGTTCCGGAGTGTAACAGAAGTGTCTCCGTTTCCCCTCTCAATCATCGATTCTAGCGGTTGCCACATCTTTCTCAACCGGAGTTTCATCACGACATTTGGTTACACAAAGGATGAGATCCCTGACGGGAAAAGCTGGGTTGACTGCGCATTTCCCGATCCGGCTGAGAAGGAAAAAGCAATTGAATTCTGGCACACCGGACCTGCCGGAACACAGAAAAATGAGGGAAAATCGCAGAGATTTTCGATTCGCTGCAAGAACGGGACCGTCAGGAACGTATACTTCATTACGGTCAACATTTCGGATGGTTCCAGGGTATTTGTCGGAAGGGATTTGACCGAACAAGAGGAAGCGCTCCGTCTGCGGGATCTTCTTGCGTCAATTATTCAATACTCTGATGAGGCGCTGATCGGCATGACCCGGGAGGGCGGGATCGCCAGCTGGAATCCTGCTGCCGAACGGCTGTACGGGTATCATGAGGAGGAAGTGCTTAAAAAACCATTCGGACTGCTGGTATCGCCCGAACATCAGGATGACTTTGATATCTTAATGACACGGGTCTGGCAAGGGGAGTATATACAGCGACATGAAATGAAAATGGTTCGCAAGAACGGTGCGGTGATGGATGCCCAAATAACAATCTCTACGATTAAAGGTATTGAAGGGGAAATAGGCGGGGCTTCTACCATCATTCGTGATATCACAAAAGAAAAGATGGAACAGCATTTGCGAGATTTTGAGGACCGGTATCGCACCCTGGTAGAGGATCTCAACGTTGGTATCTACCGGAGTACTGCTGATCCGCATGGCAGGTTTGTCTGGGGAAACACGGCACTCCTGAATATTCTGGGATACCATTCCATGGTTGACCTCCAGGAGATCGAGGTCATTGATCTTTTTTCCGAGCCGGGGGAAAGAAAACATCTGCTCGAAGAACTCCACCACAACGGGTTTGTAAAAAACCGGATTCTCCCCCTGAAGAAAAAGGATGGTACTTCAATCACCGTAAATGTCACCGCGCTTGCTGAATTCGATGAGAAAAGACAGGTGACGCTCATTAACGGAATTGTTCAGGACATTACAAGGTATATAAACGCAGGAAGCGTGCAGTCCGACCCGTGATGATCCCGATATAATTATTGCAGGATCTTCTTCTCTTGTGAATACTCAAATTTTATTTTCAGAGCGTTCGTATTTTCTGAAACCAACCCTACGCTTTGTTAACGCTTACGCACCATCATTAAAACAACCAGCACCAGAAGGAAAAAGATCGCGCCTCCCGCAATCATGGTAATCAATGGGAGCCCCTGCTGCGCCGAAACGATCCGGGGACCGTCCGGATCAGACGGGTAGGTCTGCGAAAAAGAAGTGATCGCAGATGACAGATTGACAGACTTAATCAACCTGCCCGAAGACCGGTCATGGAGTTCGAACCGCTCTTCTACACCTGTATAGGGGAGGGTGAGAAGAAGATCTGCTTCGGGTGATTGTACCTTTGCACCACTGAGCATTTCTCCTCCATGTCCGTCATCAATCACCATGTCTCCCAACTGGATACGGGGATCCCAGATGGCAAATTCCTTAACCGTCTTACCATCAGCAGAAAGCAGCCTGCCGGAAAAAGAACCTGAACGAAGACCGATCTCGGGCGGGTGGCCATAACGGAGACTGACAAGATCCTCCCTTACGCCATTTTGACCAATGTGTAGTTTAATGACCAGCACTTTTGTGAAATCTCCCTGCTCTTCCCCGTTGAAAGCATAGAGCAGAACACCTGCTGCAAG
Organism: Methanoregula sp.; assembly: GCA_030694985.1. Classification (GTDB taxonomy): domain Archaea; phylum Halobacteriota; class Methanomicrobia; order Methanomicrobiales; family Methanospirillaceae; genus Methanoregula. The sequence continues at coordinate 24,462 of JAUYTV010000042.1, forward strand.
AATTGCACAGACAAGGAGGAGAATCCACCACCTTTTATCCATCAGTTCCTCCCTGCTGCATCAAGTATGTACTGGATTCGCTGCGTTGCACTCTCACCAAATGTTGCCAAGCTGCTGGTCGAGGCCATCAGATCCGGGTCCCGGTCAAACTTTAAGTAATCCTTATCACAGGTGCTCCTGCTCCCTGAAACACCCCCGCTAATCGGCCGGCATCCGGCCCCCTCCCCGCTGTGTTTCTGGGTATCGTAGGTGCAGTTTTTTACTGACTGCCAGATGTTGGGAAAGGGCATATTCTCTGCATAATACGTATCGCCGCAGTACGTATCCATCAGGCCGAAGATCGCATGCCCGGACTCGTGGAGAAATACCTGACCGTTATTGGCTGGCGCTTTGAACCATGAACCGGTGCCCGGCCCGATCCCGTTCGTGCACCCTGTCGGTTCGCAGCCGCTTTGTTTATTCAGTCCGTAATACCTGGGATAGAGTATAATGACCACATCAGCAAAGGGAGCCTCATCCCAAATACCATACGGCGGAGTTCCGGCACACCCGTTGAACGCATCTGCGTACCGTTCACCATCCCAGAAATAATATATGTTCAGATGCTTTTTGTAGTCAGCCGAGATTTTTGCTGGAACCGATGAGTAACGGCCAAGCTGGAACAATCTGAGTTCGGATAGTTGCCGGACATCTTGTAAGAATATCTCTGGATTATTCATGTACTGGTCGGCAACAATTTTCTCATGCAGCCCGCAGTCATAGGATGTGTTGGATGGAACAAAAATAATGTCGAGCGCTGTTTTTGGAGAAGCATCACCGTAAATTTGCCGGATAGCTGAAGGCTGCAACTGCACAGTGAGGCTTGAACCGGTAGTGCCATCTGCCATAACTGTTGTCTCAGTATAGCCGGGTTTTACTACCCGCACTGAATGAGAACCGGTACCTGGCTTTTCAATCAGATACATACCCTCAGTCTCCGATGTCCAGCCCATGAGTTTCCCGTCGTAATACACCTGAGCTCCTGAAATACCGGCCCCGCTTTTTTCATCCCTGACCCTGACCTCAACACCACTGTTTTTCCGGGCCGTGGATGCCAGACGGAGCAACTCGGGAGGCGGATTTCTGCCAGCAAGACCGATGCTAGTAATAAACAGTGTGCGTCTCTTTGTCTCTACCGGGTCTGTTGCATACCCGGTAATTACCAGAGATCCATCCGCAACCGTCACTCCGCCAGTAACGAACTCATATGAAGGTGTACCAAACGTATTGGTCCACAACTCGTTTCCTTGGTCATCGATGTGCACAATATGAACATCCCGGTCCAGTGCCCCGCGTTCTTTAGAATCTGAAGATCCTAAAATGGTGTATCCCCCTTCAGGAGATGTGAGCACCAAAGCGGCAGATTCCCGTCCGCTTCCCCCATACTTCCGGTCCCAGAGTGTTGTACCTGCTTCATCAATCCTGATCACGTGGATATCGCAGTCTCCTGACCGCCCGGGCCGGCAGGATGTCCCGGCGATCACGTACCCGCCGTCTCCTGCCAATGCTATACTAATGGCCGTATCATCATTCTGTGTCCTGGTAGTCCTGACCCACTGTTCAATGCCCTGCCCATTGAGTTTTATTATAAGGATCTCTTGTCTTCTGGATTCAGAATTTATGGAAGAACCGACAACAACAAAACCCCCGTCAGGTGTCATGACTACAGCCTTTGCGGTATCATTGAGCGGACCTGAAAATGATTTGGTCCAGAGAACGGCACCTTTTGAATCAATCCGGTAAATCATCACGTCCCGGTCATTCCTCCCGGCAACCCGGCTGTCTCCTTCGGCAAGGAAGAGATACCCCCCGTCTCCGGTACTGATCAGTGCGGTGCCGGTGGCATGGCCGCCCGCTTCATAATTCCAGTTCTGCCACACGGTTCCTTTCGCATTGTTAATAAACGTCAGCGTGACCACACCCGTGCCGGTGTCACAGCCACCACCGAGTACGGTTGCATTACCGTTTTTACCGGCAATCACTGCGTTGCCTACACAGGAGTTTCCGCTACCGGTTGTTCTCCACTGCTCATTTCCCGCTGAATCTGTTTTAAACAGCAGGAGTGCGTGCCGGTTCTTGTCACTGCTGCCCGTACCAGTGACAAGATACCCGCCATCAGCAGTCCGGGTAATTGCCTGTGCTTCAAAAAAATCACTGTCCGGATAGGACTTTGTCCATAAGGTTCCGGCAAGCTGCGGGGGTTGGGTAACAGCGGCCGTACAAAAATTACCGGTGAGCAGGAGAATAAAAAGGCCGGCTGTTGCTAAGAGAACTATATGCTGGATCGCTCTGACATCCTGTACGATATGCCAGTTCGGGATTATCACGAACCGTTAGTTCGTGTTTTAGAATATTATAGATTGTGTGGGACGGGAGAGCAATGCCGCTGAACAAAAAAGTTTGCATGCACATCGTTATCTTGCGTGGGGTAAAAAAGTTTTAACCTCTGTAACTGGTAAGTTAAAATCCCTGGGGGGAATCGCCTGGATACCTTGTCAATAACTCGCAGTTCAAGGTTAAAAAAAAACGCCTGTTCCAGCCACATGGTCACATCCCATTCACCGGTTCCATCATAAAACGTTAACCGGTCGCCGGGTTCTGGCAACAGATGCGATTTTTCTTATCCTCTTACCTATGCATGGGATTATTACCTTTCTCATCTGTGATCTGAGTTAAGAGAAATATACACCAGCAAATTGCAGGATTTTTCCATGGCCGAACGAAGCGCTGACTGGATAAAACAGGCAAAGCGGGATCTGGAGATGGCAAAAAATGCCCGTGAGTCAGGCTTTTACGAGTGGACGTGTTTTATCTCGCAACAGGCAGCAGGGAAAGGGGTTAAGGCAGTATACCAGTCAAAGGGTGGTTCTGCCATCGGTCATGGAATTGGATTTCTGCTGCGGGGACTAAAGGCTGAAAGGGTTGTCGTTCCCGAAAGTACGTTAAAAGCGGCAAAAAGATTAGATGGTCATTATATTCCCTCGCGGTATCCGGATGGGATGGCAGAGGGAACGCCGGGAGATCATTTCGATAAGGAGGATGCAGATGACGCGATCCGCAGTGCGGGAGAAGTCTTACGGTTCTGTGAAGACCTTCTGGCTTGACCGGGATTATATTAACCGTCAGCTCGGTGCTGCGGTCGATTCACTCAGGAGCGATCCAAACGTACTGAAAATCATCTTATTCGGTTCTTTTGCAGAAAATCGTGCGGTACCCGGGAGCGATGTGGATATCCTGATCATCCTTCAATCAGATTCCAGGCGGTTCATCGATCGGATAGTAACGTTTTTAGATACATTCTCAGATCTTGATATTGCAGTTGACATATTCCCGTACACTGTGGATGAACTGGATAACCCGGTTGCGGAGATTGCGATGCGAACGGGAAAAGTGCTGTTCGAGCGTTGATACGGTTTTTGTTTTTATAAAAAACCGGGCATGCAGAAAAAAATCCCGGTCTGGTACGGCCCCCCATCCATCAATTCCCGCCACACTCGTAACAATTCCTGCCGATCCACTCCCGGATAATCCCTCCAAAAACCCCTTTCACCTGACGGTAAGGGGGGTTATGGAAAACGTATGGCTGAAACCCCTAAAACCCCGCAAAACGCTCCGTTTGTCAAACGGAGCATTTCTGAAAGACCCCGTAAAACGCTCGGATTCCATCGGGACGATTATGTAAACGGAAACCCCAAATGGAGTTCATTTCAACCTTTTCAGGAGCAGGGTGAGTTTTCGCGTTAAATCTTTTTTTCAATGTCAGGTAGCGGGTCGGAATTAAAGTGCCTCAAAACCGCTGTAAGGTGCCTTAGAACGCATTATATGCGCCTCAATTTAGGGTTATTTTTGCGATTGGGGAGTTATACGCTGAGATGAATGAGGATAAACCGGGGGTTGACATGGATATCCATGAAAAAAGTATGGGATGGTTGGTGAAGAACGGTTTTACTGCTCTGTACAGGAATTTTTTTGTATTTTTTCTTCCTTATGGGTAAAAAAATCCTGCAATTCAAATCTTTCCCCAGACAACTCCGGTAAAAGCAGTCCGTTCTTCCCAACCAAAGATAATCAAAGACAGATCATAATTTTTATTATCTATCCAGTATGAAATCGAAGATTGGTATGGTAAAGTTCGATTGCAACTGGTGCGGGAAATGCTGTTCGAGTTTTGGAGAGTTCATCCGGATCGAGCGGCAGGTAACTGGTAGAGATTATTTCTGCAGGTATGGCATCACGAACGAACTCTTCCAGGTGCATGTGCAACGCGAGTTCGCTGACGAGATCGAAGAAGAATTCGAAGAAACCGGCGGAAAACCCAAGGCAATGCAAAAAGGCTGCACGTTCATGAGAAAGAACCCTGAAGGCAAGGGATTTGCCTGCGCCATATACGCCACAAGGCCCACGATCTGCCGGGAATTTCTCTGCTACCGTATGCTGATCCACCACCCGGAGAGCGGGGAGGTTCGTGGGCGGATCATCGGCATCAATGAACTCAGGACTACTGATGAGATCCTCACCGCGATCTGGAATGAGAAGATCGCTGTCCTGCCACACCCGTTTGAGACAAAGCACGACTCGGTACAGCACTCGCATGCACCGGGGGCACAGGTGGCTCGCGGACATGAGTCCCATATCCACGCCCATGTCAATGGTCTTGGGCATGCCGATGACCACGAATGGGTGGCAAATGTTCTTGCGATTCTCGAATCGCACGGGTACAAGGGAGACCCGGTAGAATAATCTTTGATATCTCCCGCACCCTGTTTTTGTCCTGTCGCTGCGGTTCTTCTGGAATTTTTACTGTTGTAAAAAAAAGCACTGTCTTTATCAGTCCATACTATCGCAGCAGTTCTTCCAGAATTTCACCATCATCCAAGGGCACAGTGTTTTTATCCTCCGGTCTCTCGCGCACCTTGCCGGTCTGGAGATCGATCTCGGCACCACACTTGGGGCAGGCAAGTGTTTTGTCTGTTTCGCAATCGCGTTTACAACGAAGACTTTCGGCAAATCCGGAAGCAAGGATACCAGCAGGAAGTGCAAATAACCCTATCGATGAAAGAGCAACGACTGCTGCCAAAAATTTCCCGATTGGGGTTATCGGGACCGCGTCTCCGTACCCGACAGTGGCAAGTGTCATCACCGCCCACCACATGCTATTGGAAATACTGCCAAACTCTTCAGGCTGTAAATCGCGCTCAACTGTATACATCGCACTTGACGCCAGTATCAGGATGATGCTCACCATGACGATGGTAATTACTATCTCTTCTTTTTTGGATTTCAGCACCTCAACAAACGTTTCAAATGCGTTTGAGTACTTGCCAAGCCGGAGAACCCGGAATAATCGCAAAAGACGCAGCAACCTGAGCATCCGGAATTCAATGGGCACGATCATCGGGAGGTAAAAAGGGGTCAGCGCGATGAGATCCACAAGCGCATATGGGGATAACGCGTATCGTATCCGGCCTCTGACCGGCGATGAATACTCGGGATTTTTTACACAGCACCAGACCCTGAGGAGATATTCTGTTGTAAAAACAATGACAGTGAATAAATCAAAGAAGAAAAAAAATCTCTCGTATTGAAGATAAACTGAAATTTCCGTTTCTAAGATAATTACAAAGATGTTGATCAGGATCAGGGCTGCAATAAAAAAGATGATCGCTTTTCTAAGCTTGCTGGTATGAGCCGGGGATTCAAGAAGGGAATAAACATCACCCTGGATTTTATCATACCAGCCCACCCGCGGGATAGCTGCAGTGTCAACCATTAACAAGAAAAAGTGTGACTTTCCCATCATATATATATATATCTTATTTTTTCCGGGAAAAACTGCCAAACCGCGAGATCATAACCGGTCCATGTGGTTGAGTACTCACAAATTCATTCTTTACACTTGCGAATAAGAAAGCCGAACTGACGATATCGTTTTTAAGCTTGCAGTTTTACCATTGGATCATGAACGGGCTGCAAAGATCGTCTCTTAATCATCTCTCTTTGCGGCTCTTCTTCATCTGTGGCCGTAAATTACCAAAAATTGACTTTGTCCGGTTAAGCAATGGCAGGATATCAGAAAACCTGACCTGCTGTAGTATTAGTGCCAATGACCGGATGCCAGTGAGCGGCCACTCAAACCAAGAGCTTTTTGAGAAGGAGCAAACGGTCGAAGACTCACCGGTCCGCTTAAACAGTGAAAATAAAAATTCCATTCCGGCTCCTGTTCGACCGGGCAGATACAAACTCCCTGCCAACCGGTTCCGGAACGATAAACAAAAGGCCGCAGTAACCCGGAATCTCGTGGTGTAACTCATATGACAGCATTTTCTATGGATCTTATCAATGCAGCCCGCGGAATTACCCCTGCGGATGCAGTATTCAAAAACGCAAAAATCTTCAACCCGTTCACCTGCACTTGGGACACGGGCACACTCGCGGTAAAAGACGGCGTTGTTCTGGGGATTGGAGATTATTCAGGTAAAAAAGAGTATGATTTTACAGGCAGGTACATCGTTGCCGGGCTGATAGACGCCCACGTTCACATCGAGAGTTCGCTGCTCACTCCCCGCGAATACACAAGGCTGGTGGCGCAGCACGGGACAGCAACCGTGATTGCCGATCCTCATGAGATCGCAAATGTTGCCGGTGTTGCAGGTATTGACTGGATGCTCTCCCAGCGGTCAGGACTCGCTGTTGATATCCGGTACATGATCCCGTCCTGCGTACCCGCAACCCCAATGGATGTCGGAGGGGCAATACTTGATGCCCCGACTCTCGCACGGTTCAAAAACCGTGAGGGCGTTTCAGGCCTTGGCGAGATGATGAACTTTCCCGGCGTTCTTGGAGCGGACCTGACTATCGGAAAGAAATTAGAAATTTTTTTAATAAGGGACGGACATGCCCCGATGCTTTCGGGAAGTGATTTGAATGCTTACATCCTTGCCGGGCTCCAGAGCGATCATGAATGCACCAGCAGGAACGAAGCGGAAGAAAAACTAAAAAAAGGCATGTACATCTACATCCGGGAAGGCTCGACAGAACACAATATCGAAGAGCTCGCACCGCTCATCACACCTCTTACCGTCTCCCGCTGCTGCTTTGCAACGGATGACTGCCATGTTGACCTGCTGATGGAAGACGGCCATATCGATCGCTGCATACGAAAGGCGATTGCCTGCGGAGTTGTGCCTGAACTTGCGATACGGATGGCCACTCTCTCTGCTGC
>JAUYTV010000045.1 GCA_030694985.1 Methanoregula sp.
CTAACCTGATCCAAAGCGAGATCGTCTTGCCAATTGAGCCTAATTGCGCACATTTGACCTTCCGACGTTATTTTTTTGAATCCGGGCTCGCAGGAAAGAGATAAAAATGAATTTACATCCAATTGCCCTGAATTCCGCACATCTCCCGATCCCGGGTAAGACATACCCCGGATTGAAAACGCTAAAATGACCTCCATTTGCCGAAAGGAGCCCGATTTAAAATATCGCATCACTCCCGTAAGTCACATCCCCAAAAGAGTTTTGCCATCGACGTTGACCATCGGAACCCGGAGGGGGGACTCCCAAAACAGGGGTTCCTTTCGTTTTGCCTGCTCTAACCTGATCCAAAGCGAGATCGTCTTGCCAATTGAGCCTAATTGCGCACATTTGACCCTCCGACGTTATTTTTTTGAATCCGGGCTCACATCGATGAGATAAAAATGAATTTACATCCATTTTCCCTGAATTCCGCACTTATCCCGATCCCAGGTAAGACATACTCCGGATTGAAAACGCTAAAATGACCTCCATTTGCTGAAAAGAGGCCGATTTGAAAGACGAGTTCCGGTCCCTTTTCGATACTCCTGAGAAATATCAGCACTGACGGAGACTACCCGGGAAAATGTGGAAATTTTGGGTTCATGAAGGGTTTGAAGGGTTCGTGGCGGGTTTGGCGGATTTATGTCGGGTCCTTGGGGGGAAATAGTGAGGTCATGTGTTTTTTCATTAGACTGCTGACAAGCGCTGGTGGCTGCCCGTCAGATGATTTATACTGTACGTATATCTCTTAAGAAGACGGGGAAGTTTATCGCCATAGACATTTCTTGGCAGTTTCATACAGCCATCAGTTCTTCTTTTAACCTGGTGCAGTCTGAGAAAACGGAGTCGATCCTTTGTTTTGAAATGGCAGGATACTGCATCATGAACCATTTCATTGTGTTCTTTAAAACGTATCAGCTTGAGTGAATATCGACTACTGTAATGATCGTGGCTCGTAACCACCTTACGGTGATTTTTCAATAATAAAAAAAATTACAGTGTCCTTGTATTTCGTCATTGATAATCCACATCTTTTCATACATATTCAATAGTTATGTTCATCAACTTTTCAGTTGACAAAGAAATGTGTGCGGGGTAACTTAAAAAAATCTGGATGAATTCTGTGTCATTCCGGTACTCTGTGCTCCTTTGTTTGTAATGCGATTGTACACTCAAATTTAATTGATATTCTCATTGCAGTGCTTACTGTTGCTGTTTACTTTAGCTGATGAAAATGGCGGTCGTGAAACCGGTTTACCCAAAAACTTAAAGAGCCAATCGCGGATCCTGGCAGAATATAAGAAAACATGTCCAAAACTATCAAACACTTCGATTTTTAATTTACAAATCTGCCCGAATACCAGATAACCGGCTCAATGCAGAAAAAATTTAATTTAAAACCAAAGAACGCTAAATAACAATATACATCTAATAAAATTACTACCGACATTTTACGGTGAAACCAATGAGTGACAACATTATCCTTCCCGACCAGCAGCCACTGGGTGCGGTGACTTTTGCAGAGAACCCGGAGCCGCGGTGCCCCTGTCTCTTATTGCTCGATACATCCGGATCGATGGCGGGACAACCCATTGCCGAACTCAATGCCGGGATCCGTGAATTTTACAATGAGTTGCAGACCGACTCGCTTGCAATCAAACGTGTTGAGGTTGCCTTGCTCTCGTTTGGTCCGGTCAGACTCATCTCTGAGTTCAATACAGCAGAATGTTTCTTTGATCCAGAGCTCAAGGCTGACGGTGACACACCTATGGGTGAAGCAATACAAAAAGGAATCGAACTCATAAAAACCCGAAAAGAACAATACCGGGCTAACGGCATCTCATTCTATCGGCCCTGGATCTTTCTTATCACTGATGGTGCACCAACTGATGCATGGCAGACTGCCGCTGCAATGGTCCGGGAAGGTGAGGATACAAAATCGTTTGCGTTCTTTGCTATCGGGGTCCACAAGGCAGACATGAAGATCTTAAAACAGATATCAGTACGGGATCCGGTAAAACTTCAGGGTTTGAAATTCCGCGAATTTTTCCAGTGGCTCTCAAACTCAATGAAATCAGCTTCGCGGAGCAATCCCGGTGACCGGATCATGCTCTCTCCACCTCTTGGCTGGAGTGAGATATGAGATGGAAGTTTACTTGCACATCTGTTACCGGAAAAGCACACACCGATCACGGAGAGAGCGGGCAGGATTTCTGCAGGGCTGGTACAATCCTGCTCTCGGATTCGGAATTTTTTATCGGGATTGCCGCTGATGGCGCTGGCAGCACAACGGACGGGGGGCGTGGGGCAGAAATTGCGAGTGGCACGCTTTATACCAAAATCATTGACGCAGTGCGAAATACTGGCGATTTATCGAGCATCACTGATGAGGATGTCAGGAACTGGATCACTGCGTCGCGCGAAGCGATCGTTGCTGATTCACAGGAAAGCAAGAAGCGGTTGAGAGAGTATGCCTGTACGATCCTCGGCTCGGTAGCCGGAAAAGATCGTGCGATTTTTTTCCAGATCGGTGATGGCGCTATCGTAACAGGTTCCGGTTCGGAGTACAATACAATTTTCTGGCCGGAACAGGGAGAATACGCCAACACTACGTTTTTTATCACGGATGAACAGTATCTCGATCATCTTAATGTACACCATGCAGAATCACCAGACGAGATCGCGTTATTCACTGACGGCCTGCAAAACCTTGTCCTCTCGTTTGCGCAAAAAAAAGCCCATCCCGGTTTTTTTAAGCCGCTCTTTGAAGCTCTGAAAAAGAACCCGGTGGATGATTTCTCTGTTTTTTCTGCACAACTTAATCATTTTCTTTCCCGTGACGATATCACAGCGAGAAGCGACGATGACAAAACACTCGTCCTTGCTCTGCGCATGACAGGTTGATTTTATGGCGTCTGTTCCCCTCAAACCATTTTTAGATAGTTCCGGCACAAGGATCCTGCTCGGAAAAAAGATCGGGAGCGGAGGAGAAGGGGATGTGTATGAGATCCTTCCTCTGCACCAGAACCTTGTTGCCAAGATCTATCATAAACCGCTTGAAGCGCACAAGCAGGAGAAATTACTCTTAATGGTGAGAGGGTGCAATGACGAGCTCAAGAGCATTTCGGCATGGCCAACCGAGGTCCTCCGTGCCCGCGAAGGGGGTCCGGTTGTAGGCTTTCTCATGCCAAAAATCAGCGATTACGAACCGGTGCACAAAGTGTACGGGCCAACGCATCGGAAAGAACACTTCCCCCACGCGGACTGGCGGTTTCTGGTGCGCACAGCAAAAAACCTCGCAGCCGCATTTTTCGTAATTCACAAATTCGGGTACGTGATTGGCGATGTCAACGAGGGAAACATACTTGTCAACAATGAAGCCTGTGTCCGGCTGATCGACTGCGACTCGTTCCAGGTCCGGACAAACAAACGACTCTATTACTGTGAAGTTGGCGTAGCCCAGTTCACCCCGCCCGAGATCCAGAACTCGAAAAATTTTAAGATGGAGCGAACGGCAAACCATGACAATTTCGGGCTTTCTATCCTGTTTTTTCAGCTTCTCTTCTTTGGAAGGCATCCCTTCTCGGGCGTTTACGGTGGAAAAGAGGATATGCCGCTCGATAAGGCCATTGCCGAATTCCGGTTTGCATATGGTAAAAATTCCCCGCTAAAATCCATCTCTCCTCCGCCAAACTCTGTGGGGCTTTCCGTTGTCCCCCATGATGTGGCCGGGCTTTTTGAGCGCGCTTTTTCTGAGACGGGAGCTAGTTATTCCGGCCGTCCCATTGCCGGGGACTGGTGGGACGCATTTGAATCCCTTGAAAAACGGATGAGACGGTGCAGTGCAGACTCCGTTCACAGTTACTATTCAGGACTTGCGACATGCCCGTGGTGCAGGCTCGAAGAAAGTTCCGGTCTCTTACTCTTCTTAAGCGCAGACCGGATCACAAAAATTGATCTCCATCGTGAGTGGCTGAAAGTAGAAGCAATCGCATCTCCGGGACCGATTCCACATATCAGCCTTGGAACATTCATCCCTCATCTTGCGCCGCTTGCTCCTGATATTAAACGATCCCTTGACTTCAGGAGTTTCCGCCAGATTGCCGGCATAGCAATAATTGCAGGATGCGTGGTGATGGCACTGGGTGAGATGATAACTGACTATCTCATGCTCCTGCCGGTTGTCATTGTTGTGATGGCACTGTTCCTGTATCCGGGCGAAGCTGCTGACGAGAAGAAAAAAAGATTGGGAAATCTTACCAGCGCCCGGTATATGTGGGATTTGTGGAACAAAAAGTGGATAGCCGAAGCGGGTGATTCAGCATTTATCACCCAGCTGAATCAGCTGCGGGATCTTAAGAGAAAATATGAAAGTATTGATCGGGAATACAGGACAAGCCTCCTCTCTTTAGAGAGAACGATGAAAGAGCGGCAGCTAAAAAAATTCCTTGAGCACTGCAGCATAAACACCTGTACATTACCACGGCTCAATACCGGACTGAAAAATATCTTAAAGTCTTTGGGGATCGAGACTGCTGCTGATATCACCCGGAATCAGTTACTCGGCATTCCCCAGCTTGACAACACCCTCACTAACGAACTCATCGCATGGCGGGACAAAATGGAGAGGAATTTCCTCTTCGATCCTACACAAGGAATCGATCGATCCGATCTCCAGACTCTAATCCATAAGTACCAGCCGATGATAAAACCCGTAGAGCGGGATCTTTTAACCGGGACTTTGAAGTTGCACAGGATTCAGGAAAATATCTTAAAGAAACGGATCACACTAAGGCCCGCTGTTGAAAAGCGGGCACGGGAACTCGCACAGGCAGAAGCGGATTTCGAAATTTTTTACCATACCCCGGAAGAATTGATCAAGCAGGAGATTGTCGGGATTTTTCATCCAGGAAAATATTCCCGGTAAGAGAACACAATTATCAATGGAATTTTTTTTTTTTTGCTTTGCATGAGAGAGTATACTGGGGATGATGGCTGAGACGGATAAAAGTAATTAATGCGGTTAAGATATTTTAAAGTCGGCCAGATCGTTTGATTCCCACATCCTTCTGATGATACAACCGGTAATTTTCGTAACCAGATATCCCGGAAAATAAAAACGATATTCTTTTTAAGTCATATATCGACAATTACTATGCCATGCTATATCATAGCATAGGGGATTTGAAATGAAATACCAGGTTCTCTTCATCGCGGTTCTGCTTGTCATGGCCGCACTCATCGCCGGCTGTACCCAGCCGGCAGCTACGCAGCAGACAACGACGGCATCTCAAGGGATAATCAAAATCGGTGTTATCGTATCACAGACCGGCCCGGCAAGCAATGTGGGCAATAACATGTGGCAATCGGCCCAGGTTGCAGCCGATAAGATCAATGCTGCGGGTGGAGTAGCCTTAAAAGACGGAACAAACGCCCAGATCAAGCTGATCGTTGGGGATGACGAATCCACACAAGCGGGTGGCCAGAAAGCGGCAACCAAGCTTATCACTGATGACAAAGTAGACATCCTTGTCGGAGGGTATTCCAGCGCAGTTACTTCCTCGTATCAGCAGACCATTGCGGAGTATAAGATACCTTACATCGTCACTGGCGCATCGAGCCCTATCATCACTCACCGTACCGACATCGATACAAGTTACATCTTCCACCACTGCCCGACCACTGATACCTACGGCCAGTACACTACGACCTTCATAGATCAGGTTATCCGGTCAGCGATTACAAAGAAGTATGGTTTTGCCGCTGACCGCCCGCTCCGGCTCGCGCTCCTGTACCAGGATACCGCTTTTGGTAAGGGTGTTCAGACTGCAGTGAACAATACCATCACAAAGGAGAAGCTCAATATCCAGCTCGTCTCGCAGCAGAGTTTCAAAATGGGCGAGAGCGATTTCCGGACCCCGTTAACCGTAATCAAGGCGACAAACCCGGATGCAGTCTACATAGCGGCATTCCCTAATGAAGGCGCTCCAATCATCACACAGGCACGCCGGGATATCGGACTGAATACGATATTTTTAAATGTAGAAAACAATGACAATGCCCAATTCTACAAAGACCTCGGTCAGTACGGAGATGGGGCTATTATCGAGAGCCGGTTCTCGCCCTATACTGCACCGGCCGGTGCAGTTGCAGATGCCCAGAACGCATTTAAGCAGGCATACTTTACACGGTTTGGCACATACCCGGACATGATGGGTGCGTCTACCTATGAGGGAGTGTACATTGCTGCAAAAGCTATCGGGAATGCGGGAACCACCGATAAGGCAACTGTCAGGCTGGCACTCGTAAACCTGAAGATGCCACAAGTCATCGAGGCAATGAAGGACCAGACCATCTCGTTCTCACCGGACTTCCGGGAATCAACCTTTGACCTCTGGATGGAACAGCTATCGTTCAACCAGACCCTTGGTGAGACACGACCCACAATCGTCTGGCCGGACAACCTCAAGACAACGGACTTTACCCTGCCTTCCTGGTACAAAGCCGGAAGCGCTTGAAATCCGATACACTCCATTTTTATTACAGGCAGTATGATTTTAAGACAATAAAAAAACATGCGGGTGACAATGGACGACATTGGGATATTTTTACAGATCCTGTTCTGGGGACTGTATGCCGGCTGTATCTATATCCTGCTTGCCACCGGCCTTAACCTTATCTTTGGGGTCATGAAGATCGTAAACTTCGCGCACGGGGAGTTCCTGATGATCGGTGCTTACATCACCGCCACGATCTTTCTTTTAACCGGCATCAATCCCTATGTAATCCTTTTATTGTCCATGCTCGCCCTCATCGGAATCGGGGCAGTTGTCGAACGGCTTTGTTTCCGTCCGATCCTCGGCACCGGCAAACTCAACGAGATCTTCCTCTCCATCGGGCTCATCTATGTCTTTCAGAACGGGGCTGCAATGGTATGGGGTGATGCATGGCAAAGCGTAAAGAGCCCCTATGATGGTATCACAGTTCCTGTAGGTTCACTCAACGTCCCCATCGACTACATCATCATCATTGCGTTTACTGCTGCTATCCTCATTGCCCTGTTCATCTTCCTCAAAAAAACGAGGATTGGCATGGAGATGCGGGCAACAAGCCAGAACCGGAAAGGGGCTATGCTCATTGGTATCAATGTCGAACGGATAGACGTCATCAGCTTTGGTATCGGATGCGCACTTGCGGCTGCTGCAGGGACGCTCTGGGTGGTGAGCGGACAGGTCTTTAACCCGTATATGGGATCGATTCCTGCAGTCAAGGCCTTTGCTATCATTATTCTCGGCGGGCTTGGCAGTATTCCGGGCGCTATCATTGGCGGGCTCTTAATGGGTATTGCCGAGAACAGCGCGGCATTCTATCTCGGCGGGGTATGGAAAGACGCGGTCTCGTTTATTATCCTCATTGTTGTACTCGTAGTACGGCCAACCGGATTATTCGGGGAGAAGGGGGAGTGAAAATTTGAATTTCGGACGGGATAAACTGATAAAATACGGACTCGTTGCAACACTCGCCATTGCAGCAGCTTTCCCGTTCCTGTCTGACAGCATGTTCCTTTTGAACCTCCTTGTCCTGATGCTTATCTCCATCATCTTTGCATCGGCATGGAACCTTCTCGCATTCTCCGGGCAGGGTTCGCTCGGTCACGCCGCATTCCTTGGAATTGGCGCATATGCTTCCACCCTGATTGCGATTCAGAGCGGGATTTCGCCGTTCATTACTATCTTTCTCGGGGCCACTGTTGCCGCGTTCATAGGTGTCCTCATCGGGCTTACCTGCGTCCGGCTCAAAGAGTGGTTCCTTGCGATGGTGACATTCGGGTTTGCAATCATCGTCCAGGCACTGACTGTCAGCGTACTCGCCCCGATGACGGGGGGCTGGGATGGGATCGCATCGCCCCGGCTTGTAAGCCCGTCCATACCCGGATACCAGCTCATCGAATACTACGCAATCCTTGTCATTACCATTGCATCTTTAATCGCAATCTGGTATATTATGAAGTCCCGTCTCGGGCTTGCATTCCTCGCGATCCGGGAGAACGAGTTAGAAGCCCGTGCTTCCGGAGTGGATCCTGTCCGATACCGGCTCATCGCATTTGCCATGAGTGCATACCTTGCCGGAGTTGCCGGGGCTTTGCAAATCCATCATATCGGTTACATTACACCGGAATTGTATGGTGTTGACAATTCGTTCTGGCCAATTACCTTTGTAATTCTTGGCGGTCTAGGCACCCTTGCAGGGCCGGTTATCGGGACGATTGTTCTTACCATCATCTGGGAGGGGTTAAAGGCAACCGGGCTCACTTTCGGGAGATACGTAATTGTCGGGTTCATTCTTATCCTCACGATCATCTTCCTCCCAAAGGGGCTTGTGAATTTGCCGGAACGGTTGCAGGTATGGTGGAGGGGACGTGGAAGGAAAGAGACTTTTGTGGAGCCTCAAAGGGAATAAACACTGACTTGCGTCTTTAGAATCCGAGGTACGCCTTCTGGATGTGCGGATCGCGCTTGAGCTCCTTTGCCTTTCCCTCTTTAATTATCCTCCCGTTCTCAAGCACATACCCCCGGTGACACATATCGAGCGCGTGCCTGACGTTCTGCTCAAGCAGAAAAATTGTCATCCCTTCCCTGCCAAGCTGTTCGAGTGACCTGAAAACCTGTCCAACAAGAATGGGCGAGAGACCGGTTGAAGGTTCATCAAGGATTAGGAGCCGGGGTCGTGACATCAGTGCCCGGCCGATAGCAAGCATCTGCTGCTCACCGCCACTAAGCGTTCCGGCCATCTGGTTTTTTCGCTCCTGCAGGATTGGGAATAACTGGAAAATATGTGCAAGGGTCTTTTCTGTTTCATCTTGTCCAATCCTTCCAAGAAGGAGGTTCTCTTTGACCGGCATCTTAGAGAAGATCTCGCGTTTCTCCGGAACGAGTGCGAGCCCTTTTTTAAATAGATCGTAAGGGGTATGACCGAGGATATCTTCTCCTTCAAATACAATTGAGCCCGAGGCTTTCCGGTTAAGCCCTATGATGGTCTCGACTGTCGTTGTCTTGCCGGCACCATTTGGTCCGATCAGAGTCACAAGTTCGCCTTTCTTAACGTGAAAACTCAGGTCCCAGACGACCTGCAGGTTCCCGTGAAAAACATTGAGGTCGGTCACTGCGAGCATGTTTTTTCCCTTTTTTTAGTTAAAACGCGTTGAAGTCACCAAGATATGTATCAATGACCTGCTGGTTATTCACAACCTCGTACGGTCGGCCGTCGGCGATCTTCTCGCCATGATCGAGTACTACGATGCGGTCAGAAACTCCCATAATGACACTCATGACGTGCTCGATAATAAGAATGGAAATTCCCTTGTTACGGATCTTCCGGATCAACTCCACGGCCTCTTTGCTCTCTTTTGGGTTGAGACCGGTGGTGAGTTCGTCAAGCAGCAGGAGTTTCGGGCGTGAAGCGAGCGCCCGGGCGAGCTGCAGTCGCTTGAGCTCAACGACATTTAAGTTACGGTTGAGGGTTTCGGCCTTCTCAAGGGGAAAGTTGACCTCATCAAGTATCAAAAGCGCCTGGGACTGTGCCTCTTTCATACCCGGCGCCGTGTCATTTCCAAAGAGCACCCCAATCATCACGCACTCTTTGGCGGTTAAGTCGGGAAATGATTCAGCGATCTGAAACGTCTTTGCGATTCCCTTCCGGCATATCCGATCCGGTTTCATACCTGTAATGTCTTCACCACAGAATGATACCTTCCCGGATGTTGGAGGAGTGATACCGGATATAATGTTTAAGAGAGTTGTCTTTCCGGCACCGTTTGGTCCCACAAGACCTACGATCTGATCGTTTCCAATCTCAAGGTCTACATTGTTCACTGCGGTTAGGCCACCGATCTGTTTGGTCACAGCCAAGAGACTTAGAATGTTTTAATACCCCCATCAGGTGCCGGTTTTTTTTACTGTGCTATAGTTTAGCACGGAGGAGTATTAAACATATTTTAATGATGGATCACAGGTCCGGTTTTCTTTGAATCTGATTAACGTTGAGGAATTTTGGAGTTTATGAAAATGAATCGTATCATCCCTTACATTACACCGAACAATTTCGATTATGTTATATGTTAGCATGCTACAAATTAACATGGTACTATGTTTGGATTACCAGATATCACAATCCTGGTTTTTGGTGCGGTGACAATCATCGCTATTGCAGCGCTCGTTTACTGGGGACTGACTTTTAAGGGGCATGATTAACATGACCGATATCATCACTATTGTTGTTATCGGCCTTTATTTCGTGGCCATGCTTGGTATAGGTGTCTGGGCATCGAAAAAGATCAAGAACACCGAGGACTACCTGCTTGCCGGGAGATCCCTTGGGTTCTGGATGTTTGTGCTCCTGATGATCGGCACTGTCTGCTCTGGTATGTCGCTTCTCGGTGTATCAGGTCTCGGATATAAAATGGGATGGCCGACCATGTGGGAACAGATCTTTGTCCCGCTCTCGATTGCGTTCTGTATCATATTTTTTGGCGTGAAACTCCACAATGTAGCTAAAACATCGGGATATATTACGGTACAGGATTATCTAGCTCATCGTTACGAGAGCCCTACCGCCATGAGGTCTCTTGCGGCAGTTGCCGGTATCATCGTCTCAATGATCTATCTTGTCGGGCAGTACACGGCAATCGCGATTGTACTCATATGGCTTTTCCAGATCCCGCTCTGGCTGGCACTCGTAATTGCTATGGTAGTAACCATGGTATACACAGCTATCGGGGGACTCTATGCAGTTGCATGGACCACGCTCATCCAGTCCATCATCCTTATTGGGGGGGTGCTCATCATGGCGCCCATCATCATCTTCTATGCCGGTGGTTTTACCCATGTCAATGAATTTATTGCATCAGTCAACCCGGCATTCGTACAGCCATGGATGCCAAGCGGTGCGTTTGCCATCCCGTACATCTTCTCGTTTGCCATTCTCCTGATGGTCGGGCTTGCCTGCGCCCCGCATGTGATTAACAATGTGCTGGCAATAAAAGATGTCAAATATTTCAAGTGGGCACCCCTTATTGCCTTTATTATTTATCTCGTAACAATGGTACTGCTGAAATTCACCGGGTTTGCTGGGCTCACCATGGTCAAGCAGGGTGTATTCACTCTCCCAAGCGTTCCCAATGCCGGGGATTTTGTTATCCTTTATGGGATCCAGTATGCGTTGCCCATCATTGCGCTTTGGGCAGTCTTTGCCGTGATCGTACTTGCAGCAGTCATGTCAACAACCGACCGGCTGATGCTGACCATCGGTGCAATGTTCTCGTGGGATATTTATAAAAAAGTGCTAAAACCTGATGCAGATGACAAGACCGTGCTCAGGCTATCACAGGTTGTTGTTGTACTATCAGCGGTAGGCTCGGTGCTCCTTGCCATCAGCCCGCCGGAGATGCTTGCCAGTCTCATCTGGATGGGAATCGGTGTCATGCTCGCTACATTTGCAGTCCCGCTCCTTGCCGGACTTTACTGGCGGGGTGCAACACGGCAAGGTGCCCTTGCTGCAATGTCGCTGGGATTGATATCATCGCTTCTCATCGGCTTTTTGAACTATTTCAAAACCATTGCAATGGGTATTGAATTTTTAAAAATCCCCATGCACTTCTCGTTCTATGCATTTGTTATTGCAATCCTTGCGATGATAATTGTCAGCCTGCTGACGAAAAAGACAGCAGAGAAAGTGCTCGATGAGACCCAGACCGGGTTTTATTTCTCAAAATAATTTTTTGTGATTACAGCTTAAAGCCACCAAAAAATACCCGTGTATTTTTTTCACCTCTTCAGTTTGAGCACCCGCTCCGCGTTGCGGTGTGCGATATTCTCGATATCATTTGGGGTGAGGGGCAGGTGGGTTAAGAAATCAACTGCCACGGTGTTCAGCTCATCAGGCCAGTCCACTGAGAACAAAATATTATCAACGCCGAGGGTGCCTGCCGTGCAGAGCAACGATTGCGTGGAGAAATTCCCGCTGGTCGTGACCAGCAGGTTATCCCGTATATACTCTGCCGGGGTCTTTTTGAATTTCTTTTCCTGCGTAAACAGGAGCAGGTGATTACTCAGTACTCGTAGTTGTGCTATCGTGCATTGCCAGAGTCCGATTTGATTCATCCATCAAGGGTTGTGAGTTTATAGTAGTGGCTTAAATTAAGGAATCATATCGAGTCTTTAAAACTATGCCTCATCAGCGTTTTTAAGTAAGTAAGAGGAATGAAAAAGTTTGCTTACATGCAGTCACTTGAACCGCGTTTCCCAGGCAAAACCCGACGAGGCGTAGTATCGACCTCCATCTGGGAGTGGGATTCATCATAATGCTGGGGTTTTTGGACGGCAGTCTACAATCAATAAGGTACATCTGCAATGAATTTACCCACTCATTTTGCTGAAGCACTGAAAAATACGATGAGGAAATAGACCAGAAGCAGCAGGGATACCAGAAAGAGGCCGTATCCCGAACCCCGGATCAGTTCCGGGTCTCCCGGGTACAATTGGATTTTATCCTCAAGATCCCGTTCAAATGCGGAGGCCCGCTCTTCTGGTAATACCCTGCAAGCAATTGGGGCAATACCGGCCATGGCAAGGAGTGGGAACGAAGCAGCGGGATTCCGGGCAAACCATTCCAGTCCCCTGATGACCCGGTCCTGCGCCGAAGTTAGCCAAACCGCGAGCCGGGTAAGGGGAACGGTGCAGAACCAGATGAACCCGTTACCGCAGGAGCGGTACAGTTCCATGAATTCGGGGACATTCTTGTCCTTTGGCACAAACAGTTTCCTGGCAAGGAACAGGATTGCTGCTGCTGCGCCGATAACCAGTGCGGATTCTGCAAAGTGGGACAATCCGAACGCATGGTAATCGACCGGGTATGGTAAGATGGCGTAAAGGAGTGCCGGGTACAGACCATAAATAATACAGCACGTAGCTGCGATGACCATTGCAATGAGCATCGGGAGCGGCGCTTCACGGGCCTCGATCCCGTCATTCTTTGCAAAGAATGCGTAGTAAGTGAGCTTGGCAAAGGAAAGGAGCGTGCCGACCGATCCGGCAATCAGGATAATCTCGAGGACCCCCAAATGCGCCTCTGCTGCCGATGAGATGATCATTCCCTTGCTGATGAACCCGTTAAAGCCGGGTATGCCGGAGATTGCGGCAGCGGCGATTACGCAGGTTACGAGAGTGACAGGCATCTTCTTTGCCAGACCGCCCAGTTCTGACAAGTTGCTCCTGCCGGTCTGGGCGATCACGGCACCCATGCACATGAACAGGAGGGATTTGTAGAGGATATGGTTAAAGAGGTGCGCTATGCCCCCGTTGACGGCAAGGGCGGTACCGATGCCAATCGCGGCAACCATGTACCCCACCTGGCTCACGATATGGTAGGAGAGGAGTTTTCTGACATCGTTCTGGAGGAGGGCAAAGATCACCCCGTAGATGACCATCAGCCCACCCATGTAGGCAACTCCTTCTGCTCCGGGCGAGGTCCGGGCAAGCAGGTAGATGGCAGCCTTGGTGGTGAAGATACAGAGGATGACCGCCCCCGGGACAGTTGACCTTGGATAGGAGTCCGGCAGCCAGACATGGAGCGCGATAAAGGCGGCATTCACGCCAATCGCCACAAGGAGCAGCAGCAAGCTGAGGCCGGATTCGACCGGGCCCACGACAAAGCTGCCGGTCGCCGCCACGCTTATAACAATGGCCCCCAGCAGGCACCCCCCGCCAAAGATGTGCAGGAGAATGTACCGGAGCCCGGCATCCCGCGATACCGGTGTTGCGCCATACCAGATGAGCATGACCGAACTGACAGCAAGGAGTTCCCAGAACACAAAGAGCGTGAAGAAGTCCCCGGCAAAGACAATCCCTAGACCGCTGCCGATCTGAATCAGGGATGCAACCTGGTGACCGGCCCGTTCTTCGTCACGGGCATAGATCAGGGCAAGGAGCCCGGCAAATGCAAAGATATAGCCGACGACAAGGCTTAAGGCATCGACATGGAGGAGGGAGGCAGTATACCCCTGGAGGACAGTGATGTTGCACTGCATCCCCGGCGCAAGCAGGAGGGTTACCCCGAGGGCCACAAGGGATACCGCAGGCACGTACAGCTTACGAATCTGTCCTTTGAGGAAAGGTACCAGGAGTGCTCCTGCGATGAGAATTAAAGCCGGGGGGATCATCACATCAGTCATGGCAGCACGCTCCCGGTGATAATCGCTTCTGCGATCGTGACAAGGGTGAGAAATGGCCAGTCGGGAAAGAGGAAGAGGAGGACTGAGCAGATACCGGTGATGGTGAGCGGGATGAGCATGAATAGCGGGGCTTCATGAACACCGGTATCAACATCGGGCTTCTCGAAAAAGGCGGTCGATATAATCGGGAAGAAATACAGGACGTTTAAGATCGAGCTCGAGAGGATGACTACTAAAAAGATGAGCTGGCCGGCCTCAATTGCGCCAAGGGCAAGATACCATTTGGTGATGATCCCGCAGACCGGGGGCAGACCGCAGATACCGATCGCACCGATTGCAAACATCAGCATCGTTATGGGCATCTTCCGCCCTATCCCCTTCATCTCGCTGATATTTTCAATGCCCGTCATGACAATGATGGCCCCCGCAGAAAAGAATAGTGTGATCTTCATGAAGGCATGGAACGGAATATGGATAAGGGCAGCGATGATTCCCGAAGGAGTGAGCAGTGCCACACCGAGCAGGATGTACGAGAGCTGGCTGATCGTGGAGTACGCAAGCCGTTTCTTGAGATTGTCCTGCGTGAGCGCCATCATTGAAGCAACGATGATGGTAAAGGAGGCTATGCTGGCCAGCAACAGGCCAAGCCCGAGTGCTGAGACCATGTCGATTCCAAAGATGTAAAAGACCACCCGGGCGATCCCAAAGACGCCGGCCTTGACCACCGCTACCGCATGGAGGAGAGCGCTGACCGGAGTAGGAGCTACCATTGCGCTTGGGAGCCACGAGTGGAGGGGGATCCATGCAGCCTTTGCAAAGCCGATGAGGAAGGTGATGAACAGGATCATCATGAGGAGTGCAGAACCCTGCCCGGTCAGTATGCCGCCAGGTGCAAATGCTGTTCCACCGGTAAGGAAGTAGGTTAGGAGGACTGAAAAGAGGAAAAAAATACCAGCGGTGAGGAGATAGGCCAGGTATTTCCTGCCTGCCATCCGTGCCTCCTCTGACTCAGCGTGCACTACGAGCGGGTACGTGGAGAGGGTGAGGATCTCATAGAAGATGAACATGGTGAGCAGGTCGGCAGAGAACGCAACACCGAGTGCAGCAGAGATGGCTACCGAGAAGCAGAAGAAGTATCTCGTAAGGTTTTTGCCGTGGTGCGCCTGCATGTACCCGATAGAGTAAAAGGAGTTCAGCACCCAGAGGCTTGAGGACGTGAGGGCAAAGATGAGTGCGAACGCGTCGGCCCGGAACGAGATGGAGAGCCCGGGCAGGATCTGGAAAAGTGCCGCGTAGGGTTCCGCGCCCGAGAAAACGAGCGGGAGCATCGAGAGGACGCAGGCAAGAGTTGCAAAGGAGGCAAGGATGGTCCAACTCTCCCGGATCATCGGATGATTCCGGAAGATCAGGATCAGCACTGCGGCAACTGCCGGAATGCAGATGGCAAGCACCGGTACAAACGAGATCTGGTCCATTGGATCAGATACCCCCGAGAATGCCGGTAACAAAAGGCTCGATTACCTCAAGCGGGATGGAGACGAAGATGCCAAAGAGCACGCAGGCTGCCGCAAGGATCAGGATTGGAACGAGCATCCCTGCCGGGGGATCGCGGGCGGTGCTGACAACCTCTGCGCACCTGGTGCCGGGATCCCTGAAGTACATGTATTCGATAACTTTCCAGAAGTAGATGGCCGTAAGGAGGCTGCTTGCAAGGATGACGAGGACGAAAATCCACTGCCCGGACTCAAGCGCCCCAAGTGCGATAAACCATTTGCTCATAAACCCCGCAGTCGGGGGAATGCCGATCATTGAGGCTGCCGCAATAACAAACGCCGCAGCGGTCAGCGGCATGGTGCGGGCGATCCCCCTGAGGTCGTCAATCGACCGTATCCCGGAGGTGTAAATAAAGGCCCCGGCGATCATAAAGAGGCACCCTTTCATCACCGCATGATTCAGGATTTGAAGGATCCCCCCGGTCACTGCAAGGTTGTCAGCAATACCGATACCGAGCAGGATGTACCCCATCTGGCTCACGCTCGAGTATGCAAGCATCCGCTTGAGATCGGTCTGGGCAATGGCAAGGACCGACCCTCCGATGATGGCAACTGCCGCTAACCAGCAGAATACCTCCATGACGGGAATTTCGATGATGATGAAGGCTGGCGTGAAAACGGAAAACAGGATCCTGATGAGGGCATAGACCCCAATCTTGGAGACCACTGATGCGAGGAGGACAGTGACAGCTGACGGGGAATACCGGTAAGCATCCGGGAGCCAGAGATGCAGGGGAAAGAGCGCTGTCTTGATGCTTAAACCTATGATGAAGAAGATAAATGCCGACTGGATGACCGTTGACCCGTACAGGGGAGGGAGTAAGCGGGCGAGGTCAGCCATGTTCAGGGTGCCGGTAGCGATATACAGGTGGCCAATCCCTAGGAGGATGAAACAGGCAGAGACAGAGCCCATCACAAGGTAGGTGAAGCTGGAGACGAGGGATCGCTTCTCCCTGCCGAGCGCCACAAGGGCATAGGCTGCAAGCGATGAGATCTCAAGGAAGACATACAGGTTAAAGAGATCCCCTGTGACCGCAATACCACAGACCCCGGTGACAAGGAGGAGGAATACGGTGTAGAATGCCGGGATCTTCTTCTCATCAATCTCTGAATGGATGCTCCTGTACGAGTACAGGCAGGTGAGTACGCACAGGAAGAGTATGACAACGAGGACAAAACCGTTCAGCTGGTCTATGACATACTCGATACCCCACGGGGGAAGCCAGTTGCCAAGGTTGTAGTGGAGCGGGCCGGTCTGCATCACCCTTGACAGGATCTGGAGCGAGATGCAGAACTGGATGAACGTAGTCGCCATTGCGATAGGAAAGCAGAGCCGGCGGTCTGCCCAACCGGCAAGGAGGGTGACAAATGCGCCGACGAGAGGGAGGACAACTACGAGGACCGGAAAGTGATCGATGATCATTCTTTTGCCTCCATTGCGATGAGCTCGTCTTCTTCGATCGTGCCATAGGCTTCATATATCCTGATCACCAGGGCAAGTCCCACTGCGGTAGTGCTGACTGCCACAACGATCGCAGTCAGGATGAGCACATGAGGGAGCGGGTTCACGTACACGGACGCAGGATCCGACGTGAGGATGGGTGCAGTCCCGCCAATAATGTCCGAGCTCGATATGTAGAAGAGGAAGATCGCAGTCTGGAAGATATTGAGTCCGATAATCTTCTTGATCAGGTTGCCTTTTGCGATCATCGCGTAGAGGCCGATGAGCATGATGATGACGGCCATGTAGTAGTTATACCGCAGGAAGAGCCCGGGCAGGAGCGTCTCGATCATGCTGCCTCCTCATCCACAGCGATATCATAAAAGATGGAGGTCATGACCGCCATCACAGTAATCCCGATCCCGATCTCGACTGCCTCTGCCGCAAGACCACGGATCTCCGGGCCGGGGAGCGGCAGCGGGAGGAAGGAGTACCCTAAGAAGTTCCCGCCAAAGATGATGCAGAGGATCCCGATACCGGCATAGATGCTAAGCCCGGTTGCCGAGAACAGGACCGTGAATTTCTCCGAGATCCGTTTACGTGCATCGGTAATCCCGAATGCAATTCCGATAAGAATAAACGAAGATGCGAATATCACGCCTCCCTGGAATCCGCCACCCGCACTGGATGCACCGTGAATGATCACGTAAAGGGCAAAAAGCTGGATGAACGGGACCACAAGCCTGCAAACGGTCCGGATCACCACGTCCTGCTTCATAACCGGCCACCCCGCCGCAGGAGGAGAAGGACTGCGACTCCGGCAGTGAAGATTACCGTGAGTTCCCCCAGGGTATCGTACCCCCGGTAATCTGCAAGAATGGCTGTTACCATGTTCTTTGTTGCCGTATCGTTATGGGCATCGCTGATGTACCGGTCCGCGACATAATTGTAGGACGGTGCCATAGGATCGCCAAACGCCGGTATGTCACCTTCTGCCCAGAGGAGGAGCACTCCAATGAGCAGGACCGAGACAAGTGCCCAGATCTTCAATCTTTCGACCTCCGCGTGGTACGAGACAGCGCAGCAACAAAGAGGATGGTGGTGATACCTGCGCCGACTGCAGCCTCAGTGAAACTGACATCGACTGCCTGCATCTCTGCCCACAGCACCGCCATGATCAGGGAATAAACCCCAAGAATCACGACCGCTGACAGGAGGTTTCGGACACTGATTGCCGCAATGGCGCAGATGACCAGGAACAGGAACAGGGCAAAGTTGAACTCCCAGATCATTGCCGGTCCTCCCCCGGTTTCCATGCATGGTATTTCAGGATGTGGGCAGCCCGCACTATGGCATGGGTTGCTGTCGGGCTCATGACATAGAGGAAGATAATGAGCATGAGAAGCTTGACTGCATCGAACGTGAACCCTTCGTAAACAATAAGCCCCAGCAGGATCATTGCCTGCCCGAGCGTATCACACTTGCCCGAAGCATGGGCCCGGGTGTACAGATCGGGGAGTCTTATGAGGCCGATTGACCCAACGATCATAAAGAACAAGCCCATGGCGATCAGCATAACAGTCACCAGGGTAAAAAAGTCGATCATCAGCAGATGCACCCCTTCTCAAGGTACTTGGCTATCGCGAGGGTTGCAAGGAAGTTGATCATTACGTAGACAAGGGCAATGTCTAAAAAGAGGTTCCTGCCGTAGATGTATCCGACAAGGACAAGCAGGAGGATGATCTTCGTACCGATTATGTTGGCGGCAATGAGCCGGTTGCAGGCACCGGGCCCGACAATGACGCGGTAAAGGCAAAGGAAAAGCGTGCAGATGAGCACGAGGCCGGTTGCAGTGAACAGATCGATCATTTATGTCTCCTTAAATATCCGGTGCACTCGTTTCTCGATCGATCTCCCCTCGGTGAGATCCCGGGAGGCTTCAGAGGTGAGCGCATGGACGGTATAGGTGCTCCCGATAACGTCGACTGTTATAGTCCCGGGTGTGAGCGTCATGGAGTTGGCAAAGACCGTCCGTACAATGTCATCGGAGAAAGGTGTCTCGAAAGTGATGACCTGCGGGTCGATAGGAAGGCTCGGGTGGAGAACCCGATAGGCAACATCGAGACCAGCGAGCCAGATCTCAATAAAGAGCCAGCCGCAGTAATGGATGAAATACAGAAATGTGAGGATCCCGCCGCGGACGGGTTTGGTAAAGAGGAGATCGTGGGAGAGTACGGCTACGATCATGGCACAGGCAAGCCCGGCCACCAAATGAAAAGTATCGAAGTAGGCAGACAGCAGGATCCAGAAAAAAAACAAGATACCCGCTGTGACAATGATACTGATTATCCTCTCTTTTCCCTTCATTTTTAAGAGCACCGGGATTTCTTGTATATACTTGACCGGGGGTCTTAAGAATGTTAAGTTCTCCAGCGGGTTCCCCCAATCAATGACATTCTTCACATAACGGCCTCGTTACGGAAAAAATACCGGAAAACCCGCAGCATTTCAGCCAAGTTCTGTAAATGGTAATGCTTTATTCCATGCAGCTCAGGATGCCCAGAGACATTATGGCTCTCCACTTATCATCCCGTGCGATCCTTGTGACCCGTCATTGACCTGCTCATGATTGCCCTGCCGGTATCTGCAGGTGCCAGGCCGATCAATCAATAATTGTCATATAACAAAAATCTTTGAAAAAAGGCGATGCCCCCCTCAGTATCTCGTTCTTCAGCAAAATCACCATTCTTGTAACAGAAGATGGATCATTTCCCTGCCATATCACTTAAATACCGGAATGCCATGTATATTTTAAAAGGGCAATGACATGTTTGAAAAAGTACTTCTGACTACTGATTTTTCCCCAGACAGCCAGAGAATCCTTGGCTACGTGCGCGATATACCCGGCATCATAAAAGTTACCCTTCTCCACATAGTTGAAGCCTCCAACCCGCTGCAGCGGGAATTGGATCAGGGCCCACAGACAAAAAATCCCCAAAATCTCTTAGAAGAAAACCGGAAGGTGCTGGAGAAGGACGGGGTAGCAGCAGAACTCGCTGTCGAAACCATGGTAAAAACGATCACGCAGGGCGATTTACCGTTTTCGATTCTTGAGACTGCCGAAGCGGAGAATATATCGTTAATCATGATGGCAGCCCGAAGAGAGAGTACGGATACTACTTTCCTGACTGGCAGCGTATCAGCAAACGTTATCCGCAGTGCAAAAGTTCCCGTACTCCTCCTGAGGTTCTTGCCGGAATCCGGAGCCGTGGAGGATCACCGGAACCTTTTTTCCTGTGTACTGGTGCCGGTGGATTTCTCAAAACCCTCGGAACAGACCCTCGCACTGATAAAAGGCATTCCAGCCGCAGAGCGTGTCATCCTCCTGCATGTAGTGAATAACGGTAAATCAGATACTATGGACGCATCAGTACAGGCCGCAGTACAGGCAGCACGGGATAGACTGGAAATTATCCGGAACGATCTCGCAGCTTCCGGCATTACAGCAGAAGTCCGTGCATGTGCCGGATATGCCCCCGATGAGATCAGTGCAACCGCTGAACGGGACAATGTCACGCTCATCCTGATGAGCCCGCATGGTGAAGGCTGGTCGCGAAATATCAGGACCCTCTTTATTGGTAGCACCACTAGTGCAGTTATCCGCAGGGTACACCGGCCGGTCCTTGTTACTGCCGGCGAAAAAACAGCGTAACGGATCTGGTATGGCATCAAAAGCACGTCATCGCATCCCGGATGCATTCCCGCAATGATTAGCGCAGCTGCGGGAATGAAGAAAAAATGAATTGCACGGTCATATCCGGGAGCGATTAGGCGTTTTGCTTCCGTTACCGATCAGGGTACCCTCCAGACGGTTGAACGGATATATCCGTCACGCTTATGGGAATTTTGTCTGACCGTTTTCTAATGTGGCCTTACTGGACGATAACAGACGCGTTTTTATCAAAGGGATTCTGCCGCATGGCAAGTGAGAATAAGAATGGGTAGTCATGCCTGAGGAACTGCATATGCCCGAGCCATTCGATTACTAAAAGACGGTACACCCGGTTGAAGTCTCCGGACAGGTGGGCATAATCAGCCGGGGGGAGATTGGTGAGACGCTCCCGTGCCATCATCTCATCGGTCAGGTGATACAGCGCCTGGATAAGAGGCGTGAAACTGTCATGTTCGAGCAGCCGGGGATTATGGAGCATGGAAAGGAGGAAAGCCTTATGGTCCATCAGGAAATGGTACAGGTCTTCTATAGGAACAGAACAACTGTCAAGGGTATAGGAATGCTTCTCAATAACTGACCGGGCACGGGCAAAGTCTGCATCAGACCAGTCTTGAGAAACGACAAGTGCTGACCGGATCTCATCAACTGACGGGTCATGTTCGCTTAATTTTTTTAAGATCTCAAGTCCGATCTCGGAAAAGAAGGACCCGATGATCATGTTGAGTTTCTCAAGCCGGCTCTTGCGCTCCCGCTCCTCGATCACCGACTCGATCATATGTGCGGCAATACCAACAAAACAACCA
This sequence comes from Methanoregula sp., assembly GCA_030694985.1. Lineage (GTDB taxonomy): Archaea > Halobacteriota > Methanomicrobia > Methanomicrobiales > Methanospirillaceae > Methanoregula. The sequence continues at coordinate 21,797 of JAUYTV010000045.1, forward strand.
ACACCGGTGATGATGATGAGCATGACAAGAACCTTGCCTGCGGGGGTAACCGGATGAATGTCTCCATACCCCACGGTTGCGATGGTCACGATCAGGAAATACAGCGCGTCAAGGTGGGAGAGCTGTTCAAAAATCTCAAGACCGATCATACCGACAATAACAACACAGATCAGGATGCTCAGGTACACCCGCATCCGCACGGAGAGGGAGAACTTCATCAGTCATAGATCGCTTCCGGGAGTATATATTCCGTTGCCTTTCATTATCGTATTGATAGCAAAAAAGGATGACATCGCCGATCCCCCGATCCCCCGAAATTTGCTGATTGACGAAAATTTATCCCTTCTTCTATCACAATTATAGCTATTCTTTCATTACCTCACGTCCAAAAAAAAAATTGCCCCCCTTCTTGGGCCCTATGGTAAGAACAGAGGTTAAACGATGATCCCCGCAATCGAATTCATCCTTGTTGGTGCTGCTGCCCTTATCATCATCAGTATCATTGCCAACAAGGTATCGGGAAGGCTTGGCGTCCCCGCACTGCTGATCTTCATTCTTGTGGGTATGCTGGCCGGTTCGGAAGGTCCGGGCGGGATTGTGTTCGATAACCCCGCAATAGCCCAGTCAGTTGGTGTCCTTGCTCTTGCCCTTATCCTCTTCTCAGGAGGAATCGACACCCGTTGGTCGGAAGTGAGACCGGTTCTTTCCCGGGGCATCTGCCTTTCCACTGTGGGCGTACTTTTAACTGCTTTCGTAGTCAGTGTGGTTGCTGTGCTCCTGCTCGGCTTCACACCCATTGAGGGATTCTTACTGGGAGCCATTGTCTCTTCTACGGATGCGGCAGCAGTATTTGCCACCCTCCGCTCCAGGCGTGCAAGCCTGAAAGGAGATATACGTCCCCTGCTGGAGTTCGAGTCGGCGAGCAACGATCCCATGGCGGTCTTTCTCACAATCGGGGCGATCATGCTTATCATGAATCCCGGATCCTCGATTATGACCCTCGTCCCCTTGTTCGTCCAGCAGATGGCGTTCGGCGGCATTGTCGGTTATGGTCTTGCGAAGGTCACGGTATGGCTGATCAATGCCCTGAAACTCGAGTATGAAGGGCTCTATGCCGTCATGACTCTTGCAATGGCCATTTTTATCTATGGGATTGCGGTACTCATTGGCGGCAACGGGTTCCTTGCTGTCTATATTGCCGGGTTGGTTATAGGAAACAGCGCGATCGTCCACAAGCGGAGCCTGATCCGGTTCCACGAAGGTATCGCATGGCTGATGCAGATCACCATGTTCCTTGCCCTGGGACTCTTTGTGTTCCCTTCAGAGCTCCTCCCGGTGCTTGTACCTGGCCTGATTTTATCCCTGGTCCTCATCTTTATTGCCCGGCCACTGGCCGTGTATCTCTGCCTCATGCCGTGGAAGATGGGGAAAAACGAGAAGCTCATGGTCTCATGGGTCGGGCTTCGTGGGGCAGCGCCCATCGTGCTTGCCACCTTTCCCTATCTCGCGGGGATACCGCAGGCCCACCTCATCTTCAACCTGGTCTTCTTCATTGTTATCACATCAGCCCTGCTCCACGGGACCTCAATTCCTTTCATTGCACGGATAGCCGGACTGGCAGCTCCGCTCAAAGGCCGTTCCCGGTTCCACATGGAGTTCGATCCTGACGATGAATCAGGCAGCGAACTGCTTGAACTGGTAATCCCGCACCAATCGCCGGCCATCAAAAGGCAGATCGTGAACCTCGGCCTTCCTGCAGGCACCCTCATCATCCTTATTGGTAAGGGCCAGGATCAGTTCGTCCCCCGTGGAAGTACCGTACTTGAGGAGAACGACTCGCTCCTTATCCTTACTACCACAGACAAGGCAGATCATATACGGCAGATGATTCTTCCGGTCGCAGTTCCGGAACCTGAGGGTGAAAACTGATCGGATTAAGTATTGCCTGTCCAGGACAGGACCGAATGGGAAATATCCTGTATTGCTTGCAGTACACTTTTTAACTTTTCAATTGAAAAAGAAAGAATGAAAATAACGGTAATTCAGGCAGGATAATTTCCATGGAACGCTGGTCGTCAAATCTTGGATTTATACTCGCAACAGTAGGTGCAGCAGTAGGGATTGGCAATATCTGGCGTTTCTCCTCTTTAGTCGGAGAGAACGGCGGTGGAGCATTCCTTATCCCCTACCTCATCGCCGTCTTCATTGTCGCGCTGCCCCTGATGATCCTTGAGATCACCATGGGGCGCCGGTTCCGCGGAACTGTCGTGAGTTCCTTTGCTGCACTCCGGCCAGAGTTCCGGATCCTCGGGTGGCTTATCTGTGCGGTTGTCTTTCTCATCCTCAGCTATTATATTGTCATCACCGGCTGGACGCTCGCCTATGCCACGTTCTCTGCGCTTGGGACAACAACAACATTTGCCGCATTCACGGGCTCCTATATCCCGGTAATTTTTGGGATCATCGCCATCGTTCTGACCGGCATTGTTGTCTCGTTTGGGATCCAGAAGGGAATTGAACGCATTGCCATTACCCTCGTCCCGCTCATGATCGGCATTCTCATCCTAATGGCAGTTTTCTGTGCCACTCTATCAGGATTCTGGGATGCCGTCTTGTTCATCTTCACTCCCGATTTCTCTGTCTTGTCCCGTCCGGATCTGTGGGTTGCCGCATTCGGGCAGGCGTTTTTTTCCCTCTCGGTTGGTGAGGGGATCCTGCTTACGTACGGCGCATACCTGTCAAAGGATGAGGACATTTTAAAATCAGCAACAATTATCACGGTTGCCGATACGGCCATCGCACTCCTGGCCGGTGTGATCATCTTTTCCATTGTATTTACCTTCGGTCTCGCCCCAACTGCCGGCACACAGCTGGCATTCACCACGCTTCCGCTCGCGTTCGCCCTCATGCCGGCCGGGTACTTTGTTGCAATCGCTTTCTTTGTCGTGCTTTTTGTTGCCGCCTTCACATCTGCGATCTCACTGCTCGAAGTCTGTGTTGCATCCGTACAGGAAACCTCAGGCTGGTCCCGCACAAAGACAGCTACAATCCTGACCGCGATTCTCCTGCTCGTGAGCCTTGGACCGGCACTGAGTTACAGTGCAGCACAGCTCTCCTTGTGGGGTATTCCTGTGCTCGATTTCATGGACGAAACGATCGGCACGCTCGGTCTCTATTTTACCGCGATCATAATCGCCGTAGCCTTCACCTGGTTCCTGCCTCCGAAGACTGACGGGGCTAAACCTGCAGCGGGTTCAGCCATAAAGCGGGCGGTCTTTTTCGTCTGCAAATACATTATTCCTGTGACCATGGTCATCCTCATCGTTTTGCATATGATTATGAGTTTCGATCCCACTGACGCTACCTACCTTATCGGTAAACGATATGTCCAGTCGTTCGTCCAGATGGGGGGCGTCTTTATTACCATCGCCGGAATCTATATCATGTATCTCCTGATCAAAACCATCAGAAAATAATCACCCGTAAATTCCTGGTACTCCTCGTGAAAAGCAGGGTCCGTGTTCGGGAAAAAATCCAAATCGTCAACAGAATTCTTAAACATTCATGGAAAATATTCGACCTGGCACTTAGCATACCTTTTTCGATCTAAAGACAAAAACTGTATAAACCCGTTCGTACCGAGGAGATTACAACAATGCCAATCACACAACATGACATTTCCCGTCCGGAAAAGAAGACCTCGTGGAGATGCGCTGTCTGCCATTTTATCTTTGAAGGCGAAAAACCGCCCAAAGGCTGCCCGGTCTGCCATAGCCCGTCTTCTGAATTTATCCTTGACGGGGCAAGGGAACCCCTTCGTTATGATGGGGGAAAATTTGATGTACTCATCATCAATGGCAGTACCCACCGGGCCGGCAACACCAGCTACATGGCCGATATTGCCGAAGCATATCTCCGTGAACGGGAGGTTAGCTGCCGCAGGTTCAACTTAAGCGAGCATGCTATTGATTATTGCTGGTGCTGTTATGCGGTGCGGGCAGAGTCCTGTACCTTCCCGTGCCGGAATAAAAACGACGATATGCCGGCTTTCCACCAGATGCTCGCACAGACAAAAGCCGTGATCATCGCCTCTCCTATCAACTGGAACGGCATGTCCGGAAGACTGAAGGTTTTTCTTGATCGTACCACCTGCATGGAGAACCTCTTCCACCTCGGAAAACATGGGCTTACTGAAGGGAAAGTGGCAGGTATCCTTGTCTGCGGCCATGAGGACGGCGCTATCAAAACCGCGATGGATATCTGGCTGAATTTCCAGCAGCTGGGATTTATCCTTGCGCCATTTGGCATCGCGTTCCGGACGCACGGTTCGCAGTTCAACAGCAGCACGGACCGTGAGTTCTTCCGGACCGATGAACTGATTGTCAGTCATACCAGGGGTATTGTCAACAACGTCATCGAGATTATGCAGCTCGATACCGAGGCAAAACTCAAAGGGAAGCTGGTGCCGGTCACGGAGTAAGCCCACACCATCGTTTCCGATCCCGCAGGTATATCTGGGAGGGGTTCCCAGATTTAATATTAATCGGGGGAGCGTCGTGCATCCATGGTCTCGTGGGAACTGGTCTTTGCAATAATTCCGGGTATCATCCTCTTCCTGTACGGGATCGAGCAGTTCTCCCGCGAAGTCCAGCTCGCCGCTGGTGAATACCTGCGAAACATCATCCAGCGACTGACGCAGACACCCGTGCGTGGGACAGCAGTTGGCGCACTCGTTACAGCAGTTGTCCAGTCCAGCACCGCGACAACCGTCATCACAGTCGGGCTTGTGAACGCAGGCATCATCTCCTTTGCGGCATCACTTGGGATCATCTTTGGCGCAAACCTTGGTACCACGCTCACCTCCCAACTCGTAGCCCTGAACCTGACCGCTTTTGCCCCGATCTTCATTCTTATAGGATTCATAATCGGGATCATCCCGGGGAGGTTGCGGATCTTTGGCCGGCCGATCTTCTACTTCGGCCTTGTCTTTTTCTCCCTCTCGCTCATCTCCAGCGTGATGGCACCTTACCGCACCGATCCGCAGCTGATCGCACTCGTTGCCCTGATGGATACGGTCTTTTTACAGATCGCGTTTGGGTTTCTCATCACCAATATCTTCCAGTCCAGCTCGGTGACGACCGGTCTTGTGGTCGTGATGTCCCAGAACGGACTCATCACGCCGGAAGTGGCAATTCCTATTCTTCTCGGCTCCAATCTCGGTACCCCGACAACATCCCTCCTCGTTGCCGCACGGATGAACACATCGGCAAAACGGGCAGCTGTTGCACATTTCCTTTTCAACTTCCTCGGGGTTCTTATGTTCCTGCCGATCCTCGGTATGTTCACAAACCTTGTTATATCACTTGGGGGGGATGCCGGCCAGCAGGTTGCAAACGCCCACCTGCTCTTCAACCTGACCTGCTGCATTGTTTTTCTGATCCTGATCACACCGTTCTCCCGGCTCGTGATGCGGGTTGTTCCCGGCAGAGAGGATGATGTGGTATTTTTACCAAAACATCTCCGGCATCCCCTGCCTGCGTCCACTCCGGAGAGCATTGTCCTGATCGAGCAGGAGATCCAGAACCTTCTGAGCATGCCGGGCCGGCTGCTTGAGGAACTGGAGAGCATGGTTGCCGACCCGAAGAAGTATTCTCCTCAGGTGGGCCAGCTTCAGGATTATGCGAAGTACCTTGACGGACAGATCAACGAGTCCGCACTTGAACTATCAGGACGGAACCTTACACCGCAGGAGAGTGCCCGTGTTGCCGGCCTTGTCCGCATCTCCAAGCTCGGGCAGGTGCTTGCCGAGCAGACAGGAGAACTTGTGGAGATCACCCATGTAGTCCAGGAGAAAGGAATTGTTCTTTCCGAAGAATCAAAAGCTGCTGTGCAGCTCACCCTCATCCCCTGCACAATGAATTTAAAAACCCTTGCAGACAACTTCCCAAAAATTAACGATTTGGTCAACAAGGCAATGCGTGAGCAGGATGATCTGCTCCGGAATAATGTGACTGCCCAATACCGTGACTACCTGGATCGTTTCGCATCCCACAAAACACCCTCGGGAAGTGAGTTCTCCCGTATCCTCTTCCAGATCGAAGGGATGACAGGAACGATAAGGGAGATCCGCAAGTCCACCCGGCTCTTGTGAACTGTTCTGGTAAATGCTTTAAACCCTGTAATACTGTTTTTTACCAGGTTAACAGCCTCCATGTGAGGATTTGGATCCTCGCAGGTAACGTCTCTCTTTTGTTGCAGATGTCAAGGATTTTCCTGGCATCACCCTGCTCATACTCAACATTGTATTATCGGCTTCTGGCAGCCTTTTTGGGTCTGGATGGGGTAGGCCAAGTGGCAAAACCGCCGAGGTTTAATGGCCTTATACAGGATTCAGGAGAAAGACAATTCTGCCGTATTTTGATAATTTTCCCGCTGATTTCGCTAAACAGCCAACCTTTTTCCCTTTATCCCATTTGCGATACATGCAATTCTTTATTGCAGGGGATAGCCAAATTAACAGGTAATGGATCCCCTGTTTGCCTTTATCGACTTCGTTATCCATTTCGATCATTACCTTCCGGGTATTATCGAAAGCTATGGCTTCTGGACCTACCTGATTCTTTTTGCCATCATTTTTCTCGAGACGGGTTTTGTCATCATGCCATATCTCCCGGGAGATTCACTTCTGTTTGTTGCCGGGGCCCTTGCCGGGGCCGGATATCTTAATGTCGAGATCCTCATCATCAGTCTTTTTATCGCAGCCGTTCTGGGAGATACGGTGAACTACTGGATCGGTAATTCGGTCGGTATGAAGGTACTTGAACGAAAGTGCAGTTTTGTCAAGAAAGAACATTTGGAGCTAACTCGTGACTATTTCCAGAAATACGGGGGACTGACCATTGTTATTGCCAGGTTCGTACCTTTTATCCGGACATTCGCACCGTTCCTTGCCGGAGTAGGAAAAATGGATTACCGCTGGTTCATTACGTATAATGTCGCCGGTGCCGCCATATGGGTCCTCTCCTTCATCCTTGCCGGCTACTTCCTTGGCAGCATGCCGATTGTGCAGGACAATTTCAGTTTAATCATCTACGCTATCATCGGGATCTCGCTCCTTGCCGTAGGTTCTATCATCTACAATATCCTGCGGGGAACCTGCATGATTGATTCTGATAAAAAAGAGTCATCGTGAGATGGCTGGCCCCATTTTTTTTAGTTACGCTCCAGCCAACATTTACGTAATGGCAGTTGGGATACTTCCCGGATATTGACACAACCAATTACTATTTGAATTCCCCCTGCATAGGGTACAGATTATGAAATGGAAACGCGACTGGGGTCTAACTGCCAGGGTCTGGTTTACAGGGCTGCTGCTCTTACTCCTGTACCTGGTGTTCATGACCATACTCCTGGCTTTCGGGGTCGGGTACTGGGTCATCATTCTCCTTGCCGTGGGGATGGGACTGATCCAGTATTTCTTCTCAGACAGAATCGTGCTCTGGTCTACCAAGGCCAGGATCATTGAAGAATCTGAGTATCCCGGGTTACACCGGATGGTTGAAAAACTCTGCAAACAAGCAGAACTTCAAAAACCACGGATCGCCATCATGCCAAGTCCGGTACCGAACGCATTTGCGACCGGCAGGAGCCCAAAGCATGCAGTTGTTGCCTGCACTGACTCATTAATGCGGCTCCTGAACCAGGACGAGCTTGAAGCCGTTCTCGCTCACGAACTCGCACACGTCAAAAACCGTGACATCCTGACCATGACGCTTGCCAGTTTCATTGCGATGATCGCATCGATGATCATGCAGAGTTTCTTTTTCTCGGCGCTCTTTGGCGGCAACAACCGGGAGAGTGGGGGGGCATGGATTATTGTGTGGATTGTCGCGATTGTCGTCTACGCTGTAAGTACGCTCCTGATTCTCGCCCTCTCGAGGTACAGGGAGTTCGCTGCGGACCGGGGCAGTGCCCAGATCACAGGAAATCCCCGGGCACTCATCTCTGCCCTGACCAAGATCAACGGGCGCATCGATGTCCTTCCGGCAGATGTAAAAGAACGGGTTGAAGGTGCCAATGCATTCTATATTATTCCGGCCCTCTCTGGCAATGCTGTCATGGAACTCCTGTCCACCCACCCCCCGCTCGAGAAACGGATCGCCAATCTCCAGAAAGTCGAAACCGAACTCAGGGGATACTGATCTCCTTTTTATTGCGCGGGTTCCGATGGTCAATTTTCCATCCGTGTGATTGTAAAATGGTAATGACACTGGTGTTATTCATTGACTCATACATACGGACAGAAGATAATTATGGATCCCACGTAAACAATTGTGAAACCGTGGCTGGAACGTGGAAAATGTGACCGGAAAAAATCTTTTTATTTCCATCATCCTGATAGTACTCGTCTTTGCAGGCGCGTGTACTGAGAATACGGCCCCGGTCCAGCTGGCAGAGCAACGAAGCCTGGCCCCACCCGGCCAGCCACTGGTTGCTATCGGAGAGATCATTGGTGTCGGCCAGCTGGGAGGCGTGCTCGTCTCTGGCACAATTGATACCATCACCTTTAAAGTCGGTCTTGCACAGGGCGAAAAATCCATCAACATGGAGAATGTCACCATCATCTACGGAGATGCGATCCGGACAGAGACACTTGTTCCGGTTGAAGGATACCGCGGATCTCCCCCGCAGGGTGCATGGGGTATCATCGAAGTAAAAAATGAGATTGGCAATCCCAACAACCGGCTTGATGACAATGAACAGTTCATCATCCAGATTAATCCCAAAGCCCCTCTTGTACCCAGGCAGCTGATCACCATCGCGGTTCAACCGCCCTTTGGAAAATCTCTCATCCTGCGCCGGATTGCCCCTTCAACCATCATGGCAGAGAACAATATTCTGACAATTGTCTGATTCAAAACCAGATTCTTTTCGTTATTTTCTTTTTTTAAAAAAAACTACCGGATACAGCGGCACCTTTACGGATATATCTATAAATTATCTCCCGGGAAAGGATACTTAAACAATGTCTTATCTTCTGGAAATTCTTATCATCCTTATCCTGATTGCCCTCAACGGCCTCTTTGCCCTGTCGGAATTTGCCATTGTCTCGGCCAGGAAATCACGGCTCCAGCAGCAGGCAGACGAAGGGGATAATCGGGCAGCTGTGGCACTCAGCCTTGCTGATGAACCAACATCGTTCCTCTCGACCATCCAGATCGGGATCACCCTTGTCGGCATCCTTGCTGGTGCATACGGAGGCGCCACCCTTGCCGGACAGCTCGCGCCATCGTTCTCGGTATACCCGGTACTGGCACCGTACGCAGAAGTGCTCAGCATTACGCTAATCGTGCTTGTTATCACCTACCTGACCTTGATCTTCGGGGAACTCGTTCCAAAACGGATTGCGCTCAACAATCCAGAAGCTATCGCATCTGTTGTTGCCCAGCCCATGCGGTCCCTTTCTGTTATCGCGTCGCCGCTCGTCTTCATCCTCAGCCGCTCAACTGAGGCAGTGCTCCGGATCCTGCGGGTCCGGAAAGGAGAGGAGCTCCCGATCACAGAAGAAGAGATTAAGATTATGATCGAGGAAGGAACCGAAGCCGGTGTATTCAAGAAGTCCGAACTGAGCATGGTTGAAGGTGTTTTTGACCTTGATAACCGCCATGTTGATTCCGTCATGACGCACCGCTCTAATCTTGTCGCTCTGGACCTGAATGATACAGATGAAGAGAATCTAAGGAAAATGACCGTGAGTGGCCGCTCGAATTTTCCGGTATATGAAGGAGATCTCGATAATATTGTCGGCATGGTCTCAGTAAAGGACGCTCTGGCAAGGATGGTGGATGGAGGAAAACCTGATATCAGGGCCTCAGTGACAAAACCACTCTTTGCTCCTGAATCCATTACGGTCTTAAAGCTGCTCGAATCATTTAAGGGAACCGGCTTGCATTCCGCTCTGGTCACGGATGAGTACGGCAGTATCCGGGGCATCATTTCCCTGCATGATGTCCTTGAAGCGATCGTAGGCAATGTCCGGACTCTCGGAGAACCGGTGGATTTGCCGGTTGTGGTGCGGGAGGATGGTTCGTGGCTGATCAACGGGGATACAACGATTGAAGACCTCAAGGACGTCCTTATGGTGGATTCCTTTTTGGAAGAAGAACAGGGACATTATCGTACCATTGCAGGTCTTATCATGTTTCTCATGGGAAAGATCCCACAAACGGGTGCTTTCTTTGAAACCGGAGGACTGCGGTATGAGGTCGTGGATATGGATGGCAATCGGATCGACAAAGTGCTGGTTACACGGATTATGCCCAAAAATTCTGATTAAACTACCCTGACCCGAGTGTTAAATACCCTACCGGCAGGAAACTTGGGCAGTATAAATGATTCATTCGGAGGTTGGGGGAAAAAACCACGCATACAATGAGTATTTACATTGAAGAAGATTTTTTGTAACATGGCAACTAACGATGAAAAAAACTCTTAAATTTTGAGATGTTTACTTATAGGCCAGGAGAAATACTCTGTAAAAAAATTTCATCGTATAGGGACCGTGAGAAATATCTTGGTAAAATCTAAAGCATTAAAAAAAAGAGGTTCTTCGTCATTTACTATGGGTTGACAAAGAAGACTAAATGCTATTTTGAATGGGTTAGATTATAAAGACAGGGGCTAATGCTCCTATATCTCCTGAACACGATGAACGCCGCCGCCCCCAGTCGGGGCGCCCCCGCGGCGCTTTTAATGAGTAAATGTTAAACCGCATTGCCCCGCCGTACCTAAAGAGAGACCATGAGGCGGGGAACCCTCACATTTATTTTTGAACTGTATCTTACCCACACAAAAAGTCGGCGAGCCAAAAAAAATTGAATATTTTCCTCGGATATGTAAATATCTGTTGAAAAATACCGTTCTTCTCCTGCCTTGTTTGCCAAAACCAGCACGTCAGAAAATGAATGTCATATTCGCTTTCCAGCAGCCTTTTTTTGCTCTATTGGGCCAAACGAGGTGAAAAAAATCGCATCAGTTTAAGACCTTTGGCGACCAATAGCAGAGGGATATACCTACAGCATTTTGACATTTGTGGCGATTTTTTTCCGTATTTTCCACATGACCCTAAACGGACGGTTTTTCGGAGTTTTCTGGTACAGACCGTACTGTCGGAGAGAGAAAAGAAGCCTGAAATGGACGTATCCATGTTAAGCCTCCACCATGAATAGCAAGAATGATAACCTATAAGAAATAACGATTGTGATTTGAATACAAAGTGCCCGTTAAAAAAAGTGCCCTCCGCTAAAAAGGTGTGGCATATTTCTACAGAAATGCTGCTTTCTTCGGGAAAATGATTGAAAACCGGAATTATGCCAGGATATTGGCAAGCGGTTTTTTTCAAGTATCCAGATGATTGCCTCAAGTCGTATTACCCATATTGATCAGGAATGATGTTATGATTACCGAATTCATCACCACGTATTACATCGATCCCATCCGGTATGGCCAGCCCTATAATGTTGTAGACACCCTGACGTATGCAATTATTCTCATTGCTGCGGTGTTTCTTATCTACCGCTGGTTTAACCGCACCGGCTTTCCATTGGACGGGAAGTTTGTCCTTGCCACAGTTCCATTCATCATTTTTGGCGGACTCCTGCGGGTGGTTGAAGACACCGGATTCATTACATCCGATCTTCATTTTCTCCTCATCACACCGCTGATTTTTTTTGTAATGTTCTTTTTTACAATCGCGGCATTGTTCATTTCACGGACCCTTGAACGAGCCAAAATAATCACTTCGTATCAGATTATGTATGCCGGTATCGGGACGGTGAGTTGTCTTATCGCTGCCACATTCCTGACGTGGTTCGGGCTTACGTACACACAGATATCGGTCAGTATCCTTCTCACTATCCTTGCACTTGCCATTGTCACTTCTGGTGCAGTCTGGGGATTCATGCGGTACGTTCTAAAATGGGAATATGCAAGTGATCCGCTGTATTGTGTCCTTATCTTCGGCCAGATGCTGGATGCAAGCGCCACGAGTTATGGTATCGATCTGCATTCCATTGTCTACACAGAATCGCATGTTGTTGGGGGAGCCCTTATCGCATGGACCGGAACGGCATTTTCGATGTTCCCACTGAAACTTGCAGTTTTGTTTCCCGCTGTATACATCCTACAGCATTACCGGAAGGAAGCTCAACCGGTCCTCTGGCACCTGATCCTGCTTGCCATGATCATTGTGGGATTTGGACCGGGTGTGAGGGGGATGATCAGGATGGTATTGTTTATCTGACATCCCCCGTAAGTTTGGGAAATGACAGACTATCACGATGTGCTGGAAGCGAACAGAACACTGTTGTGCATTTCCATTCACCGTTTGGGGATTTTTGGAGTACCCCTGTTTTTTAATGAACACATAGTCTGGTGAAACAAAAAAGGTACTGTCATGAGTGATATTCTTATTCTGATAGCACTTCTTGCGTGCATTGTATTCATCGTTTCAGGAAAGGCAAAGAAATATGCAAAAAGTATCGGATAGATACTCATCGTCGTTAATCTCCTGATTAGAAGTCCCCGTGTATCTTACTTTTGGTAATTTTCTTTACATGGCGATTGCAGTTTTGCCTGTGCCGTTTCTAGCAATCACTATCCTGCATCTCATTTCAGACAATCCGATGGCCTTACAGATGTCAAACGCAGGCGCTTTCGCCACACTCATCTAAATTCCATTTGCTTTTGTTCCATTGTATCATGATACCCTCATATATGGGGTTGTCCAGCAGGTAGTCTGGCTGCTCCATGTCACCAGCCATGACGCCCGGCGTGAAGGATGCAATATCATCATGCAGAACGGGTTTTCGATCGAGATAATTCCTAAATGTACTGGCATAATGGCGATGGCGATTTTGCTTGGGGGTTGCAACCGGGGTACGAGATTTCTCGTTTATACAGGGAATTAACACAATCCTCATCATTGTCCCTACCATTTAAATTCTTAATATCCTCTGAGTTCCCGGCATTATTATCACATGGTCAGACCCGTGGTTTGCTATCCTCCCGGACCCCACAGGCACGATAAAATTTAGTCTTGGTTATGCCAGTTTTTTTCTGGGAGCATAATGAGTTCTCTGAAAAACTTTTACTCGTGGTGCTGGTAATCATAACCTTATGGCTTTTTTTTGGATCGTCCCGCTGCCCGCTGAATTCGCCTGCGATCTGGTGACAATCTGCAGTTTTTAATTCTTACGGAATTTCTGTATGCGGATAGAACCATTCTTCCATCGGCAATCCTTTATCTTAACAGTAGTAATTTTTAAATTTAATTATGAAATGTCCGGCACACGGTATTGACCTGCTCATGGGTGATCGATTGACTGTACACATCGACTACTGCCCCAAGTGCCGTGGGATCTGGTTTGCGAACGGCAAACTCGACAAACTACTTAAAAGTTCCACAACAGAGCCTGATAAAACAAAACAGAACCGACTGAGTAAAGAAGACAATGTTGGCAGGATTGGTGGATTCCTGATTGAAACTTTCAATTGATTGCACGAATATTTTTTTAAATTTCACTAAGAGAAATACTCATCTAAAACACACACCTCTCTCCCTCGCGATCATATAATCCGGCCTCAACAGACTACACAAAAAGAACGTATGCCCGATGAATTCACTCAGCCCATCCCCAAAACTTTCAAAAGATGAGGTTGAGCAGGGATTATCCAATATTATTTTCGATGGGATTACCACCCACACCTTTGTCACCCTGACCAGTGGTATCTTCCTTATTGCATTTGCTCTTGAACTTGGGGCACCAAATATTGTGATCGGTCTTCTTGCGGCAATCCCACCGCTTGCCGAGCTGGTGCAAATCCCGGCTGTAGGACTTATTGAGAAATTCCGGAACCGGCGTTTCATCACGATTGTAACATCAGTCATGTCACGCGGGCTCTGGATTATAATAGCCGTCATTCCATTCCTGTTCTCTCAGCAGATTGGGATTTATTGCCTCATCTGTTTCCTGTTCCTGTACTCATGTATCTCATCTGTCAAGCACTGCTGCTGGAAATCATGGATGAAAGATCTCATTCCGGATGAGATTCTTGGCTTGTTCTTCTCGCGCAGGATGGCACTTTCGTTTGCGCTTGCAACGGTACTCAGCCTGTGTGCCAGTTTCTTTCTCAATATCTGGCAGAGCGACAGTCTGCGGACGCCGGTTTATGGCTACTCGTTCATTTTTCTTGCCGGAAGCCTTATCGGTCTTGCAGGAACCTACTTCCTGATCAAAACACCCGAGCCACGGATGATAACAACCCCCGGTATTCCGCTCAGGCAACGGTTAACGGAATGGTATTCGGATACAAATTTCAGGAACCTGATTATTTTTTTGAGTCTCTGGAGCTTTGCAGTCAATCTTGCCGCACCTTTCATGACCGTGTACCTGTTAACACGCTTATCGCTTGACATTACCATCGTCATCCTCTTGTCTATTGTGAGCCAGATATGCAGCATCATGTCATTCCCCCTCTGGGGTTCAATAACCGACCGGTTCAGCAACAAGTCCGTGCTCAGCATAGCCGGCCCCCTGTTCCTGCTCTGTTTCCTTGCACTGACATTTACTAACCTGCCTGAACCCCACGCAGTGACATTTCCGCTTCTGCTCATCATCCATATCATCATGGGGGTTTCTACAGCTGGCGTTACCCTTGCTGCCGGAAACATCGGCCTGAAACTGGCACCGAAAGGATCTGCTACTTCCTATCTTGCGGGTATCAGTATATTCACAGCACTGGCTGCCGGGATATCACCGATCATCGGGGGATATTTTGTCGATCACCTTGCCGAATGCGAATTATCTTGGAACCTGACCTGGCGGAGTCCTAACCTCCAGATCACTATCCCGACCCTCCATCTCCAGCACTGGGATTTTTTCTTTGTCTTTGCATTCCTGATCGGTCTGTATTCTATCCACCGTCTCTCGTATGTTCAGGAACAGGGAGAAGTTGATGAGCCAATCTTCATCCCCTCCCTTATTGCCTATGGTAGGGACATGCGGAACTTCTCAACTGCCGGCGGAATCAGGAATCTTCTGCGGTTCCCCATGAATGACATTGATATTCAGTCCGACAATAATGCTTTGCAGTGCCGTCTGGGCCAGAATCTGCAAGAAGTCGCAGATGATGACAGGAAAACGGGTAAACGGTAAGTTCCGGTGGATTTCTTTAATATAGTTCTGAAAATTTCCGTGGTTTTTTACCGGGATGGACATAAGGGATTATATAGTGCCATGTTTTATACCCATTGAGCAAAATGCCATGTGACAACTGATTGAAATGGTTTTACTGATGTCAGTAATTTATGTCGATGACGGACCAGATCTCCTGGACATCGGCAAATTGTTACTCGAGCGGTCCGGTTTTTTTTCTGTAACTACGGCACAGTGCGCACCGGATGCAATCCGGTCACTTGAACAGGGAAGATTTGATGCAATCATCTCTGATTACCAGATGCCTGGCATGAACGGGATCCAGTTCCTTACTCATGTGCGATCACGCTTTGGATCGATTCCGTTCATTCTCTTCACCGGCAGGGGGTGTGAAGAGGTAGTTATCGAAGCCATTAATAACGGGGCTGATTTTTACCTTCAGAAAGGTGGAAATCCTCTCCCAATGTTTGCCGAACTCGCACAAAAAATTAAGATAGCAGTTGAAAAGCAAAAAACGATAGTAAGCATCCATAAACAAACAATAGTTCTGGAAGAGCGGGTCAAGGAACTGAACTGCCTGTACCGTTTTGCTGAAGCCATCAATAAACCCGGTGTTCCTTTAGATGCGATGCTTCAGGACTGTGTCGATCTCCTGCCATCAGGGTACAACCATCCTGAGTACACCAACGTCAGGGTTGTCTACCTGGAAAAAGAGTACACAACAACCGGCTTTAAGAAATCCGTCTGGAACCAGAACGCTCCTATAATACTAAATGGCGAGTGCGTGGGCACTGTTGAGGTCTCATACACCGGGGAATGGGCAGACCGGACAAAAGAACCATTCCTTGCAGAAGAAAATTCTTTCCTCAATGGTATTGTGCAGCTTCTAAAAAACTGTATAGCTCTGAAAATCGCCTCCGGACCTCTCAAAAAAATCGGCAGGAATCAGGAGATTGTAATTAGCGGGGGGATCTCCGGGCTTCCTGATCCCGGTCAGTTGTTGACAAGTGAGCGGACCCTGCGCCTTGCTGCTGAAAAAGATCTCCATGAATTACAGGAACAAAAAGAAATTCTGCTCAGTGAGATCCAGAACCGTGTCAAGAACAACCTGCGGGCGGTTCATAGACTGCTGGATCTTCAGTCCAAATATATACGGGACGAAAAGGTCTTAAAAGCACTTCATGAAAGCCAGAACAGGATAAGAGCTATGGCACTTGTCCATGAAATACTGTATCAGTCTCCCGAAATTACCAACATTGATCTCGATACGTATGTCAATACTCTGGCAAAAAACCTGTTTGAGTTTTACGGGATCAAAGAACAGAGAATCTCTTTACAGACCGATATCCCTGAAATTTTTTTAAATGTCAACTCGGCAATACCTGTCGGCCTTATTGTCAATGAACTGATGTCTAATTCTCTTAAACATGCATTTCCCAGTAAAAACAATGGTGAGATATTCATCAAAGTCCGGAAAAAGAATCATACACTCTCTATGCTCTTCCGGGACACCGGAATTGGCATTCCAAAGGATCTGAACTGGCGCGATACAAAATCACTGGGATTACGGATGGTTTTTTCTCTTGTGGAACAGATGAAGGGTAATATCGGACTTGACCGCAGCAGGGGAACGGAATTTTCCATGGTGCTGGAGGAGAAGAAACCGTAATTTTCTTGGGATCAATCCAAAAAACAGTAACGTTTACTATGAGCGTCCCTTGTCATAATAATTCCCGCCCAATCATTAGCCACATTCTAGACCCGTCCGACAGAAAATGGATTTAACATGATTAATTATTAATAATAGCGGGGAATATTAAGTTATGATGTACCATCTTTTGGATCCCGGCACAATCAGACCTGGGCGGGTACATGTCGCAATGACTAAGCGGCAGCTTTTCTTCAGTAGATAATAATCTGGAAATTTTGTATCGTCAAATGACAGAACCTGCAAGAGGGTTCTGACTAAAATTTCAGGTGCATTATGGGAATGATTTCGGATAAAATGGCTGATGAATGGGATAGTGCCCTCCCAAAAACGGATGGGATATACTGTCTCATCGAAAAAACAATGGAAAGCAGGAGTTCAAAAGTGCGGATCTGGGCAATCACAGCCCTCGGAAACAGCAAAGATCCCCGTGCAGTCAGGTCTTTAATTGACTGCTGCCAGGACCAGAACCCGGAGATCCGGCTTCGTGCAATTGAAGGATTGCAAAGCCTAAGAAGTGGTCGGGCAGTAAGTGTCCTTATCGACCGCCTCAGGGATAAGGAAGAACTGCCGGAAACCCGGCAGCGGGCCGCTGCTGCGCTGGCCACCATCAGAAGTTTTGGCGCGATTCGGGAACTGAATGAACGGCATGCAGATACTGAAGAAGATAGTGCGTTGCGCATCTTCATCGGCAGTGAGCTGGACAGGGTGCACCAATGGTAAGCACTGGTGTCATTACGGCACCAGTTCATTCTTTTTTAAGATCGGGTTCTCCACTCAAAAACGCATGTACAGTCGCGTTTCAGCAATGGACTCGAAAGAGCAATGAGACCCGCGATGATTTATGTGTGGTTCAACCGATCGAATTTCTGAATGTCCCAAAGAGGTTGACCTGTGTACACTAAACATCCTCACAAAATCAGCATCACGGATACAACACTCCGCGATGCTCACCAGTCACTCATGGCAACCCGACTCCGTACAGAGGATATGCTCCCCCTTGCACGGGAACTTGACACATGTGGTTTTTTTTCTGTTGAAGCATGGGGAGGCGCCACTTTCGATACCTGCATACGATTCTTAAATGACGATCCCTGGGATCGTCTCCGATCCCTCAAGGCCGAGCTGAAACAGACACCTATCCAGATGCTCCTCCGTGGACAGAACCTTGTCGGGTACCGTCATTACCCGGACGACGTTGTCGACAAATTCGTTACAACGGCTCATAACAGTGGTGTGGATATATTCCGGGTCTTTGACGCCCTGAATGATATCCGCAACATGACGCAGTCGATGAAACAGATAAAAAATGTCGGCGCCCACCTACAGGGCACCATATCCTACACAACGAGCCCGGTACACAACACAAAAACATTCATCGAGATGGCAGGGGAACTCTACTCGCACGATTGTGATTCCATCTGCATCAAGGATATGGCCGGGCTCATCATGCCAAACGCCACACAGGATCTGATTACCGGCATTAAAAAAGCAGTAGATGTAAAGATCAGCCTGCACAGCCATTGCACGAGCGGGATTGCTCCCCTGAGTTACCAGGCTGCGATCGATGCCGGTGTTGATATTCTTGATACCGCAATGTCGCCGTTCTCAATGGGTACATCCCAACCGCCGACAGAAAGTATTGTTGCATCACTCATGGGCACGCCGGGCGATACCGGCATCGACCTGATTAAACTTCGTGCGGTCCGTAATACCTGCATGAATATCCGAAAAAAATATGCCGGTCTTATTAACCCGATATCAGAACGTGTTGACAGCGATGTCCTCATCTACCAGCTTCCCGGAGGAATGATCTCAAATCTTGTATCCCAGTTGGCGGAACAAAATGCCCTCAACCGGATGGATGAAGTGCTTGCAGAAATTCCAAGGGTTCGTAAAGAACTCGGATACCCTCCGCTTGTCACTCCCACCAGCCAGATTGTCGGCACACAGGCAGTTCTCAATGTCTTAGCTGGTGGAGAACGATACCGAACGGTGACACAGGAGGTCAGGGACTATGTCCATGGGCTCTACGGGAAACCCCCTGCGTTGGTCGACGAAGAGATCCGGAACCTGATCATCGGTAATGATCCGGTGGTTACCGTCCGCCCGGCAGACCTGCTCGAACCCGCGTATGAAAAAATGAGAGGTAATGCAGAGAAGGCCGGGCTGATAAAAAAAGAGGAGGATGTGCTCACGTATATCCTCTACCCGGCCATTGCCCCTGCATTCCTCAAGGGGGAGAAAAAAGCCGAAGAGCTGCCGAAAAAAGAATCCCTTCCCAGTCAGTCGGGAGGGATTTCGGATCAGATGGAGGTGGAGGTGGATGGGGAGGTCTTCTCGGTCCGCATCGTATCTGTTGGCGGGAGCAAAGTTGTAGTGGCGGGAATCACACCACAAAAGATCCCACAAGGAGATGTTACCGGGGGCATTAAGAGCAACATGCAGGGTATGGTGCTCAAAGTCATGATCAGCAGGAATGCTGCCGTAAAGAAGGGCGATACCCTGCTGGTTCTTGAAGCAATGAAGATGGAAAACCCGATCCACAGTCCCGTTGATGGGAAAGTCACTGAGATCTTTGTTGATACCGGAGATACGGTACAGAACGGTGATGTTCTGGTGGTGGTGCAATGATATCGCACATTAATTTACACAACGGTCCCGTAATGAGTGCGGCAATGAGGGCTCTTGAGACCGGAGAAGCCCATTATATCCTGATCTGGATCCCGGAAGCATCGGAGAACAAGCTGAAAAATCTTTTGGAAAAAGCATACTATGAACGCTACACCCAAAAGAATGCGCATACTCATATTGTTGACTGGTATTTCACGACAGTCAATCACTTGCATTCCGGATATTTCGGGCCCCGTAATCTGGATATTTCCAAAAAAAACCCGGAAGAAAAAATGACAATATCTCTTGTAGAGAGAGCCTTTGAGAACGGAAATTTCGAAGAGATAGGCACGATTATACCTGATACACCCACTGGAGAAATGCGACAACGATTCGATGATGTTATGAAAAAGAGAGATTATCGTGAGAAAAATATTGCTGCTGGTCGTGTTTACGTTTCAGCGTTCACCGATTTCATCGTATTTGTGAATAACATTCGTTCAGGGTCTATATGAGCGAAATAGAAAAACTCCTGATATCTGACCATGGAAGTACTCAGATACATATCAAGCGTATGGGATTACTCTGGGAAATGAATAAAACAATGAACCTGTTTGCAGATGAGAAAAATCAAAAATCATCGGAATGCGTTCCATCCGGACATTTATATGATGCGGATAGTCAGGGAGAACTGTATGAATCGTGAATTGGCATTTGCTGCCGGACCGTGCCGGAGGGATTGTGAAGAAAAGAGAGACCCTGCTTGTTCTCAAATCAATGAAGATGGGAAACCCATTCCACAGTCAATGGATGACAAAGTCATCAAAATCTTTGTCGATACCGGTAATGCGGTCCGGAATGGTGATATGATGCTGGAGATGAAATGAAATATTTTGAAAAACTCCTGATTGCCAACCGGGGTGAGATTGCCATACGGGTGATGCGAGCCTGTCGCGAGCTCGATATCGAAACGGTTGCCATCTATTCTACTGCTGACAAGAACGCACTCCATGTAAAATATGCTGACGAGGCGTTCCATGTCGGAGAAGCCCACCCATCGAAGAGCTACCTCAACATGGAGCGAATCATCGATATCGCCAGGAAAAGCGGTGCAGAGGCCGTGCATCCGGGGTACGGGTTCCTTGCAGAGAATTATAAATTTGCAAAACTCTGCCTGGACGAGAACGTGACCTTTGTCGGACCGCGCTGGAAGACCATCAAGGCAATGGGGTCCAAGATCGGCAGTAAGCAGATAATGAGAGAGAGTGGGGTGCCGGTCATTCCGGGTACTGAAGGTGGCATCAAAGATCCTGAAGAGGCAAAGAAGATTGCGTCCGTTATCGGGTACCCGGTCATCGTCAAGGCGAGTGCCGGTGGCGGCGGTATCGGGATGCAAATCGTCAATGATGAGAAAGGGATGGAAGAGGCGATCTCCGCAAGCATGCGGATTGCCCAGTCTGCTTTTGGCGATGCCACGGTCTTTATCGAGAAATATCTCGTCAAACCCCGGCATATCGAGTTCCAGATCTTTGCTGATGAGCATGGCAATGCAGTCCACCTCTTCGAGCGCGAGTGCTCTATCCAGCGCCGGCATCAGAAACTGGTAGAAGAAGCACCCTGCACAATCATGACCCCCGATCTGCGCGAACGCATGGCAGATTCCGCCATCAGGGTAGCAAAGGCATCGGACTACACCAACGCAGGAACTGTCGAGTTTCTCTACAGCAACGGGAACTATTACTTTATGGAGATGAACACCCGCCTCCAGGTTGAACATACGATCACGGAGTTCATCACTGGCGTGGACATTGTAAAACAACAACTGGCGATTGCCGCAGGTGAGCCCCTTTCCTTTGAACAAAAGGACCTCTCTATCCGGGGGCATGCCATCGAATGCCGGATCAATGCCGAAGATCCCCTCAACAACTTCGCAGCAGACCCCGGTAAGATCGTGCGGTACCGCTCTCCGGGCGGACCGGGCATCAGGATCGACAGCGGTATCCATATGGGCTATACCATATCCCCGGTTTACGACTCCATGATCTCGAAATTGTGTGCATGGGATCGCACCCGTTATGACGCAATCAAGCGGATGCGCCGGGCCATCTCAGAGTATATTATCCTCGGAGTAAAGACCACCCTTCCACTTCACTATGCGATCATGAACAACCAGCAGTATATAGATGGCAATACTCATACCCATTTCCTTGAGGAAGAACATATCTTTGACACTCTCGAACGCTATACACGTGATGAGGAGGCCCGGATGCAGACTCTTGCAGGGTCGTTTGACCAGGGGAAAAAAGTCGCCGCGATCACAGCGGCGGTGAACACGTACCTGCAGCAGAAAAATGGCTGATATCCAAGTGGAACTCTTACCAGAACTTTAACAGGTTTTACCTGGATCAAACCACTTTAATGCTGCGAGATTCTGCGGGGAGTTCAATGATTATCATATCTGAAAAATTACCGGTTGACAAAAAAGACCCCGTAAACAATTTTTCAGTCACGTTAAAAAATACCCGGTAAAGAAAAGGATCTTAAATCATAAATTGAGTCAGGTTAATCCTCTCTGCACTCTTCAAAATGACACCCTTAACACATATA
This sequence comes from Methanoregula sp., assembly GCA_030694985.1. GTDB lineage: Archaea > Halobacteriota > Methanomicrobia > Methanomicrobiales > Methanospirillaceae > Methanoregula. The sequence continues at coordinate 43,940 of JAUYTV010000045.1, forward strand.
CACGGAAGGAACCTCCCGTGATTGAATATTTCACTGCATTTCTGATATCGATTGGGATTGGCATTATTGCTGCCATCATCGGGCTTGGGGGAGGTTTTCTGTTTGTCCCCACCCTCACCCTCATCTTCGGCCTTGATACAAAGACAGCAATTGGCACGAGCCTTGCGATCATGGTCTTTTCATCAATATCAGCCTCATTCTGGTACCGGAAGCAGGGATTGATCCTCTTAAAAGTGGCACTGATCCTTATCATTCCCAGCATGCTCACCTCCATGGCAGGTTCCTACCTCACCACGCTCGTCGATGCCCGGATCCTGGTAACCATATTCTGTCTCATGCTCACCCTGATCTCGCTCGAGATGCTTTTTCCGTGGTTCCGGTTCCTAACAGAAATACGGTTTGGGCCTTCTTTTGTGCTGTCGGCGAGCGTGCCACAACAGGGCACTCAGCCAGTCAGCCGTATCTGGTATTCCCACCTTATTTTCTGGGGCGCAGTTGGAGGTCTCCTCAGTGGGGTAACAGGAACAAGCGGTGGAGCGGTCTTCGTGCCGGCTCTCGCCACAGCAGGTATCCCCATGCATTACGCCATTGCCACATCAATGTTTACGATCATCATCGTCGCATTAACCGGGGCTACAGCGAATGCTGCGTTCGGCCAGATCGCGTGGCCCTTTGTTGCAATATATGGAGCCGGGGCTGCATTAGGCGCATTCATCGGGACCCAGATCGCCCCCCGTATTAAAGAGGCCCAGATCAAGAAGATATTCAGTATCCTTCTCCTGTGCGTTGCTGCCCTTATGTTCCAGCAGAAAGTCCTGATAAGTTTATGGTGATCGTTTCAGAAAATGGTGCATTTGGCACCCGTAAGACATATCCCAAAAATTTTTTAGATTAAAAAAGTGAATGAAGTTGCTGCAGTTGGGGCCCGGTTTATCAATTTTTTCGTAACTTTGGTGTAATATATTTCACAGAGATTTGGTTTTATTATAAGAATAAAACTATGCGAATAAATAATTCTTTAAAAAAAAACATAAAACCTCTGTTTTTCATAGATATCAATATGTATCACCTCAGGTCAACGATATAATTATGAACTCTGAGATGGTGAGTGCATCCGGACAGTTCAATTGGAAGTGGTTATGACCAAAGAATCGCTGTACTTGCGGCTCGACTACGAGCCCAAAAAAAGTGATCTCATCTGCCGGTGGTATATCGAGCCGGCAGAAGGCATGTCACTGGATGAAGCGGCAGAGAATACCGTAACGGAAAGTTCGATTGGAACCTGGACCGAGATCAAAACGGCAAAAAAATATACCCAGCGGCTTGCTGCAAAGGTCTTCAGGATTGATGAAAAGACCGGAATTGTCGATACTGCATATCCGGTCGAAGCGTATGATCCTTATGACATTTCGTGTATTCTCGCATCGATTGCCGGTAATATTTTCGGGATGAAGTGCGTAAACAACCTGCGCCTGATGGATGTCAGGCTGCCAAAAGAGATTGTCAAAGCACATAAAGGACCTGAATTCGGGATTAAAGGGATCAGGAAACTGGTGAATGTTACGGATCGCCCCCTCATTGGAACAATCATAAAACCAAAGATGGGGTTAAACACCAGGGATCACGCAGATCAGGCGTACGATGCGTGGGTTGGCGGCGTGGACATTGTCAAGGATGATGAAAATCTCACGGGCCAGAAGTTCAACCCGTTCTACAAGAGGGTAAAAGAGACATTAAAAAAACGGGACCGGGCCGAACAAAAGACCGGTGAGCGCAAGATGTACATGGCCAACGTGACTGCCGCAACAACGGACGAGATCATAAAAAGAGCCGAGTACGTGCAGGAACAGGGAGGAGAATATGTCATGATCGATGTGTGCATTGTCGGATGGCCGACACTCCAGACCCTGCGGGAACACAACGAGGATCTCGGGCTGGTGCTGCACGCCCACCGGGCAATGCATGCTGCATACACGCGGAACGAGAAGCACGGGATCTCGATGCTGGTCCTCTCCAAGTTCCTTCGGCTGTGCGGTCTTGACCAGCTGCATATCGGATCCATGGTAGGCAAAATGGTCGATGCCGGCCCGCAGTCCGTGCTCCGCAGCAGGGACGCACTGGTCAGCGAAGATGTCCCCGCCGATGATTTTGCCGTGGGACAGAAATGGTACGGGAAAAAAACCGTCTTTCCCGTGGCATCCGGGGGTCTCCACCCGGGACACCTGCCGTACATTGTAAAAGCGTTTGGGAATGATGTAATCATCCAGATGGGTGGAGGAATTCACGGTCATCCTCAAGGTACGGTATCTGGCGCAAAAGCAGCACGCGACATGCTTGATGCCGTTATCAAAGGCGTTGCGCCCCGCAAATACAAGAGCCGTGAACTCCAGCAGGCTATCGAAACCTGGGGCATAATTGAAGATCCAAGGTGAAAATACAATATAACATACCAATGTTTCCACGAAGAGAGAGTAACATGAAACAGCAAAAACTACTGCAATCCGGCAAGGTAAAATCAGTGTACAGAACGGATACACCGGGACAATTAATCATAGAGTTCCGTGATGATATTACTGCTTTTGATGGCGGTAAAAAGGACGTACTGGCAGACAAAGGACGTTTCAATGCAGAGGTCTCCGCGTTTTTCTTCGAGTATCTTGAAAAATATGGGGTTAAAACCCATTTCGTGAAGATGCTGGATGAAAAAAGGATGGTGGTGCGTGACCTTCAGATGATACCCCTTGAAGTTATTGTCAGAAATTTTGCAGCTGGGTCACTGGTTCGCAATTACCCTTTCAAAGAAGGGACAAAACTCAACCCGCCAATTGTCGTGATCGATTACAAAGACGATTCACGCCATGATCCCATGCTTAACGATGAAATCATTGGGGCGCTCGGGCTTGCAACTCCCGCAGAACTCAAAAAGATTAAAAAAATCGCCCTTGAAGTCAACAGCCATCTTGTACGGTTCCTTGCTGAACTGGATATTACCCTTGTTGACTTCAAACTGGAGTTCGGCAGAGGGGGAAAAACGATCTATGTCGGGGATGAGATCAGTATGGATTCAATGCGACTCTGGGATAAAACGACCGGTGAATCGCTCGACAAGGATGTTTACCGGTTCGACAAAGGGGATGTCATTGCAACCTATAACCGGGTCTCAAGACGAATATGCACATGAGAGGAATCGGTATTAACGTGCAAGAGAAAACGTGTGCCTGTAAGAAAATTACTCGTCCAACCCCCCATACCACCATTTTTTTTAATTGCCGGTTATCAGATTGGGAGAGAAAATTTTACCATCATAGGGGAATAAGTTCAATCATGCCAGCGATAATCACCCTGGTAGCCGTAATAATATTCTTCATTACAATTCTTCTCTCCATGATCTATTTCATTTTGCAAAACGAAAGGAGTTATGATGGCTGCGATCGTGCTGAGTGCAATTGTTGTTATCGATATCCTGACACTTGCAATTCTTTTGCATGACACCATTGTCGATTAAAATACATGTGATTCATAAAGCAGGACATGCCATTCCTAGTGTTCGCCCGGATTCACGCACCTGTCCAGCATGATGATGAACACGTGATCTCCTGTAAGAGGCACCCTTAATGATCGCTACGTACATCCTTGACATCGTCATCGTTCTTGCCCTTGCCATACTTGTAATTACCATTGGCACCCGCTTAAAGATCCCCGGGGTAGTTGGTTTCCTTCTCACTGGTGTTGTTGTCGGACCCTATGGTCTCGGACTTGTCAAGGATGCCCAGATGGTCGAAGTACTTGCAGAGATCGGCATCATTTTTTTGCTGTTTACCATCGGGATGCAATTCTCGTTCAAGACCTTGTTTGAGATGAAAAAGATCGTGCTTATCGCCGGGACAATGCAAGTCGTCCTGACTATCCTTGCTGTCTATGCAATCATGTACTTCTTTGGAACCCCAGCTGGCATTGCACTGTTTTTCGGGTTTCTGATCTGCCATAGCAGTACTACGATCACCTTAAAAATATTCCAGGAACGCGCTGAAGTCAACACCCCGTATGCACGGTCTACATTAGGGATATCGCTCTACCAGGACATCATGACCGTTCCCATGCTCATTGCCCTTCCCATCCTTGCCGGACGTGAAGCCGATCTCACCGGGGCGATGCTCAATCTTGGAGTCACACTCGTTCTTCTTCTTGTCGTCGTTCTTGCCATGGCAGTCTGGGTTCTCCCAAAAATAATGACCCATGTTGCCGTTATGCGGAACTCTGAAATTTTTCTGCTGAGTATCATCCTGATCTGCTTTGTCATTACCTACATATCTTCAAGTCTTGGTCTGTCTCTGGCACTGGGTGCGTTCCTTGCCGGTCTTACGCTCTCGGAGTCTGATTATTTCCACCAGGCGTTTGCAAGTATCATCCCTTTCCGGGATATCTTCACAAGTTTCTTTTTCATTTCCGTGGGCATGTTGCTCAACTTCTGGTTCGTAATGCAAAATCCTGTCATGATTATTATTCTCGTAATCGGCATCCTCTTCCTCAAGGCAGTCATTGCTGCTGGAAGCACGCTGCTTATCGGCCAGTCCCTGCGAACATCATTACTTGCCGGCCTCGCACTCTGTAATATCGGGGAATTTGCGTTCGTGCTTTCGGTTCCCGGGAAGGAGTATGGATTTTTTACCGAGACTACTGACCAGTTCTTCCTAGCTGTGGCTGTGATTACAATGGCTCTGACGCCGTTCATCATTAATGCCGGTCCGCAGATAGCCGATCGGATCTGCCGGCTGCCCCTTGGAGACCGGTTAAAGGCAGGGTGCAGCCCCCAGAATGAAGGGAAAAATGAAAAACTGCCTCTTTCAGATCACGTGATCATTGTCGGATATGGGCTCAATGGCAGGCATCTTGCAAAGGTGGCCGCGATCGGTAAGATCCCCTATATGATCATTGACATGAACCCGGATACTGTTGACCAGGAACAAAAGAAAGGTGAACCGATATTTTTTGGCGATGCCACCAATGAATCGATCCTGTCCCATGCGGGTATCGAACAAGCCCGTATCATGGTAATTGCCATCAACGACCCGTTCTCGACACGGGCGATTACCCGGATTGCCCGCTCGATGAATCCGAATCTGCACCTGATAGTCCGCACCCAGTTTGTCCCTGAAGTAAAAGTTCTCCGCGAACTGGGAGCAGACGATGTGATACCAGAAGAGTTCGAAACCTCCGTTGAGATCTTTTCACGGGTACTGAAAAAATACCTGATCCCAAAAGGAACGATAGAACAGTTTATCAGGGATATCCGTTTGGATACGTACAAGGTATTGCGGAGTCATTCTGAACCTTCTGCTGACATATCAAATCTCAAACTCAATATCCCTGATGCGGATGTTACTGCCCTCAAAGTGTCCCCTGAATCGTCAGTTATCGGAAAGAACCTTTCTGCTATCAATGTCCGGAAAGAATATGCAGTTTCAATTCTTGCGATACGGAGAAACGGGGAGGTTTTTGTCAACCCTTCCGGAGAAATGGATCTCAAACCAGAAGACGAGTTGATCGTGATCGGTGTGCCGGATGCCATAAATAGGTTGTCCCTGCTATTACATCCCGAGGAAATTCCGGAGCAATCCCCTCCCGTATAAGAGAATTCATCTCGTCCATTGAGGATTCTTTCCCAATAAAGGGATTTCTTAGATCCGGAGATCTCAACAGGGCTTTAAGCATAAATATCCCGGTTCACATCACTGATCAGGGGTTATACAGCATGTCTTGCGTCATCCGGTATATCTTTTAAAAAAAAGGTGCAGGGTAAAAGGAGAAATTCTCAATCGGTTTTTTGCCCGGTAAACAAGCCAGCATCTTTTGCACTATCTTACGGTGTTGCAGAGATGATCGCACTATCCCCGGTTTCAATCCGGGTCTCGCCGCTAAGACCGGTCAGCACTTTTTACCCCGCCAGATTGCCAGAACGAGAAGATTATACCATTTTGCAGGTTAATTTTCCGTGGCGTAGGTCCGGCAGGCGATGATCGGTTTTTAATATTGAGTGCGGTAATGGAAATATTAAGGAGATGCAACACATGGTTGGGCAGCGTTCCCTGCACAATGGACATTAAAAACGCTTTTTTAACAATTTCCCGACAATAAGCGATCCGGTTAACGAGGCGATGTGAGAGCAGAAGAACCTGCTCTGGGAAACAGCAACTGCCCAGTACCGTCATTATCTTGACCGGTTCGCCCCGGATAAAACCCATTCCGGCAATATTTTTCCCCGTATACCCGTCAATATTGAGAAGAAGGCAGCAACAAGACAGGAGATCCGAAAATCCACTCGCCTCATCAGATCATGCTTGTGCGGGAAATGCTTTATACCCGGCAATACAGGTTAAATTGAGACTCTATGGATCTTCCCAAAGCCCCCCAGGCGCTTTCTTACGAAGAAGTCAAAAACCTGCTCGCAACCGGGCCGGACGGCCTTTCGGACGCTGAAGTACAGGTCCGGATCAGGACGTTTGGAAAGAATACCCTCAAAGAAGAAAAGACCAGCCGGTTTGTCATCTTCCTGCGCCAGTTCAAAAGCATCCTTGTCTATATCCTCATCGCAGCTGCTATCATCTCGCTTCTCGTGTCTGATGTCAAGGACTTTTTTATCATACTCATCATCATCGGGGTCAACAGCATCATCGGGTTCTGGCAGGAGGTAAAAGCCGAAGCATCGCTTGACGCGCTCAAAAAACTGACCGGCAGCAAGGTCAAAGTCATCCGCAATGGCACCGAACGCATCATCCCATCTGAAGAACTGGTCCCTGGTGACAGTGTTTCTCTCACTGAAGGAGATATTGTCACTGCCGACATAAGGCTTTATGAGACATCGGCACTCACGGTCGATGAATCCTCACTTACAGGGGAATCGCTGCCGGTTCTTAAGGATCATACTGCTGTAGTGGCAAAAGACGCGCCCCCTTATGAGCTTAAAAACAGCCTGCTCTCGGGAACATCGGTTGTACGCGGATACGGGAAAGGCTACGTAGTGGCTACTGGCAAGAAAACTTATTTTGCGGGTATTGCCGCGCTCGCGCAGGAGCGGTCTCCTGACAGCCCGTTTACAAAAGCGATCGCTCATTTTTCAAAACGGTATATCCTTCTCCTCATCGGTATCTTCACACTTGTCGGGATCGTGGCGTTCCTGCAGGGCCGGCCACCCGGAGAGATCGCGTATCTTCTGGTTGCCCAGATGGTCTCTGCGGTGCCAGAGGGCCTGCCCATTGTCGTTACGATCATCATGGTGGTCGGGGCACTCGCACTCTCGAAAAGAAAGACCCTGGTGCGCTACCTCCCGGCAGTTGAGACCCTTGGAAGCGCAACGGTCATTGCTTCAGACAAGACCGGGACAATCACGGAGGGTCTCTTAACCGTTCACGATGTCTATGCACTTGACCGCGAGGCGCTCGAAATGACAGCAGCCCTCTGCAACGAGGCACGGGGCACGACTGGCGATCCCATTGATGTTGCGCTGGCAACATGGGTCGGTAATTACGATACGGTGCGAAAACGCAATCCCCGGAGCTGGGTATTCCCGTTCGATACCACCCGGCGGCTCATGGCTACAGCAAATATCGTGGGCAACGAGAAGCGGTTCTATGTCAAGGGCGCATACGAAGAACTCAAAAAATTTGCCGATAATGCCAGCACACTTAACGATCTCGAACTCCAGATCGATACGATGGCCGGACGAGGGCTCCGGGTGCTGGCATTCGGTGCCGGGCAGTGGCTTTCTGAGGACCCCGCTGAATGGAGATTTACGATTGTCGGCATTGTCGGGTTCATCGATCCCCCCAAGGAGAGTGCAGCAGAGGCTGTGCGTATTGCGCAGAAGGCTGGCATCCGCGTCCTGATGATCACCGGCGACCACCCGCTGACGGCCCGGGAGGTTGCCCGTTCCGTCCATATCTGGAAGGAGGGCGACGGGCTCCTCACCGGGCCGGAGCTCGTGACCATGAGCGATGATGCCCTGGCAGCGGCATTGGAAAAGACCACCGTACTGGCCCGGATCCTTCCCGAACACAAGCACCGGATCGTGAAGGTATTGCAGGCACACGGGGAGATTGTCACGGTAACCGGTGACGGGGTAAACGATGTACCGGCGCTCCGTGCCGCAGACCTCGGCATTGCCATGGGCTCGGGCTCTGAAGCTGCCAAGAGCGCGGCCAAGATGGTGATCGTGGACAACAACCTGTCCGTTATCGTAGACGCAATCCGGAACGCCCGGGTGATCGTTGACAACATAAGAAAGGTGATCTACTACCTGGTTTCAACATCGATATCTGAGATTGTGCTCATCAGCACAACAGTTTTTATCGGGCTGCCCCTTCCGCTCCTGCCGATCCAGATCCTCTGGATCAACCTGGTTACAGATGGGGTGCAGGACAAGACATTTCCTTTCATAAAGGAGGAGGGGGATGTCATGAAACGTCCCCCCAAGAATCCAGCAAAACAATTTTTTGATGGCAGGCAGATGCGCCGTATCATGACGTTTGGACTGGTCATGGGGGGCCTTGGAGCGGTCCTGTTCTGGTATCTCCTCGGGCAATACCCGTATGAGCTTGCGGTCTCGATTATGTTTACATCCTTTGTCTGTTTCCAGTGGTGCAACGGGCTCCAGGCCCAGCAGGAGCACGAACCGTTCCTGCGGGACATACGAAAGAGCATCTCGATCAACCCGTATATTCTCTACGGGATCGGGATTGGTATTATGCTACAGTTGGTTGCCATTTATGCAGTCCCGCAAATCTTCGGTATAGTTCCGCTGGCCTTCGAACACTGGGGGTATGTTGCCCTGCTCTCGTTTGCGGCATTCGTGATTGTCGAGGCGATCAAATGGCTGGAGTACAAGGAGAACCACCCTCAAACATGAGAGAAAAAAAAGAGAAGGACCGGGTCAGGAACGATGAGCTGATGGTCTGCCATACCGGGACGTTGTCAACAACGTGATCGAAATGATGCAGCTCGGTATTGAGGAAAAACTGAAAGGAAAACTGGTGCCGGTCATGGAGTAAACGATAATTGCAGGAAAATGATGAACGTATTATACCAGTATCAAGACACCGGATAGTATCCATGGAACTCTGGTCATCACCATCGGTGTGCACCTCATTTCTGGCGTCGGGATACCCGATGCCACGAATATTTTCGGGTCTCGCTACCTGAATACGTGGCTCCGGACGGGTAGAGATGCAATATTTATTATCGGAATTTTTGCCATCATCAACCTTATGAGGGTAATATGCAGATGAGCCACTGAAAGATGGCAGTTCCTTTATTCTTCTCTTCTGGTTTTTTGACCAGTCCGCAGGACCAGAACCGGTTTTTTCGCCCTGCGGGTTACAGTAAAAGTTGTGCTTCCCAGGATCAGCGTGCGCAGCCAGTCGGTGCCATGAGCATTCATTGCAATAAGGGACACATCATCGTCTTCTGCTTCGGACAGTATCATTTCTGTCGGATCTCCGACAAAGACCCTTGAGATTGCTGAAATACCGGCATTGGCAAGGTCCTGCCGGAGTGCTTCAATCAGTTCCGATTTCTCTTCAACGCTTTTGTCGATCTCTTCTTTAGTTTCTACACGACTGGCGACATTGAGTAGTATAACTTTTTTTAACCCTTCAATTGTTTTTAGAAAGGAGCTTACCGGCCGTTCTTCTCCACCGGTTTTCCACCATCCGTCTTTTTTTTTTAAATTGTCTGGCGTTTTGTCGAATTCATCCGACAAATAGGTTTACTGGAACGGACTGTCGCTTCTGGCGTTTTTTATTGTTGCGGTGATTAAGAAGGGTGAGTAATGCTTTTAGTATTGAAAATTCTGACAATGAAAATCTGATTACTTTTTTTTAAAAGTAAATCACGACTGTAAAACGTTGTTCTGACCGATCAATTCAGCCTTATTAAAAGAGATTAAAACCGTGCCTTCATATCCGTTCTCAGAGAAGTTGGCGCCGGCGGAACGTCCAGAGGATAATCGATGCGCTGATGAAGACAAGGAAAAAAGTAAATCGCAAAAGAATTGCCTGGGATACTGCAATTCCCTGTGGGGAGACAAGAAAACCGCCAACCAGGAAGAGAATGGTAACGATGCAGACCGTGGGAATTGCATAGATTCTCTCCGACCAGTATGACAGGACCAGAGGAATGAAATAGAGAAGCCAGACCGGTTCTCCCAGCGGAGTAATGGTATCGACCAGGTAGACTGCAAGGAGAACCACAGCGGCAATGATAACGATACCGGGATCCGATGAAAGGGAGTTGAGTACCTTTGTCATCGGGGATTGGTTATGGTGCCTGGCGGGTGACATGTACTTCTCCATCTTTTTTACGGGAGCGATCTTCTTGCAATATGCTACAGTATTCAGGTGTACGTTGAAAATTCTTGCGTTCTTTCCCATGGTTGGCGAGAAAGCCCCGTGTTGAAAAATCCCGGGATAATGGGGCCGGCAGATTTGCCCGGGTGAGGGATGATGGAAAACCCTGTACGGGTCGCAGCGATAATCACCGGGTCTTAGGTAATTTTGAGCCGCTGCCCGTTTCTCATCAGGTGCACATCGTTGTCCAGCGTATACCCAAGCTCGCTGGCAAAGTCTGCGTAACCGGCAGTCATTTTCATGTCTGCGTGGGCAGGGATGATGTGCCGGGGCTGGAGCATCTGGAGAAACTCGTAGTGATCTTCACGGTACGCGTGGCCGCTCACGTGCAAATCGTCAAATATGCGGGCACCGGCCATCCTGAGTTGCTGCTCGATTACGTACCGGTTCCCGATGTTCATCGGGTTTGGGATGATATTTGCTGAGAAGAGTACCTTGTCACCCTTAGCCAGTTGATACGGGGTATCGCCTTGTGCAAGCCGGGTCAGGATCGATCCGGGCTCGCCCTGGTGGCCGGTGACAATCGGCAGGAACTGCTCCTTTCCCTCCTTCATCATTCGCCGCATCATCCGGTCAACGGTTCTCCGGTTCCCGTACACGCTTGCCGTCTCAGGGAATGAAACCAGTTTCATCTGTTCTGCGGTAACGGAGTATTTCTCCATAGATCGCCCGAGAAAGATCGGCTTCCTGCCGATCTCGTGGGCGCATTCCGCAATGGTCTTTACCCGGGAGATGTGGGACGAGAACGTAGATACTACGATCGCATTCTTGTCGTCTTCGAAACTGGTGATAACGTCCCGCACGAGATCGCGTGCGATCCGCTCGCTGGGGCACCGGCCCGGGCGGTGGATATACGTGCTCTCCACGATGAGAGCCAGCACCCCTTCCTTGCCGAGCTGTCGGAAGCGGGCAAAGTCCGGAGGCTGGCCGATGACCGGTGACCGGTCGAACTTGAAGTCACATGCATAGACGATCGCACCATGAGGGGTGTGAAGCACAGGTGTCACGGTATCGATGATCGAATGCTGTGTGCGGACAAACTCCAGAATAAGGTTTGGAGAAAGCGTGTACCGCTGCCCGGCAGGGAGAGCGAAGAGCTTGTTCTTGGCATCGAATTTCTTCTCTCCTGCGATCTGCTGGCGGATAAGTTCAGTTGCATACGGGGTTGCGATGATGGGCGCATTGTACCGGTGTGCAAGTTTCGGGATGGCACCGATATGGTCCAGGTGCCCGTGTGAACATACGATGGCCTTGACGGTACCTTCAACCTTTTGCAGCACGGTGTCGTCCGGGATCGCCTTGATACTGATCAGGTCAAGGGAATGCATCTCGTCAACTTCCACGTCTTCGTGGATCATCAGCTGATCGAGGCGGAGCCCCATGTCAAAGATGACAATTTCCTTTCCGCAGCGAACGGCAGTCATGTTCCGCCCGACTTCGTCGTATCCGCCCACGGTAATAATTTCTATTTCCATTGTGTGTTATGTCTCCTGGATTTTTGTTTTGCCGGGTATTTTTGGCAGGAATTTTTTTCCTGATCTGGGATTGTATCACCGTATTTTTTAGTGACACTGCACATATCAGCCGGATAAACTGCCGGCTCAATTTCCCTATGTTATTCCAAAGAGGACGTCCTTTGGTTACCCCTTCTCGACATATCGGCGAAATTCCCTTAACAAATCGTCCGGGTAATTACCCGCAGCGGTTAAAGGGATCTGGGGCCTTCACCACGTGATCGTGGATCATCGGGACCCCGCACGGATATCACTTATTGCGATGCCGTTTTTTCAATGACAATTCTGTCATCGTCCGTATGATTCCTGCACTATAATTTCCCACGCAGGCCATTCCGTCATGCTATTATTGCCGGAATTGTGTCTAAACTAAATAGCGGCGCAAGCTCATCAACCTTTGTCTTCCGGCAGACTGTGTGTCGGTAACCTTTTTTCACGATCAAATCCCGTGAACGCGGACATTTTTATTCGCAGATTACCATCTGGTTTCATGGGGAGCCAGGCCATTAACGGATACTCCTGTTTTTTTAATCGCCCTGCCAAAAAAAAAGTTCTCATATTTGCATTACGGCAAGGACCGGGAGGCCCGGATGGAGTGAACTATGTGGCAAAAAAAGCCACGGTTTAAAGGCCCGTGGCAGGCTATAGGCGAGGGCGTTTCCGTCCGCTTCCTGACATTCGGGGCAATAATCAGGTGTATTTTTTACTGGATCCAAATCGGGGAGATTTACGGGGTTTTCCGGTCTGCACTAAAAACATGCTACCCAGTCGTGTCATTATTCACCCCCCGTTTACCATTCCTGACATGCAAAAATTGAAAACAAACATAAAGGGTTTAAAGGGTGAGCCCCAAAGGGAAGATTACTGAGTGGTGCACTTAGTTACAATCAATTTCTGTTAATACTTAAATCCGGAAATTTTTCGCACCGCTCGACCCCTGCCCTCTGACGGGCAGAGCACAACCCCAGAACCGAGGTGAAGCAATGAATACAAAGTACGTTACATCAATTTCAGAGCTCGACAACCTTGTCGGGCTCGCCCCAAAAGCGAGGGAGATGATGGAGACGGTTACCGAACTGTTCCCGTTCCGCTCCAACGAGTATTATCTCTCGCTTATCGACTGGAAAGACGGGCATGATCCGATCAAAAGGATTGTTATTCCCGATTCTCGTGAACTTAACACCGGGGGATCTGCTGATCCGTCGTGTGAAAAAGATTATACCAAAAAACCCGGCCTGCAGCACAAATATAACCAGACCGGCCTTTTACTCCTCACTGATGTCTGCGGCGGTATCTGCCGCTTCTGTTTCCGGAAACGCCTGTTCATGTCCTGTGAACGCGAGACCGTAAAAGACGTTTCTGATAATATCGAGTATATCCGTGAGCACAAGGAGATAACAAATGTCCTGTTGACCGGAGGCGACCCGCTCACGCTCGAAACCCGACAGCTCGAATCAGTCTTGCGACAACTTCGTGAGATCGAGCATGTCAACATCATCCGTATCGGCAGCAAGATGCTCGCCTACAATCCCTACCGGATTCTCAATGACCAGAACCTTCTCTACATCCTCTCCCGCTATAGCACGCCGGAGAAGCGCATCTACCTGATGGCGCATTTCAACCATCCCCGCGAACTGACCGACGTGTCGAGAGAGGCAGCAGAAGCACTCCGTAAGGCCGGGGTGATGGTGGTCAGCCAGACCCCCATCCTGAAAGGGATCAATGATGACCACGAGACCCTGACCACACTCTTCCGCCAGCTCTCCTTTGCCGGCATCTCGCCGTATTATGTCTTCCAGTGCCGACCGACGACTGGTAACCAGTTCTTCCAGGTCCCGGTCGAGCAGTCCTACGAAGTCTTACAGAAATCCTGGCAAGCGTGTTCCGGGCTTGCAAAACGGGCACGGTTCGTTATGTCCCATGCGACCGGCAAAATTGAGATGGTGGGAAAGACCGCTGAACACGTTTTCATGCGGTACCATCAGGCTGCGGATTCTGCAAACATCGGGAAGTTCATGGTCTTTAAGAGCAACCCGGTGGCCCGGTGGTTCGATGATTACCGCCACGCACTGACGGACTTCGAGCCGAAAAAGTTCTGGATGCTATAAGGGGCTTTTAAGATATGACAAAAGCCTCTGACGCACCACAACGAGCCCGGCAGAACGATCCAACGGATGAACAAACGTATTCGTTCTTACACCTGAGCGGGCAGGTGAAAAATACCGTAAAAGACCTTGTGTCTATCTTAAAAGGACACATCCAGGGCGCAGAGACCCGTGGCGATCCGGCACTGCTCCAGAAGGCGCAGGAGCCGGAGAATGCCCCGGAGTACTGGAAAGACTGGCGCTGGCAGGTCCGGCACCGGGTTAAGGATATCGATACGTTCCAGCAGATTCTCGGCATAAAATTTTCACCTCACGAGCAGTTACAACTCAAAAAGACGATCGAGAAGTTCCCGCTCAGCATCACTCCCTACTACCTCTCGCTCATCGATGTGAACGATTACAAAAACGATCCGATCTTCAGGCAGGCATTCCCTTCCCCCAAGGAACTGATTGTGGAAACGTACGAGCTTGCAGACCCGCTGGCAGAAGACAAAGACAGCCCGTGCGACTGCATCACCCACCGCTATCCGGACCGGGTCCTCTTTTTAGTCAGCAATACCTGCGCCATGTACTGCCGGCACTGCACCCGGAAACGTAAAGTCGGTGACGTGGATTCGATCCCGGACCGGGCAAAAATCCTTGACGGAATTGATTACATCCGGAACAACCCGCAGATCCGGGATGTCCTCCTATCCGGAGGAGATCCGTTCATGCTCAGCGACGATTATCTTGATTGGATCTTAACCGAGCTCCGTGCCATCCCGCATGTTGAAGTGATTCGCATCGGGACACGGGTGCCAGTCGTCCTGCCATTCCGGATCACGGATGAACTTGTCGCGGTCTTAAAAAAGCATCACCCGCTCTGGATCAACATGCAGTTCAACCATCCCAAGGAGATGACCGAATCAGCCCGGGCAGCCATCGCAAAACTCGCTGATGCCGGCATCCCGCTCGGCAACCAGTCAGTCCTCCTTGCGGGCATCAACGACTGCCCTCGGATCATGAAAGAGCTCGTCCACCAGCTCGTGAAAAACCGCGTCCGCCCGTACTATCTTTACCAGTGCGATCTCTCAGAGGGCATCAGCCACTTCCGCACGCCTATATCAAAAGGCATCGAGATCATGGAGAACCTGATCGGTCATACGAGCGGGTTCGCCGTTCCACGGTACGTGGTCGATGCACCGGGCGGCGGGGGCAAGATCCCGGTCTTTCCCAACTACCTGATGACCTGGTCGGTGCACAAAGTTGTGCTCCGCAATTACGAGGGAATGATCTGCACGTACCAGGAGCCGGCAAATTATGATCGCATCTTTTGCAATGGTGATTGTGTTGCCTGCAAGCTCCAGCTGAACATTGATCGCGCTGATGAGTCAAAGGTAGTCGGTGTTGCAAAACTGCTCGCCGATTACGATAAAACCACGACCCTGATCCCGGAGAACAACGACAGGATCGAACGGAGGAACGATGACTCAGGGTGACATGGTCCTGCACCGGGGAGGAAGCACTATCCAGCATGGCCATTTCAACAACCGGGTCTATGTCATGAAACTGGCCCAGTCCGAGATCCATGACATCATCCGGTACGCCGACGATCTCGCCCATAAGGAAAGATATACCAAGATCTTTGTCAAGGTCCCGGAATCGTCAGTGGAGATATTTGCGAACTCCGGGTATATCTCGGAAGCCATGGTCCCGTTCTTCTTCTATGGGAAAGAGCCGGCAGTGTTCATGGCTAAATACACCGATCCGAAACGAAAGGAGGTCACGGACGCCGCAATAATTGCGGATACGCTCTCGGCAGCACTCTCAGTAGCATTCGGGCATGCTGGTGAAAGATCCGCACACGAACTGCCGGATGGATTCTCGCTCATGCATGCCCATGCGGGAGATGCACAGGATATCGCAGCATTATACCGCACGACCTTCAAAACCTACCCATTTCCCATTGTGGATCCGGATTATATCCGGGAATCGATGAAGGGGCAGATACGGTATTTCGTTATCAGAAGGTCCCATCTGCTGGCAGCGGTAGCGTCCTGCGAGATCGATGCAGAGAACGGGAACGTTGAGGTGACGGATTTTGCCACGGCCCCGCTCTTCCAGGGAAGGGGTTTTGCCGGAATCCTGCTCCATGCAATGGAGACAGAGCTGAAAAAAGAGGGGATATTGCTGGCATACACTATCGCCCGGGCGGGTTTCGGTCCGATCAATGCAGTATTTGCCGGAGCTGGATACCAGTTCGGGGGACTGCTCCCAAATAATACCAACATCTGTGGATCGATGGAGAGCATGAACGTCTGGCACAAGAAACTGGACGGTGGGAAGTCATGAACCGGGGTGCCGCTGAAAAAACGCAGCGTGGGGACATTTCCTGATGGATCACGGTTTTTTGTATGCAGCCGTTACGGTTGCAGCTGGACTGGTATTAGCCGGTGTTGCGCATGTCATCATCCAGTGGTTGAAGAAAAAGGCAGAAACAACAGACACGTTGATGGATGATATCATCCTTATGGCCGTGGGAACTCCCCTCGTTGTTGCTATCCTTGCCCTGTCGGTCTATATTGCCCTGACACAGTTTGATATTGTTCCCGAATCGATGGGCTGGCTCATCACTGACCAGGTAATCAATGCGGTCTTCATCCTGTTCGGGGCATGGATTGCCTCAGTCTTCTCCTATAATCTCATACGGACCTACGGCACACTCGTTGCAGAAAAAACCGAGACGGATCTCGATGACCGGCTCATGCCGATCCTGGAGATTGCGGCACGATACCTGATCTGGTTTGTGGCATTTCTCCTGATCCTCGCCAACTTCAGGATCGATATCACCCCTCTGCTCGCTGGAGCAGGGATCGGTGCCCTTGCTCTTGCCCTTGCTGCGCAGGATATCCTGAGCAACTTCTTAGGTGGGGCAATCATTACAATGGACAAGCCATTCAAGGTCGGCGACCGGGTCAAGATCGATACGTTCTTTGGAGACGTGATGAGTATTGGCCCCCGAAGTACACGGATCAGGACACTGGACAACCAGATCGTAACCATCCCGAACGTGAAAGTCACCTCAAGCGTGGTCATCAATTACGCAATGCCGGATTATTCCCTGAAAGTCCGGATCCCGTTCTCGGTTGCCTATGGGTCCGATATGGATAAGGTAAAAGAGATCCTGCTCGCCATTGCCCACGAGGCAGCAAAAAAAACATCCTGGGTCATAACCGATCCTGCCCCATCGGCGTATTTTCTTGAATTCGGGGAATCGGGTCTCAACGGGCAACTCATCCTCTGGACGAACAATTACGATAACATATGGGATGTCCAGGATTATGTGAACAGCCGCATTGCCCAAAGGTTTGCTGAGGAGAAGATCGAGATACCGTTCCGGCAGGTGGATGTGAGGCTGAGAACACCATGAGCCTGCTGATGATCGACATGCTGACTTTCGGGATACTCGTGTGGATCACGATCGTTCTCCTCATCATTGTGGCAGGCAGTGAACTCTTCACGATGATGATCGAAGAACAGATCCGCTATCTCCGCCTGATCATCCATTACGCGCCGTTACCCGCGACCGTCAGCATCCCGTCCCGGCCCGAACCGGTTGCCCGCTATGTATCATGGGCGCTGGGAGAAAACCGGAATCCGGTGAGATGTGTGCATATACGTTTTACTGGCAGGTGTCGGTACGGAAAGAGCGGGCGTTGGATGGATATGGGGGGTGAGGCTTTTTTCTCTGTTGCCATACCGGGTTTTGTCTGGCGTGCAACCACTACCTACGCTCCCGGCATCTGGCTCAAAACATTCGATTATTACGTTGATAGCAAAGCGGGTATGAATCTCAACCTGTTCTCCCTCTTCCCGCTGGATAACGCACACGATGATGCGATCAAAACCCCCTCACTCTTCCGGTACCTTGCCTGCACGCCCCTGTTTCCCATGATTCACGGTCAGGCCGGATTCATCTCCTGGGAAAATATTGATGACTCGACTTCTAAAGCAATTATTTCAGATAAGGGTCGGTCTGTTGAAGCCCTTGCCCGTTTCAACGGTAGGGGATGGATCGAAAGTATAGACATGCACGACAAGACGAATCCGGAGACCGGTAAGCCGTTAAACGGTCATTTTGCCACCCGGTTCTCCTCCTATACCCAAGTGGAAGGTTACTGGATACCGATGCAGGTTGACTCAGACATGATTCTTCCGGACGGGGAATATGTCACTGCAGAATATTCAATTACGGAAATCGAATTCGATACGGCGATGATAACAAAACGGAGCGTGACCTGAATGGATCCGTCTCCGGATGTCCCGCTCCCCTTTCGGATCGTCGCACTGATGCAGGAGCGGAACCGTCTTTTAGCACTTTTGTGTCAGTGATCCGCCGCGGGGGCGCCCTATCGGGGGCGTCGGGGTTTATCGCATCGGGAGCATGAAGGTAACCCTCCTTATAATTCCTTATGGTGATTATTTTCATGAGAAATCATTCGGCAAGCTCTGCCCCTCAGGGTTTTTTCCCCCGAAGCTGTGACACCCCTGATTGCGATGGTGACGTATTAACGGTAACCCCATTCATCCTATCACAATATGTCTATATCCTCCAAACGGGGGATAGGAGGCACAAGAGGGCTGCGTTAAATTTTATGACAACCGGTTTGAGCACGAGAATAAGCAAACAACGGGGAAATGAGCAACCAAACCGTTAGTTCTTCTGGTTGACCGGTGCCAGTTTCTAAAACCCCCCCGACCTGCTTTCCACATATCTTTTAATAATCCCCTGTATATACCACAAGTAGGACTGGCAGGATATGGTAAGTGATGAGAATTCAGATGGCGTGTCCACCGTTATCGGTTATGAACGGGAATTAAAGGAGATAACCGAAGCTGTCGAACGGTCCGGTTCCGGTGCACCGTCCCATATTGCCATCGTTGCAGAACCGATGAGTGGCCGTACGACGTTCGTTACCGAGATCCGGCGTCTCTACGGCGACCGGGTGCATTATATATCCCTGAATTTTGTCATACGTAAATCAGACCTTCCGGATGTCTCGTGCATGAATGAAGATATCATCCTGATTGACAATTGCCAGTTCTTAACAACGAGAGTTATAGGAGGATTTGAGGTTCTTGATACGTTCCTGCGCACACAGATCACATCTAAAAAGATCTTCATCACGACTTGGAACACCCACAACTGGAAGTACCTCTCCTCAGTTATGAACATTGACGCATATTTCCCCACGATTGTCGCTCTGAACAGGATGGATACACCATTAATCAAGCAGTTGATCATGACGCGACACAAGACCGGTGAGATCCGGTTTGCAGACGAGGGAACCGCTGAGCGTTCGATGTTTTTTTCCGTGATTCACCGCTCTGTGCCCCTGCCGTTTATTAAAACTGAAATTTCAGTCCCCTGGATAAAACTGAATTTTACGGTGATGCTTCATAAACTTCCCCGGAAAAAACGCGTACAGATATCGCTTGAAGACATCATTTTTGAAAAGATCAACCGGATAGCACAGGGAAATCCCGGTGTTGCCATCCTGCTCTGGGACAGGAGCCTGAAAGATAATGCAATATCATTGAGTGCAATCACCGAGAATGCATACTCCATCTCCCTTGACTCGAACGAATCATTCATTCTTTCTATCGTCCTGTCTATGGGATCCCGGCATGCGAAGGATCTATCCGTTATTGCCGGTTCCGAGATGAATATCGAACGGGTGCTCTACCGTCTTGTACAGCAGGGCCTTATCCGGGAGGATGCAGGGTATTACCGTATCGAACCCTTTGCCCTTGGCCCGGTAACGGATTATCTTAAGAAAACCCGGAGGTTGTGGTAACCATGGCCGATACCCTTCTTTCCAATGTTACCGCGAATGTTGCCGCCGATGTCACGGTGCAACTCCCGATAAAAACCATCGATGCAAACCTAGTACTGTACATCGTCTTTGTCATCGTCATCGCCTACGTCCTTTCCTACCTGCTCAGTTTCATCCTCGTCCATGTCTCTGAGCGGATCGGCTGGTACCGTACATCGGTCACGATGACTATCCCCCTCTTAAAGCTCATCGTCTACATGGTCGCACTCTATTACATCATCCTCGCCGTCATCGAACCTTCGCTGACCCAGATGATCGCATTTTCGGGGCTTTTTGGTGCTGCTATCGGATTCGGGCTTAAAGACCTGTTTTCCGATATCATCGGAGGTATCGTGATCATCTTTGAAAAGCCATACCAGATTGGCGACAAGGTAACAATCGGCGACAAGTACGGGGAGGTAAAAGATATCGGCATCCGCTCAACGCGTATCCAGACTCCCTCAGATGAACTGGTGTCCGTGCCGAACACCATGATCTTCAGCCAGTCAGTAACCAGTGGCAATGCCGGCGACCTTGCAATGCAGATTGTGATCGACCTCTACCTCCACCCGGATTCTGATGCGGAGAAGGCAATGAAGATCTTAAAAGAGGCGCTGGTTACTTCGAAGTATGTGATTATTTCGAAAAAATATCCTTATACCCTAAGCTCCCGACGAAGTTAGGCACATGAGGTTAAGTGCCTCCAAAATGAGACGCTGCTTCTTGGTCATCTCAGTCATCATTATCCGTCCATCTGCAAGGGTAATCTTCCGCAACTTCTCCAGTTCAAGTAACATCCCCTTAATAGCGTATCTCTTCAGCAACCCTGCATCGGTCATCATCTTTAACAGTCTGGAACGAATAATCAGACCGAGGAATACGATGAAGAGAAAGCCACTCATTGTACTATCGCTATGAGTATTCAAGGGAAGAACATCCAGATCTGACTTCATTACCTCTATCTCCTTCTCGATCTCATCGCGCTCCCTGTAGAGTGAAAGACAGGTCATCCAGTCAACATCCCCTGAATAAAACAGTATAAATTTCCCCATCAGATTTGTCCGTTGTGCAACAGCGTTCTGCTTTATTGTCGCTTCAATCCGGTTATCGACCTGTTTCCAATCGAAAAAGTTCTTGAGTTTACCCGCCTTCTCAAAAAACCTGATCTGCGCCAACTGACCCTTCTTTAGCCTGATATTTGCGAGATCTTCCCGGATATCAAACAGGCGACTAGTGAGTGCCTCTTTCTCCTCACGTTCACGTTTTGGGTCGTAGTAGAGATACCCCTGCAAGACGTACGACCCGATGGGAAACGTCACCGGCTTGACATAGAGAGTATGCTCCTTGAACTTTTGGAGGTAATCAACGTTCTCGATATCCCGCTGGGTCTCGGTCAAAAGCATCTTCAAATCCTTTAATTGGAACGTCGCAGCGATAATGAAAGAGATCCTATTGTCAAGCATCTCTAAAAGATTATTCTCGCTGAAAAAACCCCGGTCCATGATAGCGAAATAGTCCTCAACGCCATATGCTTCGAGTTTCGTCAGAGTGCCTGTAAGTGTTGTGACATCGGTGATACTCCCCGGATAGATATCATACATCACAGGGATGCCCATATCCTTGTCCATGATGAGAGAGAGATTGATCTGAGGCAGAGAAAGACCGTCACGGTTGTATCCGTATTCGAGAAGATGTATCAGAGACGAATAACTCGATATGCTTGTTATATCGTAGATGAGAGTTCGTTTCGTCCGGTTTTCTTCAAGAAGCTTCCCCATAAGTTGTTGTGGAATGGTACTGGTTCCAATTCGTTCCAGGAGTTCACTGATACGTTGTCCGGAGAGTGATATCTTCGGGTCGTCAAGGGAGAGGACTGTTCCGGTATACCAAGTATCGACATGCTGCATTGCCAGAGGTCGGAGAACCCGATTGAATGCTAATGCTGTGATCATGGCTACTTCAGTATCGTTGAGTAGTCCATGGAGATACTGATCCAGCTTCAGTTCCTGCATGATGTGTTTGAGGATCAGGACTGATCCATAGTCGTAGGATGAACGTATCGTTACTGTCTTTTTTTCCTTCCTGACTTTTGCGGTGACTTCTGTTGGTGCGCTCCGCATACGAACTGGTTTTCCATCAATATTTCTACCGAGATACTTGGAGTTTTTGTACCGTGTCTGTTTTGATACAGGGTCGTAATATGGGATCTCTTCGTACCAGTACTCGATACCCTTGATCTTTTTGATCCGGTGAATCGGTTCCATAGTGTGCCTAATAATATATAGGCACATTAAACTATAAAATAATTCCGGTTAGAAGCAGGTATTAGTCATGAAATTCGATTGGGGACTACTATTGGAGAGAAAAATATGAGCGAGCGCCTAAAAAGTTCGGGAGCTTAGG
>JAUYTV010000008.1 GCA_030694985.1 Methanoregula sp.
TCCACCCTAACGGGTTACAGGCCATCCGGAAAAACGGATTCAATCCAACAGGGTCTGTTAAGGCCGATTTTTTCCGCACCAAAACCGTTCATTTCACGATTGGCCCGATATTTGGGGGTGTTTCTAAAATCATCGCGGGAAAAACCCCAATAAGGCCGGTCAAAAAGGATGGAAAGGGGCAATCCAAGCCCGTATAAAGCCCGGATGGGTGCAGGTCTATGAGGATGTTTTCGCCAATTCATTTTTGTCCACCCTAACGGGTTACAGGCCATCCGGAAAAACGGATTCAATCCAACAGGGTCTGTTAAGGCCGATTTTTTCCGCACCAAAACCGTTCATTTCACGATTGGCCCGATATTTGGGGGTATTTCTAAAATCATCGCGGGAAAAACCCCAATAAGGCCGGTCAAAAAGGATGGAAAGGGGCAATCCAAGCCCGTATAGAGCCCGGATGGGTGCAGGTCTATGAGGATGCAATAAAGGGTCATTTCATTCATTTTTTTCAACCCCCGCTGGTTACAGGTCATGCGGGAAAACGGTATCCTTCTTTTGGAACCGTCATCTCGAATTGCACGCCTTTTCCGGGCTCACCGTTCTCAGTGATGGTAATACCGGTGATCGCAAGGATCTCCTGTGAGAGGAAGAGGCCCAGACCGGTATGTTTCCCAAAACCTTTCCGGAAGAGTTTCTGTTTGTCCTCATCAGTGATACCAACACCATTGTCGCAATAGGTCAGGATTAGTCCTTCTTCTGAATCAGAGGAGGAAAAGTCTATCTTTGTCACCCGTTCCCCGTGACGGAGGGAATTTTCCATGAGGTTAAAAAAGACTTTCACTATTAATGGATCGGCAAAGATCTCTACTCCGTTAACCTTGACCTGAACCTCGATTTCCGGAAGGTTGAGTTGTTTCACTGCCGCATGGATGATCGCTGCAGCATCCTGCCATTCCGGTGCATTGACCCCGATATCCTGGTAATATTTCGTAAACTCGATCTGCCGCTGGATAGCTTCTGCTGCCTGATCTTCTTTCTCAATGAATGCAGCGAACCGGGTTCCTTTGAGATCCTCCCGGGAGAGATCGAGATACGTCCGCAGTCCCATGATCTGGTTTAAGATGTCGTGCCGGGTGATGGAGGAGAGCATGTTTAATTTTTTGATCGCCATCTGCAGTGCCTCCTTTGCCCTGTTCCGCTCAACGATCTCGGCATCCCGCTCTGCAACTGCCCGCTTCAGTTCCTCGTACGTCCTTGCAATCGTGATCGAAAGGCCGGCAATCTGGCTGATGAAGTGGGTGAGGTTGAGATATTCATCCAGAGAATCGGGAAGCGAGACATGGTCAATGGAGAGGACTCCGATCAGCTGGTTCTCATACATCACCCGGTACTGGAACCCGTCTTTGGTCTCTGCAATCTGGTAGTGTCCGGTGGGAGTAGGAAACGATAACTGCCCATTTTCCGTGACATATGCCCCATTAGGGATGCTCACAACCGATCCGGCCACCCCCTTGTTAAACGGGAGGAACCCCGCTCTTTTTGGTGAGCAGAGGAGGATGAACAGGTCAAGCATCTGGTGGATGACGGTCTTTTCGTCATGGACGCCGATAATTTTGCCGGTCAGGTCCGCCACCATCGAGTAATCGGCCACTCTTTTCTCTGAAGCGGTGATCTTGGCCTTGAAAACGGCGGTATCCTGATCATATTGCCATTGCAGGTACCGGGTGGTCAGGGAGAGAAGAAAATGCTCAATACCCACCGGAATCATCCGGGCAGGCAGGCCGGTAAATTGGGCAAACTCTGCAAGCACCGGGGCAATGCCGGAATGGGTTCCGGTATCGAGAAGTATGATCTCGTTTACCGATTCTGCATACATCTCCCGGGCGGTTGCCGGGTCCAGCCCGTCAGAGTCAGCGTTCTGCTTCCAGCGGGAGAGCCAGCCGGGCAGGATGAGCAATGCCCCGCGTTTCTGATAATCAGTGACCAGATCCTCCGGCAGGAACAGGGATGCCCCCGCACCCTGGAAGATGAGGGACGAACCCTTGCAAACCTCCTTTGGAATGTCAAGCGTGTTGGAGCACCCGCACCCGCACAGGCAGACCCGTGCTCCCGCCTCTTCAAGTTCGTGATACTGATCGCGGATCGTTTTCCAGACTGAGGTGACATGACCGCAGTGGAAGGGAAACGATCTGACTGTCGCCCGTGGCAGAGCAATGGTTGCAAGAACCGCATCCACCTCCGGCCGGATGTTTTCACAGCAGAGGATACAGAATTTATTCCCCATCCTGCACCCAGTCGAGCGGATATTGTCCCCATTTTTTAACCGCAGCGCTGATCGCAAAGAGGACAGAATCGGGAACCTGCCAGGGAATCTCCCCGTGATTGTCCGATAGGATGAATCCCCCGCCCCTGCCTGCCCGTGCAATCGCCGCTTTTACTTTCTGCTCGGCAATTTCAGGAGTCCAGCGCCGCATTTCAACGCCGTTAAGGTTGCCGATAAGAACCATCCTGCCATTGATTGCCCGTTTTACTTCCCCAATATCATCAAACGCGGAAACCCCCACACCAACCGTACCGGTTTTTGCCAGATCGTCTATACGCGGAAGAGTCCGTGCTGAAGCAAGGTGGGTTGCAACACCGCCCTTGATCCGTGCAATGGTACGCTGTGCAACAATAAACCCGGTCTTCCGGTAAATGTCGGTGGAAGTCATATCCGGTGATGCAAGAGGATCGGCACACCCGATTGCCGTAGCTCCTGCCGCAAGCTGGGCATTTGCCCATGCTACGCAGAAATCCTCATTTTTCTTCATAAGTTTCCAGAACAGGTCAGGTTCCCCGTATATCAGGTCGATGTAGGCTTCAAATCCCATCTGCATGACCGGAAGTGAGAAGGGGGAGATGACGGATCCCATGATGGGCACATCCGTACTGACCCTCTTTTTTAAGAGTTCAATGGTGCGGAGGCCAGACAGAAGGCTGGGACTATCTTCAACTGACGGGACTTCTAATGTCTCAATATCCGCCGGAGTTAAGATGACAGGCTTACCCGCGTTAGGCGGGCCATCATCCCTGAAGATGACCTCTCCCCCCCATGCAACGATCTCAGATGCCGCGTACGTGAACGGGTTGAGACAATCTCCCTTATATTTTTTTAACAGGCGCATCTGGCCTTCTACGATGTACTCCGGTTTTGAAAAATAGTCACGGATCGAGAGTCCCAGCTCTTTAGCCCCGTGCATAGTGAACAATAAAAAGAGCGGGACCCGGTCCGGTTCTTTAAATCCCATTGTGGCAAGCGTGCGTTGCATTGAAGTCATAGTACCCTTCATCGTTTCACCTCCGCAGCCATCCTGTTGACGAGCTCAAGTGTTTCGGACGCAGCATGTCCCATCGCATCCGCCCCAACCTCTTTCCAGAGCATAGGGTCAAAGATGAATGGCGCCCCCCCGACAATGATCTTTGTCCCTGGCTGTATTTTCCTGATCCGGGCAATCGCTTCCTTTGACCTGAGGGCGGCAGGGAGCATCAGGGTGGAGATTAGCAGGATGATGACTTTGTCCCGGGTCACCTGCTCAACGAGCTGGTCGACCGACACCCCGTGACCGTAATCCGTCAGCTCGTAGCCCCCGGCCCGCAGCACGGAGAGGACGATCCGTTTCCCGAGCGTGTGATGATCTTCAAGTACTGCGATTGCCATCTTCGGCTGGTCAACACGACGCGGATCCCCGGCAGGGAGCATGGAATCAACAATCTCTTCGCAGATCCGCCCGCTCATGTATACCTGAGAGAGTGCAACATCACCCGCTTCCCAGCGCCGGCCAACCTCTTCAAGCGCCGGTACGATCAGGGTTTCAAGACAGGTGAATGGGGAACCAGCAGTGCAGGAGTCCCTGACGATCCTGCCGGCTTTTACCCGGTCAACCGAGAGCAGGGCGGTCTCCATCTCTGCAAGTCGCAAAGAGACGGGAAAATTTTTTCGACTATCAAGTCCTGCTTCTGTGATGCCGGGATTTTCCATGCGATGAAGTTCATCACATTTGTATTTAAGAATACTGGCAGACTTGCGGTGAATTCAGGATTATCATGGAAACCAAGAAACGGGTGGCGGGATTAAAATCCCCGACCCTCGGATAATGTGTCTGTACATCCAATAAAAAATCAATATCCGGTTTTCCAGAGCACGAGCAGTACAATCATCACAACCGGAAGCAGGAGGTCAAAATACACGACAGAGCCGGCATTATATGGCGAGATATTTTTGCTTTTCCTCATATCCAGCACATGGCCGATGCCCATGAAAAAGATCATGACCGATCCACCGATGACCGTGGCGACAAGAAAATTGTCCCGGATGAAGAATGAAAGAACACCCAGCACACCGAAAGCAGCATCCGCAGCGGCAACCTCTTTCTGGAACGGACTTTTTTGCATCCACCCGAGCTTCTCTGCGATGTTATCAGCTGTTGGACCGTACCAGTGCATGAACCCGGCAAGGATGCCCTGGAACCCGATATTGATCAGCAGGATCCAGGCAAGAATTGTTTCGGGGATGCCGGTTTTAAACAGGATAATCTCAACGACCGCACATAGTAGTGCGATAACGAGGAAAAACAGTGCAAAATGATTCCGTATCTTTTCACCAATTCCCGGCATAGTTACATCAATTAGACTATTTGCGGCTTGGTGTTATATGTTCCCTTTTTTTAAAGAAACGGTACGGGAAAAATATGTTGCCAGATAATAAAATAAATACAGCCCCGCAAGAGTCAGAAACAGTAAAGAAAAACGGGCCTGAAGGGATTTGAACCCTTGACCTGCGGATTAAGAGTCCGCCGCTATGCCGAACTAAGCTACAGACCCAGCCTGTTAGACCTAGTAAAGTGGTCGATAATGCTGAATAAAGGTTTTGGATACCTTCCAAAGAATTCCTTAATACGCTAGAATAGTACATCTTCTGTTACATGCCTGAACCCGCCCCGTTTGAGCAGTCGCAACCGGTAAAATACTGCATATTCGGCTGCGGCACGAATGGCTACAATATTATTTTAGAACTCTTAAAAGAGCAGGAGCGCGTGATGGTCGTGGACAAGGACGAGTCCCGCGTGCGTCATCTCCGCGACCAGAAAAACGATGCCTACCAGCGCGACATCATCTCTTCTGACATGTTAGTCGGCCTTCCCCAGTTCGAGATCGCGTTTGTGATGACCGGTGACGGGGATGCAAACCTTGCCGCAGTCCTGACCATCAAGAAGCGGTATCCCGCAGTGCAGGTAGTTGCCCGATCGGTTGACCCGGTCAATGGCCAGAAACTCGCAGCAGCCGGAGCCGAGTTCGTCCTCTACCCGCAGGAAGTGGTTGCCCGCTCTGCGATCCTCCAGATCAAAAAGCAGCACTCCAGCCGGATCTCGCAGCGACTCTTTACCCTGCTCGCCAGCTGGGAGGGCACATTAGGGATCATCACTCACAAGAACCCGGACCCCGACGCAATCGCGTCAGCTCTTGCACTTGCAGAGATTGCCCGGCGGGCCAACCCAAAGAACCTCATTACCCGGATCTTCTACGAGGGAAACATCGGTCACCAGGAGAACCGCACGTTTGTCAACCTGCTCGACATCAAGATGGAGCACCTGACTCCGGAAACGATGCTCCAGTGCAACTTCTTAGCGCTCGTGGACTGCTCAGGACCCGGCGCCAACAACGATATTCCCCCCCAGACAAAGATCAACATCGTCATCGATCACCATAAGGACGGCAAACATATCGCAACGCAGAGCACGTTTGTCGACATCCGGCCCGGTATCGGGGCAACGGCAAGCATACTCACCCAGTATTTACAGGAGCTCGATGTGCCGGTCGATAAAAGGGTGGCAACGGCTCTCCTCTATGGTATCCGCACCGATACAAAAGAGTTCAAGCGCAACGTAACCCCGCAGGACCTCAACTATGCAGGCTTTTTGCTGCCGCTTACCGATGCAGACCTGCTCGATAAGATCATGTCGCCTTCAATGTCGCAAGAGACGCTCGAAGTGATCGGAAAAGCGATCCAGAAACGCAGTATCCAGAGCGGGTATCTCTTCTCCGATGTCGGCTACGTGATGAACCGTGATGCCCTTCCGCAGGCTGCCGATCTTCTTATCACGCTCGAAGGGGTGAACACGGTGCTTGTCTACGGGATCACCGACAACGCGATCGTGATCTCGGCCCGCAACCGCGATATCCGACTGCACATCGGAAACGCACTTGCAGAAGCATTCGGAGAGATTGGCGATGCAGGCGGCCACCCGAACATGGCAGCAGCTGCAATTCCTCTCCACTATTTTGGCCGGGTGGAGAACAAGGAAGAGCTTTTGAAGATCGTAATCGAGCCGATACTCCAGAAGTTCAAGAACCTTGTAGGCCTCGAGAACGAGGGCAAGAAGAATGGAGTTTAAGGACTGGGAACCGCATTACTGCGAGATCCTTTCTTACTTCGGGTTCGAACGGGCAGGGGACGAAGAGGCAGCCCGGCTGCTCGCCGCACTCATGCCCCGCGACAACCTGCTCTCCCTTGCAGCGCTGACCTGTGATAACCCGGTCACGGTCTGTGGCAATGCACCATGCTTAAAAGACGAACTGGGAAAAATAAACGGTGTGGTCTTTGCTGCGGATGCAGCATCAGATGTGCTCGATTCTCATGGCATCCGCCCGGATGCGGTCTTTACCGATCTCGACGGTGCGAGCGACCGGCTCCTTGAGCTGAACAAAGAGGGAACGATCGTGGTTGTGCATGCTCATGGCGATAACATCGCAATGTTAAAACACTGGGTACCCCTGTTCAAAGGCCAGCTGGTTGGAACAACGCAGAGCACCCCCCTTCCCCATGTCCACAACTTCGGGGGATTTTCCGATGGTGACCGTGCGGTCTTTGCCGCTGACGAACTTGGCGCTGAGCAGATCACGATTATCGGTTTTGATCCCGATGACAAGGCAGTTGATCCGGTGAAACACGGAAAACTCGTCTGGGCCAGAAAACTGCTCGCACTTATTGGTCATCAGGTATGAGTCGAGTGGCAGTCATCCTTGACGGGTACGTGGATGAGCCCGCGTGTCTGGGGGTGCCACCGTACGTCTCGCCTTACATCCGGTCGGTTGCCGGGGCAATGATCGCTCATGGATATACGGTTCAGTACCTGACCATCGATCAGCTCCGCCTCGATCCCATGCGGACTGCTGATCTGAACCGGGCCGACCTGCTGGTGATGATCTCCGGTGTCACTGTGCCCGGAAAATATCTTGGCGGTACGCCTGCAACGCTTACCGAGATCCAGCAGATCGGTCACATGGTCCGGGGCCCGAAGAAGCTTATCGGTGGGCCGATCGGTTTCGGTTATGCAGCAGAGGGTGGAAAGAAGGCAATCCGGCAAGAGATTAGCGGGTTCGATGCACTGCTCACTGGAGAGCCTGCTGTTGCGCTCGACAATTATCTTTGCGGGAATGGACCTGCAGGTGCGCTCGATTACACCCGAACGGATCCCTGGAGCATTAATGGCAGCGCGATCATCACGCAGCACCCTGACTACCCGTACGTGATGTGCGAGATCGAGACTGCCCGTGGCTGCTCTCACGGAGCATCGGGCGGCTGTTCGTTCTGCACCGAGCCCTTCTACGGCCAGCCAAAGTACCGGAGCATCGCAGGAATCGCAGCAGAAGTTGCAGCACTCCATGCCAGCGGCGCCCGGCACTTCCGGGTTGGCCGGCAGCCGGATATTCTTGCGTATGGTGCAGGAGTTGGTGAATATCCCGCACCCCGCCCGGAACTGCTCGATAAACTCTTTTCATCGATTCGCACCGCTGCCCCGGACTTAAAAACGCTCCACATTGACAACACAAACCCGGCCACCATTGCCCGGCACGAAGAGGAGAGCCGCGAAGCGCTGCAGGCGATCATCCGGCACCACACTTCCGGGGATATTGCTGCGTTTGGCATGGAAACCGCTGACCCGGCAGTGATTGCGGCAAACAATCTCAAGGCGCAGCCCGATGAAGTATTCCGGGCGATTGAGATTGTTAATGAAGAAGGCGGTATGCGACGGGACAATGTGCCCGAACTGCTTCCCGGACTCAACTTTGTCTGCGGGCTTTCCGGAGAGACGGAGAAGACTTACGAGCAAAACGAGCAATTCCTTGTCCGGGTCCGCGATGCGAAACTTAGCGTCCGTCGCGTGAACATCCGCCAGGTGATGCCGTTTGAGGGCACACCCGCGTACACGAACAACACGCTCGGCAAACACGAGCAGCGGTTCAGGACGTTTAAGGAATTTGTCCGGACAAAGATCGATCTTGCGATGCTCCAGCGGGTTTTTCCGATCGGCACCGTGCTCCGTGATGTGCGGGTTGAAGTTACCGGTGACCTGTCATTCGGCCGCCAATTGGGGTCATACCCAATCCTTGTTGGACTCCCGCTTCACCTGCCAAGAAACACTATCACCGATGCGGTGGTGGTGGACTGGGGGATGCGCTCGATCACTGCACTGCCCGTGCCTGTTGAGATCAATGTACTTCCTGCTTCTGCACTCAGGTGGCTGCCCGGTGTCGGGAAGAAGAAGGTGGCCGCAGTGATGGCAAAACGGCCGTTTGTGAGTATCGAGGCGTACCGGAAGGTGGCGGGGAGTTCGGTGATCGATTCGGTAATGAAATTCTGAATCGGATAATCCGCCCTTAAATCTGCTTTAACTCAGCCACTTTCAAAATATCTGTCCGGGTCACGATCCCGAGGATCTTCCCGTCCTTCACTACCGGAATCCTGCCAAAATCCTGTGCTGACATGATCCGGAGTGCATCGATCACAGGCGCTTCTGGTGGGAGCGTGACTGGATCCCGGGTCATGATATCGCGC
>JAUYTV010000010.1 GCA_030694985.1 Methanoregula sp.
GCGCACATTTGACTCTCCGACGTTATTTTTTTAAATCCGGGCACGCAGGAAAGAGATAAAAATGAATTTACATCCATTTGCCCTGAATTCCGCACATTTGCCTATCCTGTGTAAGACATACCCCGGATTGAAAACGCTAAAATGACCCCCATTTGCCAAACGGGGGCTGATTTAAAAAATGACCGCACATGAGAACCTCCTAGGTCCCAAAGGAAGTGTTCTCCAATGGAGAGATGGCAAACCCTGATATGGGTATCAGGGTCTCATATTGCCGGAGTACCTGTAGGTTTCTTTACAGGGACCGGGCCGGTACCGGGTGCTGCTGCTAAAAGGGGCATCCCGTCTCTGCCCAGCTCGGTGATTGACTGGTCCAGAACCCGGAAGAACCTCCAGGCATACCGGGGCGAACAGAGCCAGATCTCGCGGGAGATCTCCTTCGATGACGCAATGAACCGGAGCGCTGCAATCTCTACGCTAAGTTCCCGTCCCATCTCCTCAACCGTACAACAGAGCCGCCGCACGCATTTGATCCGGACGTCCGTTATGATGCCCGGGTTCATGATGGTAAAATCACAGATACTGCCGGGTTCTTGCAGGTAATGCTGGACAATCCCCCGTTTCTCTGCAATGAGGGTTGCATCTTTCAGTGCCCGGATGGGTTTTCGTCCCCGCGTCATCAGATCCCTCCGGGTATTTTGGGCATTGCAGGGATGCTGGAACTTTCAAAACACCCTGTGTTCATTGTGGCGATGCATGTCTTTTTTGTAACAGGACAGAGGTCCGGAATTATTCCGGGCTTTACAATATCCTGACCTGCTGCTTTAGTTGTCTTGTCTTCATTCTTTTTCAAAGTAAACTCCTTACATGTTTTTTTTCTGAACACTGATCCGTATTTTGGCGCATGCTTTCTTTAATTCAAGGGGATGCGAAAGGTTGTAACCGGATCGGGTGCATCTCCATTCAATAGTAACTCCGTATATATACGCTTGCCTGAAGCAGGAAAAAAAACACGAAACGGACAGGAAATTGTTTCTTAAATCAGATTCCGACATCAGGAATTGTTGGAAATAATTAGCAAAAAATGTACATTACTCAAATAAAAAAAGAGCGCGTTTTTTTTTCCATCAGGATACCGGCAAAAAACGCTCACAGGTATTCCGGATTCTTTAAAAATATACGGCCCTTATCATAGGCTGATTTACCGGAGAACGTGGCAACCACTTTATCCCCATCGCTGATAAAAATAATTGGCATTGTATTACGGATTCCAAAGAACATCTCAAGCAGATCTGTCTCTTCGATCAACAACCCATTGATGAGCGAAGATGCAGGTTCAAGGTCAAGCCGTTCCTGTACCAGTATATCAGGTTCAATGCGGAAAAAATAATAAAAAACCTGGTAGGCGTTTAACAGATCCGATACTAAAAGCTCATCCCGCACGGGTTGTTCGAGCGCATCCATACTCCGGCTAAGCAATGCTACATCATCATCCGCATCTTCGAGCAGTTTATCTCCAATGGCAACAAGCCGAGGATACGTTACTGCTGCCCCTTTCTCACTCATGAGCAGTCATTGGTCGTTAAGAAGCATAAAATATCCCGGATAGTGACCACATAAAAAACGATTGCGGGCACAATCCTTATTCTTCATGATGGGGAATGTGTAAAGGTGAAAGATGAGGATATCGACTGGATGATCTATCACATCATCGCCTGCGAACCCGGAGTGACTACAGGAAATCTTGCTGCCGCAAGCGGACTTGATGCAGCAGCAACAGAGTCCTCACTTGCCCGCCTCCAGAAGGCATTCTTAATCGAGCGGACGGGAGATGCTGTAAGGGCGCTCAGCTTTGGCGAGTCCCTCATACGAACCCAGGTGAAATATTCTGATGACTTCCCGATTGTTTTTGAAAACGGCCTGGTAAAGGAGAAGAAACGTTTACCATGACACATCATGAAGTTGCCATACTCCGTATAGGCCACCGCCCCGAGCGCGACCAGCGGGTGACCACACACGTCGGCCTCACCGCCCGGGCGCTGGGTGCAAAAGGCATGTATCTTGCCTCTGCCGACAAAGGGGTGGTAGAGAGCATAGCAGATGTAGTAGAACGCTGGGGCGGCGAGTTCTTCTGTACGGATAATGTGAAGTGGCGATCCTGCATCAGGGACTGGAAGGCACAAGGTGGAGTGGTTGTCCATCTCACCATGTACGGTCTTAACCTGCCCGATGTGATCAGTGAAATACGGCCGCACAATAAGATCCTTGTCATCGTTGGTGCTGAGAAAGTGCCGGGCGATATCTACGGTCTTTCTGATTACAATGTAGCAGTCACCGGTCAGCCCCATTCCGAAATCTCAAGTCTTGCGCTCTTTCTGGATAACCTGTTTTTGGGAAAAGAGTTTGCCTGTGAATTTCCGGGCGCACAGATCAGTATCATCCCGTCACGCATGGGAAAGCAGACGGTGGAACGGTGAAAGGCCGGGTCCTTGTCGCAGGGTTTGCAACACGCCATGTGGTGAAATCCGCATTCCATGCAGGCTATGAAGTCTGCGCTGTGGATCATTTCTGCGACCAGGACCTTTTCTGGTATACAAAAGACCGGATTAAATTTGAGGATCTTACAGATCTTCCGGAAGCAGTAGATGAGATGTGCCGTCGGCATGCGTTTGATATGCTCATCGTCACTTCGGGTGCAGAAGAACTGCCCTGTTCCATTCCCCTCTGCGGAACCCCCCGGAAAAAAGTTGCGCGGTTCTTGGATAAACTCGATATCCAGCATTTTTTTACAGAAAATGCGGTCAGAGTTCCCCGCCTTCTTGACCCGGGGGTTTTTCCTGCAATGATTAAACCCCGTCGCGGAGCAGGAGGCTGGCGGAATGCCGTTGTTAAAACCGCTGCTGAGCAGACGGCATGGGAACTGCTTAACACAAATATTGAGTATATCCGGCAGGAGATGATTACCGGGATACCGGCAAGCGTATGCTGCGTTGCTGACGGTAAACAGGCTCAGGCGATCGCAACAAACGAGCAGATCCTCCGTGGCGGGGGGGAATCATCGTTTGGCTTTTGTGGCTCCGTTACACCGTTTGATCATCCACTTTCCTCACAGATGATGAAAACAGCCGAACAGATTGCTGCCGCAAGCGGGTGTATTGGAACCATAGGGATCGATTTTGTTGTCGGGGATGTGCCATATGCTATTGAGATTAATCCCCGGTTTCAGGGAACCGTTGACACAGTTGAGCGGGCTCATGGGTGCAGTCTCTTCCAGTACCATATAGACGCGTGCGCAGGCACACTTCCTCAATCATCACCCTTAAAAAAACAGGTTGCCGTCCGCAGCATTCTTTTTGCTGATAAGGATATGACCATAAAAGAAAATCTCAAACATCTGAAATCCTGCATTGCCGACATTCCGCACCTGAACACATCTTTTGAAGCCGGTCAGGCACTCGTCAGCGTCTATGGCTGGGGAAGGACACGCAAAGAAGCATTTTCTTTGCTGGATAAACATATTAGCACCGTTAAACAATACATACGGTGATGGTTTCTGCAAAAGATATGCTTAATGATCAGGCAATACGATCATATCTTCACCGTATGGTCGGCGATGAAGGGCTCAAACTTATTGAACGGTACCCAGAAGAAGGTGAGCACAGCGATGAAGGCCTTGCCGCAAGTACGGGTATCAACTTAAACACCGTGAGGCACACGCTCTACACCCTGTATGAGAAACGGCTTGCCGAATATCACCGTATCAAGAACAATGAGACCGGCTGGCTTACCTACCTCTGGCAGCTCCGGCCGGATCATATCTACGATGCGATACGCGAGGATATGGGACTCGTGTTAGAAAAACTTTCACGGCGCGAAAAGTACGAAGAGGAGAACGACTTTTTCATCTGCAAGGACTGCCACATCATATTTACCTTTCCCCTTGCAATGAACAATGAATTCAAATGCCCTGCATGTTCAATGCCGATGGGACATTTTGACAATGAGATGCTCTTAAAAGCGCTCAAGCATCGCATTGACTCTATCAAAGAGTCGCTCGGCCATGCCTGATCAAACGATCGAAAAATTAAAAAAAATGCTGCAGGATGCCGGATGCAGCACAAAAGTTATAGCTCACTGCAGGGCAGTTACGGATTGTGCGTGTGAATATGCACAAGCCAACTCCTCTGTGGATTTTTCTCTGGTTCAGGCAGGCGCGATGCTGCATGATATCGGGCGGGGAAGCACCCACTCGATTGCACATGCACAAGCGGGAGCAGATCTTTTAAGAGCCAAAGGTTTTTCTGAACACATTGCCCGGATTGTCGAATGTCATACGGGTGCCGGGCTGACTGCTGATGAATGTTCATTGTTGGGACTGGTTCCACGGGATTGTATCCCTACAACAACTGAAGAGAAGATCGTATGCCATGCGGACAACCTGCTTGCCGGTGCCAGACGGATGAGCATTGAGGATAGTATCAGTTCAGCATCTCACCTGCCCCGCAGGGTGAGAAAGAGAATGTACCAGCTTGCAACAGAGGTTGAACTGCTCTGCAAATAAAAAACCAGATACGTTTGTGTTTGTTCTGACGCTCCAATATATGCTGCTGCAATTGCAACAACCATACCTGTAATCAATATAAAAATCGTAAGCGCTTTCTCATACCGGACTAACTTCGATCCATTACGACAATATTATTTTTTTAATTGTTAACTTGTTTTTCATCTTCAGGTGATGGCATAATTATTTTAAAAATACTCGTCTTTTGTGCCATCTTATCCTAAAACCGCAGCAGATCCCTGCATCTTACTGTTACATCCGGAAGAAAGGTTATCCGTAAACGTGCCGGAACACAATTACGGACATGAAAGCGATACTCTTAACATGAATCGTACCCTTCAACAACATGAATGGAAAGGGTTGTCGCTGATCCGGTACCCTGCCCGCACTACAGGACTGTTCCATGACTGGCTGGTCTGAAATCTGGAAAAACCGATCCTGCAATTCCGCAGATCCAAGCCATACTCTTACTCTTGAGGATCTTCTTCTGGCTGACGGATATGATACCGATACCGGGAGGGTCAGCATATCAGATTTTCAAAAATACATCCACTCGATTTCCCAAACCTGCGGGATACAACCGGGAGAGTCCCTGTTTGATGTGGGAATGGGGGCAGGAGCCTTTTTGTTCCCCTGGTACCTGGATGGACATCCGGTCGGGGGTCTGGATTATTCTGCACCGCTCATTTCCCTTGCCCTGCGGATAATGCCGGGAGCAACAAAAGAGTTTGTTGTCTGTGATGCATCGCATATGGATACCGGTAAAAAATATGATATTGTCCTGTCCAGCGGTGTTTTTCTGTATTTCCCTGATCACCACTATGCCAGGACGGTTGTCGAAAAGATGATCAGTAAATCCCAAAAAACTATTGCAATACTGGACATCCCCGACATGGCACAGCGGGAAATAACGGAAAAATTCCGGCATGCCTCGCTGCCCCCGGGAGAGTACGAGGAACGATACCGGGGTCTTGACCACCTTTATTTCGCGAGATCATGGTTTCATGAAATTGCAGATGCATCTGGTCTTGAGATCAGCGTATCGGATCAGCATATCCCTCATTACGCGAACGGCAGGTTCAGGTTCAATGTAGTTATGAAAAAGTAAGAGGAGCTGGTTTTTGTGAAACGCACTATTCTCTTAAGCCCGGGTCCGGCCACAACGACAGATTCGGTGAAACAAGCCCTGGTTGTACCGGATATCTGCCCGCGGGAACGGGAATTTTCTACGATCCTTCGGGGTATCTGTAAGGATCTTGTCTCGATAGTGAAAGGCGATGATGCCTATACTGCCGTTCTTTTTTCCGGATCCGGGACTGCGGTTATGGATTCCGTGATCAATTCCGTTGTTCCCGACAACAAAAAAATCGCCATACTGGTGAACGGGGCTTATGGGGAGCGGTTCGTGCAGATTGCTCAATCCTATGGTATCCTGTATGAACCGGTTCTGTTTGAATGGGGCACTACGATTGATACCAGCAGGGTTGAGGCCGTTCTGAAAAACGATCCGGCCATCTCCTGCATCGCCATGGTTCACCATGAGACAACAACCGGAATACTCAACCCTCTGGATGAGATTGGACTGCTTGCAGATAAGTATGGGTGCACGTTCATTGTCGATGCCATCTCGAGTTTTGCCGGCATCCCGATCGATATACAGCAATGCCGGGCTGATTTTCTGCTCTCGTCTTCAAACAAGTGCATCCAGGGAATGGCCGGGCTCTCGTTTATCATCTGCAGGAAAGAGGCCTTGGACCTTCTGAAACACCAGAGAAAGCGATCTTACTACTTGGATCTCTACAACCAGTACACGTATTTCGAAAAGACCGGGCAGATGCAGTTCACCCCTCCTGTCCAGGTGGCTTATGCCCTGCGCCAGGCCATTTTGGAATATGGTGCCGAAGGCAGCAGCAACCGGTATGCCCGGTATACGGAGAACTGGAGATTGCTCCGTTCCGGGTTGCAGGGTATGGGATTTCAGCTTCTTCTTCCCGAAGGTCTTGAATCGCACATCCTGCTGACGGTTCTGGAACCGGAGGATGTGAAGTTCGATTTTGACCGTATGCACGATTACCTGTACGAGCGTGGATTCACCGTATACCCGGGAAAAATCCGGCAGCGATCGTTCAGGCTGAGCATTCTTGGCGACCTCTACCCGGAAGATATCGCGGCATTCCTGGATGCATTGCGGGCGTACCTGGCTGGCAATGGTATATTCCTGACGCCATACTCGGGCTAACATTTTCCTGGAGAACCGTGCACGAACCGCATTCCCTGCCCAAAGCATTATCGGGCGTGTGGGATAATGGGAGTTACCGCGGTTTGTGAACACTCATGAAAGCGATCATCTTAGCAGCAGGATATGGCCGGAGAATGCGGCCTCTCACCAACGACTGCCATAAGACACTTCTCCGGATAGGCGAAACGACCATCATCGAGAGGATTGTCGACAGTCTCCGCTACCATGCCGTAACCGATATCATTGTCGTCACCGGCTACCTGTCTGAACAGCTCAGAGCGTTCCTTTGCTCCCGCTACAAAGATGTGCAGTTCACCTTCGTTCACAACGAGCATTATGCCACAACGAATAATATTCACTCGCTGCACCTTGCCATAAGTTCCGTGAACATTGACGACGACATCCTGCTGATCGAGTCCGATCTTATCTATGAAGATGCCGTCCTTGAGAAGATACTGGCATCGCGACACGACAACGTTGCTCTGGTTGAGAGGTACCGGAGCGGCATGGACGGGACCGTTGTCACGGTCGATAACGGGGTAATCACGAGCATCATCCCCCCGCATCTCCAGAAGGGGGATTTCAATTTCTCCGATAAGTACAAAACTCTCAATATCTACCGGTTCTCAAAGGAGTTCTGTAAAAATACTTTTTTCAAACTCTTGTCTTTTTACTCAAACGTTATCGACAATAATTGTTATTACGAGTTGATCCTTGGCATCCTGATCTACATGCAGCGTGAGAACATTTACGCAGAAGTTCTTGATGGTGAACGCTGGTCTGAGGTTGATGACCCCAATGATCTGCGGGTCACGGAATTCATCTTCCATGAAAAAAAGCAAAAAGAAATATTAGAGACCAGCTACGGGGGGTATTGGAATTATGCTATTCTTGATTTTGGTTTTATCCGGAACATGCATTTTCCCACTCCTTCTCTTATTGCAGAGATACGTGCCAGCCTGCCCCACCTCCTTGTCAATTATGGCTCATCACAGACCATCCTGAATGAGAAACTGGCTTTCTTTATGGTCTGCAATAAGAAGAACATCAACCTCCTCAATGGAGCGGCCCAGGCATTTCCCCTCCTGGCTCAGCTGTTTGGTGAAAAACGATGCCTGGTGCCAAAGCCCACGTTTGGTGAATATAACCGCTGGTTTGGAAACTGCAGCTATTATACCGATTCTTTCAGCCTGTCAATGGATGAAATAAAAAAAGAGTCTGATTGCTGCGATGTGGTAATTTTTGTCAACCCCAACAACCCAACCGGCTCGTTCATTGCATCAGAAAAGATTTTTACCTTCGCAGCCGGAAATCCGCAAAAGACGATAGTAATCGATGAATCATTCATCGATTTTTCTGCAGACCCGGGCATGATTCCCCTGCTGGAGAAAAATCCGTTGCAAAATGTCATAGTCCTTAAAAGTTTGAGCAAAGTCCTGGGTGTTCCCGGGCTCCGGCTTGGTTGTATCTATTCCTGTAATCCGGAGTTCAATGAATTTATTTTCAGCAGAATCCCGATCTGGAATACCAACAGTATTGCTGAATTCTTCTTAGAGATAATTCTCAAACATCGCAATGAATTAGAAGCGTCTTTCAATGCAACCATTGAAGACCGGGCAGAATTTATCACGCTGTTATCGCAGCTTCCTTTTGTTCACCGGGTCTATCCGTCAGAGGCAAATTTTGTGGTCATTGAACTTGCTGATACCTTTTCTCATCCGGAAAAAATTGTTCCGGATCTTCTCTCACAAAAATCAATATTTATTAAGGATATTTCAGGCCGTTTTAACGATGGAAAACAGTATTTCCGGCTGGCAGTCCGTCTCCCTGAAGATAATAAAAAACTGGCACAGTGCCTGCGGGAGATTATCCTGTCATAACCCCGCTGCAATGTCTGCACCGGTTCCCCACAACTCAACCATTAATTGATCGGATACTCAACTATCTTGTATCATGACACCCGATCCCCGGCAGGAAAGGCTCCAGATTCGTCTGCATATCCTCATCGGGCTCTGCATTCTTGCTCTTGTCATACTGGCACCCATCGTATTCTCATACTACTTGTCCGGTTCTGTCCACGCAACCCAACCGGATACAACCATTCATGTAAAAATTCTCGCGATTAACGATTTCCATGGACAAATAATTCCGGGACAGACCCTTAACAAGCGCCCTGTTGGCGGTTCCCCGGTAATGGCATCATACCTCAATACAGCGATGGCATCAGGAAATACTGATGGTGTCATCATTGCCCTGCCTGGGGATGTTGTCGGTGCATCTCCCCCGGAATCCGGCGTGCTCCTTGACGAACCAACCATGTTGTTTTTTAATGGCTATGCAAATCAGTACTGTGCCCGGCCATCAAATTCCCGGGATGCTTCCTGTAATATGGTTGCAACGCTGGGTAACCACGAGTTCGACAATGGGATAACGGAACTGATGAGAAAGATCAATGGCGGGGATGGTGCAACGAATATTACTCACCTTGTTGATCCATATCCGGGTTCAAAAACCACGTATGTCTGTGCAAACGTGGTCTGGAAAACCAACAATACCCCAATACTTCCTCCCTACACTCTGCGGAACATAAGCGGCGTACAGGTAGCGTTCGTTGGTGCGGCTACGATGAACACACCCAGTATCCAGATGTCTGCCAAGATCGAAGATGTGATCTTTCTGGATGAGGCTGAATCCATAAACCGGTATATCCCGGAAATTCAGGCACGGGGCGTACATGCGATCGTTGTGCTTCTTCATGAAGGGGGAAGCCAGACTCCCTATGATGGCCCCACGCAGGTGAACGGGACCGTAACCGGAAGAGTGACCACGATTATCCCCCGGCTTAATGGCGACATCGATGTTGTGCTGTCCGGCCATACCCATGCATTTACCAACGCTTACCTGACCAATTCCGGTGGAAACCCGGTGCTTCTCACGCAGGCATATATGTACAGCAAGGGGTACGCGGATGTCGATCTCATTATTGACCGGGCAACCGGAGAGATATTACATAAATCTGCACAGATTATTCCGACCTATGCAGACCAGTTCCCCGGCACCAGCCCGGATCCCGCTGCTGCCGCATTCCTTGCAAAGGTTAAGAAGGTCGTTGCGCCGGAAGTTAACCGGTTGATCGGTGTTGCAGCACGGAATCTTACAAGGGAGAAGACTCCGGCCGGGGAATCTGCGCTCGGAGACCTGGTTGTGGATAGTCAACGGGACGCGATGAAAACCGATGTGGCATTCATAACCAATGGCGGTGTACGTGCAGATCATGCGAAAGGCAATATTACCTGGGGGGACCTGTATTCTATCCAGCCGTTTGCCAACATAGTCTGTTCGATGACCATGAATGGTGAACAGATCAAACGGGTTCTTGAACAGCAGTGGCAAGAGCCACTCCCCCCGCACAATCTGGCGGTTTCCGGGCTCGTGTACACGTATGATGCAGCCCGACCGGCAGGCAGTAAAGTAACGGACGTAAAAATACACGGCCTTCCACTGGACCTAAAAGCGCTCTATACCGTTTCTGTGGTTGATTTCCTTGCCGGGGGCGGCGATGGTTATACGACGTTCAAGGAAGGACAGAACATTACCTGCGGGCCGGTTGATGTCGATGCACTGGTTACATACGTGCAGTCATTGCCGCAACCGCTGAATATCACAACTGATGGCAGGATCCAAAGGATCAACTGACCGGAGCTCATGCCTTTTTTTAATAGGGCATCAAATTTTCCTACAAGGGAAGTTATCGGGGGAAATCCTGACAACCCCCGTCAATTTTTTTCTCCAAAGAGGGAACCTCCATTCATGGGATTGTTATTTTTAAGGACCATTTCCTGAAACAATACTCCAAAAAAGGAAAAATTATGCCGGTGATGTGGCATCGCAGTTCCCGGCGGGAAATTCTGACACAACTTTTCGTGCCCAGAGATATGCGAGGATGGGATCAATAATGTAGACGACCAGGTACACGCCGACCACCATCGTGAACGTGGGTGTGATGATCCCCGTCCAGATAAGGGAACAGAATGGAAGTATGATCCCAAGGTTGGTGATACAGGTGATATAGAGGATGTACCGCGTCTTGCCGGTCCCGTAAAAGACACTGCGGAGAACGATTCCGAGGCAATAACCAATGAAGCCAATGAAAAGCAACGAGAATGTTGTATCAGAAAAGGCGACAATAGTGGGATTCGGGTTTAAGAACAGCGATACGTGGTGCCACCACAGGAACCCGGTTATGGCAATCGTGAGCGAGAATGCGGTCACCAGTACAAGGGAGGTCTTTAAAATATTCCGAAGATCCCCGTACCGTTTCTCGCTGATGAAATTCCCGACAAGGACACTGGTCCCCGTTCCCAGGGCAAAGATCGGCATAAAAAGTATCCACATTATCCATAAAGCAAGACCGAATCCACCATATTCGTCTTTTCCCAACAAATTCAGGGCAGCCAGAATCCACATGTACGCTATCATCCGGATTACCGTTTCAAGGCCGGCCCAGCTGCCGATCCTGAAAAGCGGGATGACCTGGTGATGCCAGGTTGTTGTTATGAGTGAAGTGATATTGAACTTAAGGATATGGATAAGATAGGCTAAAGAGATGATCATCAGTAAGATCTTTGTAAAGAGAAACCCGATCGCCACTCCCGGGACACCCATGTGCAGGGATACGGGAGTATTGGATATCAGGAACAGATCGAGGACAACATTTGTGATAACAGCGACCATGACGAGGATAAATACTTCCCTTCCTCTTTTTAAGGATTTGAGCGCTACGAGAAGGATATAGGCAATTCCGTCAAAGGGGAATGCGATCGATCGCAGCATAAGGTACTCCCTGGTCGGGTCCACTATCCCCAGGGGAGTACCAATCATTGCGACACCCTCCCGGTTAAAAAAGACAAAGATAATAGTAACGATGAGTGAGAGTGCAACCTGGAGGATCACCCCGGCTTTTACGATCTCCACAATTTTTTCCCGGTTGTGATAGTTCTGGGCTACGAGTGCGAGGACCCCGACCGGGATCGTACTTAAGAGGACCTCGAGCGCAGTCTGCATGAATTCATATTGTTCGGTAATTACAAGGGCATCCGTGCTGATGCGCCCGATCCAGTACAGGTTTGAGAGCGTGTAGGACTGGGGGATGAAATTAGCGAGGATCAAAAAACCGATAAAATACCAAGGGTAGAACTCGGTAATAATCTCCCATTGTTTTTTGATGCGCTGGTAAAAATCCAAAATTCACCTCTTAAAACTGCAAAAACCTGGCCCCGCGTTCTTCATAGTCACTATGCCATATTGGCATTAAATTCTAGTGAACCGCTGCTTTTCAGGTCTGCCAGGGGCCACCTTCTTGTAATTCCATTCCGTCACACTCCGGATTTTTTTTCAATGACTCCGGAAGAGAAGGAGGCGGTGATTGCCCTGGTTTTTGAGTGCAAGAATTTACTTGACAAAAAAAAATTCTCCGGGAGGCTATAATATCGGGTTCAATGTCGGCGAGGTAGCCGGGCAAACGGTTATGCATTGCCATTGTCATGTGATCCCGCGGTATGTCGGGGACGTGGTTGATCCATGCAGGGGGTTGCGTGGGGTTGTGCTGTTGCCGTGCAAGCGGGTTTATTGATAGTAGTACGATCTAAAAGACAACCATTGTCAGTCCACGTCATAATCGGATAGAAATAAGTTCGGGATTGAGTTTTCACGAGAGTGAGGAAAACCGGCCATCCCGATTGCGGAAGCGAAATGAATTTCAAGATATGAACAGGAAATACGTAACATACGAACGAACGGTTTGTCAGCTGAGCGGACAAATCCGTAAAGAAACTCTTGGCCTGGGTCCCTGACATCTCCTGCCGGTACCGGGAAAAGGAAGTGAGAGCAATGGAAAAGAACGATAAACCTGATAAAAACCCGGATAAATTTCTCCGCTCCCTGGTACAGGTTGCTCTCTTCTTTAAAAGCGAACTGGCCTGCCAGAAACGGTCCGTTGCCTTCTTCCTCATCCTGTGCGTGGCGGTTTCTCTGGTTGATTTCATCTGCCCGCTCTTAACCGAGCAGCTTATCGATATCGCAGTTCCTTCAAAAGACCTGTCACTCGTCTTGTGGTATTCTGCTATCATCATCGGTTCGCTAGTGGTAGCCTATGGTCTGAACCTTGCGGTAATACGGTATGCTGTAATCCTCAAGGAAAAAGCGGTCTATGGTATCAGTAAAAAACTGATCCGGCAGATCCTTGCAAAGGACCCGGCCTTCTTCTACCAGTATAATTCGGCCGACATCCTAACAAGGTTTGCAAACGATCTCTCCCGGATCGGGGATTTCTTTTACGATTACGTACTCTTCTCCGTATTTTACTTCATAATCTCGGTACTGTTCATCACATGGTTGTATTATCTGAACTGGATCCTTGCCGCATGCATCTGCATATTTTTAGCAATCCATGTTCTCGTAGCGTATGTCATGTACCGCCCGATCATAAGGAATGCCAGGGAAGCCCAGGTGAAGAACTCCAGCCAGAATGAACTGATCCTGGATATCCTGCATGGCGAGACCGAGATAAAGGTGTACCAGCAGGAATCAGCGTTTTTTGACCGGTACAAGCAGAAGGGAAAGGAGTTCTGTGACTCCCAGATCCGGGCAATGTGGGTGCGGGAGGCTTCCTGGTCAACGCTCGATCGCCTTTCCCGGATCACGAACGTGATGCCCATCATTTTAGGATCGGTTTTCATCTGTTACGCGGTAGCGGGGATCACGGTCGGG
The DNA here is from genome assembly GCA_030694985.1 of Methanoregula sp. Classification (GTDB taxonomy): domain Archaea; phylum Halobacteriota; class Methanomicrobia; order Methanomicrobiales; family Methanospirillaceae; genus Methanoregula. The sequence goes on from JAUYTV010000010.1 coordinate 13,566, forward strand.
GTGATGGTTGCCTTCATCCAGATCATGTATTACTGTTCCCGGTACGTTTCGTTCATTGCGTACTCCTCCCTCCGGGGTCTCTTTACCATGGCCTCGATCGAACGCGTCAATGAACTGCTCACGGCCTATCCCCAGAAGGAGCTGCCGCCCGTAACGGTTGAAGAGACACCTGATTCCGCAGACATCGAATTCCGGGATGTCACGTTTACCTATCCTTCCGGAAAAAAGATATTTGACCACCTGGACCTTTCGATCCGGAGCGGGGAAAAAGTTGCCATCATGGCCCCCAGCGGCTTTGGGAAGACAACGTTTGCCCGCCTGCTTCTAGGCCTGAGCGATCCCGATTCAGGGGAGATTTTTTTCGGGGGAAAAGAGATTCACACCATCCCCCACCATTTTTATCTATCGTTCTTTTCCTATGTGAGACAGGACTCCTACCTCTTCCGGCTCAGCGTGCAGGACAATATTGAGATGGGATGGCATATGCACGATGATCTCTCCTTTAACACCTTAATCGATCAGCTCCATATCAGGGCCATCATCGATGCATTGCCGGAGAAGGCTGACACCGTCCTCAATGTCGAAGGTCTCTCCCTCTCGAAAGGGCAGCAGCAGCGCATTGCCCTGGCACGGGCACTCATACGCGATCCCCAGGTTCTCGTGGTCGATGAATTCACTTCAGGGCTTGACCGTGTAACAGAAGAACAGATCCTTGACGATCTCCTGGGCTTAATGAAACACCAAACCATTGTCTGCATCACGCATTCGCCAAATGTTGCAAAACGGATGGACAGGACCATCATGCTGCATGCACGGGAAGACGGGGATACTGGTAAAGAGCCCGTGACCGGGTTTCCCGGTGCGACTCATCAGCAATGAGAAGCATGGAATAATCTCTCATTGTTATTTCACGGTGTCCCAGGATTTCTTTGTAACCTGCCGTAAAGGCTTTCAAATACCATACAGATAAAGTCAGATACGGACATGCGAACGAACATGAACAAAAAGGTATATGTCGCGATGAGCACGGATCTGGTGCATCCGGGTCACATGAATATCATCAATGAGGCCCGCAAACGCGGCACGGTCATCGTCGGCCTCCTGACCGATGAAGCGATTGCGGGGTATAAGCGCATACCATTCCTGTCCTATGAACAGCGGCGGATTATCGTTGAAAATATCAAAGGTGTTTACGATGTAGTTCCCCAAAAGACTCTTGATTACACGGAAAACTTAGAAGCGCTCCGGCCGGATTACGTTGTCCACGGGGATGACTGGAAGAGCGGTGTCCAGTCACAGACCCGGGAGGATGTGATTGCAGTGCTGAAGAGATGGGGCGGGGAACTCATCGAGATACCGTATACCTCCGGGATATCCTCAACCATGCTGCACGAACATTTGAGGAGCATCGGCACAACCCCGCAAATGAGAATACGGCAGCTGCGGCGCATCATTGACGCAAAAAAATTCGTTCGTGTCATGGAAGCCCATAATGGGTTGACCGGCCTTATTGTTGAGCGGACAACGATCGAGTCTGAGGGGGGACCTAAGGAGTTCGATGCCATCTGGCTGAGCAGTCTTTCCGATTCCACGGCAAAAGGAAAACCGGATATCGAATGTATCGACCTGACTTCCCGTGTCTCATCTTTAAACGAGATCCTGGAAGTGAGCACAAAGCCGATCATCTTTGACGGGGGCACGGGGGGACTTGCGGAACATTTTGTGTACGCGACCCGGACCCTGGAGCGCCTTGGCGTTTCTGCTATCATTATCGAGGACAAGACCGGCCTGAAACGGAATTCATTGCACATGGACCCTGTACACCAGCACCGGGAAACAACAGAAAATTTCTGCCACAAGATCACAATGGGAAAGAAGTGCCAGATTACTGAGGATTTCATGATCATTGCCCGGATCGAGAGTTTCATCTGCGGAGCCGGCATCGAAGACGCCCTGAACCGGGCGCAGGCATATATCGATGCCGGTGCTGACGGCATCATGATCCACAGCAATAAACCTGAGCCGGATGAAATTATTGCCTTCTGTACCCGGTACCAGTCGTTTCCCAAAAAAGTGCCCCTTGTTGCGGTACCATCAACGTATACCCGTACCTATGAGAAAGACCTGAGGGCGTGCGGAATTACAATTGTCATGTATGCAAATCAGCTCATAAGGAGCGCGTATCCTGCCATGGTCCGGACAGCAGAATCGATCCTGGAGCATGAACGGGCTGAAGAGTCCGAGCCGGGCTGCATGCCGATTGAAGAAATCCTGCACCTGATCCCGGGAATGCGCTATGATTGAGAGCGATGATTTCATTGGTGTTCTCGCAGATCAGGGGATCGATTTCTTCTGCGGGGTTTCGGATTCACTGTTGCAGGATTTTTGTGCATGCTTAGAGGATTCCTGTAAGAAGAACCGGCATATCATCACCGCAAATGAAGGAAATGCGGTTGCACTGGCATCCGGGCATTACCTGGCAACCGGCTGTCCCGGACAGGTGTACATGCAGAACTCGGGCCTTGGCAATGCCGTCAATCCGCTTCTGTCCCTGGCAGATGCCGGCGTGTATGGGATCCCCGTGTTGTTATTGATCGGGTGGAGAGGCGAACCCGGTACAGCTGATGAGCCCCAGCATACCGCCCAGGGGCGGATCACCCTTGAGCTTTTACAAACCCTCGGGATCCCGTATCGTATCCTGCCCTCTGATTCGACAGGCATGCGGGAATGCGTTGATCAGGCTTGTGAGTATATGAAAACGCACCGTGGCCCCTTTGCTCTGGTTGTCAGGAAAAACACGTTCTGCTGTTATGTGTCCCGGGCTGTTTCGGATAAAGACCGTGAGGTACCCGGGTTCACCCGCGAGAAAGCAATAAAGATCATCATGGATCAGATGGGCCCTGAAGATGTTGTCGTGTCGACAACGGGAAAAGCCTCACGGGAATTATTCGAGTACATGAAGTCCCTGGCGGGAAAACGGCCCGGTTTTTTACCGGTTGTCGGCTCCATGGGACACGCATCCTCAATTGCTCTTGGAATCGCCCTTGAACACAATGACCGGACCGTTTTTTGCATTGACGGGGATGGATCGATCATCATGCATATGGGATCCTTAGGAATCATCGGCCATGCCTCCCCGAAAAATTTTGTTCATATCGTTATGAACAACGGCGCCCATGAATCGGTTGGCGGACAGCCGACCGTGGGCTTCTTCATCGGGCTTGCCGATATCGCTAAAGCTTCAGGCTATCCCAATGTAGCCCGAGTGGCATCGGAGGGGGAACTCAAATGCCAGCTGGAAGCCCTGCGCAATCTTGACGGGCCGGTATTTCTTGAGATCAGGATATGCACCGGATCGCGGGAAAATCTCGGGCGACCCGACAGGTCACTTATGGAGATAAAAAAGGAGTTCATGGAGTTTTTGCAGCAACAATAATGGCAGTTGAGTCAGTATCAGTTGCAGCTACTGCCCAAACAACCAAAACAATCATTCAATATTTTACCCCCGTCCCTGTTGTAATATTACCACGGGATCCTGTTGAGGGTACAAAGATGTTTTTCAATAATACTGGGGTTCAGAACCCGGACGATTATGTCAGCAGTTACCTTTTTCATTTACCGTCAATTACCAATCGCCCCACGTTCACCAGCCCCGGCTGCACCGGATACGCGGAGACCCGGCCAGCCGCTATTTTCAGCGGGGGGACTGACAAGGAAATCTCCCGGTCAGGACCATGCGAAAAAAGTAACCTCCTGATGATACCTGGACAATTAAAAAGTTTTTTTTGTTCCCTGCCGGTTAAATGATAACCTGTTTGACCTGCGGCAGGGCACGGATCTTTTCAATAACGCCGTTTGGCAAGGGGTCTTCTATGATGATGACAAGTTTTGGCTCTTCAGAGAATTGCGGATCGGTAACAAATATCTGCCGGATGGAAAGGTTGTGATCGGATAGTACGCGTACAGCAGATCCAACAATCCCGCGCTCATTGGCATTTTTGGGAAGCACGGTAATGACCGTAAACCCGAGAGATTCAGCAACCCTGCTCAGGTCAGGAGTTGCCCGCATGTTTAAAAATATATCCCTCAGATACGGGCGCTCAAGTATGCGGTGGGCTGTGGAATCCACAACCCGCCGATCTGAACCGATCGCTTTTGCAACAGCAGTTGCCGGCATCTCTATTCCATTGCAGCTTATTCGCCCGTCCTCTGTTACCCCAAAACCATTTTCTAAAAGGAACCGCACAACCCGGCTCTGGGAAGGCGAATCTGCAAATTCGCTGATGATATCAGACCACATACACACCAGTTAAGAAAAGCGGATATAAATATACATCTATGTTGTTTTTAGGGCCCTCATGGTACGAGAAATATGCGCATGATCAGAATAACGGCGATAATTCGTAACCCCACCAAGCTCAATCCATATCCCACTTCATTACCACGTAAACGGTAGCACATAGAACATAACATTCTTTTAGATGGACAACCTCTTTGTTATGGCACAAAAGCGGGGGTAGCCAAGCCCGGTCAAAGGCGCCAGGTTGAGGGCCTGGTCTCGCAGGAGTTCTTGGGTTCGAATCCCATCCCCCGCATCTCTCTATTTTATGACTTTTTGAAAAGATCGCTCACAAATCGAATCAAACACAGGTTTGATAATCTCACCCAAGAATAGTTATTGTTCAATGCCCGAGCTTATCAAACGGAAATGCAAAAATCCTGATGCTTATCTGGATGAGCAGGACCTAAAAGACATTGCCGAATCTCAAGAGGCTATCAGACAGGGACGGGTTTACACCTCTGAAGAAGCAAGGGTTATGCTCGGTCTTCGATTAAATATTCCCTCTTTTTGACTGATCCGGCTATAAAGGATTTAGGCAAACTGCCAAAACCTACTGCACAGAGAATTTTTGATAAAGTCATATCGATAGGAAATGATCCTTACCGTACTGCAGAACGATGTGAGGGATATCCGTATTATCATCAGCGTATCGGAGCCTATCGCGCTATTCTTGAAATTGACGATTCCACATTATTGATCACAGTGCATAAAGCAGGTCCCAGAAAGAAAGTGTACGATCGGTGATAGTTCCTCACCATCAAAAACGGCCTTTTTCCCACTTGGTGCATACATTTACCCATCAACCGGACGATCTGCCAACATTACCGCGATCATGAGGTCTGCCGCAATCCCAAATTTTTCAAAAAATCAAAAATTTATGAAAGGGACGGGACATGGGTTTCCACTTTGTTTTCCGGTTGTCACCCTATACCAGTATGAAATTTTACCAATTTCTTTTTACATTTCTCTTTACATTTCTCTTTACAGTCCCCTTTCTCACGCCGCAAACAAAACAGATATCATGAATCATCGATAACAGGATATTACATGAAATGCTACACATCAATCCATTTACTAGTACTCATAATAATCCTCATCCTGTCTGCCGGCTGTATGGATATCTTACCTGACTCATCACCATCTTCCGGCGGTTCGTCCACTGCCGTTACGGGTGCAGGCGGAATCCGTGTGGAGGTCAGCCCAATGGATGCCGTCCTTGCATCTACGTACCTTCAGATGTCCAACCTCAATATGACCGTCATTGAATTCGATATCACAAACCCTACAGACACCCCCCGGACGGTCATAGTGGAATCAGAGATCCCCGGCTATACCGAAAAGGCGTTCAACACGGTCGTGGTTCCAGCCCGTGGAAAGACAACGGTCGGGCAGACTCCATCACTCCGCCCCAGCGCGATTCCCGCAGAGATGACATCGGCAACACTGCACTACAAGGTTGCCCTTGCTGATGGGACACGCATCGATGAGCAGACCAAACCCCTCAAAATCTACGCAAAGGACACGATGGTCTGGGCAGTCAAAGATGGCACTGAAACGAATGACATGACACCATTCATCGCCGCGTGGGTGACCCCGCATGCAGCAGAGATCGATCCACTCGTACGCAAGGCTGCCGAGTACCATCCCGATAAATCGATAAACGGGTACCAGTGCGGGGCCACCTGCACAAATCAAGAGTGGGCAGATGATACAAATGCACAGGTAAAGGCGATCTTTATGGCGCTCAAGAACGATTACCAGCTCACCTATATCAACTCGCCCCTTGCCTATGGAAAGGAGGTCGAACACAGTCAGCGTGTCCGGCTCCCAAAAGATTCCCTGGCATCAAAATCGGCCAACTGTATTGATGGCACGGTCCTGTATGCATCGGCCATTGAATCCATTGGCATGAACCCCCATGTCATCATCCTGCCCACCCACGCGTTCGTCTGCTATGAGACAAAGGATGACTCCACCGGTTATCTCAACTGCCTCGAGACCACGGTGACCCGTACGGCAACATTCGAAGATGCAGTCGCGGCCGGGAATCAGAAATACCAAGAAGAGATCAATAACGGGAATTTCAAGTCTGGCGATTCACAGGATATTTCCATTTCCGATATGAGGAAGATAGGCTTACTCCCGATGCAGTGAACGGGTGCATATAAGAAACCGGCGGGACTCTTACAATAGTCCCCTCCCAATTGTTTTTTTCCTTCAGGATGTATTCTCGCACCATAATCATTTTCATATTCGTGTCTTTCATCGCAGACATTCACAAATCAACAGGACGATCAAAATAGCAGAAACACAAATGGCAAAGTCCGGGATGAATGCAGGTGACCTCAATTAGGGATCGCTCAATCTCCGTGTCTTTTTGTTCGTTTTGCTTATTTTCCGGCGGCCATTGTCTCACGGATGTATTGATCTGTATTAATGAAGGCATCCAGCAGTGGGTCATGCATGATAAACCGGATATCCTGCGGCAACTCATTGATGAAAATATAAAAAGACATGAAGTGGAAGGATTTAAAAAAATCCCAAAAGAAAATTCACTCACTTTTTTTCCAGTGCCAATCTCCAATAAAAATGGTATTCACTAAATAGATGTTGGGCGATATAGAGAAAGTACCATGAAATCCGCTGCCAGTTCACAAAAGGAGAATCCGGTATGTCAACAATAAAAGTCCGATTACTTATCCTTACAGGACTTCTACTCCTCCTTGCTGCCACGGTCTTTCCGGTGACCGCTGCTTTCTTAGATCCCGTCAGCTGCCCGGGCTGCGGGATGGTATGGAAAGATACCTGTGTTCCGTTCGAGCGGAACAACGAAACTGCGTATAATGAGGAACTTGAGGCTTCCTATGTATCGATCGCAGCTAACCTGACGCCGGTTGCAGATTTCAGCAACCAATCGTGGAGTTCAGCATTCCTTACTTTGAATAACCTCATCAAAGAAAGGTATGCCTTTACCCAGTGGAAATCCGTTGACTTTGATGCACTCTATGCAACCTATGCCCCGATGATTGTTAATGCCGAGAAAACGCAGGACAAGGCTGCGTATTACCGGGCTCTGCGGGGTTACCTGTTTGCGATCCCGGACGGACACGTGGACGTTCTGCCTACCATTGGTGATTTCGGCGCAAAGTATGCTGATATCGGTGGGGGATACGGATTTGCGGTGAGCAGGCTCGATTCCGGGACCGTAATTGTGAGTTATGTGGCAAACGGAAGTGCTGCTGATAGCGCTGGGATCCGGCCCGGGGATAGAGTGACTGCATGGAATGGCAAGCCCGTTATGGATGCCATCAACGCTACTTCCTATATCTGGGCGGTGAAGAAACCCTCAACTGCCGAGGGAATTTACCTCCATAAACAAAGGCTCCTGACAAGGGCGCCGCTCGGGACGCCGGCAACCGTTACGATAACGAAAAGTGACGGCTTAAATCCCCGGACCATTAATCTTACGGCCTATAATGACGGGGCCGACACCCTGATAAAGACCACAACGTTCTTAGGAAAACAGATCAATGATATCGGGGCTGCCAGTATCTTAACCGATATCAGGCCCCAGATCAGCAATGATACAGTCACATACCGGACTCTGCCGGGGGGGTACGCATACATTGCAATCTACGAAGAATCTTATCATGTGTACCAGCCGTTTAAGGCCGCGATGCTGGACGCGATTATGAAAAAGGCGCCGGGCATGGTAATTGACCTCCGGTACAACAGCGGCGGAGATGACAACATTGCGTCCTGCTTTGCCGGGTGGTTTGTGGAAAAGCCGGTCTTCTACGAATATGCCACAAAATTTGATCCGGGTTCTAAAAAGTTCACGATAGTATCGGAAGCCTGGACGCAGCCACGGACAGACGGGTATCACGGGCCGGTGGCGGTGCTCGTGAGCCCCGATACTATCAGTTCCGGTGAAGGGGTTCCCATGGTATTTTCAAACTCCGGAACCGGAAAGATCATTTCCTGGTACGGCACTAACGGGGCATTTGGCATGAATAGCCTCCAGACCGTTCTGCCGCTTGGCATGTATGTGGTCTTCCCTGACGGGGCGTCGCTCGATAAGAACCGTATGATCCAGGTTGACAGCAATGCCTCTCTCACCGGAGGGGTATCACCGCAGATCCGTGTGCCGATCAACGAGGATACGGTTGCCCGGTCCATGGCCGGAGAAGATGTCCAGATGACTTACGCGCTTGAGTGGCTGGCTGAACAGCAAAAACCGCAGACTCCGGTGACAACGGTTACACCCGCACAGAAATCTTCTATGGGGATCGCGATCATCGTTCTGACGCTCGGTATTCTGGTCGTGATCGCGAAACGAAAGTAATTTTGGCTCTTCTCCCAATTTAGGATTTTTAGTCCTATAAAAATTCCACCATCTAATCTCCGCTGTTGTTCCATGAGCTAAACAGGTAAGTGAGTAGCGCAAAAGTCGGCAGACCTTTTGCG
>JAUYTV010000015.1 GCA_030694985.1 Methanoregula sp.
GATACGTTCCGCTCGGTTTTTTGATTTTTCTGATGAACGTCATAAGTAATGGATATATTATACACTACATACCTAAAAACCTTCCGGTTTTATCGGGAGGACTTCTCGGTAGTGTGAAAAATCAAGGAAAAGTTAGGTAATCAGGACGAAAAAATGTATGCTATCATGAAGATGCAGGCAGTCATAACCGGCAGCAAAGTACAAGATGTCGGATACAGGGTGTTCCTGCTCCAGAATGCGCTGGAATATGGAATTCAAAGATTTAATGCACGCAATGAGATGAGCAATGAAAAACAGCAGGTGATTGTGCGTGCCGAAGGAGACCCTGCCATGATCGATGAGTTTTCCTCCTTAATCCACACTGAGTCACCTCCTGATGCGATCATTTCAGATATTTCATTTCAGGAATATACCGGATTTGTCATGAGCATAATCGATTACATGCACTTGGTTCAGATCGAACAGCTTTCCAAAGGAATTCACGCAATTATGCATAAATCACAAGTTGAATCAGATGCTGGATAAACAGGACCAGATGATCCATAAAATGGATCACATGGAAACTTCAATCACTGGAGAGATTAAAGACCTGCGAACTGACCTGCGTTCATACCTTGACCGGAAATTTTCTGTAATAGAGCAGGATATCCAGCAGATCAAAATAAAGATCGGTTTGATGTGACTATTCCCATGAATATAGCCTGCGGGGTTAAACGTTTCTCACCCTCAAAGCCGGATGATCTTTATAAAATGTTTTAAAAAAATCTTCGAATGGTTTTTGCACTGTACAGTCCTGTTTCGCTCAACCCATAGCGAATTATATCACTCCCATCTCAGTCAACCGTGCCGGCAAATACGTCTTAGTCACAAAATCCAGCCCCCGGGCCGCAAATGCCTGCTGTTCCGACTTCAGCCCCAGACTAATCTGCAAATTGATCTGCTTCTTCCAGTATTCCGTAGCAAACCGGGGATCCGTAAGCTCCGCGTGGAGAGCCTCAACATCCTTATCCGACAATTTATCGGACGGCAAATTGTAATCCCGGATATCACTCGGCTGTAATCCCAAAAACTGCGCCTTGGGAGTTGCTAACAGCTCCGACATATGCGCACTCTTGATCGAACCATAAGCAACCGAGGCAAAAATACGGTACGACCACGGGTCACCGTCAGTAAAAACCATCACGGGAAGATTCCAGGTCGTACTGATCTTGTTGAGCATGCGCCGGGTGGAACGTGCCGGCTGCCCTTTTAAGTGAACAAGAATCGCATTGTGCTCCTCATCAAATCCGTTCTCGATCAACCGGTCATACATACCACCCGTCTCGAGAGCGATAACAAACTTCGCATCGTGGTCAACAAACTCGATATTCTCAACATTGTTAGGAATCGTATACCCTGCCTGCCCCACATCATCCTGGCAGTGAATCGCCCGCATGCCCCTGCGCGTCTCTTCCCGGATCCGCATCGGCCCGTAAATGGATGCACCATTCTCTTCGGGATGGAGATGGAAACCCTCGCGCGGGACTTCAGAAATGATCTCAAGATCTTCAATGAGGAAATTGCTCTCTTCCTGAGCACCGAACTTCGCCCGTTTCCAGCCCTCCGAGATGTAATACATCTCTCTCAGCGTTGACGAACGGTTCTCCTTCAGCTGCTGTTTGATAAACCCGATCACGTACGCCATCTTAAGCAGGTGCGTGGCGCTTTTAGCCGACGCAGCGGTGCGCATGCTTTCCTTATCGCCGTATTTCCAGACCTCGCTCGCATCATCATATTCGATATTGTATTTCGTGCGCGTGGGCAGCGAGATGGAGGGGATCTCACCAGCCTTCATCTGGTCATACCATGCACTTGCGATCCTGAGCAACGCCACCATCGACTTCTTTTCCAGTTCCTCTTTAGACATCGAGATCCACCACCATCTTCTTGTTATCTTCAATGCCCCGGATATCGAGCAGACCCCCACCCTTGCCGGTATAGACAACGCGCGTTACGGTCTGGGACGGTATCAGAAGTTTCCATACTTTAGTGAACTGGCCATCCATCTCGCTCACGAATGCAGCTTTGGGTTCAGCATCGGCTGCATCATCCTGCGAGATATCGTAGATGGACACATCGGTCTGGTGCGCGGTATAATTGTTCAGTTCAATTGTGATCCTGCCATCGCGCGTCCACTTTTTCACAATCAGCTTGCGCATCAGTTTTCCTTCAATGGGGGTGGTATCGACAAGTGGCTTTTCCACAATCTCGCTCACCTTTGCAGCAATCTCCGGAATAATCGCACAGACTGCCCTAGCCCGGTCCTCAGCTACCTTGCTTTTGTCCCTCCGTGAGACAAAGTGTTTGAGGTCCCGTCCCAGATCCTGCAGGGCGAGAACAATCTCCTTTTCGATCTCCGGTATACTCGCAATCGCATCCTTGCTCTCGCTCGTGAAGGGTACGTTTGTGGAGGCGACATGGACAAGGATCAGGACCGGCCCCATCGGGAGACCCTGCTGCGAGAGGTTGTACAATTTCCAGTTCACATTCGCAACACTCTGGGTGATCGCGCATGCGCCCTGCTGGTACATCAGCGGAACACGGTTGGCAAAGCGAAGTATGATCGCATTTCCCTCAGAAGGAAGCTTTCCTCCGTACCCAATCGCCGCTTCGACAACAAACGAGTGCCCGGAGAAGACCGACGCCGGCCGGGTGCGCGCCCCGACAAAGTCCATCTGGAACTCCTTATCGAGCCCGCGCCGGATCAGTTCCTCACCAATGGGCGAAAGGCACTGGGTGGTGAGCGGGGCCGGCACAGTAACTTCCTGCATGGCAGCAATGAGTGCCTTGAGCTGATCCGCAGAAAGCCCTGACACTTTTGCTGTAGATTTCAGACCGGACTTATCGCACATATCCTGCGCAAGCTTCTTTCCCACGCGGGAAAATCCTTCGACAAGAAAGTCGATCAATTTCAGATCGCTTGCCAAAGCCATCCGTTTCAGTTGCCCGAACTCGATCCCATGCGGGTGAGGCTTGACAGCAATGGGGCATGCGATAATCTCCTGGCTCACGCGCTCGAACGTAAACGCGTCATCCTCAATCTCAACCCGGAACCGCGCGTGGGGGTTTACCACTGAAGTGTACTTGAGATACTCAAGCAGTTTCTTTTTTGCTGCCATCGTGCTCTTAAACTCGATCTGCACCCGGGTGCCGTGAATCCGGTCCCAGTCGATCGGTTGCTGGGAGATGATGTCAGGTTCATTAGTCTCGATCTTGATCTGGATCTCGAATTTCCAGGCCGGCTCTTTATGCCCGGTACGGGAGATAACGACCGTAGGGACGCCACTGGTCAGTTGCGCATAGAGCACGGCAGCAGAAATCCCGATACCCTGCTGCCCGCGCGTCTGCCTAATCTGGTGGAAGCGGGAACCATAGAGCAGTTTGCCAAAAACGTACGGCACCTGCGCAGGTACGATTCCCGGGCCATTGTCCTCAACGATAATCCGGAAGATATCATTTGAGACTTTTTTGATACTGATAAAAATATCCGGAAGCACCTGCGCCTCTTCGCAGGCATCCAGCGCATTGTCCACCGCCTCTTTTATGGTGGTGATCACACCGCGCGTGGGGGAATCAAAACCCAGCAGGTGTTTGTTCTTCTCAAAAAATTCCGCTACACTGATGCTGCGCTGCTGCTTGGCGAGCTCGTCAGCGAGGACCAAACGCTCTCACCTCAGCGATAGCTGCTGCAAGATCGACTGTCTTTTGTTCAGCCGTTGACAGGTTTTTAATCGTAACCTGCCCGGACTCTGCCTCACGCTGGCCGATCACAATCGCAAAATTCGCGGTCTTTGAGGCATGGGCAAGCTGTGCACCCAGTCCCCGTCCCATGAGATCCATTTCTGTGCGTATACCCGCATCACGCAATGCTTTGGCAACTACAAGAGCGCGGGTGCGCCCCTCGCTTGTGCATACGAGTCCGACAACAGGAACAACCGCAGGCAGGATGTCCCCAAGAGCGACCATCACCCGGTCAAACCCAATAGCAAAACCGCAGGACGCGACATCGTCACCGCCAAAGAGATGGGCGAGCCGGTAAGTTCCCCCCCCAAGGATCTGGTTCTCGGCCCCGAGGTTCTCTGCAAATCCCTCAAAGACCATGCCGGTATAGTAATCAAGTCCACGGGCAATGCCAAAGTTAAGGGAATATTTCACACCGGCTGCATCGAGTGATCCAATGGTTTGTTCAAATCGCTCTTTCTCCGGAATCGCACCGGCAATCTCGAAAGCTTCGACCAGATCCCGGGTATTGACCAGTGCGGTTAGGGAGTCTGCAAGATCCATCCTGTTTAAGGATTCGAGAGTTGCATTCAGCCCTTCATAATCCTTCTTGTCAAGGTGTGCCCGCACCCTGCGCTGCATAGCCGGTTCGAGGTCTTTTACCAGATTCTTCATAAACGAAAGGTGACCGACTTTCAGCTCATACGTGACACCGGTTGCATTGAGCATATCAGAGGCAAGCATAATCGTTTCCGCATCAGCTGCTGCCGTATCCGCTCCGATAAGCTCGACTCCGAACTGCCAGAACTGGCGGTATCTTCCTTTCTGGGGGCGCTCGTACCGGAAACAATCGGCAAAATAGCACCAGCGCAGTGGCTTTGGGGCGACCTTTGCCTCATTGATGTACATCCGGATAACAGCAGCAGTGATCTCAGGCCGAAGGGCAAGTTTCCTTCCCCCCTTGTCCTCAAAGACATACATCTCTTCGATGATCCCTTCCCCGGACCTCATGGTAAAAAGTTCGAGATCCTCAAACTCGGGAGTGCAGACTTCCCGGTATCCATAGCAGCGCGCAACATCGCGCAGCTTCCCTTCGACATGGCGGCGCGCCTCCATCTCATCCGGTAAAAAATCCCGCGTTCCTCTCGGTTTCTGGAGCATGGTTAAAAATCCTTATACTTTGTTGATCTGTATTTGTTATTTCTTCATCGCCTTAGGTCTTGGTACACTGCCAATAAACCGGGTGAAGGTATCTTCATTTTTCCAGACTTTCTCCCGCTCAGTTCTTCCCTGCAGGTACATGGCAAGGAGGATCAGGCCAAGACCCAGTAATTCGAAATCTGGCATGGTAAGGGTAAATGCCCCGCCAAGGGATGCAAGAGCCCCATAGCCCACACCATGGTACGCCGCTTTCCTGTAGCCGGGCAGACCCGTCCTGAAATAGATTCGTGCATCCCGCAGCCAGAGAAAGAGGACAGCGCCAGCACCAAACATTGCGACATAGATGAGATAGGACATGGCTATGAACTAACTTATTATACGCCGTTCCATATCTGTATTGTCAAAACCATGCCGCCCAATCAGACCGTGCAGGAAATTCTCTCACGTTACAAGAACGGTGAGTGCTCCCTTGATGAGGCAGCTCAAGTGATTGAAGGCCTTCGCCTCGAACACGTGGGGGAGTTTGCCTGTCTCGATCTGGGAAGGAGTGTGCGGTGCGGTATGCCGGAAGTGGTACTGGCCGAGGGAAAGGATCCTTTGCATCTTTCGGAGATTGCCGTGCGGCATACAGAAGCATCCGGGCGCTGTGTGTGCACGCGCGTGAGCCCGGAACAGGTTGCACACATCCAGTCGTATGCCAAAAGCAGGAACATTTCTGCGGAATACCGCGAGAGCGGCCGCGTACTGGTCCTGTCAAACGGACAATTGCCCCGCTCAACCGGTGGTATCGTTGCGATCATCACTGCAGGAACATCCGACATCCGGGTAGCAGAAGAAGCAAAAATTATCGCTGAGGAGATGGGCTGCACGGTGCGCACAGCATATGATGTCGGCGCCGCAGGCATCCACCGGCTCTTCCCGGCATTGAAGCCAATGATGGATGCGCATGTGTTCATTGTCTGTGCCGGGCGCGAAGGGACTCTTCCTGCAATCGTTGCCGGGCTGGTTGACAAGCCGGTGATCGGAGTGCCCGTCAGCGTGGGTTATGGGTACATGGGTCAGGGTAGAGCAGCGCTTGCGAGCATGCTCCAGTCCTGCTCGGTTATTGCTGTTGTCAATATCGATGCCGGTTTCACTGCGGGCGCGTTTGCCGCGCGGATTGCGAATATGGGTGCGGGAGCACAGGGAGACCAAATATGAAACGCGGATTTTATATAGGACGGTTTCAGCCGTATCACAACGGACATCACGAAGTGCTCGAACATATAGCAAAAGAAGTAGATGAGATCATCATCGGTATCGGCAGCGCGCAGCTGTCCCATATGATTGACAACCCGTTCACTGCCGGCGAACGAGTGCTCATGATCACACGAGCGCTTGAATCGCTTGGCTGTCCCTATTACGTGATACCGATTGAAGATATCCAGAGAAACGCCCTCTGGGTGGCCCATGTCCAGTCAATGGCACCGCCGTTCGATCTCTGCTATTCATCCAACCCGCTCGTTGTCAGGCTCTTTACAGAAGCCGGAGTAAAAGTCCAGTCACCAGCAATGTATGAGCGCGACACGCTCAGTGGTACAAAAATCCGAGAACGCATACTCAACAGCAAACCCTGGAAAAATCTCCTGCCTCCGGCAGTTGTCCAAGTGATCAAGGAAATTGATGGTGCTAAACGACTCTGCCAGATCGCACGCGAGGATTAAAAACATAAAATCCGGTATTAACAGGGCATTGCAGATCAACAACCGATCCGGGTGGAATACATGTACGATTTCATAAAAAAAATCATAACTCCGAAAAAATCAGCACCGGTAATTATTGCATTCAGTTCAATTCCCGATTGGGTTGCCGGTCGTGAGAAGAATTCGCATAGTGTGCTTGACGACGCGGCTAAGGCCCCGATTCAGAAGATCAGGAATTCTGCTGCGCAGCTGCAGCATATTGTCAACAGTATTTCAGGCTCAGAACACGACCCTGCCCTCCATCCAAAACTCAGGGCGGTTGCAAAAAATTCTCTTCCCCTTTACGTAAAAGCAATGAATGCGGCCCTTGCAAAACCCCTGTCTGACGATATTGAAGATTTCTATACCGATGCTGTTGAATGCCTGAAATCCAGCCTGAAAAGCAACAGCGGGCCGGGACGGTACCTGCAGGTAGTTTTTCCTGAAGAGTTAAAAGCCGTCAAGATGGTGATCGATGGGATGGGAAAGGAGTTAAATATCCTGACTGCGGCCCTCGCTACTTACCAGAAGCAGAAAACTGAAATTGTTGCGGTGAGTGTCTTGTACCAGTCAGTGATGGATATGCAGGAGGATATGAAACGTTCCTCAGAAAAAGAGCTGCGGATCACTGCCCGCATCCATGAGATCACCAGCCGTATCAGCGCAATTGAAGGTGAGGAAGCCGAAATTGCCGCAGACATACAAGGGAACAATAAGGTAAACGAGTGCCGTGCAGCAGTTGCCGATGCAGTCAATAAACGCAATGAGGTTACCCGGAAATATGCCGCCAGATCCATGACTGCCTCCCATGTCTTTAAAAAAGCTGAAAAGATTGCAGCAAAACAGCACCAGACCAGTGATGTATCTTCCCTGAAGCACACAATAGAGATACTCTCACATCACGTGCTGCCAGATTCATTGGCCCTGAGCACCGCACTTGCAGCAGCCTGCCCTGTTGCACAAAAGATGATCGCTGCTGGAGATATTCCCTTAAAAAACCGGGAGGAGCGCGAAGCTTTTTCCGATACGAATGTTTTCTGCACAACGATGTCGGAACTCTGCGCTGAACTGAGCGCTTGTGATAAAGCCTGTATGGATGCAGAAACGACTCTTTCAATCCACCCCATTGTAGTACGGTGGAGTTCACTGGTGCGGGAAAAAACGCAGCTCAACAGCATGCTGAACAAAGAACAGCAGCTTCACAGTGAACTCGTGCAGTGGACAGCCAAAACCAACGAGAAGATCCCGGCAGTAACAGAAGAACTCAGAGAAAAGATTGAGGGAATTATTGGGGGGGGCGTGCAATTTCAGACTGAGACGAATGCACCGGTATGAGGGTAATCTACCGGGCCATTCCAGCCATCAGGTTTCATTATCGTTTTGTTCCAGAGATACCAACATATCATCGATTGTTTTTAATAAGTTGGTTGAGCTTATCATCATTGAGATCTTCTGTGATCATAATCTTTTAGTCTATTCCGACTCCGGGTTTTTTGTTGGGGACAGATCCTTTGAAAGAGTCCCTTGCAGGTTGTCAGCGCGCGTTGATCTCTACGAACTCTGCCAGATCGCTCTGGTTTGCCGGATTATTTTCCGACCACCCGTAGCAGTCATCGAGCATCTGGGCAATGACGTCTGAGAACGTCATATTTCCTCGTTTCAATACGAGCAGCGCCTCATACACCTCGGGATCGATGCGGATTGAACGTCCCTCGCCTGCACGAGGCATAATAACCACTTTGTGGTCACGATATATATACATTGTGGAGAATATGGGTCAAACTTTATATGCACTGCTAAAAACGGTCGCAAATCAGTGAGATACGGATCGTTCACTTGAGTTCCCTGTGGAAAAAAACGAGAAATAAAAACTGAACATCAGACAATGCGGATGTGAGAGAATGTGGAGTGATCAGTATAGGCAAATTCTGGTTCGCTTCCATGGCAACTGCCCAGCCGGTTGATGGTCGGCAGATCGAGCGGTATCCTTGCCACTTCCAGTTTCAGGTTATCGCGGGAATTTTTCTGCGGCAGCGGCACGAACACGATTGGGTGTTGCACTACACCCTGCGGTGTTTTCCGGCAGCAGACATGCGTATGCTGGTGCCCGCAGCAGAGGTGCGATAATCCCCGGGCATGCAGGGTATCAAATGCCATATCCGCGGTATAATGATATCCACTAAATGAATCCCCCGGCTGGTGAGAAAGCCGCTGCCAGCATTTGAGCCGGAGGGCCTCTTGTCCCAGTTCCATCGGACCCCCGTGGACAAAGAGCATCCCATTGTCTGACCATTCCATGGGCATCTGTTCAAATATGGAAAGAAGAGGCGAATCCCGCAGCTGTTCATGGCGATACAAGCTCGCTGCATCACTCCCACTGACAAAAAGACTGTGAATAAATGCGTGATCATGGTTGCCCATGACAGAGATAAGTTTGTACTCTTTAGAAAGGGTATGGATATTTTCAAGAGCTTCTTTCGGGTGATGGCCCCGATGGAGGATATCTCCCAGATTGATGACTTGGTCTATCGGGCCGAAGGTTTCTAAAAATGAGGGGGTGCGTATACAGGTTAAGAGTGCAGCAATCGCTTCTGCATCGGCATGCACATCAGAAAATATTACTGCACCCATAGCATTTTTACTATTTTGTTGCTCCATGCCCTAATAATCCTCTGATTGTCCGGGTTCTGCCTATCCTGCCGGACCTGATATGATCTAAAAAGATATGTTCATGTCAGAGTGATTCTAAAATTACTAGAGGCCAAAAAAATAAACAATGACAGAAAACCTGATGGGAGCGATCGGATCTTATGGAACAATTTCTTACTGATTATATCAAACGAATCAAAGCGGGAATCGATGATATCCCTGATACGACTGCCCATGAGATCGCATCAGCATTCCTTGCATTCAGGTTCGGACTTTATGCAAATGCCGCAAAGGAATGCACGCATGCCATTGAGTTGCTGGGCGCAGGAACTCCTGCCCGCAGCGGGGCATATGCAGCATTGAAAAAAGCGCTCGCAATTGTGCTTGCCAATGCGCAGGACCTTGACAATTCGCAAGTAACTGCGGATGTGTCATTGCGGTTCGATGAGCAGGAGCGCACGTATACTGCGATCAAACTCGCGCCCGATGCCGTTGAAGATCCCGCGACACTTGAGCTCGACAACGCGCTTGTCCTTGTTTACGCAGCAGCGCTGATAGCTTCTCCCGAGGATGAAGATGCCATGGGTGAACACAGGAAATTTATTGTGAGATTGCTGGCGGCATACAAAAAAGCGCTTGGAATCGCGTAGGGAAGGGCACATCCATTTTTTTCTTTCTCTTCTTCTTATAGTGTGCAACGATTTTTCTTTCGAGTCGCGCAATGGATACAAAAGATTGTGCTTATTGAAACGGTGAACCCACTGTGGATAACGACAATTACCTGACAAAAGGCAATCTGGTCAAAGGGCTCTTTATGATATCCCTGCCGATCATCGTCAGCAACCTGCTCCAGAGTGTGCTGGAGATTGTGGATATGTATTTTGTCGGCAGACTGGGTGCAGAGGCACTTGCCGGTGTTGCCATGAGCATGACAATAATCATCGTGCTGATGACATTTGTGATCGGGCTTGTTACGGCAACGACAGCATTTATCGCGCGGCACCATGGCGCAGAGGAGTTCGATTCTATTGGTGCGATCATCCAGCAGTCACTCTATATCGGCCTTGCATTCTCGCTTGTTCTGGCAGTCTGCGGGGTACTGTTTTCTGCAGATCTGCTCCGTCTTCTTGGGGCAAATGAAGCCGTTACAGCAGTGGGTGCGCCCTATCTCACCCTCCTGTTCCTTGGTTCATTTACCATGATCGAACTCTGGATCGTGATCACATCCTTCCAGTCCTGCGGCAATGCCGTCACACCGATGATCATCATGGTGGGGGTAAATATTCTCAATATCATCTTAAACCCGCTCCTGATCTTCGGGATTGCAGGCTTTCCTGCGCTCGGGGTTGTCGGGTCTGCACTTGCAACGATCCTCTCGCGCGGAATCGGGCTTGTGGTCTGTCTGCTGCTGCTCGTGCACTATGCTCCGGGACTCCGGTTCCCAAAAACACTGGTCATTGACTTTTCCCTTATCAGCAGGATTCTGAAAGTTGCCATCCCCAACTCGATCCAGTCAGGCCTGCGCAGCGGGACATTTCTTGTGATGATGGCCTTTGTCGCATTCTATGGAACGGAGGCTATCTCCGGTTATGGGATTGCCGAACGCCTCGAACTCATCGCCCTCATGCCCGGGTTTGCAATAGCTACAGCAACGGCGGTGATCGTTGGCCAGAATATCGGGTCAAAACAACCGGAGCGCGCGGCAGAAGGTGTGAAACTCGCGCTCATCTTCTACGGCGCAATCATGCTGGTGATCTCGTTTTGCTATTACGTGTTTGCCGAACAGTTGTTCTGGTTCTTTGATCCAAGTGGCGTCAGCAAAGCGATCGGGGTTTCATACTTCCATGCCGTTGCACCCTTCTATGTGATCATGGCAGCAAGCATCATACTCTCGTTTGCACTCAACGGTGCGGGAGACACGAAAAAACCCATGTATGCCACGCTCTTTTCAATGGTGATGATCCAGATCCCGCTTGCCTGGATCCTGCCCCATATGTTTGGCATGGGCATCATGGGTATCTGGATCGCTGTCATTACCGGCATCGTTGTACAGGCTGTGCTTCTAGGGTATATGTTCCTGCAGGGAAGCTGGAAGTCTGTGGCACTGTGATTTTTCCGGAGTGCCGTAACCCTGTTATGGCGTATTACCGGCCTGCACGTGTTATTAATTTCCTCGTGCCACTCCAAAGGATACTTGTATCGATCCGGCGAACTATTTGCCATTCCTTTTAAAAAATTTTTTTTGGACCTGCAATGAACAAAACGGATGAACTCTTAAAAAAATACTGGGGGTATTCAAAATTCTTACCCCACCAGAAAGAGATCATCGAGTCCATCTTAAACGGCAACGACACGGTAGCGATCATGGCAACCGGTGGCGGAAAGTCGCTCTGCTACCAGTTACCTTCCCTGTACTTTGGCGGTCTCACGGTAGTCATCTCTCCGCTGATATCGCTCATGAAAGATCAGGTTGACGATCTCAATGCCCGGGGAATACCTGCGGCGGCCTATAACAGTTCCATGGATTACCGCGATCGGACCCGGATTGAGAGTGACTTGAAGGGTGGGAGTCTCCGCCTGCTGTTCATTTCACCGGAGAAATGCATGCAGCCCAATTTTTTGGAATCCTTAAAGGTGTCCCCCATTCACCTGATTGCGATTGATGAAGCGCACTGCATCTCGGAATGGGGTCACAACTTCCGGCCGGAATACCGGCAGCTGGCCCAATTAAAAAAAGTCTTTCCAAAAGTTCCGCTTGTGGCATTAACGGCAACAGCAATTCCCGAAGTGCGCAGGGATATCTGCGAGCAGCTCGGTCTGTCTCAAGCCCGTGAATTTATCGGCAACTTCAACCGGAAAAATCTCCAGTACCGGATCATCCAAAAGAAAAACCCGATGGTATTTCTTGTAAATTATATCGGCCAGCACAGGAATGACTCCGGGATCATTTACTGCCTTAGTAAGAAAGAGACCGAAGAGATTGCCTCATATCTTCAGAAACGCGGGTTCAAGGCGCAGGCCTATCATGCGGGGCTCTCAAAACCAGTGCGCGAAAAGGTCCAGGACGCGTTCATTCACGATACGATAAACATAGTCTGTGCCACAGTTGCGTTTGGCATGGGTATCAATAAACCCGATGTCCGGTATGTGATTCACTACGATCTGCCAAAGACCGTGGAATCCTATTACCAGGAGACGGGCAGAGCAGGGCGCGATGGCCAGAACAGTGAATGTATTCTCCTGTACAGCCGTGGGGATTACACAAGGGTCCGCTCGATGCTGGAGCATGACGATACGGGTGAGCGAAATCTCAGGCTGGCACTCAAAAAACTCCAGGATATGACGGAGTATTGTGAGACTACCACCTGCCGGAGGAAGTACCTTCTCAATTATTTTGGCGAGGAATATCCTGAAGATAATTGTGCATCGTGCGACAACTGCGATCACCCGCCGGACATGATCGATGGCACAGAAGCGGCAACCCTGATTGTCGCGTGCGTAAAGCAGCTGCCCTCGCGTTTCGGAATCGAACTGATTGCTGATGTACTCCGCGGTTCAAAGAGTTCAAAAATTCAGGATTATCATCTGGATAATCTGTCTGCGTATGGTTCCGGTAAAAAGTACAGCAAAGCCCAGTACCGGACCTGGATCAACGAGCTGGTCCGGCAGGGATATCTGGACCGGGCAGGGGACAAGTACCCGGTGATTTGCTGTGCCGGAAAGAGCGAAGAACTGCTCAAGGGAAGAGCGCGTGTGATGCTGCCGGTTCCCGAACGCGAAACAACAAAGCGTCCTGCCACCGCTGCCATAGTGAGTGCAGAAGATGGTGCACTATTCCTGCGCCTTAAATATCTGCGAAAAGCGATCGCTGACCGGAACGGTGTGCCACCGTATGTCATCTTTCCGGACAAGAGTCTTCATGAGATGGCGTGTGCCCGGCCCGGAGACCGTGAGAGTTTTTCTTTGATTTCTGGAGTAGGGGAATACAAGCTGGAGAAGTACGGGCCGGAGTTTATGGAGGAGATCCGGAAAGGGTGAGTGGGAGAGATGCACCCAACCGCCCCGAAATATCGATTGGCGTAACAAAATCCACATAACCCCCTGATTCTCCGACGTGATCGCAATAGAGGGCTACCAAGGGCGTTTGCAGGGCGTTTCTCCCGAAGAACCATTAAGATATGTATCAAAAAAAGTGACCCACAGAAGCCCGCTAATTTGGCCGGTTTTATTCCGTTTAAATCGCTTCTTTTTCGAAAATAAACGTTTTAATCGTTATTTTTATGAGATGTTGACACCCATCCCTAAAAAATCCAAAAACCGGATCGAAAAATGGTAATCAGAGCCCGTATAAGGCTCAGAATAGATCATCTTTTGGATCGGGAGGATCTGCCCGGATACTGGTTTTATCTGGTGTAATCCGGACACCTGTTCATGCAAATACTCCAGGAGTTTTCGATCAAACAAGGGGTCATTTTCACCTGAACAGAGCCCATTTTGGAGAGATACAGAAAACAAAGCCCTCAAAATGCCCGGATTAGGGGTTTTTTCGATTGGAGTTAACTCTGTTTTTTTGGGTGGGAAAATGCCTATATTTGGGGGGTCTGATCAATGCACGCACTTGGGTTTTTTATGAGGTTTTTTTTGGAAATTTTTTTCAATCAAGGTCCGATTGATCCGGATCAGTTTTTCAATCGCGAATCGGTTCGCTCTGAAAAAATTTCAAGCAATGTCTGGCAAAAAAAATTTAGTTGAAGTCTGCTCAAAAACTTTCAATCAGGATTCGATTTATCCTGATCACATTTTTAATCACGACCATGAACGCGATGAAAAAATTTCAGTCAAAGCCCACTGAAACTTTTTCATGGTAACAAGTGTTTAACGCGCTTGTCCGGGAAAACGTCCGGCACCGCTCCCATAAATCGCATGGCCAATCTCACGCAATCCCGCAAACCGGTTTTCGAGATTATCATGCGGTGCGATTGAGACTGGAATTATTCTGATCAAAAACCCTATCATCTTCCGGAGGATACACTGAGGTACGTATGTTGAAATTAGCCAATCAGGTTATTGTTCTTGATCGCCTCAATATCAACGGTCATCTTCATCGTCTTTCCCGAGAACTTCAAATCACCGTAGGACACGATGATGATCGACTCACCCTGTCAAACGAAGAGTTCGGGCTTTTGGTTTTAAGCCCCACCCTTGAGGAGGGTATTGCGGGGATCTCGGATGAGATCTCAATGCTCTGGGAAGTATACGTTGCTGATAATCCGGCGAATCTTACAAGAGATGCACTACGGCTTCGTTCAAATCTTAAATCTCTTGTTGCGGCCGGTGCTGGTTCTTGAGAAGTTGCAAGACACGCGATATCGCGGCTGCTCTTCTCAAGAAAGGGTTTGAGGAGCGATCATCCCGTCACAAGATCTTTTATCTCTGCATTGACGGGAAGATATCCGGGGTTCACACGTTCCTGAGTCATGGGATTAAAGAGTATAACGTGGACCTGCTCGCAAAGATGAGGATCCAACTACATCTGTCTGGAAAAGAATTAGACGATCTAATCCGCTGCCCGTTATCGGGTGAGGATTATGCAAAGTTGCTGATCGAGCGTGGCGTTTTCGAAAAATAATGGAAAGGGCATTCCAACTTTTTTATTGGAAGTTCTGTTTTGATTTTAAAAATTGCAGGACTCGCTGTTTGTCATCAATCGTATCGGTGTGACCAGGCGTTATCCCCAGAACATAAAAAAAGGTCCTTGAACAATATACCAAAGCAAAGACAATAAAAATCATATCCGAAACAAAGGAGATCCTTACATGGTTGATGCAAAAGTCCTCGAAGCGGTAAATTTTTTCAGAGCGCAAATCCGGAATAATGGAATCCGCATCAACGACCTTATCCTGTTTGGTTCATCGAGCACTGGCACCGTAAAACCCGGAAGTGACATCGATATCGCAATAATCTCTGATGATTTTGTAAACCGGGATATTTTTGATCGGGCCCTCCTGACAAAAGATGCAGAGATGCATACGGTGAAAAAATTTAAAGTGCCCCTCGATGTGATCACCCTGACCACTGAGGAATATCAGGATAAGAGATCCCTGATTGTGGGGACGCTCAGGAAAGGGGTTGTTCTTCCCTAAACTCCCGATATCAGGATCTATTTTTCAGAACGGGGGGCGAGATCGGCTGATTGTTTGGACCGGGCGTTTGGGGCTGATCGTTCTGATTGAGTATGATCGACAGCGATGAACATTTTTGCATAGCGGTATGTGAGGGAGCAGCGCAAAGGTCAAGTGCGGATCTCCGGGAAGGGGATAAACGTACCTTCTTCTTCAATGCGATGCATATCCCGGAAAAGACGTGCTTTTTTACGCTCCTCAATCATCTCTGAGAGGAGATCGGTATACGTCTGGCCGGCAAGGCGCATCTCTGCAAGATCCTTCCATACGGGTTCCGCTACCGGGATTCGCTTTACTGCGGACATAATCATATAGGACTTACGCAAACCCCCTTGAAAAAAAATTAGAGCGCATATTTCGGATTAGCAAGATAGGTTGTAATAGCAGCCTTTTCGATAGCCCATTTAGCATTGTAGAGAGTAATATTGTTCACCAGATTAGCCGCTTCTAAC
>JAUYTV010000028.1 GCA_030694985.1 Methanoregula sp.
GTCAGACAAACATTCAGCTGCTTTTACACAGGATACATCACAGTTTGCGGCTACTAAGAAATTTATGTAATCCACAGCAGAGATCTGAACTGATTTTGCCACGAATAATATATCATGCAATATAAATATAAAGATCTTCCGGTTTGATCTTGTGTCTGCGTAACTCCTATAAAAAAAAAGATCAGTCTTTTTCATATATTCCTGAACCTACAAACCAGCTGCCATCGACATCAACAACATAACTGGTCTTTAATTTCACTGAAAAATTTTCGGCTGGATCGGGATACCGGTACTGGACAAAACCACTCCCGCCCTGTGCGGTCCGGGCCATATCCTGAATGTACCGGACTCCATTGGGATCGGTGATGTTCCAGCGGCTTGTCCCGATTAATTCCTGCTGGAATGGCAGCGCAAGGGTAGTACCGTTTGAGGTATAGGCAAAGATATATGACTCACCTTTTGTGAATTGCCCGTTTTTATTGTTGAAATCAGCTAGTGCAATCTCCCGGCCCTTGTTGAGTGCGTATGCTTTTGCTTCCTGAACATATTTCACCAGCTCGTCATGGGTGCGGATGGTGGCAGGTTCAGAGGTTATGACGGGCGTAAGCGTAACGGCACCCGGTGCAAGATACGTACCCGCGCCGATAAACCATGTCCCGTCAATGTCCAGTATGTAACTGGATTTTAACTCGTTTGCATTGTTGTGAAGCGGGTTTTCGCTGAAATACAGCACGGTGCCGTTTTTCCGCTTTGCTGTTGCTACCATCTCTTTCATGTACTCGTTACCTAGAAGATCTGTGGCATTGATCCGGTTTACCCCAATCTGATCGGGACGATACGGCCAGGCAAGGACAGTTGCGGTGTAATCGTTGGCAAAGATATAGAGATCGTCTTTAATGAAATCTCCATCCTTTTGGTTGAATGCCGCAAGTGCCTGCTCTTTTCCATGCTTCTGTGCATATGCTTTTGCTCCCTCAACAAAGGTTTTTACACGGGCATCTTTTTCAGGGTTCCTGGAAATGTAGGTACCGGCTCCTATCCAGTAGGTATCATCCACAGGTTTCACATAACTCAGTTTGGGTTCGATGGCATTGCCGTGTGATGGGTTCGGGTACTGGAATAGTAAAAAGCCGCCACCGTTTTTTGCAAGGGTGATCTCGGTTTTTACAAACTTCTGTCCAGTAGCATCGCTCAACATGGAAAAGTCCTGAGAAACCAGATCCCGCTGGAAAGGAAGGGCAAGAGTTATGCCGTTATAATCCAGTGCATAGACATACACACTACCTTTTACAAACGGTCCTTTGGGATCATTGAATGCAGCAAGTGCTACAGCCTTTTCATTCTGTTGAGCATACGCTGCTGCACTCTCAACAAACGCTTTGACCTCTTCAGGGGTAACCGGTGCACCATTATCGATCGGCATGACCGGGTTTACCTGTCCCTCGTAGATACCAGAGCCCAGCCACCACTGGTCATCAATCTTCTCCACGTAACCGAGTTTTTTCTCTACAGCATTGTTGTGCAGGGGGTTGATGGTATAATATTCAGAAAATCCTGTACCGTTGTATGCTGCATTCCTGAGATCTTTAATAAAGAGATTGTTGTAAGCATCCTTCTCATTGAGACGGTTTATTCCAATCTTTTCCGGATTGAACGGGTGGGCGATCGTTGTGCCATTGAAATCATAGGCATAGATAGAGAGTTCCCCTTTGACAAAAGATCCGTTTTGTTTGGAAAATTCTAAAAGTGCCTTTTCTTTAGTATTGGCATGCGCATACGCAACAGCACTCCTGACAAAGGCAACAAGTTCCTCTCTGGTTGTTGCTGTAACCATTGATGTGGATAGTGATGTCGGGGAGGGGATGACTGGTGAGGGTGTGAAGTTTGCGCTGCTGTCCGCTGTCCCTTTCACACATCCCGCAGCAAACAGGAATGCTGCAATGAGCAGAATGCATATAAGGATGCGTGTATTCACGTTCATGTCTGTTGGGTTATCCGCAGATGATGATAAAGGAGGCGAAATTATCCTAAAAACAAAAAAGGTTTTTTTTAGGTTTTAATACTAAGGCAGCTAATACATAATCATGGATATGTCATCGGTCAGGAAATGGGCGTTTTTTTTTATTGGCATTCTCTGTTCAATTCTCATTGCTGATACCTTGTCAAACGCAATTGTTAATGCTTCTGGGTTAAACGGGTGGATCAGGTTCATTGTCAGCTTCGTCTTGTATGCAGTCTTATTCTTTGGTATCCTGTACGCAATTGAAAAAATCTTTGGTATCAGGTTTTTTGATTTCTTTCACAAGTGATAACGTTTTTTTTTACATTACAATTAACCGGATAGATTTTGTAGTCTGAACGCCTATATAAAAAATATGACTCCGGGACTACATCAGTCCCCTTGATCTGGTGATAAATTATGGATACGAAAATGTCATGCCTCATTCAGGGTATCATCGGTATTGCCTTTGGGCTTCTGGCGCTGCTTGCTCCGGATATTACCCTTGCTACCTTTTATGCCCTGTTCTGGGTGCTGCTCGCAGTGGGAATCGCAGTTTTCCTGCTGATCGCTATCACGGCAAGAAGTGGCGATTCATTGTTCTGGTTCATCATGTCTGCGGTTCTCCTTGTCATAGGTGCGTTTTCTTTTTTTGCGCCTTTTTTTGTTGCGATCATCTTCCTTTTACTCATTGCAGGTGTTGCTGTGTACTCGGGTTTCACTGATATCACACTTGCCCTCACACACTCAAAAACAAAATATATCCTTGTTCCGGGGATGTTTATTGCCGGGGGAGTGCTGCTGGGTGTATTGATCTGGTTTTTCCCGTTCGTTTCGAAAAATCTGGTCCTTACCGTGCTGGGTTCATTTGCTCTGGTCTTTGGTCTTTTTTCCATACTTCTGGGCTGGTACGTGCAGGATGAGATCCGTGAATCCTACGATGAGCAAACAAAAAAACTTGTCTGGAGAAGACCTGACGATAAATAACCCCCCCATAATTATTTTACTTTTTTTACAAAGGTTACGATCCCTTATGCCTTACGATGTCATAATTGTCGGAGCCGGCCCGGCAGGAAGTGCCGCTGCCCGAGCCTGCGCAGCACACGGTCTCTCAACGCTGTGCATTGAAGAGCATGGCACGATTGGTTACCCGGTACAGTGTGCGGGTCTTTTATCGAATGCTGCGTTTGCCGAGTGCCGGATCTCTGACAGACCGGTACTGAACCGGGTCTCGGGTGCCCGTGTGATCACCGGCAGGGGCAGTGAGCTCCTCATCGATGCAAAGGTACAGAAAGCTGTTGTAGTGGACCGGGCTGCCGTTGACCGGGAGATGGCAAAAGCTGCGGCGGATGCCGGGGCAGAATACCGGTTAAAAACAGGAGTATATGGGGTAAAGGGAAATATGGTACTCACGCGGGGAGCATATGGGCATGAGAAACATACGTTTAAAATCCTGATCGCCGCTGACGGTCCGAGAAGCAGCATCGCCCGGCTTTACGGTATGGAGCGGGCAAAGGTTTACCTTTCCGGCATACAGGCCGATATACTGCATGACTGCGATCCCCGGTTTGTAGAGATCTACCCGGACGCATCCCCGGAATTTTTCGCATGGTTGATCCCAACGGCCCCCGGGCGCGTCAGGGTGGGACTCTGCGGACAGACAAACGTTGCTGAGCGGTTTGCGGCCCTCATGAAAAAGTTTGAACCTTCAACAACCCATCTGGTAACCGGTACACTTCCGCTTGGGCTGATGCCCAGAACCTATGGACACAGGACCCTGTTTGTCGGAGATGCAGCAGGATTTGCAAAGCCTACGAGCGGCGGGGGAGTATATACCGGCATCCGCTCGGCCCGGCACGCAGCGGCAACCGCGATTGGATGTTGTGAGCAGGGGATATTTGATGATAAGGCGCTTTCTGAATACGAGCGGCGGTGGCAGGCAGATTTCGGAAGCGAACTTGAGCTTGGGTTCCGGCTCTTTGGCGTGCGCCAGAAAATGCATAAAGAAGATCTGGACCGGATTGTTCAGGCACTCAAAGAACCTTCCATTCTTGCAGCCATTGTTGAGCACGGCGATATGGACCGTCCGGGAAAACTTATTAAAAATCTCCTGCTCAACCCTGCGATGCTCCCTCTGTTAAAACCCCTGATCATGTCAGGGATCCGTTCATTTTTTTAGGCATAAAAAAAATATCATCAGGTTTTCATATCCGGCCGGTGCCCGCAGTTTTTCCCATTTTATGGCTCTTCTCCCAATTTAGGATTTTTAGTCCTATAAAAATTCCACCATCTAATCTCCGCTGTTGTTCCATGAGCTAAACAGGTAAGTGAGTAGCGCAAAAGTCGGCAGACCTTTTGCGCGTAGTCAATCATAATCGGGGGTGCCCTAGCGGCGGGGACGAAGTCCCCGAGAGCGGGTGACTTGAGAGACAATCAGCGTAACCCTAAATGCCACCGCACCTTTGGAATATTTTCAGTTTGAAATATTCGATATCCCGAAAACCAAACGCAGCACGTTTTATGACGTTAATTTTGTTATTGAATCCTTCTGACCCGGCATTCGTAAGTTTGTGTTTGAAATAATTGAGTACTCCGTAGATGTAATTTTTTATCATTGAAACAACTGGAGTAAATTCCTCGATACCCGAATCGCTGACGTTTTTAAACCATTGTTCCAACCTTATTGTTTCCCTGTCAGCATTCACATCATCGAAGATATCAGCGATTTCCTCTTTCAAAACATACGCCGTATATAACGGTTTATTCGATTCCAGAATCTGGTCCAAGCATTCGATATCCTCATCTTCAGTAAGGTTTTTTCTTCGGTGAAGAATCAGGAACCGTTTATGTTTCATCTCTTTTCTCGTGGACTTGTCAGACTGTGCGAAAACTTTCTTCCGGACTTTGTCAACCGCCTCATTCACTTTTTTGATGATATGAAATTTGTCGAACACGATGTCAGCCGTCGTATTCTTTTTGACGCTTGCGATGTAGGGATCCCACATATCCATGCAGCAGACCGTGATGTTCCTGGACTTTTCAGGACCGAGTTCAGTAAAGAATTCATCGAGCGTAGCAGTTTTTCGTTTTAACCCGATCCAAATGACCCTTCTCGCGGGGATATCCCGGACAATTGTCAGATAGTGATGACCTTTCTGGTACGCAATCTCATCGACGCCAATCATTGTCGGATTCAATGTCTTCAAATCAATCATTCTATCCTGGATTGATCGCTTATCGATGTCTTTCACCGTCTTCCAATCGAGGCCCCATATGGCAGCTGCATCCGTTAGTGGCATCCTGGATGTACACATAGCTACAGCGTCTTCAAGCTCTTTTGTACACCGAGAATATGGACGTACAAAGTCAAGATACTCAATACCCCGATAACCGCAGGAACATCGAATTTTATTCTCTTCAAACATGACGTAACTTTGTTTGTTTCGGAGATTCAGATCCCGAACGATTCGTGGGTAACTTTCTTCAATGGGACTGTTGACGGATCCACACTTCGGACACTTTGGGGATCCCACCTTTTCCAGGATTATGAACACTTGACTTTCGGTGTCCTGGAGGTCGGTAATATTATATCCCGGAAAGAAAAACAGGTTCTTGAATACGGTTTCGTATTTACTCCGTTTGCTATTCATGGACAAATGAATTTCACAAACGGAGTTCAAAAATCTCTTCTTCCGAATTTTACCTTATCCTAAATCTGGAGAAGAACC
>JAUYTV010000029.1 GCA_030694985.1 Methanoregula sp.
AAGTTGCGGAAGATTACCCTTGCAGATGGACGGATAATGATGACTGAGATGACCAAGAAGCAGCGTCTCATTTTGGAGGCACTTAACCTCATGTGCCTAACTTCGTCGGGAGCTTAGGTTTTAAGGATTTTCTATGAGCCGCAAAAATTTTTTAGAATTTTTTTGAAAAGACGATAAAGGTTTCAGAAATATTTTGTCGGATAGGGGAAAAAAGGGTTATAATTTTTTGTTCTGATCTTTTAACCGGACCGGAGGTTTCACGGACGGGGGCTTATAGGATTCCAGCTCACCCCGCTGATATGAGCCTTCAAGTACCTCTGTGAGTCTTGCAGCGAGTTGTTGGGCAGCAGAGTGCGACATGTATACTCTGGTTGCGGGCACCATCATCTTGCCATCTTTTTTCATTCCCGGCATTTCAAGGAAATCTATAAAGACGTCCCGGTTTGTGCAGGTTAAGTACGCGACATTGGAATACGATGACGTTTTAATGTCGGGGGTCATTTCTTCTGCCTTAAACTGATACATCCTTCCAACGTCGACAAGGAACTGCCTGACGTCTTTTTCTTTATCGGGGATTTGTTTGGGAGTTTCCATATAAATCATTCCTGCGTTACTACGCCCTTCTGATAATGGTACGCGTTCCCGTCTCCAACAGCAATGACGGGTGAGAGGCCGGCACTAAAGCCGGAGATCCGGTAGGGGGTGGTCGAGGCAACTGCCTGCTCACTGAGACTGGCAGGAAGCACCGTTTCACAGTAATGCTGTATTGCGGTATTCATGCAATCGGATTTGCCACGGTCGTCGAGTACTGCATAGGCAAGGAGCGTGAGTGCCACGAAGGTCTTTTTGGATTTATTTACCGTATAGACCGGGTGTTTTCCCCCGGCTGATTTTAGCAGGCCGAACTTCGTGAGGGTCACGAGTGCGTCCCGTATGCGGGGTGCTGAATTTTCCGTCAGCTCCTCCAGATCCCTGGGCCGGTATGCTGAATGAGGATCCGCAATTATCTCCTCTACTACCCGTGCCATCACGGTGTCACCGAACAAACCCGCATACGGGATATCGCTGAATTCCGGATCCCGTTTTGATCTTTTTATAGGGGTACCTCTCTGCATATGTATCACACATATCTTGTCATCATAGAACCATAAATATTTTTTCTGTATCGAAAACAATTATTCCAGTTCGATCCAGTGGCTGTGATGCGGGATCTCCTCACCGAATTCGATCATAAGGTTGTCGGCCCATACCAGATCATCGAGAACAACCCATTTTTCACCCGTTGAAGGATCGTTCTGGACATGCATCATCCCCCGGGCATAACCACGGCAGATCTCTTTTACCCGGATGCCTTTCTGCTCCCATTTTTTGTTGCAGTAGATGAGCCGCTGCGATGCTCCCCGTTTCTTGAGCCAGGCAAGGAAGCGGACGACTTCGAGCGTGGGTTCGTCCGGATGAGCAGAGGGTGTCATCGATAATATTCTTTTTGCCTGAATAATTAATACACGAATAGAGCGGGGTGAAAGTGAACCATTAAGGTTTTGGATTTTTTTGAAGAAGGCTTATGAGATATTATGCAGAGGATTGTGTTTTTGCCAATCCACTTTTGATCCACCTTAAAGACAAGTTCCACCCAATAGCGATATCAAGCGAGGTGGGGCGTGAGGTGAGGAGGCTCGCGGGGTCTGCGGGATAGAAACGCGACCCGAAGAACGATGACGATGATGCCAGTAATTTTCAGCAGTTTCAGCAGGTTTCAGCAGTTTTTCAGCAACTGCTGAAAATGAGAAAAGTGCCTCCAGCGGTCCCGATTCCAACAAAGGAGATGATTATACTAATAATTCTTTACTAAGAGATGGATGTTTTCAGCAAAACCGGAATAATGCAGGTGTTTATAAAATCTGAAATGAATTCAACTCAGTATCTGCATAATCTGCGATCTGCTGAAAACGAAAACCGATCTCTGCCCGTAACTGCACAATTGGGTAATCCGGTGGCAAATTCCGCCCCAAGTTCTTTCAGCAGCCGTACGAAAGATGCTGAAAGTGTGCTGAAAACAGACACGGTTGCTGAAAAACCAGAACCGGCCCGGTCCATTGATGTTCGGGATTACAAGAAACTCGATTCTTCGGAACCAAAGACCGCGTGTTATGTCTGCGGCAGGAAAGGCTCCTGGTTCATTGAAAAATATACCAATGAGCATTGAGCCCGGCCCAAGGATTAGCAGGGTGCCCGGCGGAGTTGTAAAGCGGGCTTTTTTTCCGCTGGCATCGACTGTTCATACACCGTACAATATGTTGTGTCAGCACGGTCCAGTCAGAGGATCGCAAGAGCAGGCTGGATCAACTCTATCCTTTTAATCCCACAAAAGAGCCGGAATGATCTCCTTATGACCGATCAACTCCCATCATATCAGCACAATGATTCTTGTGGACTGGCAGCTCCTTGATCGCATAGAACGGGGCTTTATCAAAATTGATCCGTACGATCCC
Source organism: Methanoregula sp. (assembly GCA_030694985.1). Lineage (GTDB taxonomy): Archaea > Halobacteriota > Methanomicrobia > Methanomicrobiales > Methanospirillaceae > Methanoregula. The sequence goes on from JAUYTV010000029.1 coordinate 2,493, forward strand.
GCACTCGTGCAGCCCAACTCTGTTGATATCCGGCTCGGCAACCATTTTGTCTGGTACAAGCCGGGCACAGCAGTGATCGATCCCTACAACCAGGACAGTGTAACAACCGATGTGGACGAAGTCCATGCAGACTCATTCATTCTCAATCCCGGCCAGTTCATTCTTGCCGAAACAATGGAGTGTATAGCATTACCGGACAACATCGTTGCAACAATTGAAGGAAAATCAAGCATTGCCCGACTCGGTATCACCCTCCACCAGACCGGCGGCTGGATCGATGCCGGGTTCCGGGGCACGATCACTCTTGAGATGGCAAACGTGAATGCCCGCCCGGTAAAGATCTACGCAGGCATGCCAATCGGCCAGCTCGTCTTTTACACAACCGAGCGGGCAGAGAAACCCTACTTTAAGAAAGGTGATGCAAAATATCTCGACCAGAGGCAGGCAACCCTCTCGCGGTACCATGCGAATAAGAAATTGCCGTGACGGCATCTCACCCGGGATGTCCCCTAAAAAAAAATCCAGCCCTCCTCATGAGGGAGTCAGATTAAGCACCTTATATATCATAAAAACCCATTTTATACGGATGATCATTTCGGATCGGAGATGAAATAATGCGACTTCTTCTCATTCATTCAGATTACATAGAATACGAAGCTAAAAAGAAGACGAAGTTAGCGGAGGAGTGCACGGTTCTTTCCGACAGGGAAGAAGAAGCACTCACCGTTTTCTGCGCAGTAGAATCGATCGATGAAGAAGACCTTGAAGGCGTTGTCCTTCAGGCTATTGCTGAAATAAAAAAGACGGCGGGACAGGTCAACGTAAGCAAGATCGTTGTATACCCGTATGCTCACCTCTCCAGCGATCTCTCCTCACCGGAAACTGCGGTTACCGTGCTCAAGTCCCTCAAAACGGGTCTTGAAGGTGAAGGATTCGCCGTCAAGCGTGCACCCTTCGGCTGGTACAAATCCTTCAAGCTCTCCTGCAAGGGCCACCCGCTCTCGGAGCTCTCGAAGACGATTGTACCGGGAGAGATAACGGTCAAGAAGGAGAAGGCGGTGGTCACCCACGACTGGTTTGTCCTCACCCCGGACGGAAAGCAGCACGACTACAAGGACTACCTCAACGACACGCCCTTTGGCTGCATGGTCAAAAAGGAACTCGGGGTTGCTGTCCCGGTCGGCGGCGACCCGGCCCATGTGGACCTGATGCGCGGAAAAGAACTCGTGGACTACGAGCCCGCTAGCGATGTCGGCTGCCTCCGCTGGCTGCCCAAAGGCAAGATAGTCCGCGACCTGCTTGCCGATTACGTGCTTCGCCTTGTGCTGGACTATGGCGGCTCTCCGGTCGAGACCCCGGTCATGTACGACCTTGGCGACAAGGCGATCTACGAGCATGCGGACAAGTTCGGCGAGCGCCAGTACCGCTTCAAGTCCAACAACCGGGATATGATGCTCCGGTTCGCGGCCTGTTTTGGCATGTTCTCGATCATGCGCGACATGCACATCTCGCCCAACCACCTCCCGATGAAGATGTACGAGCTCTCCACCTACTCCTTCCGCCACGAGCAGAAGGGGGAAGTCATCGGCTTAAAGCGCCTCCGGTGCTTCACGATGCCCGATATGCACTCGCTCTGTCTTGATATGCCGCAGGCGCTCAAGTGTTTCGAGGAACAGCTTGCCATGGGATGGCAGACCGGCAGGGACTTCGAGACCGAGCTCGTTGCCGCGTTCCGGTGCACGAAAGCATTCTATGACGAGCACGAGGCATGGGTAAAGAAGATCGTAAAGGAATCCAACTGCCCGATGCTCATCGAGATCCTCTCTGACCGGGTCCACTACTGGATAGCAAAGATCGACCTCGCCGCAATCGACGGACAGAAGCGCCCTATCGAGAACCCGACCGTGCAGATCGATGTCGAGTCCTCGACCCGGTTTGCCATCAAGTACCACAAGGAAGACGGGACTGTTGTCCACCCGCCGATACTTCACTGCTCCCCAACGGGCAGTGTCGAGCGCGTGATCTGTGCAATCCTTGAAAACATCTCCACCCAGCAGGTCCCCGCACTCCCCACGTGGCTCTCGCCAACGCAGGTCCGGGTCGTGCCGGTGACGGAAAAACACATCGCGTTTGCTGAAGAACTGGTAAAAACGATCAACGCCGCACAGGTCCGGTGCGACATTGATGACCGGAACGAGACAATGGGCAAGAAGGTCAGAGAAGCCGGTATGGACTGGGTCCCCTACGTGATCGTTATCGGTGATGAGGAGATCGCATCGAAGAAACTGACCGTAACTATCAGAAAGAAATCGCAACCCAATAAGCCGTTTAAAGAGCAACTTTCTGTTGATACACTCATCGCAGCAGTGCACAATGATACAAAGGGAATGCCGTTCCGCCCTCTTTATACACCGCGCAAATTATCATTAAAGGCCCGGTATATCTGATTTTCTTTCCTTTTTTTTAAACGGTAATAATATCCGGACGATATCCTCTTGTGATACAACGGACTAATGGTGCATGAGACTATGGATATCCAGTACTCGCACGGGAAGATCGTTGTCAGTCAAAAGTATCTCACACTGTTGGATCTTTTTGTGCTGGATTTCATACGGATACTTGAGCGGGTAACGCCGTATGTTATTGTCAGTGGGTATGTCGCCATCCTTTTCGGACGTTCCCGGGGTACAGAGGATGTGGACATTTTAGTCCCATATCTTGAAAAAGAAGATTTTAAAAAACTGCACGATGACCTTCACGAAGCGGGGTTTGAATTCCTGAATGCAGAGGATGCATACGGCCTGCATGAAATGCTCACAAATAAGATGGGCATCCGGATCGCTAAACAGGAGCAGTTTATACCCAACATCGAACTGAAATTTCTCAAAGACGAGGTGGACCGTCTGGTTCTTCGGGATCGTCTTGAAGTGAGCTTACCGGATGCAAACTTCTTTATCTCCCCAATCGGAATTCAGATTGCGTACAAACTTTATCTGGGTTCCCAGAAAGATATCGAGGATGCACTCTATCTCTGGGAGATATTTAAAGAAGATCTTGACCATGCCAGCCTGAAGATACAGATGGAGATTTTTAAAGTCCGGGGGGACGAGTATGGAATTATTGTTTGACCGGAAAGCAAACGAAAACGAACGGCTTGCATTTGTCAGAAACTATGCCGCATGGGTGAAGCGGACGCCAAATGCTGAATGGAGCCGGCAACAGGCAGTACTAATCGATAGCTTTGTCCTGAACGCCCGGAACATGCCGCTGACATCACGCGAATATCTTGAACTTGTAACCGGACGTAAGAGAGTATTGCCTCGTTAAAATATGGAATCGGACAAAGACCTTTCCATCCTTTTTATAAACCGCGCAAATTATCAGTAAAGGCTCGGTATATCTAAAATCCTTTTTTTTGACTTGTCCATTGACGCAACGCATTTTTATCAGGCAAGGATTAGGCAGTTCATCCCCAATAACAAAAATTTAAGCGTCATTGGTCTTCACTGCCATAGACCGGGTTTTTGGGAGGTGGATGGTAAACGTGCTCCCCAGGTTCACGATACTGTCCACACTGATGTAACCGCCGTGCATCTGGATGTATTTTTTTGCAATGGATAAAGAGAGCCCGATGCGATCATATTTCCTGCCGGCATTGCCGGAATCCGGCACCTGGAACGGTTCAAAGATCTCATCGAGCTGGGTGTTCGTAATGCCAATACCATTATCCTGAATCGCAATCCTGTGCATCTTATCCGAAGTGCCTGACTGGTACGAGATTCGTATCTTTCTTGGAGGCTTAGAATAGTTGACCGCATTGGAGAGCATCGACTCAATCACGGTCGATATTTTTCCGGCATCTGCTTCGAACGTGAGATTTTTAGGGACGTCAACAGTCAGGTTGGCTTTTGTTGCATATCCTCCTGCATCGATGATCGAATGGATAATTTTCTCCGGAGAGAAGACAGAGTAGTTCAGTGGGATCTTGCCTGCATCGAGTACCGAAAGCTCAAGCATCTGGTTAATTATCTGGCGTTCGTGATCAACACTTTTCGCACAGCGGTCAAGGATAACTCTGGCCTCATCGGTGACACCGTACGTTTGCGGATCTCCAGTAAGGAGATTTAAATATCCCATGATCGGCTGAAGGGGGGTACGCAACTCATCAGCAACCGTGCGGATGATCCCGCGACTTCTTTCACTATCCTGTTCTATGCGTTCTTTGAGCTGCGCTTTTTCCGTGATATCAACGAGATTGATCAACAGGGAAGTCTCGCCTTTCTGCTGAATGGGGGAGAAGAATGCAGCTGCCAGCCGGATCTCACCGTTTTTGGAGAGAAACCTGTACTCCATCTTGTCAGTCTTCCCATCCGGATTCCCGAAATGTGCCGGGATATTGAGAAAGTCTGACTTATCATCTTCGTGAATGAGCAGGAGCAGATTTTTTCCTGCAAGTTCATCAGCATTGTAACCGGAAAAGGTTTGAAACGCAGGATTGGTGTAGACAATTTTCTGATCATGGGTAATGAGGATACAGGTTGGAGAGCCCTCGGTTACCTGCTGGTAACGGGTATAATTTTCTTCTGCTGCCTGCTCAGCGCTCCTGCGCTTGTTGATATCGATCACCGAGCAGCTCACCATATTGTCACTCACCCTTCGCCATGAGAGGTTTACCCAGAGCGGTTCTTTGTCCTTACCAGCGAACTGGGTTTCAAAATTATTCACGTCCTCGCTCGAACCTAAGTATTCAAAGAATTTGCGCTGATCTTCTTTTAAGAGAAATAACCGTGGAAGAGTCATTTCTAAAAATTCTTCGGGCGTGTAACCCAGCATCTGCGACAGGTAATTGTTGGTCATACGGATTGCAAAGCTGTTCTGGTCAAACAGGACAATTCCGAGAAGTGAAGTCTCAAAGATGCTCCGGTAGCGTGCTTCGCTCCGGTTCACTTTTTCTGTGAAATCTGCAACAACTGCAGTAATACAAATAAAAAGAACTGCCTGTCCGGTGGCATAGATCAAAAGACTGGTATCAGGGAACAGGTACACATAGGCCAGTATCTCGTAGGCTACCGAACAAAACCCGGCCAGGAATATACCCCATCTTGGGTAAAAATACGTTGCATAGAGGAGGGGAAAGAAGAAGAGCTGGGCAGAGATAGTTACAATTTTTTCCTTAAGAGAGACAACTGTGATGGCAATACAGCAGATGGTTAAGGATACTATGACAATCAGTCGTACAAGGTCAGTATGTGAAATATTGATTCGGGAGAGAGGAACATACCGATCCATGGATATTTTCGTTGTTGATTGTATGAGAAGATAAAGGTTCTATGCTTGTATGAAATAAAACTACCAGAACCGTACGTGATCCTGCCGGTGCCAATCGATATTTCAAGACACCTTTAACGAATCATAAGGGGGAGATTTCCATCACCTGAAAAATAAGGAGGTGAAACCTGTGCCCTTTGCACTTTGCACTTATGTGCAGAGCGGTGAGAGTTTTTCAATCACGCGCTCCACCTGCCTGACAGAAGTGCCGATGTATGTGTCCGGGTTGAGGAGTGCAGTGATATCGCTTTTCGAACAGTACCGCACGATTTCGGGATCATCTCCCAGCACATCTGCAAGCGACCGGTTCTCGGCCAGCGCCTGCATACTCGCCATCCGGACCCGCTCGTGTGAATCCTGACGGTTCATTCCTCGTTTTGTCAGCTCGATCATGACCGATTCTGCCATGTTGATCCCGTGGAGGAAGCCAAGGTTTCGCCGGATTGTGGCACGGTTGATTACGAGACCTTCGAGCACGTTTGCCATCAGCCTCAGGCAGTGATCGGTGAGGATAGATGCCTCGGGGAACAGTATTCGCTCGCAGGAAGAGTTGGTGAGATCGCGCTCGTCCCAGAGGGTGTTGTTCTGGAGTGCAGGTTCCACTGCGGACCGGATAATGCGGGCAAGACCGCATACCTGCTCTGATTTGATGGGGTTTCTTTTGTGCGGCATGGTAGAGGAGCCCACCTGGTTTTTGCCAAACGCTTCCTCTACTTCCCCAATCTCGGTGCGCTGGAGCGAGCGGATTTCAACGCCGATCTTGTCGAGCGTGGTTGCAACACCAGCGCAGAACATGAAATATTCCGCATACCGGTCGCGGGAGATCACCTGGTTTGAGACGTCCACCGAACTCATGCCGAGGTACTCCATCATGGTTGCCTGCACTTCCATTCCTTTCGATCCGAGGGCTGCCTGTGTACCGACCGCGCCTGTCATCTGCCCGACAACGACCCTTGGACGCATCTGTTCGAGACGCCCGATATGCCGTCCAACCTCGCTTGCCCAGATGGCAAACCGGAGACCATAGGTAGTAGGAACACCGTGCTGGCCATGTGTTCTGCCAATGCAGACCAGAGACCTGGTCTCATCGGATCGTTTGAGGAGTATTCCCAACAGCTGGCGAAGTTTCTCATCGATCAGGTCGAGCGTCTGTTTCAGCTGAAGCCCGGTTGCGGTGTCGAGGATGTCGTTGCTCGTTGCACCGTAGTGCACCCAGCGCCCGGAATCTCCGGTCACTTCCGAGATCGCTTTGACTATAGCCATCATGTCGTGGCTGATCTCAAGCTCGATTGCCTTTGCCCGTTCGAGCGAGGCATTGTGGGCCTTCTCGCTGATCTCGACTGCTGCGGCTGCCGGGATCATGCCGTGGTGAGCCTCAGCTTTTGCCAGTGCGACTTCGGCGGCGACTACGCAGGAGAACCGGTTATTCTCACTCCAGACGGCACGCATCTCTTTTGTGCCGTAGCGCTCCTCGATGGGGTGGACTGCCATGGGTAGAAATGGGTTGTACAGGAATATAAGGGATGAGGGGTGTAGATTCCCTGGTTCTGCAGCAAATACCGACTATTTATTATTGATCTGTTCCTCAATACTCTGACATGGATGTTCTTGCGGGCATCATCGTACTTCTTATAGCGGCAAAAATCCTGGGGGAACTGGTGGAATATACTGGTTATCCGTCGCTGATAGGTGAGATCATCGCAGGCATCATTCTTGGGCCGACCGTATTTAATATCGTTGAAGTGACACCCGTTATCCAGTTTTTTTCTACAATCGGGGTGATACTTCTCCTTTTCATCACGGGGGTAGAGATCAATCAGAAAATATTCCGCTCAGCCCGCAACCGGATGATTGTTACGGGTTTATGTGCAGCTGCAATACCCTTCATCATAGGATATGTACTCGGCACCGCTCTCTCCTTATCAGCTGATGAATCGCTCTTCCTGGCTGTTGTCTTCATGCTCACATCAATCGGCATTTCCGTCCGTACCCTCATTGAGGAACGTCAGCTGAACACGGACTTTGGTATGACCATTGTTGGGGGAGCGGTTGTCTGTGCAGTCAGTGGTATTATTCTCTTTGGAATCCTCTCATCCATCAAAGCTGAAGGGATCCTTACCCAGGCATCGATCTTCCGTCCACTCCTTGTGGCAATCATCTTCATTCTTGTCATTACGACAATTGGGAAAAAAGTATTCCAGTTCATCTACAACCGTGTGCAGCTCCTGCATAACCATGCCCTGACGTATGCGGTTGCGTTCCTTATCGCCTGCACATCGGCCTTCTTCTCCCAGCTTCTGGGGCTTACGGTGGTTGTCGGCGCATTCTTTGCGGGAATCACCCTAAACAAAAGTGTCCATGAGGACCATGATATTCATGAAAGCTTCCACAACATGGCATTTGGGATCTTCATCACAGTCTTCTTTGCATCAGTTGGTCTCATCATGAAAATTCCGGTTGCGGAACTCTTCTCCCCATTTATCCTGGTTGTGATCATTATCGCGATAGTTGCAAAGATTATAGGTGGATTTATCGGCTCTTACCCGTTCTTAAAAGACAGACGCTTTGCATTCCTTGTCGGACTTGGTATGATCCCCCGGGGAGATTTAACGCTTGCACTAGCCCAGTCGGCCATCATTGCCGGGATCATATCGCAGCAGATTTACACAGCAACGGTCCTTATCGTCATGGTGACCGTGCTTGTGACACCGTTCTTTTTAAAGATCATGCTGAACTCAATAAAAAAAGACTTGCCTACAGCCCCCGTGAGTGAGGCAGGGAGCGATTAAGGTATGCAATGATATCGGCCAGTTCTATGCACCCGACTGCGATGTTCTTCTCGTTCAGGAGAATTACCGATGATGAATGACCATGCTCCATTGCCTCTAGTGCATCACAAATTTTTGCATCTTCTGGCACCGTAAGTGGTTCATCTGACATGAGGTCACGCGCATTCTGTGCGGTACTTTTTAAGAACCGGTCCAGCTCCGATATCATGTGCCTGCCTCCAAGCCCTCCGCCCGGGGTGAGGGCAGAGATGATGTCCATGGAAGTTATCACACCTGCGAGGGTCCCGTCAGAATCAACCACAATTACGGGATGGTTACTGTGGGAGAACTGTTCAAGTACGCGAAAGATTGGGGTCTCAGGATGAACCGGGAGAGGGCATCGGGTCATAACCGCTGTCACGGGTTCCTGTAGGATTTTCTCTATTGTTTTTTCCACCATATCCATCCCATTTCATGCGTATTAGGGCACAAGAAGTCATAACGGTATCGGAACGAGTGGATGTGTGGCTCCATGGTATGAAAAACCATAACCGAAATCTCCCTATATCCTTGAGCGTAGACCATCTCAAAATAAAATAAGGATTCATTTCGTTTTCCCTATACACCATAGACTTTTAGCTCGGTCACCCAAAGGGTGCTACTGGTGCATTTTTCTGATTCAGATTATGGGGATTTTGGGCAAACAGAGTGCAAATTGGGCATATAAGAAAATTCACTGCTCCATATTTCAAGAATTCTGAACTTTAAAGATTTTTTACAAAATCACCGATTCCTGATTCGTCTATTTCAGGCACTATTTGGGAAAAGACGGCATATTTAGATCATGAGTGAGATACCCGAAGTCCCCCCTCCCAAATTGAGTGTACCTTCCCTGTTCACAGTAAGAGAATATGCCCTTGGTTACAGCGATCTGCATTGAACTATTGCCCTAGATACATATTGTAATTCATAATCTATCTTACATTTCCATAAATATCTTAAACGTAAGCCAATACATTTATTTTCTTACAATCCAATCAATTTCATACTATGGAGATTGTTACCCTTTCCTCAAAAGGCCAGATTGTCATTCCTTCAAAAGTCCGGAAAAAGTTTTCATTAAAAGAAGGTGATTCGCTGGTGATTGTGGAGGAGAAAGATGCCATCCGCCTCCAGCCGCTGGTCAACCTGTCAGAACTCTGGGGCGTTGACAAGCTAAAGGACACCAGACCAATGCTCAACGACATGCGGAAGGAGTGGGATGATGATCTCGAAGACAAAGCTGCTCTTTGATACGCACGCGTTCCTCGCATTTTTCAATCGCGAGGATGGATCGGAAACCATCAGGAACCACATGGATGCGATCCAGAACGGAGAAGCAGAAGGATTTGTCGCAACGAGCACGTTAACGGAACTTGCGTACATTTACTCCCGGAAACTGGATGATGCCTCAGGCACTCTTCGGGTAATGCAGATCCAACACTCAAAGATGAACCTCATCCCGCTGAGTGCGGAGATCGCCATCCGGGCCGGGACCCTCAAGCGTTCGGGAATTTCCATTGCTGATGCCATCGTCGCAGCGTCAGCTTTGTCGGTTGGTGCCTCGGTTGTCACAAACGATCCGCATTTCTCTGATATGGGGATAGAGGTAACCAGGTACCCGTGATATTTTATAAAAGGTTTCCAGACATCTGGTTAAAAAAAAATGGATTTTTATCACTATCTTCAGAGCGCTCCCGCATTGGATCGTCTAAAAATTTTTCATTAAAACAATTATCAATACGAAATCAGTTCAAGCCCTTCAACTGCTGAAAAATGCCGGTCCCGCGTAACCAGCGGTTCATCATGACGAAGCGCAATAGCCGCGATCAACTCATCAAAGGTTGAGATATGACGGCCGCTTCCGGAAAAGGCAGATGCAATATCAGCATAGATAACCGCAGACTCGGCATCGAATGGGAGGACCGGAAAAAAATGGAGGAATTTTTCCGAAACATCATAAACTTTCTTTTTACCGCTTCTTTTTGCCCCGTAAAGAAATTCGGCACTATTGATTGATGTTGTCTTGAGCGGTTTGTAGAGTTTTGTTACTTCTTCTGCATCCGGATCTCCTTTCATGAGATCAATGAGAAAACATGTATCCACTATGGTCAAAGGGATACCTTCCGGGGCTTGACACGATCGAGCTTGGATTTTGCCATTTTTACCGATTCTGCAATCTCACTGCGAATCGTGGGATCGATTGTCTGCAAAAAATCGCAGACGCTTTTTTCCTCGCCTCCGACAACTCGGAGTATCACATCAGAATAACTTTCCCCGGCACGTTTCTGTGCCTTGAGCGCGTGATACGCAGATTCCCTGATGTTGATTGTCTTGGTCACCATTAGAGATTTATTGTGTATACACAGTTATACTTTTTTCGGCACCCTTCACCTTCGCCCCGCACCCCCACACCCATAAAACCCACCAGCGCCAATACGTGTACCAATGGACAGCATCGACACCTACTTCCCATACAGCGAATACCGCCCAGGCCAGCGCCACATGCTAGAAGTTGCAGCGCAGGTTGCCCGCGATGGGGGAATTGTCATGATCGATGCCCCCACCGGCAGCGGGAAGTCAAGCGTCGTTGCCTCGCTTCTGGCCGAGCGGAAGAAACGGAAGATCGTAATTGCTGTGCGTACAGTCAGCCAGCTCACCACGTTCATCCGCGAACTCGAGCTGGTAAAAAAGAAACAGCCACAGATAAAGACCGTGTACCTGGTCGGCAAGAAGAGCATGTGTCCTCTTGGCGGCGAAGGGGATATTTACCGCAAATGCGAAGGGGTCAAGGCATTCTCTTCCTCACTCATGCGGGATCGTGCGGATAAAGGAGCACTCGTTCCGTCAAAAGACCCGTTCATCATCCAGCAAATCCGAAAAATGGACAAGGAACACCCGCTACTCTGCCCGTATTTTATCGCGAGCAAAATGTTTGTGCCCGCAGAGACTATGGGGGTCAAGATGGTCGCCTCAACCGAACTCCGGGCAAAAGCCGACCGGGTGATCGCACACTCTGTGCCCCCCAGGGAACTCACGGAATTCTCCGGTGCCTGCTGCCCGTACGAGCTGATGATGCAGGCAGCCCGGAACACCGATGTGGTGATCCTCAACTACCATCACCTCTTTAACCGCGACATCCGCGAGCAGCTCTATGCCAATTTAGGTGTCGAACCGCAGGATGTCCTGCTGCTAATTGACGAAGCGCATAACTGCGGCGATGTGATCACCGGCATTGAGAGCGTGACTTTAGAAGAGCGCGACCTCGAACAGGCATCCCGCGAACTCTCAGGTATGCGAAAAAGGCACAAGGGAGCTGAAGCAGTCCAGCATGTGCTGCCCCGGCTCACCGAATTCATACGGGGTCTTACAAATTCAGTAGAAGCCGAAGACTGGTTTGATCCGGCAATCTTTGACCGGATGATTGTCCGGGAATCCCTGTATAAAGAGATGGACGAGATCGTCGATGACTTAATGGGTCTCTCAGAAACAATGAGGGAGAAGAACATAAAAGAAGGGGTTTTCCGGGAAACCGCAATCGAACGGCTGACAGAATTTTTAGTCCGGCTCTCTCATTCCTCAACAGATCCTGCCTACCTGACGGTATACCGTAGAACTGAAACCGGGATCACGTTAGAAGTGCGCAACATCGATCCTGCCGCTTCGCTCTCAGAAGTCTGCGGATCCCATTCCTGCTGTGTCCTGATCTCGGGTACACTTTCTCCGGTCGAGAGTTTCTGCCACTACTATTTCGGTGACGCGAAGGTGACTACGCTCTCGCTTCCCAATGCCTTTCCAAAAGAGAACCGGCTGATCGCGTGCGCTAATGACATCACTACTGCTTTTTCCATGCGGCAGAACAAGGACAATACCAACCGGATCTGTGATTACATCAAAGCCTTCAGTGCGCTCAAAGGGAACCGGGCCTGCTATTTTCCCAGTTACCAGATCCTGGAATCGTATGCCAGCCTCACCGTGCCACATATGCGGGGTAAGAAGACCTATATCGAACCCCGCGATGCCGCAAATGCAAGTGCCGCCTTAAATGAATTCCTTTCATTGCCCACACACGGCGAATCCGGAGTAATGTTTGCAGTCTGCGGCGGGAAATGGAGCGAGGGGCTCGACTACCGGGGCGAGATGCTGAACGGTGCGATGGTGATCGGTCTCCCGCTTGCCCCGTTCAACCGGGTCAGGAAGATGACAATAGAATATTTCCGGCACAAGTTTGGTGAAGAAGGAGAGTTCATCTGCTATACCCTGCCCGCAGTCAACCGCTCCCTGCAGGCACTGGGAAGGGTGCTGCGCACACCTGAAGATCGCGGTGTGCTGGTGCTGGGCGAAAAACGGTTTTTGGAAAGAAGAGTAAGAAACGCACTTCCCGGCTGGATCAAAGAAGAGATGATCGAATGTGATGTCACGCGATTCCGTGAGATGATCGTAAAATGGAGATCGTAAGCGGTTCGTGCCGGTTCGGGCTCTGGTATGTGCATGTCTGGTGGAACGATACCGCAGTGCAACGCGTGCGTTTTTCTACAACCGGACTTGCCGGAGAAGTCCCCCCGCTCATCAGGAAATACTGCGCAGGACAACCGGTCGATTGTTCAGCACTTGACAGTTTCGTACTCCATGAAGAGTCCATGTACAGCCGGATTTACCGGGCTGTGCGGGACGTGACCTACGGGACAACTGCAACTTATGGTGAGATTGCAAAAAAGGTCAGCACTTCGCCAAGAGTTGTGGGTCAGGCAATGGCCCGTAACCCGACACCGCTGGTCATCCCCTGCCACCGGATTGTAGCAGCGCATGGCATCGGGGGATTCTCACCATCAGTTGAGATCAAGGAAGCACTGCTGGCAATGGAGAAGAAAGGCCTGCACAAATTACTATTGGGAAAAAATCCAATGTAATTGATAACGAGCAATTACCACATATGGAGAGCCGGTCTTTGAGGTCAGCAGTTATCCTTGTAGGGGGAGAGGCGAGACGCGCCAATGGGCAGGAAAAATATTTTTTCACCTACGAAGGAAAGACCTTCATCGATCGGTTGATTGAATCCCTTGCGCTGGTGGTTGACGAGATCATTCTTGTTGCACGGGATCCTGAACAATGCAAACGTTTCAGCGCGATCAAAGGGGTACGGTGCATAACAGACATCCGTCCGGGAACAGGACCCATCGGAGGACTCCATGCCGGGGCTCTTGCAGCACGCGGGGAGGTAATTTTTGTTTCCGCATGCGATATGCCGTGTGTGGATCCACAAGTGATCGCCCACCTGTTCAACCGGATTGATAATTATGACGCCGCCATTCCCAGCTGGAACTCAGAGATGCTCGAACCCCTGCACGCAGTGTACCGGAGAACCGCACTGATCGGGTACCTGGAAGACCATGCTTCCCTATCCCTGCGTACCATGGTCAGGGAGTTGAACACACTCTATGTGCCAATCGAAGAAATCCGCGCCATTGACCATGAACTCACAACCTTTACCAACATCAACAAGATTGAAGATCTGGAACGGATTAACCGCGTCCGGAAATAAGATCCCTGCTGTTTTTTAATTAAAAAAGTGAACCATTTTTCGTGCTTGAACTGCAACAGTGCTCAAATCTTCTTTTTCCTGCCGCTTGCATCCCGCATGTAATTTCCAAACTCACTTTTTATGAGTTTATCCCCGGAAAAGACCGGGCCGTCGCGGCATACCCTGAGCCCGGATGGATCCACACAGCACGAACCGCAGACGCCAACGCCGCACTTCATGTACCTGTGGAGGGAGAACTCGGTTTTATGAGCTATCCCTTTCTCATCGACTTTCGAGAGCACAGAACGCATCATCACTTCCGGGCCACATACGGCTATCCGGTCATACGCCCCAAGGTTGAGATCGTCCATGAGTGCAGTCACAAAGCCTTTCAAGCCAAGCGAGCCGTCATCGGTTGCGATCAGCACATCCGTGCACTCATCCAGCTGATCGACAAAGAGCAGTTCAGTCTCGTTCCTTGCGCCAAGAAGCATGGTCATGACACAATCAGACCGGGCAAGAGGCAGGAGCGGGGCGGCACCAACACCCCCGGCAATTGCCAGCATCTTTTCTCCTTTGGTAAACCCGTTTCCAAACGGGCCGCGTATCCCTAGTTTTGCACCGGATGCAAGATCAAAAAGCGCACTCGTTGCATCACCGACTTTCTGGACAGTGATACTATTCTCAGATGACAATGCCATCGGTATCTCATCAACGCCCGGCACCCAGACCATCACGAACTGACCGGGAGCATGGACAAAGGATTCCTCGAATACGAAGGTCCGGATACTGGATGTTTCTTTTTTAACACGGGCAATCGTGACCGGCACAGGGATCTGTCCTTTCCGGTCACTCATGGGCGCACCCCACAATCTCTTCAACGTCAATCCCGTTCTTTGAATACAATTCCTTTGCGATCGTTTCAAAGACGTTCACATCACCATGAACCGCACTGCCGATCTCAACAGCCCGGGCTCCTGCCATCATCATCTCGATTACGTTGTCGGCAGTTGCAATGCCCCCGCAACCGATGATCGGGATTTTACAGGACGCATAGAGTTCGTACACGCACCGGACAGCAACGGGAAATATTGCGCTGCCGGAAAGCCCGCCGAAGCGGTTGCCCAGCACCGGGCGCTTTAAGCCGGTCGAGATGCGCATCGCTTTTAAGGTATTGATCGCAACGATCGCAGTTGCCCCGCCTCGTTCTGCGGCCCTTCCAATCGCTGTGATGTCGGTCACATTCGGGGTGAGTTTCACCCATGTCGGAACACCGGTCCGGCTCACTGCGCGAGTACAGGCTTCCACAAGCGCCGGGTCGCTTCCTAGTGCAGCTCCATATCCTTCGGCATGCGGGCAGGAAAGATTCAGCTCAAAACCGGATACTTTTCCTGAGAACCAGCTGGCAACGGTTGCAAATTCCTCGGGATCTCCCCCAAAGATACTTGCAATCACCGGTTGTTTTGCAAGAACCCCTAGTTCTTCGATAAAATCCTGCGATGGGTTTGGTAGACCCATGGCATTTAAGAGCCCGTCTTCCAGTACCACAAGGCAGGGCCCGGCATGACCCTCCTTGGGAACAGGGCCAATTGATTTGGTCACAACGCCACCAGCTCCTAAAGAGAGCATCCGCGCAAGTGATGTGCCGGTCGTTCCCAGAACTCCGGCAGCAAGTAAGAGGTGATTGCTGAAGCTGACCCCTCCCACATTTACCGGTCCGGGTTTGATCGTAACCATTGATCAGGAAATGGTTGTTAATTTAATATTAGCATACCCATACTGTAACCAGATGGCGCGCCTTGCGGTAGTCGGAGTTGGCAGGATTGGTGGCGAGGTTGCATATCTCGCATCTTCTCTAGGGATCGCCGACGAATTGGTTCTCTATGACAGCGCATCTGGACTGCTCAAAGCGCAGGTCCTTGATCTTCAGCACACAGGACTCAAAACCGATATCAGCACGGATAAAAAAGCAATTCGTGACGCAGATATCTGCATCTTTTCTGCAGGACTGCCCCGCAATCCCTCAGTAAAAACACGCGCTGACCTGCTGGAAGCAAATTCTGCCGCAGTCAACGAATGCGCTGACCTGCTCAAAGGGTTCAATGGTATTGTGATCACGGTGACAAACCCGATGGATGCCAACAACTACCTGCTCAGCGCCCGCACGGGAATTCCAAGGGAGCGATGCATAGGATTTGGGGGCCAGCTCGACAGCGCACGGTTCGCGCTCGCACTCCGTAACCGTGGAATCACCGGATTTTCCTTTGTGTTAGGAGAGCATGGCGAGCACCAGGTGCCCGTATTCTCTACACTCTCATGCGAGATCCCCATTCCCGTGCGGGAAGAGATCCTCACTGAACTGCGGGGCGCGAGCATGGACGTGATCAAAGGCAAGGGTGGAACGGTCTTTGGCCCGGCCCTGCATATCGTTAATCTCGCCCGCATGGTGCTGTCGGATGCCCGAGAACTGGTGATCTGCTCATCGGTGCTTGAAGGGGAATATGGGATTTCCGGTTGTTCTTTAGGGGTGCCGGTAAGGATCGGAAAAGACGGGATATTGTCCATCGAGGAATGGGAACTCGACATCTGGGAACAGGATAAGATGAACAAGGCAGGAACATTTGTTACAGAACTCTGCCGGAAGGCGATCTCCTGATATGGCATCAGAGCCCCTGCGCACCGATTCCTGCTTAAATTCCACGTGCACCCTCGACCATTTTTCCGGCATCCGCCTTGCGATCAACCAGGTGGAGTACAGCCGGGCACCGGATGGTCCCATCATCCACATCTTCGGGCGCAATGCACAGGGAAAAGCAGTCCGGCTCGATGTGACCGGGTTCAGGCCGTATTTTTACATACCCGCAGATCAGGCCGACGGGGCTGCACCTCCACTTCAGGCCACGCTAGAGGAGGGGACTGAATTCCGCTCAATCCGGAATGAAACCCTACGCAGGATGTACGTCCAGCAACCGGGCGATGTGAGGGAGGTGCGCGAACGATATCGTCACTTTGAGGCAGATATCCCGTTTGCCACCCGGTTCATGATCGACTGTGGATTGACCGGAGGGGTATCTGCCCCCGCAACAACTGCCGATTACCATGATCTTTCTCCTGCAAAGGTGGATGCACCGGCCCGTTCCTGTATTATCGATATCGAATGCGAAGATGAGCGGGGATTTCCCGATCCACAGCGGGATGCAATCATCTGCATCACCTGCTATGACTCGTTTGACAACGATTATACCACGTTCCTTTTCCGTAAAGAAGGCGAGTCCAAAGAAATTACGGATAAAGCGGCAGAGGGAGGGCTTGCCAACGGGTGTTTCAGGAAAGACATTCACACGATCTCTACCTACTCCGATGAAGTCTCGATGCTCAGGGCGTTCTCTGCGTATATCGTTTCACGGGATCCTGATGTGCTCTCCGGCTGGAACTTTGTGGAGTTCGATATGCCGTATATTGCCGGCAGGATGGAGAAACTCGGGCTCTCTGCCACCCATCTCGCCCGCCTGCCGGGCCAGACTGAGAGAAACGCTTTAAGAGGGCGGGCACTCTTCGATCTCCTGATGGGATACAAGAAGATGCACCTCACGCAGAAGGAATCGTACCGGCTCGATGCAGTTGCTCTTGATGAAGTCGGCGAGCACAAGGTACGTTATACCGGCACCATCTCGGATCTATGGAGAGATCAGCCTGCCATTCTTGTAGAGTACAACTTCAAGGATGTGGAACTCTGCGTTGCTATCAATAAGAAGAACAATATCATCGAGTTCTACCGCGAGATCGCCCGCTATGTCGGCTGCCCGCTCGACAGGACGCTGAACTCATCGAGTGTGATTGATGTCTACATTCTAAGAAAGGCATCCGGAAAATACGTGCTCCCCTCCAAAGGGTTTGCCAATGCAGAGGAGTTCGAGGGGGCGACTGTTTTTGAACCGAGCAGGGGGGTCAGAGAGAACGTTGTCGTGCTCGACTTAAAATCGCTCTACCCTATGGCAATGATGACGATCAACGCATCCATGGAAACAAAAGATCCCGCCGGCGAACTGGTGGCACCCAACGGGATCCGGTTCAAAAAGCAGCCGGACGGGTTGACAAGGAGCATCATATCAGAACTGTTGAAAGAGCGCGATGATAAAAAGGCGCTGCGCAACAAGTATGAATTCGGATCCCCGAATTACATTCTCTACGACATGCAGCAGAACGTGCTCAAGGTGATCATGAACACGTACTACGGGGTCTCTGGCTATAACCGCTTCCGGCTTTTCGATCGCGAGATCGGGTCAGCAGTAACATCTGTGGGCCGGGCTATCATCGAGCACACCCGGCGCGTGATCGAACAGCAGGGCTACACCGTCATCTATGGCGACACCGATTCGTGCATGGTACATCTGCCACCGGGTCTTGACCGGAATGCGACCATTGCAACGGCACGGGAAATTGAAAAACGCCTCAATGAGAGTTACAAAGATTTTGCCCACAAGGAACTGAATGCGGACGTCCACTATTTCTCTATCAAGTTTGAGAAGATCTATGCCCGGTTTTTCCAGGCCGGTAAAAAGAAGCGGTATGCGGGACACCTTGTCTGGAAAGAGGGAAAAGATGTCGATGAAGTGGACATTGTGGGCTTTGAGATCAAAAGAAGCGATACCCCCCAGATCACAAAAGTCGTGCAGCAACGGGTGATGGAGATGATCCTTAAAGGAGAAGAATATGCAGGGATCAAGGCGTTCCTCTCTGAAGTGATCACCAAGTACCGGGCGGGAAAATATACTCTTGACGAGATCGGTATTCCCGGCGGTATCGGCAAATCCCTTGATGATTACGGAACCGATGATGTACAGGTGCGGGGGGCAAAATATGCCAACCTGCATCTTCATACCGAGTTTGGCAAGGGGAGCAAACCCAAGCGGATCTATATCCGGACCGTGACGTCAAAATACCCAAAAACGGATGTGCTCTGCTTTGAGTATGGAGATCAGGTGCCACCCGAGTTTGTTGTTGATCTGGAACTGATGCTGGATAAGACCATTGAACAGCCCATTTCACGGATAATTGAGGCGCTCGGCTGGAGCTGGGATGATGTCGATCCCTCGCGGACAACCCTTTCCCAATGGGGAATTGGCTGACTCAATACAGCGATGCGCAGCTACCGTGTCAGGGTTTCTTATCCAACAGCCGGTCTGCTTCTTTAATTACGTTCGTTTTTCTCAACTCGTATTTTGCGAGCGTTCGCTGTATGAGCGTATCATAGACAAAAGGCATATCTGACTGGAGCTGTTTTACACCCTCTTCCGTGAGACCCCCCGGTTTTGCTACACGGGTTAAGATAGTCTCCATAGTATACCCCTCTTCGAGCAGCCGGGCGGTGCCGGAAAGTGTAGGGATAACCAGTGCACGGGCTTGTTCCGGGGATAGAGTGCTGTGCCGGGTTGCAGCCCGGGCAAATTCCTCGAACAGGACTGCTATCAGGGCCGGACCGCAGCTGGTGAGGTCTGTTGCAACCTCAAAATTTTCCTCATCGATCACCACAACCTTCCCAAATGCGCAAAAGAGCTCTTCAATCTCCTGTGCAGCTTTATTTGTGACTGCGGTATTGTGACAGAACAGGGTGACTCCTGAACTCATTTCTCCGGTAAGGCTTGGGACAATCCGGGTGACCAACCCTGGGAAAAAACGGGTAATCTGCTCTATCGGAAGGCATGCGGCGATGGATACAAGATGGGTATCCACTTGCAGATCTCCGGCAATCTCTGAAAGGACATGGACCGTATCCAGAGGAGAGGTGCAAAGGAGTACACGGTTACATTCGCGGGCAAGGGCACGGTTGCTTTCGGCAACCTGTACAGACGGGTATTTATCGAGAAGTGTGGTGAGTACTGCGGGATTTCGGGTGCTGATGCTTACATTTTGAGGCTGAAGGCATTTTTTGTCCAACAGACCTTGTACGATCATGCTTCCCATGCTGCCGTAACCAATGAAACCGGTTTTTATATTCATGCCCCACAACCCATTCCGGATCCTTGGTGTCACGATCAGGTAAATTCTCCCTTTGGATGCAGTGCCACACTATTGCTTTATACTCATACATTCAAGAGGGAGACGCAAGGGATCAAAAAAACCGATCCGCACTGAGTAACAAAGGCAAAAACAGGGTAAATACAAAATTTATTAATAACGGTTGATCCAAATCGGATTCATAGCTCTCAAATAAAAAAAACAGCCAGCCACAGACAGGTATGAGATGAGCACCGGGGACAGGAAAACAAATGACGATTAAAAATATTTTTATTGAAGGCGAGGAGAGTTTTGCTCATCTCTGGCTTTTTATTGTTGTCAATACAACGATTCTTGCCCTCCTGATAAATATCCTGAGCCTTTATTATGGTTCCAATGACGTTGCCCCGTTCCTGCTCTATATTCCGGTAGTCATCGCCGCATACTGGTACCCGAACCGTGGTCCGCTCTTTGCTCTGATCATCTCCCTTCTGTATATAGGAATGGTATATTATTTCACTCGTGGCGCAATGGGAGAACTGATCGCTTCAACCATCAAATGCTATGTTCTCATCGGTGTGTCTGTTGTTATATCGAGTCTTGCAACCCACATGCGGAAGAACGAGGTGAAGTATCGCGGGATCTTCAACCACTCTGAAGCGGGGATAGGTCTTATTAACAGCTCAGATCTTTCGATCATCGAAGTGAACAAGCGGTTTGCAGAGATGCTTGGGTATACGAGGGAAGAACTCACCACGATCTCATTTACTGATCTATGGATGGATCCCGCAACAAAAGACACGTTTTTCAACCATCTCAATGGTCATGAAAATGTTGAGAGCCTTGAGACCCGGTTCAAGTCGCGAATTGCTGGCGAGCGGTGGGTGCTTATCTCTGCCGGAAAACTTGCAGACAAAGAGTTTGTCTGTACCATTGTTGATATCACGGACAGTAAAAAGGTTAAAGAGGCATTGCTCATCAAGGATCATGCCATCAGCTCATCGATCAACGCTATTGCGATTCTTGATCTTGATTTCAATATCACCTACGTAAACCAGTCGCTCCTAAAAATGATGGTGTGCGATAGTGAGCAGGATTTGTTGAAAAAGAACTCCTGCAAATTCTTCGATTCAGAGCAGGTTTTTGAAGAGATCCGTGAGAAGCTGCCAAAAAAAGGCAGTTGGTTTGGCGAAGTTACCCTGATAAAATATACCAAGTCACCCATCTTTGTCCTCATCTCGATGAATATGGTAAAAGATGAGACCGGAAAACCGATCTGCATCATGGTGTCGTTCATAGATATCTCCGATCGCAAGCAGATGGAAAGGGAAAAGCAAAAAGCGCTTGAACAGATCGAGCAGAACATTGAACAATTCGCCATCCTCGGTGACCATATCAGGAACCCGCTGGCCGTTATCATGGGCCTTTCGAGCCTTGCACCAAGTGAGATCTCAGATAAGATCATTTTACAGGCACGAGAGATTGACCGGATTGTCCTGCAGCTGGACAAGGGCTGGATCGAATCCGAAAAAGTGCGTGATTTTATCAGGCGCTATTACATGGTCGGCACTGCCGGTCTGGAGACTCATAAAGAAGAGAAAAAGAAGTATCATCCCCCATAAGTATCTCTATTTTTCCCAGGTTTTGTTGAGCGATTAATTGTGCGGGTTCTTTCCTGCTTCTTTTAACCGCTCATTGAGTTTTTTTATCTGATCTCGCAATGCGATCGCCCGCTCGAAGTCGAGACTTTCGGCTGCATCCCTCATCTGTTTTTCTATATCGATGATCACATTCGGGATCTCGTTCTTCGGTACGTGTTTAGTATCGGTCAGCTCGACTTCTTTTTCCTTAACCGGCTTAATGATAGTCTGTGGCACGATCCCGTGTTCTCTGTTAAAGCGGACCTGCATCTCGCGTCGCCGTTTTGTCTCGGCAATCGCCCGCTGCATGGAGTTTGTCATGTTATCACCGTACAGGACAACCTTGCTGTTGACATTGCGGGCTGCCCGTCCGATGATCTGGATCAGGCTCCTTGCATCGCGGAGGAAACCTTCCTTGTCGGCATCGAGTATGCCAATGAACCCGACTTCTGGGATGTCAAGACCTTCCCTGAGCAGGTTGATTCCAACCAGCACATCGAACTTGCCCAGCCGGAGCTGGCGGATGATCTCGGTGCGTTCCAGGGTCTTGATATCTGAATGGAGGTAGCGGGTCTTGATGCCACGGTCAGCAAGAAACTCTGATAGTTCTTCTGCGAGTTTTTTGGTGAGCGTTGTAATCAGGGCACGGTCACCCCGGGCAATTGTTGCACCCACTTCGCGTATCACATCGTCGGTCTGCCCAGTGATCGGGCGAACCTCTACTTCGGGATCAACAAGACCGGTTGGGCGGATGATCTGCTCTACGAGCCTAACGGAGTGCTTCAACTCGTAGTCACCCGGAGTAGCAGAGACAAATATTGTGCTCGTCATGTACTGTTCAAACTCGTGGAACTGCAAGGGCCGGTTATCGTACGCACTCGGCAGCCGGAACCCGTAATCGATTAAAGATTTCTTGCGGGAACGGTCACCGTTATACATACCGTGGAGCTGCGGGATGGTCTGGTGGCTCTCATCGATGATGAGCAAGAAGTCGTCAGGGAAATAATCGAGCAGGCAGTAGGGTTTTTCACCGGCTGAGCGCCCGTCAAAGTGCCGGGAATAATTCTCTATGCCCTTTGTCGATCCCGTCTCTTCGATCATCTCCAGATCATAGTTGGTCCGCTGTTCGAGACGATGCGCTTCGAGCATGCCCAGCGTGGGCAGGACTTCATCAAGCTCTTTTCTGATGGTGGCAGCAGCCGTCTTCCGGGCACCTTCGGGAGTGACAAAGTGCCGTGCGGGATAGACATAGAAATACTTCAATTGTTCTTTGCGGGCGCCGGTGTTCTTGTCCACTTCGCTGATGCGCTCGATCTCATCGCCGAACATCTCAATCCTTATGATGTCGTTGAAGTAACCGGGAATGATATCGATGGTGTCTCCCTTGACCCGGAAACGGCCGGGCATCAGTTCGAGATCGTTTCGCTCGAAGAGGATATCGAGCAGTTTACTCATGATCTCGGTGCGGGAAATCTTCTGGCCAACCGAGAGTTCGAACCCCATGTTCCGGAAGTTCTCGGGGTTGCCAAGCCCAAAGATACAGGAGACGGATGCGACTACGATTACATCGCGCCGGAACGAGAGTGAGGCGGTTGCAGAGAGCCGCATCATTTCTATTTTGGGGTTTATGGCCGAGTCCTTCTCGATATACTGGTCCTTTGAAGGGATGTACGACTCGGGCTGGTAGTAGTCGTAATAGGAGACAAAGTACTCGACCCGGTTTTTCGGGAAGAAATCGCAGAACTCGGCATAGAGCTGGGCAGCGAGCGTCTTGTTGTGGGCAAGCACGAGCGTGGGGCGGCCGGCAGCCGCAATCACGTTTGCCATTGTATAGGTTTTACCGGAGCCGGTTACGCCCAGCAATGTCTGGAGCCGTTCGCCCTTTTCCAGACCTTCGGTTAACTCTCTGATGGCTTCAGGCTGGGAGCCGGCCGGTGCGAATGTGGAGACGAGCTCGAACTCAGTCACGGTGCTTAGGATCTCGGATTGAGATATTAAAAGGGATGGGGATGCGGCAGGAAAGTGAAGGATACTCTCATGCGTTACCGGTTTCCCTGCCGGGTCATAGGACAGACATTGCAGCCCGCCATCTCGCCAAAGCAGAAGAGGAATCGCTCCCGGATGGTTCGCGGGAGCTTGTCTTCCGGTATGGGAACAAACCCGAAGGTCTTGTAAAACGAGATCAGGGCAATGGTCGAGTGTATGAAGATCTGTTTAGAGCCGCAGGTATCGATGAGTGCCTGGACTGCGAGCCGTGCATAACCCCTTCCCCGGAATTTTTCACTGGCAAAGACGCAGTCCATCTCAAGCCCGTCCGGGTGCCGGGTGCACCGGGCTGTTGCGGCAAGGCTGCCATTTGCAAAGACACCAAAGATCCGTTCTTCGGGCATGTCATTTTTCTGGCCGCGGTACTCTTCCCATAATTTCACTGCGAGCGGGAATTCTTCATATTTCAGCTCGCGTACTTCCGTTCCCATCCCCATCTCTGTCATACGTTCAGGAGAGTTTCACTGCACTCCTATATGAGCATGACCTTTCGTGCAGGGCCGGAGTGACCAGATCAATCTTCTCTTGGGATGAAGTTATGCAGTGATACTGGACAAAATCTTAGGTATGACCCTAATGCAGCAAGCAGGAGGTTCTGAATTTTATTTGAAGGCATTCCTCACTAAAGCTCGATATTGACCTGAAGAAAAAGAAAAAAGGAAATATTTACAATACGTACCTTCCGGACATGACAGAATCAGAATGTGCTACCAAACGGATCCCCGTATGCCCGAGCACGTGGGAAAGCGTTCACCAGCTCAGGATGCCAGGACAAACCTATGATGATGTAATCAGGGATCTTATCCGGAAAAGTTCCGAAACCCGGTTAATTGAGGAGATGGAGCGGAAACGGAAGATAGGTCAGTATGTCCCGCTCTCGGAGATTAAAGCGTGAAGTTTGAAGTCATCATCGATATCGATGAGATCATATACATAAATGCTCTCGATAAAAAAACAAACGGGTAATCAAAGCACATCTTAAAACCTTAAAAAACGACCCATTGCCGGGTAAAGGAGGGGATAAAGAACTCCTGAATCTCTGCCAAAGTGTTAATATATATCAGCTCCACATTGCACACTCATTCACCGCATTTTATGAGATTGATGGAAAAACTGTTTTTGTGAACAAGGTTCTGACCATCGAGCAGGCTCATAAAAAATATAATCGATTATGATTTTTTGTTGACTTATACCCGTTATCAGAACGGTATACCAACCCGACAACTCCCTTTTAAAAAAACCGGAACAATCCGGGTAGTGGATCCGGTATCTGTGCAGCAGGGGGTATGATACATTTCCCTCATTTTCCCCCAATGGAGATGTCTAATATGGGGGGTACTAAACATGGGTGAAAACAGGCCCAATTCGGGCTCCGTTTGCCGGGTTTTGGTCCGGAAACCCCCTGCAAATCCGTCGGGTTCCGGAATGTGAAAATAAGTGCCTTAATCTCGCCCTGTTTACCGAAATACGGAAGGATTGTACTTTAAAAACGACGGTCACCAAGGCCCTTTAAAGCGCGGTTGGTTTTTCCCGGTGGTTTACCTGTTTTAGGGGAGATCTACCCCAGAAAGGGCCGTTATCGAGGTCGTTTTTTCCGGGGGTCTGAAAAAAGGGGTTTTGACTTAAAATAAGATGAGACAGTCGAGGAGCGGAGAGGAACTCAGCGAAGCGTGCGACATGGGTGCCGATGAGCAGTCCGGTAAAATACAGTTGCGCCAGGATCTTTTTCCTGACAGGAATATCAGCTGGGGCGGTTCGTTTCCGCTGCACTACGGCTCCCTTCGCTCTTCTCCATTCCACTCACAGACATTCCCTTGCCTTTCCGAAGAATTACTAAAAAGGAGCGTTTACCGGATTGGCGTTCATCCGCAGAAAAGGCGGTACAGGGGCGTATCACGTTTCAGTTCCTCTTTTCCGATCCTAAAAAACCGGCATCCCCACCATACCACCGTAAGAATACTTCCATAATACAGGATTATAATCCGGAAGAGACCACTATACACTGCATTTACTTTTCATTTCCACAATCTGAAAGGACATATAACGATGCTGACATTCGATGAGATAATCAAACTGGCCGGGGATTCCGGATTGCAATCCTCCCAGATAGAAGAGTTCCGGAAGAAATACGGCTCCAATGCGATGACACCGCCGGTTCGGGAATCGCTCTGGAAGCAGTACTTACAGCATTTTGACGATCCGATCATCAAGATCCTGCTCCTCGCAGTCACGGTCTCCCTGGTCGTATCGCTGGTGCAGGGCAGCGGTTTTCTCGATACCATAGGGATCATCCTCGCAATCCTGCTCGCAACAGGCATCGCATTTTTTAATGAATACCGGAGCAGCAAAGAGTTCGACATCTTAAATGCCCACCGTGATGACATGGGTGTCAAGGCGATCCGCAACGGACACCCCACATCGGTTCCCGCCCGAGACATTGTTGTTGGCGATCTCATCCTGCTCGAAGCCGGCGATGCCATCCCGGCAGATGGGTATCTTTCAGCATCTGACGACATACACAGCGATGAATCA
>JAUYTV010000031.1 GCA_030694985.1 Methanoregula sp.
CCGGCTTTTTCTTCAGCGCAGCTACAAGAATTTTTACACCGGCTTCAATATCCTGGCAATCCAGCACTTCTACAGGTGAATGAATATACCGCGAAGGGATGCTGACTGTTGTACTAGGGATCCCGCCTTTTGTCAGGTGTATTGCAGTTGCATCGGTCGTTCCCCCGCTGCCGACTTCCATCTGCACGGGAATTGAATTTGAATCAGCTGCATCCTTTAACCATTTCACCACTTTACGATTTGCAATTAATCCCCTTCCGCTGCTGTCAACAATAGTGATGACCGGACCTTTTCCCATCACAACAGGAGCATCCTTCATCTCAATGCCCGGATGATCTCCGGGAATGGTGACATCGGTTGCGATTGCACAATCGGGATCGAGGGCATAAGCACTTGTACGTGCACCTTTAAGCCCAACTTCTTCCTGAACCGTAAAAACGCCAAAGATGGTGAGCGGGGATTTAACCTCCTGTAAAGTTTTTATCAGCATGGCAACACCGGCCCGGTTGTCAAAGGCTTTTCCGGTAACCCGGGAATTTGCCAGTTCACAGAATTCCCGGTCAATGGTTACCGGAGTACCGACATCAATACCGAGATAATCAACCTCATTAGGATTTGTCGCACCGATATCGATGAAGAGATCATCAACTTTCACACCCTTCTTACGCTCTTCGTCATCCATCATATGCGGGGGTTTACCGCCAATGACACCAATAACAGGACCGTTTGTCCCATGCAGGATTACCCGCTGGTTGTAGAGTGTTGGCCCGTACCATCCGCCAAGTGCAACGAACCGGATGAAGCCTTTCTCTTCGACATACTTTACCATGAGCCCTATCTCGTCCATGTGAGCGGCGAGCATCACTCTGAACTTGTTGCCGTGCTTGATTGCGATCAGGTTGCCCATCGCATCTTCGCAGATCTCATCGACATGCCCTTTAAGCTCCTTTTTGATAAGCGCGTAGACGTTGCCTTCACTGCCCGAAACACCGTGGGCATTGGATAATTTACGTAACAGTTCTTTGACCATGTTAATCACACATTACTTTTTTAATCCTATCAAGGGCACGTTTCAAGTTCTCTTGCGATGTGGCATAACTCATGCGGGCATACTCAGGCGCGTTGACACCGAACGCAGAGCCCGGAACAATCACTACTCCGGCAGCAATAATTTTCTGAGTGAGCACTGGTTTCATTGGAACAAATGCATAAAATGCACCTTCAGGAAGCGGGAAGTTCAAACCAAGTTCAGACAATCCTTTGCAGAAGAGATCCCGCCGCGCCCTGTATTCATCGCACATCATTTTAACGGGATGCTGGTCTCCTTCGTATGCCGCAACTGCCGCATACTGGGAGATTGAAGTAGCGCAAGCCTGGCAGTACTGGTGCACTTTTATACACTGGCCAATAATATCGGGAGATGCCGCAAGATAACCAAGACGCCAGCCGGTCATTGCATAGGTCTTGCTTGCCGCATTAATGGTGATGACATTTTCACCGAACTTAGCAGCGCTCCAGTGTTTTTTTCCATAAATGAAATGCTCGTACACTTCATCAGACACAACAGTAACACCGGCATCGTCAGCATATTCAACTATGGCTTTTATTGACTCTTTGCTCTCAACTGCACCGGTGGGATTTGCCGGAGAGTTCAAGACAAAGAGTTTTGCCCCGCCCATCAGCTCCTTTGCCTTCTCAACATCAATATGCAAATCTTTAGTGAGCGGGACACTGATTGGATGACCTCCTGCAAGGATTGCCATTGAAGCGTAGGAGACAAAACCCGGATCCGGGCAAAGCACCCTGTCACCATCTCCAACCATTGCCTGCATCACAATATGGAGCGCTTCACTTGCACCGGCAGTAACAATGATCTGATCCGGAGTGTAAGCGAGTTGATTCTCTTTTTTGAATTTTGCACTTATCGCACTGCGGAGTTCGGGTATACCATTGTTACCGGTATACCCGGTCTTTCCATCCTGTATCGCTTTTATCGCTGCATCTTTGATGTGCCGGGGGGTATCAAAATCCGGTTGGCCGAGCCCTAAATTGATGGAGTCCGGACCTGCCGATTCAAACAAGCGGCGGATACCCGAAATTTCAATATCTTTTACCCGTTCTGCAAATTTCATGCTCATTGTTATCTCCTATTCAATATTCGTATGCCGGTTCTTAAGTGCGCTTTCATCAGTCTTTGTGATCTCCATTAACCTTGATACCACCGCATCAGCAAAGATCATGGAGACCGTCTCAAAGAGCGTTCCTAAAGGAGCAAACGATTTGTGCTCACCCATCATCTGCCGGATTTCAAACTCAACCGCATCATCATCAACAGAATCCCGGTGCTGCTCAATGATTACAATACAATCAGAGATCTTACCAATGCGGGAATCTGCATTCGAAGAGATCAGGCAGATTCTTCCACCAATCTCCTTTGCAGTCTCTGCCAGATCAGCAACCGTCTTAGTCCTGCCTGAACCAGAAAAGATCACCATGAGATCTCCCTTGTTCAATGCCGGAGTTATTGTCTCTCCGACCACATATGCACGAAATCCCAGATGCATAAGACGCATGGCAAAGGCTTTTGCCACAAGTCCTGACCGTCCCGCACCGATCACATAAATGCGCTTTGCGTTTAAGAGTTCGGTAATGAACTTCCAAATAGCGTCATCTGATATGGTATCGGCAATTGAACGGATCTTTGATGCCATCAGCCGCATCATTTCCTGTACCCTGTGGCTCTCCAATCTTTTCCCCCTAAAGAAGATGCTATGGCATAGTAGATGAGAATTTCGCAAAAAAGATTTCTAAGCCCGATTAAGCAAAAGACAATTTCCCGCCTTAATCGTGTACTTCGGGTATAGATAAGCAGTCATTTGCCCCGCAAAAGAACGAGGCATAAATTTTTGAAAGATAAAAATAGACAGCAGAATAAAAATTTACGGTATGTACCGCTCGACCTCCCCAAAGGTCACAAGCTTTCCACCGTCGAGAACCGATACCGCCCCATGACCCCCGCAGATTAGACAGTGTTTTTCCGTTGATACCAGTTTGTTATCAGTATCCTGTGCCAGTTCAAGCAAACCTTTTCGTTCCTTCTTTGCCATATCGCTGTCCACATTCACTGACGTTACAAGAAATGCGGCAAGCGAACTATAATCCGCCCGTTCTTTTGAGAGACTGGAAAAATTGATCACACTGTCTGCGGCAAACAACAGACCAGATGTCTGTGAATACAAAAACACCTGACCGGCCGTATGTCCGCTTAAACCGTCCAGCACTTCGAGTTCAATATTTCCGATAGAGACCATGCCAATCACCGGAAAAATTCCCCGGGTATTTCCGTTTGGTGTAGAAAAACAATCGATCTCTTCTGGAGTATTGAACCGTGAGAACAGGTTGATCATCTTTGTGTAGAATTCATCCAGAGTAGAGTGATCACTTCGTGAGCCGTAAGCCCGGTTATTTGTCCGGATGATCTCAAGAGTACTCGGGTGCATGAGCACCGGCACTGCAAAAAAACCGGCAGCCCCGCAGTGATCCGCATCGGCATGGGTTACAACAATACGGGTGATTTTCTTTAAGTCTCCCACTCCATACCGAAAAAACATGGCAATTATATCCTGATGATAAATCCCGTATCCGGTATCAATCATCAGCAGGCTGTCTCCGGATCTTAAAAGGAATATATTTCCACCACATGGTACCTGGAAACAGAACAATGTCGTGTCATCATCTATCCGGAATTTCTGGACATCAGCATAAAAATTTTTACCGGTAGTATATTTCAAAGTCTGACCAGTCTTAAAAACGCTTTCAAAAACCTGTTTGGGGTCACAATCACGGTTCATTAATTCCTGTGCAATGCGGTTGGTGTCTGCCAGAAACGAGAGCAGAAATTTATCCTCATATTCACCGATAAGTTCACGGATAGCCTGCGCATATCGGACATAAAACACCGTATCATCCAGTTGTTTTCCGGAATTATCGTATTCAATGATCTCCAAGCGGTACAGGGATTTTAACTGGTTTAACAAACGGTCAACTACTGCACCCTGTTCAAGATTCAGGCTTACCGTAAGACGATCCGGGTGCCTACCCTTATCATCGAAATCCAAAAATGAGATGTTTGCGTCAGCCGATGTTGTTAAACTTAAAAAATCGTATAGTGCACCCGGACGGTGGGGCAGGTATACGGAGAATTTTAAGAAACTCTGGGGTTTTATGGAACTCTGGAGATACCCGATCTGTTCAAGATCCTTTGTTATCTTTTTAAAGGATTCTTCCGATACAGTAACCTCATAAAAAACCGTCCCGGGATCAATGCGGCGGTCAAACTGGATACGGTTGATATTGCCTTCATATTTTTTGATAATCTCTGCAACCCGGTAAAGCGATCCCGGAGTATCGGGCATGTGAGCGATAAAAGAGAATTTCATCAAAGATATTCACCGATAATATCATTAAACTTAGGCAGTTAGGCCGATATAAGTTATGGCAGAATATTTATCAGAACTACAAAAATGAAAAAAAAAGAGGCTGATTATTGGTTTTTACGGCCTTTTCCATACAAGGGCAATTACACCGGTGATTAAAAGCCCGATAAGTACGGTTACCGGCGAAAGAGGAATTGAAGAGGTGCTTTTTTGAAGCGTACCTGCTGTAACACCCGTTGAATTCGGCGTTATTGCAGCAGAAGGGGAAATGCCAGCGGTTATAGATGACGTTGGATTACCAGATGACGCTCCTTCGGTTGTCATGACTGTAGTTGGCGTTTTTGGAGGAAGAACTGTAAACATTTTGACAAGAGGACTTGTCAGTGAGGGGTTGCTCATCGTGATATAATATTGTCCGGGTGGCATGTCAACATGGAAATTATAATTGAAATATCCGGATGAACTTACTGGCGAAGAATATGTGCGAAGAGTTTTTCCGGATATGTCGGTTAGATCAATGCGCATGTAAGATAATCCCCGCTCTGCAAAACCGGTCAACGATACATAATCGGCAAATTTCGCAGGGTTAGGAGTAAGGTTTGCAAAAAATTCTGGTTTTTTCATGAACACTGAAGTTGTCGAGAAGATTTCAGGATGGTTCAGATCTGTAGCAGTGAGAGTATACCGTGCAGTCTGCATCTTTTCAATTCCTTTGATACTCGATGTATACCATGCAAACTTCCAGGTACCATCAGGGTTCACTTCAACAGGATTTCCTGCACCGGGAATTCCGTTGAGATCATATATGGGAACTCCCTCTGCAGGGAGACCGGGGCCGTTGATTCGCAGAAATATAATATTTCCAACCGTGTTTTGTCCATCAAAAATAATCGTATCACCAATATAGCTCCCACCCGATCCACGGTAGGCAATGCTTACGGTCCCATTCACACCCAGCACCGGCTGAATAATACAAATAGCTGCAATCAGCAGCACAAGAACTAAAAAAACCCTTCGCATAATACTCATTTCCTCGCCTCTCATTTAAGAGAATATCATTTTTTAAAGGGATAAATTTTTGTTAGCGTCAGATGCGTATGCCTTAAGAAAAAGGAAGTATTGTAGGTTACCCTATAACGAAACTATATCTGTATTACAAGGGAAACTGTTGTATTTGAGGTAATTTGACAATGACCGACGTTGAGTTGGCAATACAAAATGGAGAACTCCAGTTAAAAACAGCAATTACGAATATACAGGGAACATTTTCCTATGAAGATACTGCCTATCACCTCCCCATCTCCTATGCCCTGACAGGTATACCTGTGCATGACCGGAATACCTCTTTGGATGTTTTTTCCCGTACTAAAGATAATTCACTGGTGGCCTCAGAAATAATCCTTGCAAAAAAAACTGCCGGGAATGGAAAAGAAGAATCGCCCTACACAGGTTTTATTGGCGATAGTACAATCCGTAAGCTTGGGTATTCACTTGTTGACGGAAGTATTCTTGGACTTGCACTCATTGTCGGAACCCCTGAAAGTGCCGGGTCTGCTGCTGCCATCTGCCGCGAACTCCAGGAAAAATATATGCTCACCTTCCTTGCCGGCCCGGTCATACCCTCATTATCATCTGCGGGTGTAAAACTGGGTCTTGAATATCGCCTGATCCCCCTTGGCTCAAGTGCATTATATAGTGTGCACTTTGTCGATATCATTGCCCGCGTAGCCATGATGTTTGGGGGAGTCACTCCTGGAGATATGCACCGGCTTTTATCCTATGCAGCGGAACGGGCAAAGGCAATTGTGATCATTCTTCCCGGTCTTTCTGATGAAGAAATTGCACTTGTTGATGGTATGCGGGTGCTTGGATTTCCCATCCTGTCATTGGGAGATTATCAAAAAGGCGCATGGATCTCTGCAACTCCGGAAAATATTGTCCGAACCGGCATGGAACTAAAAGGCATTCGTGTCAATGTGACTGCAATTCCGATTCCCATGGGATGTTCTCCAGCGTTTGAAGGTAAAAGTATCCGGAAAGAAGAGATGTTTGTGGAGTTTGGTGGCGGCAGATCACCGGCATTTGAATTACTGCAAATGAAAAATGCAAATGAGATCAAAGACGGTCAGGTAACAGTCATTGGTCCTGAGATCGATTCCATGAAAGAAGGGTCTGCAAACCCGCTGGCAATCATCATCGAAGTGGCCGGAAAAACCATGAAAAAAGATTATGAGCCCGTTCTCGAAAGAAGGATTCATAATTTTGTTAACTACGGGGAAGGATCCTGGCATGTAGCCCAGCGGGATCTCATCTGGGTCCGGTTATCAAAAGAGGCTGTGGCAAAAGGTGTAAGGATCGAACATCTGGGAAAACTTCTCGCAAGTAAGTTCCGCATGGATTTTCCGCAGTTGCTTGATGCGGTATCGGTCACTCTCATCACAGATCCGGAAAAAATACTTGTAGCAAAGACAGAAGCAGAACGGGTCTATGATGAGCGGGATGCCCGCATCAAAGGGATGCGTGACGGGGATGTAAACACATTTTATTCCTGCACGCTCTGCCAGACATTTGCACCAAACCATGTCTGCGTGATCACACCTGAACGCCCTGCCCTGTGCGGAGCCATCAGCTGGCTGGATGGAAAAATCGCTTACGAGATCTCACCTGCTGGTGCAAACCAGCCAATAGAAAAAGGTGCGGTAATCAACGTACTGAACGGTGAATTTGATGGTGTAAACCGGTTCGTCAAAAAAGCCAGCCATGGAGAAATTGACCGCTGTTCACTCTACAGTGTCATGGAATACCCGATGACCTGTTGCGGGTGTTTTGAATGCATTGCCCTGATGCTTCCGGAAGTGAACGGGATCATGGTTGTGAACCGTGAGTTCAAAGGTCTCACTCCTTCGGGCATGTCGTTTTCCACCCTTGCCGGCACAATTGGCGGCGGTGCACAGACACCGGGGTTTGCAGGAATTTCAAAAGGGTATATTCTTTCAGACCGGTTCTTACAAGGTGAGGGGGGAATAGAACGCCTTGTCTGGATGCCTGCGCAACTTAAAGAAGAACTCAAACCGCGCCTGATAAAAAAATTTAATGAGCAGGGCAAACCGGACCTGTTCGACAAGATCGCAGATGAAACAAAAGCCGCTACAATCGAAGATCTCATGGTGTATCTCGATAGCGTAAAACACCCGGCCCAGACTATGAAACCACTGGTGTGAGATCATGGTGTCTGATGTGAATTTTGGATGGAGCAGTACTATAGTTAAAGTAATTCTCGGTGCAACAAAAACAAACGGTGGAACCCGCAGGCTCTCATACCAGATTGGCGGAGGAACGACACTTCCGTTCCTTGAAGGGACACCGGACTTTTCAGGTCCGCTCATCGCCTTTGAGATCTGTGATGACCCGCAGAACTGGTCTTCGATTGTCAGGAACTATTGTCAGGACATTGTAAATGATTGCGGAGAATGGGCACATGCTGCAGATTCGGTCTATGGCGCAGACATGATCCGCCTGTACCTGACCAGCACCCGGCAGCGGAATTTTTCAGATATTGCATCTGTAGGAAAAACAGTTGAATCCGTGTTATCCAAAACCAGCCTGCCGCTCATCATTGAGGGGAGCAATGAATCAACAATTGACAGCGAGGTATTCTTAAAATGCGGAGAAGCTGGTGAGGGAGAACGCCTGCTTCTTGGAACTGCTGAAGCGGGCAGGTACCGCAGTATTGCTGCTGCCGCAATGGCTTATAATCATTCGGTGATTGCCCAGTCGCCCATTGATGTCAACCTGGCAAAACAACTCAACATCCTGTTAAAAGAGATAGGTGTAGCAAGAGACCACATAGTCATCGATCCATATACCGGCTCGCTGGGCTATGGATTTGAGTATTCTTATTCAGCCATGGAACGGATACGGTTCGCTGCGCTTAAAGGCGATGCCGATCTTGCCATGCCTGTCATCTGCTCAGCCATTGATTCGTTAACCGTTAAGGAAGTAAGGGATGCAGAACCAGCCATTCAGGACGATATTGCAGTCCAGTGGGAATTCACAACCGGACTTGCAGCTGCAGCAGCCGGTGCAGAGATCATCTGTGTGCGGCACCCACGGACAATACCCCTGCTCAGAAAAGCATTTACAAATCTTAAATCCGAAAAAACAGATATGGGGGGGCAGTAACATGGCACTCAAAGCTCTTGACATTTACAAACTCCTGCCCAGAAAAAACTGCAAGGAATGCGGTGATCCCACCTGCCTGACCTTTGCCATGAAACTTGCCGGGGGGAAAACTGATGTAGACCTCTGCCCGTATCTTGATGATGCAGCCAAAGCGGTACTGGGCGCTACAACCCGCCCGCCAATCCGGCTTGTGAAACTCGGGATTGGTGAACGATCTTTTGCAGTTGGTGAAGAGTTTGTACTCTATCGTCACGAAAAAACGTTTTATCACCCACCGGGAATTTTGTTTAAGATTTCCGACACTCAGACTACAGAAGATATTCAGGCAATAACAACGCGTGTGCGGGATGAATCGTTTACCCGTGTGGGAGTGGATCTCCGGTTTAACGGGATTGCAATTGAAAATACCAGTGGAACTCCAGATACTTTTGCAAGAGCGGTTGAAACGGTTGAAAAAATTGCGGACCTCCCGCTGGTACTCATGGCCAGAGACCCTGCTGCACTATCAGCAGCTCTTATGCATTGCGGAACCTATCGTCCACTAATCCACGCAGCTACACCGGAAAATTACAAGGAATTCTGTGCACTGGCAAAAAACCATAGTTGCCCGCTGGTAATTAAAGCAAATAATATCGATACACTTGCACAACTCGCAAAAGACTGCACAGCAAATGGAATGCAGGATCTGATACTGGATCTTTTACCGGAATCATTACAGGCATTTATTGTCCGGTCAACAACTATCCGCCAGCTTGCCATCACCCGGGCAGCACCCGATCTCGGGTACCCGGTATTTCTCGATGCTTCCGTAATGGAGATGCCGGATGCAGCCATTGCACTGGGCATTGTAAAATATGCTTCAGTCATTATTTCTTATCCGCTTTCTCCTGCAACTGCAAGAGCAGCACTGACCCTGCGCCAGAATATTTACACCGATCCCCAGAAACCGATCCAGATGAACCCGGGTCTGTATCGTGTGGGAGACCCTAAAAAGGACGCACCTGTCTTAATGACGGTGAACTTCTCGCTCACATTCTTTACCCTCCAGGGATATCTTGAATCCACACGTGTGCCCTGCTTCATGCTGATTGTCGACACCGAAGGACTCTCTGTGCTCACCGCTGTTGCTGCAGGAAAACTCAGTGAGATGCTGGTTAAAGACTCCATAAAAAAATTTGCAGTTGAAGATGAGGTATCCCACAGAAAACTCATTATACCGGGATACGCATCCCCGCTTTCGGGCAGGATCGAGGAGGCAACCGGATGGAAAGTACTGGTAGGGCCACGGGATGCAGCAGAAATTAGTGATTTTTTAAATGAGGAGTGGAAACAATAAATGCGTACGGTTACTTTTATTCCCGGTTATCGTAAGATCGATGCTGAACAGGGTAGCACAATTCTTGATGCTGCCCAGCGTGCTGGATTAAATATCAACGTAGTCTGCGGCGGTCAGGGAAAATGCGGGAAATGCATTGTCTATGTCCGGTCTGGAAAGACAATTTTTGACCAGCAGAAATACAAGCGTTTTTTCACAGATGATGAACTAGCACAGGGCGCATGTCTTGCCTGCCAGACAACTATTGAAAGTGATTTGCAGGTGTTTATTCCTGACAGCACATCTATCCAGGAACAGAAGATCCTCATTGACGGGCAGGAAACTGCAATGGAATTTCACCCGTCGGTCAGGAAATATTACATTGAACTCCAACCTCCAACTATTTCCGATCCCTCTCCGGATCTTTCCCGGTTGCTCTGGGGCATCCAGAAAGCCGGAGGCCCGTCAGCAGAAAAAATCTATGCACCTTTAGAGATGCTAAGGAAAATTCCGGCTATCCTTCGCCATTCCGAGTGGAAAGCAACCGGAACCGTTGCCCTTGTGCCGGGCGGATACCGCCTTGTCGATGTGCAGGAAAATGATACGGCAAAAAGACTCTATGGAGCAGCAGTAGATCTGGGTTCTACAACAATTGTTGTATACATCTGGGATCTTGTCACCGGTAAAATAGCTGGTGTTGCTTCGAATTACAACCGGCAGATCAGTTGTGGGGAAGATATTTTAGCACGCGTAAATTTTGCCCGTAAGAACGGGCTTTCAAAGCTTCAGGCACTTGCTACCGAGAGCATTAATTTGGCTATAACTACTGCATCCAACACAGCAGGCATCGACCGGGAAGATATCTACGAGATTGTTGTAGCAGGAAATACCGTAATGACCCACATGCTGCTGGGTATCGATCCGGCATATATGATCTCTGAACCGTATGTTCCTGTAGTGCGAAGAGCATTATCTGTATCAACAGGCAGGATTGGTATAACCTGTAATCCCAACGGGGGACTCTTTGTCTTTCCGGCAGTCAGCGATTTTATCGGAGGTGACATCATTGCAGATATCCTTGCCTGTGGGATGAGCGAGAAAGAAGAGATCTCCCTTCTTATAGATATCGGTACCAACTTTGAAGTTGTTCTTGGCAACAGTGAGTGGATGTTTTCATGCGCTGGTGCGGCCGGCCCCGCACTCGAAGGTGGCGAAGTACTCTTCGGCATGCGGGCAAACCCGGGTGCAATTGAAAAGATCTCTATCGAACCGGGCACGCTTAACCCTTTGTATACCACGATCAATGGTATAAAACCACAGGGGATCTGCGGCTCCGGACTTATCGATCTTTTAGCAGAACTCCTCTGCACCTGTGTCATTGACAGAACCGGGCGCATCAACACGGGTATAGCCAATCCACGAATACGGACAAACAGCCACTTCCCCGAATACGTTATTGAATGGGCAAACAGAACCGGTATAGGAAAAGATATTGTCATTACCGAAAACGATATCAAAAATCTGATCATGAGTAAAGCGTCAGTACATGCAGCCTGTGTCACGCTGATGAACCAGGCCGGCATTAACCGAAAAGAGATAAGTACCATCTATTTTGCCGGAGCATTTGGAAACTACATCAACAAAAAGAATGCAACCATCATTGGCCTAATTCCGGAAATAAGTATTGATAAGATTGTCAATATCGGAAACGGGGCGGTAACCGGTGCAAATATTGCACTTATCAACCGGAGGATGAGAAAAACACTTGACGAAATTGCATGCCGGATTGCCTATATCGAGCTCAATGCGGAATCGTCTTTTATGGACGAATACACCTCCGGCACATTCCTGCCCCATACGGAACTAACGCTCTTTCCCATGGTTCAGAAACTCCTGGATACCTGTCGGATAACAAAGGAGTAAAAAACCTATGGCAAAGATGATTCCTTCCCCCCATTCACTGGCAACTGGTATCGGTTCACTCCCGAATTTAGATCCATTGGAAGCATGCCGTGATGTGCTGGAGATCTTCCCTGAATTTCCCTATATCCCCACCCTGCCCTGCAGAGGATTGTCTGAGAGAATTGTTTTTAGTGATTCTGAACAGTTACCCGGCCGAATCATACTG
Source organism: Methanoregula sp. (assembly GCA_030694985.1). Classification (GTDB taxonomy): domain Archaea; phylum Halobacteriota; class Methanomicrobia; order Methanomicrobiales; family Methanospirillaceae; genus Methanoregula. Next base: position 12,062 of record JAUYTV010000031.1, read on the forward strand.
GATGAACGGCTCTTTTTTGACAGCACTTCAGACCCGACTGCTGCCATGGAACAGGTGTATATGGATTATGTTGAGGGAAATTTTGCACCCTATGCCCTGCACACCGAATATTCATCAGCATTTACCGAGATGATGATGCACAAACTTCCTGGTGTCAGCATCCTGAAATTCCAGATCACCGGACCGGTCACTTTCGGTATGCAGGTGGTAGATGAGGCCAAACGTCCCATCTATTTTGATTCGCAGCTGGCAGATGTCCTCGGAAAGATGCTGGCTTTAAAGGCACGCTGGTGCGAAGTTGAGATGCAGGAAAAGACCGGTGTTAAAGAGACCCTGATTATTCTTAACGAACCATATTTTGCATCGCTGGGATCTTCGGTTGTACCTGTTGACAGGGAGACGGTAAAGGCCAACTGGGAAGATGCCGCGGCACTGGTAACAGGGGGGTTAGGGGTTCATTGCTGCTCGAATACGGACTGGGAATTTGTCATCAGCCTCAATCCTTCAGTTGTGTCACTCGATGCATATACAACAGCTAAAGAGTTCCTGTTGTACACTGATACTATCGTTTCTTACATGGAGCGCGGAGGTGTTGTCGCATGGGGGATTGTGCCTTCTGACCCACAGCTTTTTACTCAGGAGACCACTGATTCACTCTATAACAAATATCTCGATATCCGCACGCGGCTATGTAACAATATGCCAGAAGATCTCTTTGATGCCCAGTCACTAATTACACCAAGTTGCGGGATCCGTTTTGCTGATCGCCCCACTGCCCGGGCAATTATGCAGGCAGCATCAGAAATTTCGCATCGTATCCGTAACAAAAACGGGTGATTGCAGTCAGAAAGGAACGTCCATGCACCACCATCCTTTTGTCATAGTAATTTCTGGAAAAGGCGGAACAGGAAAGACCACTCTCAGTTCACTGCTCATCCGCTCCTTAGTCGAAACAGGAGAAAAACCGGTGCTCGCAGTAGATGCTGATCCTAATGCAAATCTTCACGAGGCTCTTGGAGTTTCAGTCAGTGAGACGCTGGGAAGCATGCGAGAAGAAGCATTTACAAGAAAGATTCCTCCCGGCATGAACCGGCATGATTATGTCCGTTTCAGGTTCCGGCAGGCGCTTGTTGAAGCAGAAGGATTTGATCTCATTGCAATGGGAAGACCCGAAGGCAGCGGGTGTTACTGTTTTGCAAACGATCTCCTGTCAGAATGTATGACAGAGCTGGAGCGGGAATACCGTTTCATTGTTATAGACACTGAAGCAGGAATGGAACATATCAGCAGGGGAACGATAGGAAAACCCGATATGCTGTTGATAGTCAGTGATCCCGGAGCTCGGGGCTTGCGGACTATCTTACGCATACAAGAGATCGCTACCCAGCTTGGGCTGGAACCTGCAAAGATCCATATCGTTTTTAATAAATACAAAACCGGCACTGCACCGGTAGATATCGGCAATGAAACGCCTGTTGCAATTCTTCCTTATGATCCCGAAGTTGAGGCTGCCGATCTTGCTGCAACGCCGGTTTCACAAATTCCTCCTCACAGTCCCGCCCGGATTGTTGTCTGGGAACTGGCAGAAAAGATCCGTTCACTTGCAAAAGAACATACCAGCTCATAAAAAAATCAGATGAAAACTGCCACTGCAATGGTAGTTGTCCAGAGACCGTTTTTGTCTCCTTCTGCCGATTGGCAGACATGCTTTGTCTTGATAATTTTTCCGCTTGCCTTGTAGATCTGTTCACGTTCCTGCCAGGCAAGACTTGCATCGAACTTGATTCCCAGTGTGGTGGCAAGCATGGTAGCTGCAAGATCTTCAGCATATTCCCCTGTTTTTTCCTGGGTTTCTCCGTATGCATGATGTTCTGACAGATATCCGTACTCTGCAGCTTCTTTGGGAAGGGCAAGACCGATGGCAGCAGATACCAGACGATTTGGTTCGTTTGTATCATTTCTGGCCATCACACAGTACGTAATTCCCCCGGGAAGCAGTTGATCCAATCCATCAGATTTGCAGATCTGTTTACAGTTAGGAGGAAAGATACTCGAAACGTACACCAGATTACATTTTTCTATCCCGGCCCTTCGCAATGCCAGTTCAAACGAGGCAAGACGGTCTTTATGGACACCCACACCTTTGGTGAAAAAAATCCTGGTCGGAACATACATATTTTTTAAATATTATCTGTTACCTTTTTAAGTTTTGGTCATTTTGGTAATATTTAAAAAAAAATAAAGTGCATTTCCAGAAAAAAAAACCGGCCGCGCCCTTATTAGATGTGTTTTAAGAGAGACTACAATCCTCACAGGCAAAGAGAGCGTATTTTTTTTATGACAGTCTGGCCAGAATCCCGGGCAACTCATCCATGGCATCAATCGTAAAATCAGCTGCAAACTCACTTCGATCATCAGAAAATCTGTCACCATACCGGGCATAAACCGAGCAGATGCCCAGTAACCTGCAGGGTTCTATATCCCGTCGGGGACTGTCTCCCACTAAAAGCACTTCGTTAGTTTTAGCTTTCATCATCTCAAGGGCAAAGAGAAAAGGATCGGGATCGGGTTTCTTGACTCCTACCATATCATAAGTCACCATCCCGCAAAAAAACGGGAGAAGTCCGGCTTTTTCAAGACGAAGTGTCGCATCTTTGGAGTGAGCGTCCGTGACGATCCCCATAGTATACCCGCATTCCCTGAGTAGTTCAAGAGTTTCCATCACACCGGAATAGGGAGTAATGTGTTTAAGTTTCTCGATCTCGTAAATCCGACAGGCTTCTTTATACATTCCATTGTGAGAAAGCGAGCGATCGTTCATATAATCAAGAATGTTTTCATGGGATTCGAATCCACGAACCGGGCGGAGAAAATAATCAAAAAGTGCGTTGCCATCATCATTTCCAAGATATTCTGCAACCGCATGACAGGAAGTAATCTGGGCGCCGACTAGATCAAAGAGAGTATTGTCCATATCAAACAGGACCGTAGTGATAGGTTTTTGAAGATTTTTAAAAGCCATTCAGATTTTAACTAAGGGATGAGAAGCAAGATGAGTCTTTTGATTGTGATAACCATGTGACCACTCCCCCAAAAAGGCTGCTATTTTCCAACCGATTCTCAACAGTCTGCACCACGGTTTAATAAAAAACCTGGTTTGACAGGCTCAAAGAAGAAGGTATTTATACATTGATGTTTAATTTTGATTCATCTGGTTAAGTCAGACACTAAGACACTATTTGTCTGACATATGTGTGACAAATGACAGACATATGTCAGAAACGTGGGGTAAAATGATGCAAAGAATCACGCTCCGGTTGCCTGAACAGCAAATCAATCTGCTCCAGCAGATAGTAGACACGGGAGAATATCCCAATATCTCTGAGGCTGTGAGGGCTGCGGTTCGCGAACTTGTTGAAAAACGTGCAAACCGTGTCTTAAAAGAGAGCGACCAGGTTTCATTTAAGGTTTGAGAGGGTAAAAAATGCAGAGCATTATTAACGACGCTTTAAAAAACGCTGACCTTGAAAAAGAGATGAACAAGACCAGCAAATCAAATGAACTGGATGATGACTTCTGTGGTCAGCCACGTATCGTTATTATCGGATGCGGTGGCGCAGGCAACAACACGGTAAACCGCATCCACCACATGGGTGTTTCCGGTGCAGAAACAATTGCAATCAACACCGACAAGCAGCATCTGGATATGATCCAGGCTGACAAACGCATCCTTATCGGTAAATCCTTAACCAAAGGCCTTGGTGCCGGTGGATATCCCGATGTTGGTAAACGTGCAGCTGAGATGGCACGCCCGACACTTGAGGCAATTTTAGAATCCGCAGATCTTGTCTTTATCACAGCAGGTATGGGAGGAGGTACCGGTACCGGTTCAGCACCCGTTGTCGCATCGATTGCAAAAGAGCAGGGCGCAATTGTTGTCGGAATGGTCAGCTACCCGTTCCAGGTTGAAAAGGCCAGGCTCATCCGCGCAGAGGAAGGTCTTGAAGCACTTGCAGCAGCAGCTGACTCAGTGATTGTTCTTGACAACAACCGGTTGAAGAACTTCGTTCCAAACCTCCCGCTCGGTCAGGCATTCTCTGTCATGGACCAGCTCATTGGTGAGACTGTAAAAGGTATTTCTGAAACAATCACCGAGCCATCACTCATCAACATTGACTATGCAGATGTCCGCGCCATCATGTCCAAGGGCGGCGTTGCAGTCATGCTCGTAGGGGAGAGCAAGCAGCAGAACAAGGCAGAAAGCGTAGTCCGCGAATGCTTAAGCAACCCGATGCTCGACATCGACTACCGCGGCGCAACCGGAGCCTTAATCCACATCACTGGAGGTACAGATCTTACCCTGCAGGATGCAGAAGAAGTCGCAACCTCGCTTACGTATGAACTCGATCCCCATGCAGATGTCATCTGGGGCGCCCGCGTCCGTGGCGATATGGAAGGTAAAATCCGTGTTCTTGCTATCATGACCGGTGTCAAGAGCGCGCAGATCCTCGGTACCCGCCAGTCCTACAAGACCATGGTCCAGGACATAGCTGACAAGCGGTCAAATCCAAAAGCCGTTGAGATGCCCCAAAGCAGAAGAAGCGGCAGGGATCAGCCAAGTGGCGGCGGCACCCTGGAATGGGTCGGTTAATTGTACCGGAATAATTGTTCAACGAAAAATCTAAAAAAATCTTCAGTAATTCAGGGAAATGTTGGCCAATCCAACTACCAACATCCTTTTTGCAATGATTATTTAAAAAAGCTGAATCAATTATTTGTGATATCATCTTGTTGCCACTTCTGGTAAATTGGCGAAACGCTTAATAATTCCTCAATCCTTTAAAATATAGTACATTTGATCTGTCCTTTTGGGAGGATATGGGTTTTTACCTTTTCACGTAAGGTGACACCCAGGTATCGGGAGTTGAACATCATGAACAGAGTGTTGAACAAAGACTTCAATTGCAAGTCTTCTACGCTGATTGCATTTTCTGATGTTTTTTTCCCTGCATCCTGCATGCAGAATTGGTATTTGAGTAAAGTAAAAGAGTCAGGTATTCTGGTCTTTTTAATAAATATACTCGTTTACACTACATGCACTTCCAAAGACAGGAAAATCTGATGAGGAGTTGTAACGCATGTTGAATGACCTTATGGAAAAGAGAAAGAAGACTCTTGCCGAGTCTGAAGAACACAAAAACCGTCGCAATGAACTTAATGCAGCTGCAAGCAAGTCCGCCCGCGAAAGAAACACGCTCAACAACCAGACCAGAGAGTTTGTAGAAGAGGCGCAGAAGAACAAGGATCTCAGGGACAAATACAATCAGGATGTCCTTGATGTCAAAGCGCAGCGCAATGATTTCAACGATAAGGCAAACGTACTTTTCGAAGATATTGAATCGTTTAAAAAGGATCACGGCACTGCAAAAAGCCGCGGCACAAAAGAGATCCAAAAGCAGATCGAATTAATGGAGTACCGCCAGCAGACCGAGGTCTTTACTACCGATAAGGAACGCGAACTGATCGAAAAGATCAAACAGATGAAAGGCCAGGTGCGGGAACAGGATGCCGAGTTTGAGCAGAACAAGGAGATGCGCACCAAGATCTCTGAAGCCCGCGATTTTCGAAAGCATGCATCCGATCTGCATGCAAAGGTAACTGAAGTAGCTGAACTTGCCCAGAAGCATCATGACCTGATGGTCGAGTCCTACCGCAAGGCAGATAAATCGCGCGAGGCTGCAGACGCAGCGCACAAGAGTTTTGTCGAGGCACAGGAGTCGGCAGATTCCGAGCACAAGTTCTTTATTTCCTGCCAGAAAGAACTTCGCGACTACGATAAGGTCATATCAGGTCTGCGCAAGAAGACCAAGAAAGTCAAAGTAACTAAAGAGCAAAAGGCAGTCAGGAAAGAAGCAGAGAGCCTGTTTAAGAATTTCAGGGCCGGAGAAAAACTTACCACTGACGATATTTTACTTCTCCAGCGCTCAAAACTCATCTGATTTTTTTTATCTTATTTTTTTCTCCGTCAATAAGGGTTTAATAGATTTACTGCAATTTTATTACTAGCGATGACGCAGGGACGGACATTGGTCCTCAGTGTCGATCGGGACGATGATATCGGCTGGAAAGCAAAAATTGACAGCCCGGTCATCGGCCGGGCGGCAACAGTAAAAGCAGCTAACACATTAGCCCTTGCTGACCCTGAAGATTCCGATGTTAATGCAATCTTCATGGCTGTCAAAATCTACGATGAACTCACTGCCAAAGGAGAGGACACAGCCATTGCGGTGATCGCGGGAAATCACCTGCACATGATCGAGGGAGATCGCCGGATTGCAGCATCGTTAGAACAGGTAGTAACAGAAACGAAGGCAACAAACTGCATCCTTGTTTCTGATGGCGCTGAAGATGAATATGTAGTTCCTATAATCCAGTCAAAAATTCCTGTATCCAGCATAAAACGGGTTATTGTCAACCAGATGCCCAATCTCGAAGGCACCTACTATATTTTAAAGAAATTATTCGATGACCCAAAGATCTCACGAATGATCTTCATCCCGCTCGGGCTTGCGATGCTGCTTTATGCCTCAGCATACCTGCTGGGGTATCCGGGTACTGCCACCATCATTGTCGTTGGTGTTATTGGTTGTTACATGCTCTACAAAGGATTCGGGTTTGATGAAATTGTACACGGTGTGCTTGATGCACTACGAGTGTCCCTCTCGCGGGGAAGGTTCTCATTTATTACCTACTCCGCTACGATCCTTCTCGTCATCATCGGGTTTACAACTGGTTTTATCAATATCCTGAAGTATTACTCATCGGACTCAAGCCTTGGTATTCTGCTGTACCTGATGACATTTATCTATGGCGCTATCGAATGGCTGATTGTCGCCGGACTGGTGACATCCATTGGTGTGATTATCGATGTATATGTCAATGAGCGTGAAGCGCTCGGAAAAGTGATCGTATTTCCGTTCTTTGTTACAGCTCTTGGTCTCATTCTCTATGGAGCCAGCGTGTACATTATTATTGTAAGCAGTGTTGCTGATTTCCCACTGAATGCAGCAGCTGCGCAAAGTATCATCATGTACTCAACCATAATTGGAATCATATCTGCGGTTCTGGGAGTGGTTATCCAGTACTTTGTAAATAAGAAAATGACAGAACTCCGCAAGCAGGAGATCATAGAAGTCATGTAAGAGTTTAATGGCTCTTCGTCATTTACTATGGGTTGAAAAAGAAGGCTCATTGCAATTTTGAACGGGTAACACATGTATTGTGTAGACTATAAAGAGGGGGGCTGATGCCCCCATACCCCCTAACACGATAAACGCCGCCGCACCAAAACAGGGCGCCCCCGCGGCGGTTTTAATGAGGAAATATTTAACTGCCTCGCCCCGCCGTGCCTAAAGAGAGGCCCTGAGGCGGGGAACCCTCACATTAAATTTTGTATTGTATCTTACCCACACGAAATGTCGGAGAGCCAGTTTAATAGTAAACCCCTGCCCCCCAACTAAATTAGATAGAATTCCTGCACTAACAATAATTGAGATTCTTTGTTTGACGACTATGAAAAAAAGAATTATCTCACTTATTGGCAGATTCTGAAACATTGGAGTACTGTGCCTCTGCATTGTTCGTTGCAAAAAAACCCAATCCGGCCGGGAACGCTTTAACCATAGTAAAGTTCCGTGTCACCTGAGGAGTGTGAATTGTCAGGTTCGGGATTACTACATTAAATTCATGGGATGGATACCAGTATATGCCGTTCCCGTACGAAAATGCCGCTTCATCAACAATAAAATCAGCACTGGAAAGATCGATGCGGGTGATTTGGGCATCCTCATAATTGAGGATCTTCAACAACTTTTTTTTGAGATCCTGTTTCCCCAGTATAAAAAAGATGAATCGCGTACCTTCATCTACGGCGTAATTCACATGGATTACTGCAGTCCCGTTTTCAAGCTTTACCGTGACATCCTGAACCTTGATGTAACCATAACGATCTTCATTTGCGGCTAACGCAGGAGTTACCAAGCACAGTAAAATGATGAACAGCAGCGCGATAGCACAGGCTCGCATAGCAGTACAAATTCGTGAATGGCACTTAAATCGTTTTGGGTGATTTTTTAGGCAGGCAGTCATCGGTTTCATGAATTCGTGCCTGAAATAGTGTTCGATCAAATAAAAGGAAGACTATGTATTATGGATCAGTATGATCTCGATGCTTGAGACATTGGTTTTTCCGGAATCGGTATCAATGACCTCAGTGGAAATCACAATATCTTTTTTTGTAACTCCCACTAAAAACCGGTTTAAGGAGATCTCTGCAGTATCAACTGCACGGGAAATCGCCTTGCCTCTGGCTTTGATTGCCACCTCCTCTGCGCCATTGTTAAACTGCGTAACTACGGCAAGCACGTAGTTCATTACCGGTTTATTTCCAACAAATACGGTGTTTTCTCTTGGCTGCTGCATAAAGTCTCCCAAGTTTTTTATAGATACTTCTTCTTTACGATCAGTTCTGCATTCAGCACACTTGCTCCTGCAGCTCCGCGGATCGTGTTGTGTCCCATTGCAACAAAACGCACACCCTCTCTAAGGCGTCCTACTGAAACGGTCATTCCCTTACCCCGCATCCGGTCAAGACGGGGCTGGGGGCGGTCGGGTTCCTCTTCAAAGAAATGAACGGATTCTGCGGGTTGTGTCGGCAGTCCTTTGATCAGGGGTTTATAATCATGGTAAGCTTTTTTGAGTTTTTCGACCGGCTCCTTGATGTCCACCCAGACAGCCATTGTATGACCATCGATCACCGGGACGCGGTGGCAGCTGGCACTCACTTTAAACGAAGCATTGGTAACTTTGTTGCCCTTTAAGGTACCCATAATCTTGAGCGTCTCAGTTTCCATCTTCTCTTCTTCTTTACCAATGTACGGAATTACATTATCATAAATCGACATGGCAGCAACCCCGGCAAATCCGGCGCCGGATATTGCCTGCATAGTTGCTACCCGGAGATCTGTAAATTTGAACTCTCGGATGGGTGCAAGTGCAGTCACCATCACAATCGTGGAACAATTCGGGTTGGTGACAATGAACCCATCCCTGCCTGCATCCTTCTGGACGTCAATGAGACCGAGATGATCAGGGTTTACTTCCGGAACAACAAGAGGGATGTCCTTTTCCATCCGGTAAGAACTTGCGTTACTGCATACAGCAATTCCTGCATCAGCAAATTCCTTCTCCACATCCATGGCAATTTCTGCCGGAAGGGCAGAAAATACCAGATCTACATCCTTCATCGCTTTGGGCGAAGTGGGAACTACTATGAGTTTTCCAATATTTTCAGGAAATGGCGTGTCAAGACGCCAGTTCACGATCTTTCCATAGGGCTTTCCCGCGCTGCGATCGGATGCGGCGAGCATCGACAGATTGAACCAGGGATGTCCCGCAAGTTGTTCAACAAATCGCTGACCGACCGCACCCGTTGCTCCAAGCACTCCAACATTGATCATAGTTCTCAGGTCCTGTTTGTGTGTGATTTTTCCCGTTTGCGATGGTGGCGGGTTTATAAAATCCCATTTCTCCTGTGATAATAAAAACATTGTTTTTTAATATTTGTAAAGGAACAATCCTGAAATTCCGGCTCTTCTCCCAATTCAGGATTTTTTTCATATACAGTCCCAAAAGTATTTCCTATGTCAGAAGTTGAACCGAAGATAAGTTCAACGATGAAGTTGACCATGAAGAAGATACGATGGATAATCCGTCAGAAGGAAAATAAATAAGAAATAAAAAACCGGAAAAAACCGTAATTATTCCATGTGAATTGCTTCTGACGGGCAGACATCGACACAGGTCTGGCAGTCCACGCACTGGTCCTTATCCACTTTTGCCTTGTCATCCTCCATGGCAATTGCCGATGCAGGGCATTCACTCACACAGGTTTCACATCCGGTACACTTCGTATTGTCAACGATTGCTACCAACTAGTTCACTCCATCGTATATGTTTTACAAAAGACAAAAAATAGGTTTCGATATTACCACCGGTTTATCCCGGTAAAAAAACGTGATTATTTTTTAAGATTGAGCACATCGCTCATACCGTAGATGCCGGGTTTTTTACCCACAACCCACCGGGCTGCATGGAGAGCTCCGCTGGCAAATACAGAACGATCGGACGCATGGTGAGAGAGTTCAATTGTCTCAAAATTCTTTGAGAACATAACCTTGTGATCACCGACAATATCACCACTACGAATTACATGGACACCGATCTCATTTTTACGTTCGGTCATCCCCTCGCGCCCGTACTGCTTCAGGCGGGAACCTGCCTCTTCTTCAAGGATCTGCAGGATGGTCTTTGCAGTCCCGCTCGGTGCATCCTTCTTATTCCGGTGGTGAGCCTCGAATACCTCAATATCATAATCTTTTAACAGTTTTCCGGATTCCCTTACAAGCTGCCAGAAGATATTGACACCAACTGAGAAATTACTTGATATCACAGCAGGCACGTTGTTATGGATTGCTTTTTCCATCACTGCGCGCTGCTCTGTAGTAAAACCCGTAGTACCGACAACCAGCGCCACATTGTTGCGCGCAGCCATCTTCACATTTTCAACAGCGGCTGCAGCTATCGTAAAATCGATCAACACATCAGCCTGTGTTGTCTTGATGAAAGATTCTGCATTCTTCGTTTCTACAATTTCAGCGCCAAAGAATGAGCTGGATTTGAGGTTTATCCCACCTGCAAGTTCCAGATCAGAAGACTCATTGACCATCCTGCCGATCGTCTGCCCCATCCGTCCTGAGGCCCCGCATACCACCACTTTGATCATGGTTCAGCTCACCTCATCCGTTTCAATGCCGCAGGTTTTTTTGTTCCGGTTTTTGTTATATTTTTCTTTGCCGATATCGCAGGTTTTGCCCGGGTTTTTGCCGGTATTGTCGCAAGCACTTTTTTTAATTGTTCTGTCTTTTTTGCATCCAGTTCATCGAGCGGAAGCCGCACGGGTCCGCCTGCCATTCCCAAAAGTTCCACTGCCTTTTTTACAGGAATTGGATTGGTATCAATGAACATCGAACGGAACAGGGGTGACAAAGCGAAATGCAGCACCAGTGCTTTCTGGTAATCGCCCTGTTTCATTGCCTCGTACATGGCAACCATACGGCTGGGATCCACATTTGCTGCAACAGATATGACACCAGCACCTCCCAACGCCATGATGGGGAGCGTGATGTTGTCATCACCGGAGATGACAGCAAATTCATCGTCTTGCGTATCTTCAATAATCCTTGACATCTGGCTGATATTTCCACTGGCTTCCTTAATCGCTACGATATTTGGGTGTTTTGCCAGCTCAGCAACCAGATCAGGTTCAAGATTCTGTCCGGTTCTTCCCGGAACATTGTACATAATGACCGGGATATCGAGATCCGCAAGTTTTGTGTAATGCTTGATGAGACCTGAACGGTTCGGTTTGTTGTAGTACGGACTGATGACGAGCACACCATCCGCACCGATGTCCTTAGCTGCCTTTGTTAACCGTACCGCTTCTGCTGTGTTGTTGGACCCGGTGCCGGCAATAACGGGAATCCGGCCCTTGACCTTATCGACAGTTATCTGGACAACCTTCTCATGCTCTTCAAACGTGAGTGTTGCTGATTCACCGGTCGATCCACACGGAACAATCCCGTGGATACCACAGGACATGAGAAATTCTAGGTTGCGTTCCAGACCCTGAATATCAAGGCCCATCGCAGAGTTCCGTTTAAAAGGGGTTATGATCGCTGGAAGAACACCTTCAAACATGAATTAGATTATGAACGTCTCTTGGTATTTATTTTTCTTGTGATGTAGCCGGCGACGCGGTTCCGGACACGCTTGCTTGAGATGATTGCTGAAGAGCCCAGCTGCTGCTTGTTCTCATCGAAGTTGGGGGAAAAATAATCCCGCTGCTTTGCCAATAGTGCGTTACCGAGATTTTTTATGTATGACGGCTTGATTCCCATGAATGATTCCTCAAATTTCTATATCTTAAATGCGGTTTGAACAGATAATAATATTGTTTGTAACGACGACCGGATCCTCGCCAAAAATATACATAATTCCTGTTTTTTTATTTCCGCCGGAATCATAAACAATATCCGGTACACCGTCGTTGCAGCAGGAAGCGACACCAAAGTCCATGGTGCTGATCCCCATAGCTTTTTGGGTGTTGTCAATGGGTAAACATTCAAGGAACATTCCTTTGAACATGGCAAGCGCATTTTCTGAAAAACGGATGATTGCCGCACTCCGCATGAGCGGATCGAACTTCATCGCAGTGAGTACGATCCGCGCGCACTGTTCATCAGCACCAAACGCGCACGGCCGTCTGGCAGTTACCTTTCCGTCATGGAGCACGAACCCTCCAGGAACTGCGGCAACACCGTCACGATCCCGTGCTCCCTTGATCGCGTAACCAAGAGATGCGCAACTATCGGGGATGAGCAGAGGATTCATCGATGCTTCCAGGTGAGTAACTGCAAGATCAAGCCGGTAGAGTACCTCGTTTCGTTCCTGTAGCGGATCCTTCACGTGTACCATAAAGGGCTTGACATACCATAATTGTGTCTTGTCACCGCGCTATACCGGAAAATGAAGTATCGGATAAGCCTATATTCTTCTGCAACGAAAATTTTACCAATGGATGCCCGACTTCTTGATGTGATCATAGGCGTGATCGCATTTTTAATCCTGATTGCACTGCTCGCCATATTGCCTTTGGTTATTACAGCAGGTATCGCCTACCTTGCAGCAATAATTATATTCATCCTCTTCCTTTCTGGAGCGGGGTACCTCGTAAACGAGAAAATTGCATAAAAAACCCAGAATGCCGTTTTATGTTTTTTTCATTGGGCCTTTTTTTAAGTCTCTCTTTTTTGCCCGGTAATAACTGAGCGGATGGTTGACCCTCTCACACAGATCATCTGAGTGGATACAAAGCCCGGTGGTGCGCATGGCTGCACATGCAGGAGCAGTGTATTCCGTTCCGGATCCACCTCTGCCGGTGATATGTTCAACCTGGTACATTGTTTTTTCCAGGTCAAAATCCGGAGAACGGGCATAGAGCTGGCAAATTCCATTGACATCCATGCCAATCGTATGGAGAAACGTAGTAAGGGTAAACCGCCCTGCATGCGTAAGGTTTATCCCGGCTGTTAAAGCCGAGATGAGTGCCTGCATACAGGGTGGAAACGAGCTCTCTTCAATTGTTCCGAATTGCTCGAGCATCTGTTCCTGGTAGACTTTTTTAATCAGGGCAACCCGGGGCCCTAGTTTTTCGCAAACTGAAGTGGGAACCTTATGCGGAAGGTCACGGCGCAGGAGTACGCGGATGCGTTCCCTGATCAACTCATATCGTTCATCTTTTTTAATATCCACAAAACCGTGTTCAAGCTGGCGGTTCACCAGATTAAACCGGTCCTGGTGCAGGGGGGCTACCAGTTCGACATAATCAGCAAGGGGGATCCGATCTTTTGTGATCTGAATTCCCAGCTCGTGCGCAATGGCAATACACAGGCGAGAGTATTCGCCATCATCCTGATGGTAATTCTGGTTCCATTCCTCTTCATTAACAAGAGAATAATATGCACGTTCCGATTCGTATCGCGTTAAGCGATCAATAAGCGTTTTGTCATGAACGCAGGAAACAATGATCCGGGCCAGTGCGTACCCGGCTATTTCATCATCTGAAGATCCGGTAATTTCAGGTGCGAATGATTTTTTTACCTTGATCGCATTCTTGATGCGTTCGAGTGCAAGATCAATTAATTGTTCACCCTTTTTATCGTTGAACAAGGAATCCAGTGAAGAAAAGCGGCCTTTGATATGATCCTGGGCTTTTTTTAAAAAGGGAAAATGGGAAAGTTCCTTTGCAGATGGGGAAAAATCCATCAATCGGCCTCGATCCGGGGTGCGAGGAGATATTCAACATGACCGTTACCACCAGCAATGTCAAACGAGAACCTGACCGGGTGATCGATACCTAAGAATATCTCAACTTCTGCAGCTTTTGCCATGACTTTTCCCATGTCTTTTAAGTAATCAAGTGAGAAGAGTGAGCGGGCCTCCACAGGGGTGAGCGATTTTAGCTCATCTTTTGAAAACTCGCGCCTTATATTATCAGTATCTCCTTCTGCAACAAGGAAAAAGGTCTGGTCTTTTGGATTGATCCCAAGAGCTATTTTATCAGAAATTACTGCTGCCGCCTTCATGGCGTTGTTAAAGTCTTCACCGGCAATAACAATTTTTCCCGGGAGATTGATCGTAGGAGGACTTGGATCTTTTCTTATTGTGTTCGTATCAAGGAGGGTAATGGAATAATGGTACCCATGAACCTTAACCGACATCTTCTGGGCATTGTCAGCAAGTTCGATGCTGATCAAATCGCCCTTTCCTGCCATACCAAAGATGTTCTTAATCTTGGATATGTCAATACCCAGCTGGCTGTCAGTTGCACTGAAAGAATCGAATGCTTCTTTCTTGAGCGTAAGACCGATCATGGCAACATTTGCGGTATCAACAGCCCGCGTTGATATGCCATTTTCGTCTGTATGCAGCCGGCACTCCGGAATGAGGGCCGAGATCGCATCGATGAATTCCCTGAAAATATCTGCATCAATCGTAGCTTTTAACATCACTTACCCCTTAACAAATTGTATTATACAGTATATCATCATACTTTAATAATAGCGTTTTGGGTTTAACCCGGAACAATTCAGGGGAACGATTAAGACAATGGGTTCACAATGGGGACAGGATAAAACATATTTTCGTGCAAAACATGAAGGCTACCGTTCGCGGGCAGCCTATAAGCTCATGGAAATCCAGAAAAAATTTGCGGTTATCAGGCCGGATGATAACATTGTTGACTTAGGTGCGGCTCCGGGAAGCTGGCTCCAGATTGAGCGGACACTCACCGATGCCCGTATTATCGGTATTGATCTCAACCCGATAGCTGAACTCGACGGCATAGAAACAATCGAAGGTGACATCAATGATCCCGCAGTTGTAGAACAGGTCAAATCGAGTTTAGGAGTTGTTAATATCGTACTTTGCGATGCTGCACCAAAACTCTCCGGTCATAAAAGTTATGACCAGGCCCGTATTATTGAACTGAACGAACAGGCACTTGCATTTGCCTGCAAAGTCTTAAAGCCGGGCGGTAATTTTGTGGTAAAATCATTCCAGGGAACAGACTTTCCCAAACTCTATGAAGATTGCAAAAAAAACTTTTATTCGGTGAAAACCTGTATGACAAAATCCACCCGGAAAGGAAGCACCGAGCTATACATAGTTGCAAAGAATTTCATAGGATGAACTTTTTTTATGATTCTTAAAGATCCCTACAATCGCCCGGTAAGCAATCTTCGGATTAGTCTTACCCATACGTGTAATTTATCCTGCATATACTGTCACAGAGAGGGGGAAACAAAGTCAGAAAAACCCCTCTCTGCAGCTGAAATTGCTGAAGTTTTAAAAGTCGCAGCACACTTTGGGATCCGCAGCGTAAAGTTTACCGGTGGCGAACCCATGCTCCGGCCGGATCTTCTGGAAATTATTAAGTCCGTACCTGCCGGTATGGAATCTTCCATCACTACCAATGGCACTCTTCTTGCCGGACTGGCCTCCGATCTCAAGCAGGCTGGATTAAGGAGGGTAAATGTCAGTATAGACAGCCTGAACCACGAGACCTACAAAAAAATTACCGGTACGGATAAGCTCGATGCGGTGCTGGAAGGCATTACCAAAGCACTCGAAACCGGTCTCACGCCGGTAAAGCTGAACATGGTTGTTCTTGCTGGCATAAACGATCACGAGATCGATGATTTCCTTGCATTTGTGCGGGGCAACAGGAACCTTGTGCTCCAGTTGATCGAGCTGATGCACTTCAATGAATGTACCAATCACGGGAATCTCAATATTGTAGAAGATGAACTTGCAGCCCGTTCAAAACAGATTATTACCCGGAGGATGCATCACCGGAAAAAATACTGCCTTGACGGAGCAGAAGTAGAAGTTGTCCGACCGTTGCACAACACAGAGTTCTGTGCGTTTTGCAACCGTCTCAGAGTGACTTCTGATGGGAAACTCAAACCCTGCCTCCTGCGCACGGACAATCACATTGACATCCGGGGAAAGAGCGGAACTGAGCTCGAAGAATTATTCAAAAAGGCAGTTTCATTGCGCGAACCCTTTTACAAATAAGGATTTTTTTTATTTCAGGTTACAAAAAAAAAAGGCCTGATACAGGTTTACGGGAATATATTTACAATCCCATAACGAACCGGATGCTATGTTGGATGATAATGAATACCCGGCAGTTCTCAATCACCTGTATGAGAAATCGCTCATGCTTCACGATACCGGAAGTTTTAACAAAACCTTGTATTTTTTCTTTATCGACGCGTTAGCCCATATTGACTATACGGCAAGTATCTATGCCTATCATTACGAATCGCCGAAAAATATCATGGGGGGGGAATATCTCCGATGGCGCGTGGATGAGGAAAAGAAAGGGGATCGTACGAAATTTAAGGGATTTATTAACTGGCTCCGTGAGAACCACCCACAGAAATTTGCCACCCTGCCCTCATTGTGGCAGATGATCTATGATACAGAAGACCCCGCCAGCTACAGGAGTTTCAGGATCGTGCCGGATCCTGACAGTAAATCCCCCCTCCCTCCGGATTTCTTCTATGCGGTCATTGATGAATTTTTCGACCAGGATTTCTTAAAGAGCCTTTATAGTGATGCTTCACTCTCAACATTATTCACAACCTATTCCGCCAGTCATTGAACCTTTTGGTGCCCTATGAGAGATGTCAGCCGAATATGTGCCGATCTGGTCAAAATCCGTAGTGAAAATCCACCCGGACGAACAGATGAGGTGATTGAATATATCCGGTCATTTCTCACAGGTATTGGCATCAGCTCTGTGGTTTCTGGAAATGCACTGGGGATGCATAACCTTGTAACAACTGGGAAGAGTGAATCAAGACCCCTCCTCTTCTGCGGTCATGTGGATGTGGTACCTGCACTGGACGCAGGGTGGACCAGACCCCCGTTCTCCGGAATCATTGAGGATGGATTTGTGCACGGGCGCGGGGCAACCGACATGAAAGGTGGCTGTGCATCCATTCTGTCTGCCTCTGAAACGTTTGTGAACCAAAATCAGGAGATACCGGCAACACTTGCCTTTGTCTGCGATGAAGAGACCGGGGGTGAACAGGGAATCCAGCGCCTTCTTTCTGAGGGTGCACTCAAACCCTGTGACTGCATCATTGCAGAGCCAACACCTTCACTGCATCCCTGCATAGGTCAAAAAGGGCTCTGCCGGCTCGAGATGACATTCACTGGCACACCCGCTCATGGCTCACTGTACCCTGCTGTGGGAGTAAGCGCAATCATGGAGGCTATGTCCCTGCTCGATCATATCAGGGATCTGAATAAAAAAGAGTATCCCGTTGATCCCCCGCTCAGGGAGATCATCGCACAATCATCAGCAGTGCTCGGGCAGGAGTTCAGAATTAAAGGCGTAAGCGATGTGCTAAAAAAACTCACGTTCAACCCGGGGGTCATCAGAGGCGGGGAAAAATCCAATGTGGTGGCACAGCGCTGTGATCTTGAACTTGAACTCAGGGTACCATGGGGATGTTGTATTCCTGACATCATCTCCTCTATTCAGGCTCACGCGATTAACGCAAAAGTCGTATCACAGGTAACCCATGAGCCCTCTATTACCGATCCGGAGTCACCGCTGGTTGCCAAAACCTGTGATGCGGTAAAACGTGTCTATGGAAGAGAAGTATTTCCAATCGTCCAGTGGGCGGCAAGCGATGCCCGCTATCTCCGCTCTGCCGGCTTTAAGGTAGTTGAGTACGGTCCCGGTGAGATCCCGACACTCCATGCCGTAAATGAGCGGACTGCTATTGAATCACTCGAAAAGGCGTCCCTGGTGTATCAGGATATTATGGCAAAATATACAGAAACAGGATAAGAAAAAAATGGTTCTTCTCCATTTTTAGAATTTTTAGTTATGCATTAAGGATTGCTCAAAACCGGGCGGGAAAAATCACACACAACGGAGAGATATTCAGTGTGAGTTATGGGACTTCATCATCTCCCATAAACCGCCTTGCCCAGGCGCGACCCGACGAGGCGTCGCGCCGCCCCTCATCAGAGGGGGGGGGAACATCGCAATTCATGGTTTTTAAAGGCTGCAGCCACCATTACATTTTTGGCCAAGATATTGATTTCCTCAAATAATGATGATGAACCAAATCCTTTTAATCACTGGAACAAAAAAGTGAGACCAAATACCCGTATATATGTACTCAGTTTGGATTTCATTACACCCGAATTATCTCAAACGGAGCTCAATTGTTTCTTTTGGTTAATTTCCAACTATCCTAAAACGGGAGAAGAACCAAAAAAATTATTTTTTCTGCCGGTTAAGAGCAAATACAATCGCGCAGACAACGATGACTGCTCCAAATGCAGTCACAGGAGATAACGGGGAATAGGTTGTTTTCTTTTGTACAGTGGTTGTTCCAACCGTAGCAATAGCAGTGACTTCCGGAGTCAATACCGGTGCAGCAGTTGTAATTTCAGTTGGCAGCGGAGTGGGAGTGGCTGTTGTGAAAAAGGTTCCAAGCCGGCTTATTGTAACTACAGGTGTGATAGTACCGGTGATGTTTACTACCTGGAGTTTTCCTACCATGCTCTCCTTGTTATTGATGGCATCTGCAAAATTTGGATCAATGCTGATTGCTTTTTTGAAACACTCAGATGCGTCCTGTGGTTTTCCCAGCTGGACATAGGCAAGTCCCTTGTTGTTCCAGAGCGTTGCATTATTTATGGTTATTCCGGTTGCCCGGTCAAAGGAACTGAGTGCCAGCTCGTACTTCTGGCTGCCCATGTAAGATAGTCCCATATAGTTCCAGGACATGAAATTGAGGGGATCTAATGTTGTGCAACGATCGTAAGGGGGGAACGATGCATCGTAATTCTTCAGCTGTAAGTAGGCATACCCCTGGTTACAGTATGCATCTACGCGGTGGCTCTGGACTATGAAAAATTTGTCATAAGCAGTCACCGATTCATTATATTTCCCTTGTTTAAAAAGTCCGTAAGCTCTCGCATACAGTGCAGTTGGGTCTGCTGATTTGATGACAAGCGCCTGATCGGACAGGGTGACAGCATCAGAATATCTCCCCAGTTCGATCAAAGCCACCGCTTTACCTGCCATGGCGGATGCATAATCCTTGTCAAGTGCAAGGGCTTTATCGTAATACGTAAGGGCATCTGCATAGTTTTTAGCTATTGCCGCGTTCTGCCCTTTTGTATACCATTCCTGAGCATCTTCAGCATATACAGATGGTATTGCAAAGAGGGTTAAGAGAACAATCAGAATAATTATTTTAGATCTCATAATCTCAATCACGAAATTTCCCTTAATCGCAGATGAATCTATTCATTTTAACGGGTTTCTCATGATACCGGATCCCTGCAGGCCCATTGACTTATAGTGTGTGTGACTATGTCTGCCACAAGATGCAGGTAGCAGAGATAAAAAAAAACCAAAAAAAAGTTGACCGGGCTCTCATAGCGCCGGTGAATCAGACCATGCGGTACGTCTCGAGATTCATGGGAGAATGCGTCTCGATATGGTAGCGCTTGTAGATGGAACTTGCCAGATCGATAGTATTATTTTCATCGCC
This sequence comes from Methanoregula sp., assembly GCA_030694985.1. GTDB lineage: Archaea > Halobacteriota > Methanomicrobia > Methanomicrobiales > Methanospirillaceae > Methanoregula. The sequence goes on from JAUYTV010000031.1 coordinate 31,834, forward strand.
GTGGATGCAGAAGATCTTCTCAGGGCGCGGTTGTATCTGGCCGATGTAATTCATCAACTGCCTGCGATCTGAGTGACCCGAGAACCCATCAACAGTAACGATCTCCAGATTGATGGTGATGGTACCTTTTCGTCCCATCGGCACTTCGCGCCAGCCTTTCTGGATGCGGCGGCCATAGGTTCCATCAGCCTGGTACCCGACAAAGATAAGCGCGTTCTTCTCATCCTGTGCAAGGTTTAAGAGATATTCCATCACCGGGCCGCCATTGAGCATCCCACTTGTTGTGATGATCACGCAGGGATCACCGTTGATGACTTTCTCGCGCAGTTCCTGTGAGTCCACCTGCTGGAAGCATTCGGCAAGGAACGGGTTCATGCCTTCGCGGAAGATCTGGTTCCTTAGCTCCGTGTTGAGGTACTCCGGATAGCAGGTGTGAATTGCTGTTGCCTCACGGATCATGCCGTCAAGGTAGATCTTCACCTTTGGAATCTTGTCAAGGCGCATACCCTCTTCAAGCGCAAGCATCACTTCCTGCGAACGCCCGACAGAAAAGGCCGGGATGATGACTTTTCCACCTCGCGACAGGACAGTGTTTATCGTTTCGTATAGCTTTGCCTCGGCATCTGTGCGTGGCTGCTGGAAGTCGTTGCTGCCACCATACGTACTTTCCATAAAGAGCGCTTCGAGACGGGGGAACTGGTTGATGGCCGGATTGAATAATCGGCTCTTGGCGTAATTGAAATCGCCGGTAAATGCGATGTTGTACATACCATCGCCGATATGGAAGTGCGCTATGGCAGAGCCAAGGATATGACCTGCGTTATGGAAGGTGAGTTTGATATCCGGAGCAATATCAGTCACACTGCCATAGTTAAGGGTGATCGAGTGCCGGATATACGTTTTGACTTCGTTGGATGAATAGGGAACCTTCCGGTCTTCCTTATGGATCACATCGAGATAATCCAGCTGGAGCATGGCCGAGAGATCCCGAGTCGGGGGGGTGGAGTAGACCGGACCTTCGTACCCGTACTTGTAAAGAAGGGGCACAAGAGCGCAGTGATCGAGATGGGCATGGGTAAGAACGACCGCATCGAGCTGGGCTAACGGGTGGATCTCCGGGACATAGAGGTAAGGCGTACCTCCCTGGTTGTCCGGCTTCTCGCCGCAGTCGATGAGCACCCGGCTGTTTGGGGTAGTGAGCAGGAATGCAGCCCTGCCTACTTCACGGCAGCAGCCGAGCATGGTCACCCGTGCCCACTGGTCTCTTTTTACTGCATCCTTGCTGGAATCGTCTTTGCCGGGTATGTCCCGGTGAATCCGCCGGCCGATGGTACGCAGGAACGCTTTTCTTTCTTCGTTTGTTGAGCGGAGATACTGCCGGATCTGTTTTACCGTTGAACTCTCAATGGGAGGAGTTCTTACAACCTTTGGAGTCCACCCGATATGACGGGTGATATCCCTAAGTGTGGTTCCGTTCTTGCCGATTACTACCCCGGGTTTTTCCGCTTCAATCAGCACTTCACCAGTATCGGGATCAAAAAAGATATCGGTGATACCAGCAGTCTCAGGCACAACCGCTTTGATATCATTGTACGCCTTTTCGGGATCTTCTAAGATTGTTGGTCGTATCACAATCCGCTTGCGTAAATCCCGGGCAAGGATCTTGATTAAGTCTGCCTCATCAGCAAACTTCTTAGGATCATCGGTATAGATGACAAGTTCTGGTCCTTCAAACTCAACCTGTGTCACGGTGATGCCACGGGGCACCTTTTCATTGATCTTATCTTTAAGCTCTTTGAGCCGTTCTTCGATTAACATAATAATTAACGTCCTAAAAAAAGATTTATGCGGGAGATTTTACAAGATATTTTGAAAGTGCGTCTTCTCCCATTTCCTGGTATCTGTCTTTTGTGATCACAACTACATGGATGCCTTCTCCGGATCCGGCATCGCGTTTCATGGCAGATTTCAACGCACGAATTGCAATATCAATGGCTTCATCTTCATTCATATCCTTACGGAACCGGTCTTCGAGCACACCATACGCCATAGGAGACCCTGAGCCGGTTGCAACAATCTCTTCTTCCTTTGTTGCGCCACCCATTGCATCCACCGAATATATGCTTGGTCCTGTCTCGTCAATTCCACCGACAAGAAGCTGGACATAGTACGGGAAATACCGGTTCTGGTTCAAATAATTCGAAAGCAATGTGGCAGAGGCACCGACCGTGATCGAACGGGATCTGCGAATCTGGTAGAGGTTACACTCAACTGTAAGGATACGTGCGAGTTGCTGGGCATCCCCGACACCCCCGGCAGTTGTCATGCCTATTCGTTCTGCTACCTTGTACACTTTTTTTGCTTTCTTGCTTGCGATCATGTAGCCCATGGTCGCACGCTTCTCGGTTGCAAGGATCACACCATCTTTAAAAACAATACCAATGGTTGTTGTTCCCTTCATGGACTCCTGTAACTGTTCAGGCATAGTAACATCCTAAAAATAAATTTAACGCTAAATTTCTTAATAAAAGCGCTGTAAGGTATTAGAGGATACGCAGAAATTTAAAGGTTTTTATTATGATCCTTCCTTACAGAGGGATTTGATAAGGTCGCGATCATAGAGCATGGCAACGAGTTGCTTGTCACCGTTAATAACGGGCAGCTGATCAACCCGTGCCCTGCGCATCTTTAATGCACACTCACTCACTTCAGCATTGTGCGGAACGGCAACCACATTTTTTACCATCGCCAGTTTTACAGGACGGTTGGGAAGCTGGACTTTTGATATCCCGAAGCTTATCGTATGGTTATCCCGGATACTTTCCCAGGTCCACTCATCATCATCCGTACCGTTCGAAAAGTCACTCACGCCAACGGAATCTTCAATACTGGAATTTCTTATGAGATCACGTTCTGATATAATACCCTGAAGTTTATTTTCGTTATCAAGGATTGGAATTGCATCCACACCGGAGATTTCCATAATCCGTCCCACCACCGGAAGAGGTGTTTCTTCCCAGAGTGCAAATGTTTTGCTGGTATACTTAGTCTTGATCTCATCTTTTATCTTGAGATGGGCAATGGCGTGAATAAGGTCAGACACTGAGAGCAGACCGAGCAGGTGACCATCCTCAACAACCGGTAGTCTCCGTACATGGTGCTCCACTAACAGACGTGCTGCCTGCCTTATATCTGCATCAGGTCCGATACTGACTGGCTTTGGGGTCATGAGAAGTCCCAATTGGGTCTCTTCAGGTTTTCGCAGCAGATCCTTCCTTGTTATGATACCGACAATTTTCTTGTTCTTGACAACCGGTACTCCGGAGATGCCCGTGCGTTTGAGAATTTTTAATACATCATCACGATTGCCCGGTATCTCAACATGGACGACATCGAGCGTCATATAATCTCTGACAGTTTTTTCAGTTATGATCTCACCACCATTGTTGAGATTTTGCTATGAGAAATCACAAACGTGCTGACACTCCCGATAAGCAGCTTGTCTGCATTGCTCTTTCCGTGCGAGCCGACAATAATCAGATCGGTTTTTTCCCGCTCTGCCAGAGCGATGATCTCACTGCCGGCATGACCCTGTTTCATGTGTGTAGTGAGGACCAGACCCTGTGTTGCAGCAAATGACTTTGCCTGTGCAAGTTTATCCTGTCCCTCTTTTTCTAAAACCCGGTACATGATTTCTACGGTATTATCTGTAGGAAGGGAAGAAAAAAGCCCAGTCTCCACCACATAGATGGCATGGATCTTTGCATTCCAGATCCGTGCCTCATCAACGGCCCGGGCCAATGCCCGATCGCTCACTCCAGAGCCATCAATAGCAACGAGTATATTAGTAAACACCGGAATCACCCAAAATAAACATTCCCTTTTTATTTGGGTCTACGAATTAAAAATATTATGGACAATATGCCCGCAGGAAACCCTTTTTGTGATGCTGGTAACCGGATCGCGGCTGAATTGCATTGCAGACTGGAAAGGATCGATCGCAAAAAGGTTGGCCCGCGCTCCAGTGCGGATAAAAAATGATTCGCCCGTAAGTTCTGATCCCTGTATCGCTGCGCGCAGCAGGGTTTCTGGTTCCAGCCCGTAGACTGTCGAGGCAAACGCCATTTCAGAGAACATATCCGGAGACACGAACATGACATTGTCTGTGCCAAGGTACAGCGTGCATCCGAGTTCGTGCATGAGCCGCAGGGGAGGTTTCTTTGCAGTTTTAGTTACTCCAAGAGTCCAGTTGGATCGTGGGCAGACAGCAATGGGAATTGCCATGTCAGCGCATTTGCGGAGCTGTTTCTTTGTTGCATGGGTGGCATGGATGATCAGATCCGGTTCATACAAAAGAGCGCTATCGACATCTTCTGAGTCCCGTTCACCGGCATGAAAAGCGATCTTCTTTCCCATTTGTCTTGCCTCTCTCACCAGGCGCTCAGTGTCCTTAACATCGCGGACGCTGCTGATCCCAAGTCCATCTGCCTCTTTCTCACCGCCATCCCGTCCAAAGATTACTGTTGAGAACGAGAGCCCGCCTTTTGCTTCTTTGAGTGCGGAAACACCCTTTACTCCCCCTTCCCGGAAATCTGCACAGCCGCCAATACCACCAGTGATCATTTCCTGGATGCTTAAACGCATACCACTCACCAGATCTTTTCGGGACGCTGCCGCAAGCAGCCGGTGCTTCAGTCCATTTGGAGGAGTGACAAGAGCTATGAGATCACCGGTTGCACCACAATCCATGGCAACCGTATCGCCAAGATGTGTATGCGCATTGAACAATGCCGGGCAGATCCAGCACTGCGGCGCACGGGCATTATCCTCAATTGCCGTGATATACCCATCCTCAAGGATGATATCAACCGGTGAGAGCGTAAGCTCGTCGCCAATCAGTGCTTGTCCGGAGATCTGGTGCAGGGTCTTTTTCATACGCCGTGACTCTTCTTTATATATCCAAAAATGAAATATATTTGCATGGCAAAGAAGCAAGGTGGAAGATTATTATCATCAGCAGGTCTCGTAAACTATTATGAGAGCGAGGACCGGCGGGCAATTCATATCGATCCCATTAGTGTTATGGTAGTATCAGCGGGGATTGGTATCGTTATCATGGTACTGAACTATATCTACTGATTCCATTCCTTTTTCAACACTTTTTTAGTAATGTCCTCATCATTCCTGAAATACAGGTTGTCATGACCTGTCCATTTCGGGCAGTTCCTAAAGACAACAGCCGGAACACCATTGTTGCTCTCACCCATCACAAAATTGGCAAAGCCTGCAATCTCATCAACGACAGCCTCTTCAGTGATCTTGAGCACATGACCAAACAAGTCGGTATCGCCCCGGAAATCACGGATAGCAGAAAAACCACTCCACCCAATCGCGTGACCGGTCTGTCCGCGACGGAATGAGCGTCCGCAGGTATCGGTAATGATAATGCCGACATCCCTGCCACTGATCTTTTTTATCTCATCTTTCAGATCATGGGCAGACTTCATCGGATCGGGCGGCAGGAAAATGACCATGCCATCTTCGATATTGCTCTGGTCAACACCAGCTCTTACGCCAATATGACCAAACGCCATCTCAGACAATATGAACGGATGCTCCATGATGATATCTGTTGACGCATCGAGCACGGCCTGGACAAAACGCGGGTCTTCACCATTTAATCTGCCGAGGCGCTCAGCGCGTTCAGTAGGAGTGATCAAAGAAAGTTTTTTCGTATAGCCTTTTGCTTTAGAATATATTGTTGAAGCAATGCACAGGATATCTCCATCCTCCAATGGCACAGATTTAGAGATCATTTGAGCAATATCATCACCTGCATGGATGAGGGGAAGGTCCTTCACACCCATTACCTGAATATTTTCCATAACATCTCTATGGGTTTATATGACGATATAAAGAGTTTCATTTCTTATTCATGTTTTTTCGTACGAGTAGTTCCCTGCACCAGCGGGAGTTAAAAAAGGCAGATGCCATACATTCAGGATGAATTTTTAAAAAAAACCTCCGATATGTTTTTAAGAAGATAGCGCGCAACACATCCTTACCATGTACCTTATTATCCGTTGCCCTTCATGCAGGACGTTTACGTACGTGGATCATTTCCAGCGCTGGAAGCTCTGCCCGCAGTGCGGGCATGCAAATGAAGTGATAAAGTCTCCGGCATATCTTGAGGTTCACGATTACCGCGAGGCAGAGCATATAGTCAGGCAGATGGAAAAACACCTCCATACCAACAAGAAAAAGGATTTCACTCCAGAAGAAACCGCTGACCTGCGCCACCATTATGCAGAAGCGCTGCGTAAACGTGTTCCGGGCCATCACACGCACTAACGCAATTTTATTCTTTTTTTGGTTTTAGTTGATCCATGCGGGTAAGATACAATACAAAAAAAATTAGAGTTCCCCGCTTCAGGGCCTCTCTTTAGGCACGGCAGGGCGTGAATGTATCAACATTTTAGTCATTAAAACGCCGCAGGGGCCCCCTTTTTGGTGCGGCGGCGTTTATCGTGTTTGGGGGTGTGGGGGCATAAGCCAGATATTGATATTCTACCCAATACCTGTGTTACCTGTTTAAAAATTGCAATCAGCCTTGTTTTCAACCCAAAGTAAATGACGAAGTGCTCCCGTTTTTTCAAGGAGCGAGAACTTTAAGAAAAATATGAGAGGTTATCAATCATGAATAGTTCCCCGCACATATGAGGTTCCTACCCCGACAATGCACAGGCAGGTAAAGATCAAAAATGAGATCTTCACACTGGTCATGAGTGCCGGAAAGACTTCCGGAGTGATAGTGACCGTTCCGATAAAAACTGAAAAACAGAACATGGCAATTGCCATAGAGAGCACCTGCCCGAGCGAACGCATGGTGGCATTCATGCCGGATGCAATGCCAAGATTTCGTGGATCAACCGAGCTCATGATCGCATTTGTGTTAGGCGATGAGAAGAGGGCGTACCCAAAGCCAAGCACCATTAAGGCAATCACAATGGCGTAGAGCGGTGTTGTGGGGGTTAAAAATATGAAAAACGAGAGCCCGATCGTTGTGATAGCCATGCCAACCGTAGCAACAATGCGGGGCTCGATACGATCGGACAGCTTTCCGGCAACTGGTGAGAAGAGGGTCTGGACAACCGGTTGGGCTACAAGTATAAAACCGGCAGTTTCTGCAGAGAAACCCTTGATATACTGGAGATATAATGACAGGAGAACAGCAACTGCAAAGGTTGCACCATAATTGATCATGGCTGCGATATTGGAAAAGACAAAAGTCCTGTTATTGGAGAAGATTTTAAGATTGAAAAGAGGGCTTTTACAGCGTCGTTCCCACCAGACAAAGATTCCGGCAGTGCATAGTGCAACAAACAGCCATGAAAAAGCATACAGATCCGGCAGCAGGAGCATGCCAAAAATCCCGCTAAAGAGCATGACCCCGTACACCAGTGCCCCCGTGAGATCAAACCGTTCTCCCGCGGCATCCGCCCACTCGTGCTTCACGCCATAGAGGGTTAAGGCAATGGTGATGAGCCCGAGAGGTACGTTGATGAGAAAGATTGCCGGCCATCCAAAGCGATCCGTAAGAATGCCACCAAGGAAAGGTCCGATTGAGAGACCGGCATAGACTGTTGCAATGGTAATTCCAAGTGCCCATCCCCGCTCGCCCGGACCATATACCTGCGTAACGATAGCAACCGATGTGGCAAAGAGCATGGCCCCGCCGATTCCCTGGATGAACCGTGCTGCAATCAGGATGCCGGCTGTTGGTGCAATGGCTGATGCCAGAGATGCAACAGAGAAGATCAGAACGCCAAGCAAAAAGATCTTTTTGCGACCGTAAATATCCGCAAGCCTGCCAAACGGGACGATAAAGAGGGCCGCTGATACGATATATGCGGAGGTGATCCACCCAAGAGTTACGGCATCGGCAGTGAACTGTGCAGCCATTGCGGGAAGTGCAACAGTTATTGAGGATCCAGTGTAGGGAACAAGAAACGATGCAAGCGATGCGACAAGAAGGATGATCTTTTTTTCCGTTTCATCTACCATGGATATCCGGTTTTTGTGCTTGAAAGGATTAAGGATTTTGTAATCTCACGGAATTGGATCGCATGATGAAAAAAAACTTCATTGCCCCATCCATTGCAATACTTCAAGATGTACGCGCGTGGCACTACTATAGAGGATGGATGTGATGGAGCAGTATGATATTTCCGTGATTGGTGCAGGACCTGCCGGGCTATTTTGCGCAATTCACGCAAGCGCACATGGCAGCAGGGTCCTTCTTATAGAAAAGATGGACGAGCCGGGGAAAAAACTCCTGCTTTCGGGTACCGGCCAATGTAATATCACCCATGCCGGTGAGATGCGGGATTTCCTTTCACATTATGGTGACCACGGGAAATGGTTAAAACCCGCACTCTTTTCGTTTACGAACAAAGCACTTATTGCTTTTTTTGAAGAACTCGGTCTTCCCATGCAGGCTGAGGAGAATGGCAAGGTGTTCCCTAAAACCCGGCAGTCGGCCGATGTGCTGGCAGTTCTTCTTAAAGAATGCAAGGCAAAGGGAGTTGAAATACGGTGCGGCGAACCGGTTGCAGGCATTTCACATCAGGATAAAGGATTCGAGATCACAACTTCCCGCGCAACTTACCGCTCTGCAGTGATGGTTATTACAACCGGAGGATCTTCTTATCCAAAGACCGGTTCAACCGGGGATGGTTACCGGTTCTGCGAATCGCTGGGGCAACCGGTTACAGAGATTGCACCTGCCCTCACCCCTCTCCTGATCCGGAACTTCCCGTTTGCCGCACTTGCCGGCATCTCGTTTGAGCAGATGCCATTTACGGTCTGGCGTTCAGGAAAAAAAGTTAGTGAGCATAAGGGAGATGTTCTCTTCACGCACCTTGGCCTATCTGGTCCTGGCATTCTCGATGCATCGCGAAACATCCTGCCGGATGATCTGATCAAACTTTCATTTGTAGGAACAATGAAGCGCGAGGAGTTCACTGCAGATCTCGCCAGCCGCGTACAGGAGAACCGGACATGGCAGGTGAGTACAATACTTGCTGCATACCCGATCCCGGAACGGCTCAACCGGAAACTTCTAAAGATATCAGATATCCCTGACGATCTCAAGTGCAATCATTTTTCCGCAGAACAACGAACGCGGCTGGCAGCAAACTGCACAGAATTTCCCTCAACCGTTACTGCGCCGGGCGGTTATGCTGTTGCCATGGTCACGCGGGGCGGTGTTGCTCTTGACGGTGTGAATATGAAGACCATGGAATCGAAAATTGTTCCCGGACTTTATTTTGCCGGAGAGGTGCTGGATATCGATGGCGATACCGGGGGATATAATTTGCAGGCTGCGTTCTCGACCGGGTACCTTGCAGCTGAAGGAATCCGGAAGCGGCTTGAAGAGAAGGGTCTGCCATAAGGTGAATAATCCCCATCTGAAAACCCTGTTTCTACGTCGTAGACCTCCGGTATATGGCAGGGGGGTTCTTAAAAAAATTGCGTAATTCGCGAAAAATGGATCTATATTTTTTGAAAACTGCAAACTGCACCTCGATTGGCTGGGTTTGGCATAAATCGGGCTTTAAAAAGTGCGCAATTGGGCTCAATCGGATTGACGATCGATAGCTGTATGGGCTGATGGAGGTAAAAAGTGAAAGGGGAGCTTGTTTTGGGGATCAAATCCGGAAAACATCTCGTCATATAACGTTAAGGATTTAGCGATTGCCTGAGAAAATATGGGACACGGTACATCCAAATAAATAATATGTGCAATTCAGTATTCCGGAACACCGACCAGTGAAATGTTAGACATATTACCGGATTCCTGAGATCAGATAAAAATTGAAATAAATCAGATCACATGAAGTAGAATCATCCATTGCAGCAGAATAATTTCTGCATCATGCCGATTCAATCATTACGGTTTTTAGACTGGCTGAGGGTACACGCTCAGAGATTCTGAGAATTTCTATCCCAACAAGATTATTCTGTTCATCATAATCCAGAATTACACCGGGTTTCACTTCTTCCGAATCATGGATACGGGTATCGGAAATCCGCATATATACCGCATCTGCCTCTTTATCAACAGTCACTTTCATAGCTGAACCCTCCTGTCAAAGAACACTATGATCAGGGGGGGGAATGATAGAGGGGTTGACGATTACCCGCAGGAATTTACCGGCATTTTGCGGGATCTGTTTAAGGTAATGTTTTTCATCATACCGCTTTTCTTCGATCATATCCGGGACATTGACCGTGTTCTCCACCCAGTCTTCCTGAATCATCCGTTCCTGCATCATCATTTTTGCATGAGCGGTAAAATCCAACGGACTGTGCATCATAGTGCATTGCTATGTCATGAGATATGCATAATGGTGATCATTTGGTATATGAAAATCGGGGTTTTGCTACACCAGCAAACAACAATATCAAAAAAATGGAAGATTTATTCCGGCTTCTTTACGCCCGGACCAATGGTAATACCAGATTTCTTGATGAGATAATAACTCGCAGCCAGACCAATGACAATAACACCGATTCCCATCAGTTCAAAACCGTACTCAAAAGTAATCACTTTTGGGGGTTCTAACAGGATTACTTTCCTTGCCACTGCAATAATGGCAAGCAGAACAACAATCTCCACGTGGATGGTGTTTTCAATGAAGTATGCCTTGATGGTGTCCAAGAGTTCAACACCGATAAGCACCAGCAAAAAAACACCCATCACTGAGGTGAAACTTATTGTATCCAGTTTCATCGGCGTTTTCATAATCAGATCGTCAAATAATACTAAACCAAGATCTACAAGGGTGATAACCAGAACCACCATCAGCAGGACCATGAGCACAGCATAGATCAGTTTTTCGAATTTATTGACAATTTCTATCATTGGTTCTCACTATTCCACAGGTATAAGATCCGGGTTCTCCGGATTATATAGTTTCACCACATCACCAATCACGATCACAGCAGGAGGCTTCACACCCGCTTTTTTGGCAGCACCGGCAATGGTATCAAGTGATCCGGTAGTTACGCGTCGGTCTTTTCGCAGGCCGCGTTCGATAATCGCAACCGGAGTTGCCTGTGACTTGCCGTTTTTTATGAGCACTTTTGCAATCTTTTCAAGATTTGCAACCCCCATCAGGATCACAATTGTGCCACGGCTCTGTGCAAGCAATTTCCAGTCAAGGGCGGGTTCCGGCTTTGTAGGGTCTTCGTTGCCGGTCAGGATTGTAACCTGCGAAGCGTATTTCCGGTGGGTTAATGGAATTCCAACGGATGCAGGTACTGCAAGAGCACTGGATATTCCCGGAACCATCTCAACTTCGATACCGGCCTTCTGGACAGTCTCGAGTTCCTCGCCGCCACGACCAAACAGGAATGGATCACCGCCTTTTAACCGGACAACGGTTTTTCCCTCTTTTGCCCGGTCAACAACAAGGGCTTCGATCTCGTCTTGTTCAAGCGTGTGCTTCCCGCCATATTTCCCGCAATCGATCTTCTCGGCACGAGCGGGCAGGGACGCCAGAATATCCTCACCCGGAAGCTGGTCGAACAGAACCACATCCGCATCATCGATCACTGCCCGGGCCCGCTGCGTGAGCAGTCCTTTGCTACCGGGGCCTGAACCCACCAGATACACTTTACCCAACATTTTTGATCCCCAGTTGTTTACAAGCTTCATCAATCAAATCCTGTGCCCGTACTTTGAGCAGCCGGCCCTGTGCCCGTGCCTGCTCGATCGTTTCTATGTCCATCTCGATCCGTTCGGTTCGCCCGCCATCAAGCGACAGCACTTCAGCAATCAGGTGACCGGCCCGGCAATAGATCCCAAGCGGAGTATAGCAACCCCCGCCCAGTTGTTCCATCACTGCCCGTTCTATCAGTACATCGGTCCGGGTCTGCGGGTGATCGAGGGCAGATAACACTTCCATTAAGGATGGATCGGCCCGGCTCACTACAGCAACAGTTCCCTGGTTTGGTGACGGGACAAATTTTTCCGGGGGGAACCGCTCACCGGGAATACGGAGATTAAGCCTCGTGAGCCCGGCCTCTGCAAGGATGATTGCATCGTATTCTCCGTCATTTAACTTCCTTAGACGCGTATCAACATTGCCCCGGAGATCTTTAATCTGGATATCCGGGTCATGCCTAAGCAACTGGGCACGTCTCCTTGTACTTGAAGTGCCGATGTTCTTAACCTTGTCAAGAGTGCCGTTATGGGCAATATAATCTGCTGGTGAATCGCGTTTGAGTACCGCAGCAGTAAAAAGCCCGTGTGGGCGGTAAGCGGGAATATCTTTCATGCTGTGCACTGCGCAATCAATCTCCCCGGCAAGGATCGCGTCATCCAGTGCCCGGACAAACACACCCTGCCCACCAATTGCATGGAGCGGTACGCCCTGTGTGATGTCTCCTTGTGTACTGATGATGGTTTTCTGGCACTGGATGCCAAGCGAGGATAATTTTTTTATGACCGTATCAGTCTGTACAAGCGCCAGTTTGCTGCCACGGGTTCCGATCTTTATCGACATTGTGTGTACGCCTGTGAAAGAGTGGTAAGATCCTGATCGCTGTGCGCTGATGAGATAAAGTTGGTCTCAAACTGAGAGGGAGGGAGGAAGATACCGTAATCGAGCATGCGTTTCCAGAACCTGCCAAATGCAATGGTATCACATTCTTTGACCTCGCGATAATTTTTAGGAGGTGTAGTGCGGAAGAAATATTTGAACATCGAGCCGAGCCGGACAAACGAGCCGTTTTCCTGTGGGCCGAGTGACTCTTCAAGCGCACGCGTCTTTGCATCCAGCTCATGATAGAACATCTGGTTGTCGTGAAGGTACCGTATGGTTGCGATACCGGCAGACAGCGAGAGCGGATTTCCAGAAAATGTTCCTGCCTGGTAAACCGGACCCTGCGGAGCAATGAGCTGCATGATCTCTTTATGCCCGCCAAATGCACCAATGGGAAGTCCGCCTCCGATAATTTTTCCCAGCGTGGTGAGGTCGGGTTTAATGCCATACATCACCTGCGCCCCTCCAATGCCAAGACGGTAGCCAGTGATCACTTCATCGAAGATCAGGAGAACATCGTGCGCCTTTGTGATCTCCCGGACATCTTTGAGGTAATTTTTTTCAGGCAGGACAGGGCCGATGTTTCCTAGTACCGGTTCGATGATGAGTGCCGCAACATCAGTATGCGCAGTGAGCAGGGTTTCGAGTGCCTCTGGATCATTATAGGGTACCTGCCGGGTGTGCTTCACCAGATCGGCAAGCACTCCGGCAGAATCCGGAACTCCCATTGTAGTTGCACCGGACCCGGCCTTGACGAGCACGGCATCATGGGCGCCGTGGAACCCGCCTTCTATTTTTACAATATCCTGTTTACCTGTGAATCCGCGTGCAAGCCTGATTGCGGCCATAGTTGCTTCTGAACCGCTCGACACAAACCGTACCATGTCCATGCCCGTATGATCCCCAATAATTATTTTTGCAAATTCTGGTTCGAGCGGTGAGGGCGTACCATACAGCCATCCATAGTCCAGTTGTGCTTCTACTGCCTGGCGCACCTGCGGCGCTGCATGTCCGAGAATGAGCGGGCCGTACGCCATGCAGCAATCGAGCAGGGTATCCCCATCAACAGTTGTTAAGTATGAACCGCTCGCATGGGCGGTGTAAAAAGGGTAGGGTTTGATCGCCCTTACCGGGCTGCTGACGCCTCCGGGCATCAGGGTTTTTGCAACTTCAAACAAGTCACTGCTGGTACTGCTTTTACTGTTTTTCATCGAGCCACCCGGCAACATCTGCTGCAAAATAGGTAATGATGAGATCTGCTCCCGCACGCTTGATGCAGGTCAGGCTTTCAAGAACCATATCTTTTTCCTTTATCCACCCGCGTTCGGCTGCAGCTTTGATCATCGAGTATTCACCGCTGACCTGGTATGCGGCAACCGGCAAACCGAGTTCTGCAACCCTGACAAGAATGTCGAGATAGAATCCCGCAGGTTTTACCATGAGGATATCTGCGCCCTCATCCGCATCCATCTGGGATTCAAGGAGTGCTTCCTGGCTGTTGGCGTAATGGATTTGGTAGGTTGATCGGTCGCCAAACGAAAACCCGGAATCTGCTGCCTCACGAAACGGTCCGTAGAGTGCAGAAGCAAACTTGGTAGAGTAAGACATGATCAGCACATCTTCAAACCCTGCATCATCGAGTGCAGTACGCAACGATTCCACCATTCCGTCAAGCATGCACGATGGAGCAACAATATCTGCCCCGCACTCCGCATGGCTGATTGCGATCCTGTTCATGAGTTCGAGCGAGGGATCGTTTAACAGGTCAGGTCCGTTCCGGCTTTCCCCGACAATCCCGCAGTGCCCGTGATCGGTGTATTCGCAGGCACAGACATCAGTGATAACAACCATACCCGGAACTTCTGCTTTTATCCTGCGGACCGCTTGTTGTACAACCCCATCTTCATCGTATGCAGAGCAGGCAACCGGATCTTTTTCTTTCGGGATGCCAAAGAGCAGCACTGCGCGTAATCCCCGTTTTAAGTGTGCTGCGGCAACTGCGGCAATCCCGTTGATGGGGTAGCGGAACTGGCCGGGCATCGACTCGATCGGACGGGGGGAACTGATCGTCTCGTCCACAAAAAGGGGAGCGATAAGATCGTTTTTTGTCAAATGGATCTCACGCAGGAGCGGCTGAATATGCCGTATTCGTGTTCTTCTCATCCGTCTCTGGGGAAACATAAGTGTACCGGTGCCTCTTTGCTTTTTTTAGTTAGGTTACAGTTTTAAAAACCAATGGTATTTATGATTAGCATATGTGAGGGGACTTGTTACTGTTGAAGAACCCCAATTCTTACCCCTTGTTCCTGAACCCCGCACTCACTTGATGCACGATGATCTCTGCCTTCTGGATGAGTTCGTCCGGAATTTCTGTTACACCTTCTTCCATTCTCATTTTAATTTGTTCGGATAGTTCCTGAGCTTCCGCCTTCACATCGCCTTTGGAATAGTGAATGAGATCTAGGAGATACTTGTACGCCAATTTCATGTCGCCGGTTAAAAGATTCACCATAACGAGGTCGCCGCAGAAATATCATGACTGGCTGTAATCCTGAACAGACACTAAAAGCCATTTTAAAAAGCGGGATACTGGTGATCACACCGTCTTTTGAATCGTAATCCTTTGTCAGGATAATAAGATCCTTTGTCAGGATAATAAGATCTTGTGCAACGTCACCAAATGTGTTGAGCCTTTCGACTTAAGGGTTTGGTCAATCGCAGGTTTGATAACCTCACCCAAGAAAAGTTATTGTATCATGCCAGAGCTTGTCAAACGGAAATGCAAAAACCCTGATGCTTATCTGGACGAGCAGGATCTGAAAGATATTGCCGAATCTGAAGAGGATATCAGACAGGGAAGAGTTTATACTCACGAAGAGCTGGGAAAAATACTTGGATTCCACAGATGAAGTATTCCCTTTCCTGGTCTGATCGGGCAAAGAAAGAAATGAGCAACCTGCCAGAATCTATTGCAAAGAGGATCTATACAAAAATTGGATTGATAAGGGATAATCCATACCGAACGGCTGAACGATGCGAGGGTTACCCGTATTATCATCAACGCATTGGAGCCTACCGCGCTGTTCTTAAAATTGACGATTCCACAATGTTTATCACGGTCGTTAAAATTGGTCTCAGAAAGAAAGTGTACGATCGGTGATCCATCCATTACCACATCACTTACTGAACCCCAGACTCACCTGATACATGATAAACTCTGCCTTCTGGATGAGTTCATCCGGAATTTCTGTTACACCCATCTCCATTCGCATTTTGATTTGTTCGGATAATTCCTGATATTTTGCCTTCACATTGCTTTTGGAGTAATGAATTAGATCGAGGAGATACTTGTATGCCGATTTTGTGTCTCCGGTTAAAGGATTCACCATAACACGTTCGCCGCAAAAATATGATGACCGGTTGTAATCCTGAACGGACACTAAAAAAAGTCATACAGCAAAAAAAATTAAAATATCAACGTGAATCCCAAAAAAAATTCATACAAAGTAAATACACTTTCTATTTATGATTACTTTATTCACCGTCACGCGCCGCCGGTCTCTTCTATGGTATGGCTCTTGAGAGCGCAGGCAAGCCGGAGCGCGCTGTTGACCATGTTGTTCAGGTCCTCTTGTGTGTATTTGTTGTTCTCAATCAACGCCCAGTCCTTTGTCGTATCCTCATCATTCTCTCCAACCCATGATGCAATTGCAACTTCTGGCGTGTGAAAACCCAGCCACGAAATAAAATTCAAGAGATTGCCGGCTACATGCTGGATACCGTCCACATGCCCTATGATGATGAGGGTTGCAACCTTATTGTTAATCATGCGGTTGCCAAACCATGAATACTGGTTCTCAATGCAGTTCATCCGCTCCACAAATTTCTGCACAAGTGCCGAATGGTTATTCCAGCGTATCGGGGTTGCAAGGATTAAGATATCGCAGGCAAGCACCGCATCATATACATCCTGCATCTGGTCATCGTCATACTTAAGTGAGCTCTGGCAGGGATAGGTACAGTAATCCGGGTTTTCGGAATAGTTTCCTTCACAGTCATGGATGACGAGATCCTTGAGGCGCAGGAACTGTATGTCGCACCCAAGACCTTTGTACAGGTCAAGTGCCCGCAGGAGAAGTCGTTCCGATTTGCTCATACCCGGCTGCTGCCGGCTCGAACCCGATAAGCCGAGCACCTTGATCTGCTGACAGAGATTCCGGTCCGGTACAGTGATGATGTTGAGGCCAAACTTCCTTCCAACCAGTGGCGCAGGCATGAATTAATAATCCTTTGTCGTGATTATCTATCTATTGGTCTGTTCTCCCGCAATCGTTCCAGCAGGAACCTGTTAATCGGGAGAGGAAGAGGATCGTTATGGACGAGGATCAGAAAAGAATCATTGAAGAAAATAAAAGTAAATGTATCTGTGAACCCTGCCCTTCCTACACCGAGTGCATGCGGGTGGGCAATGAACTGCTCTTCTGCGTAACTGGAAAAAGCGCAGACTGCATCTTTGAGAAGAAAGGGTGCATCTGCCCACGATGTGAGGTAAAAACTATTCTTGGGTTGAAAAAAGCTTACTATTGCATCAAAGGTTCAGAAACGGAACAGAAATAATCTTCTTTTGAGATGAAACCTGTGCCCGGGCCCCAAAGATACCACCTATATTTTTTTATTCCGGGTAAGGTGATTCATAACAATGCACATATCCCGCATGCTGTTAGTCACGCTCGTAATCTGTGCTGCAATTTTTAGTGCAGGATGTACACAGAATTCCACTTCGCAAGTACAAGTAAGTCCGGTTACTACATCTGTAAATATTGCAAATCCTGCACAGCTTGCCCTCACTCAATCTGAAGTGCCGCAGGGTTTTACTCAGGTAGAAAGATGGACAAAAACACCAGCAGATGTGAGTAAACTCGCACTCGATCTTGGCTGGCAGGCTGGATATGAGGTTCGCTTTATAAGTCCTGCACAAGGAGGCATAGGAAATAACGAAGTCGTTCAGAGCATCGCCATCTACCCGGAGAGCACCATTAAAGACGTGATTGCCATGGCAGAGCAGCAGGGCCGGTCGGATTCGGACCTTACCTATACAGATCTTCCGGTACAGGGTTTAGGAAATAATTCCCGGGCATTTTTAGGAAAGGCCGGTTCACAAATTCTCCTCAAACCCACTCCGGCCAACCAGTTAATTACCGGTTTGAATAAGAATGAGGTCCAGGCAATCTTCAAAAACGAGGTTGCAGAGATTATCTTTTCAAAAGGCAACACCTTTGAAGTAATAAAAATGACAGGTTCATCAGTTGATACCGCACTGCTGATCGATCTGGCAAAAAAGGCTTATGCAAAGATTCCCTGATTCACTCATATTTTTTTAACCGTGAATTTTTTTTGGTTTTCTATCTTTTCACCCTGTGTGATCGCTTTTACCAGCCGATCGACTGTTTCAAGATCCCCTTCTTCAGCACTGGCACGGATGGAAAAGGTGAGATCAGTGAGCAGTTTTTTTGCCAGCACGCGGGTTAAGTCCTCCACAACATCTGTGGTTTTTTTATCAGTAGTAACAAGCCGGGAGATTGCCCTGTCCCGCTCCCGCACCCGTATTGATTCTGCCCACGTGTGCAGGGAGGCAAGAGCATCATCGGCAGATTTACGGTTCTGGTGCCGTAAGAAGATCTTAAGTTCCGCTTCAACAAACTCGTGAGCCCGATCCGCTTCTGCCTTTCTGGTGCTCATTGTCTGTTCATTGATGCTGCGGAGATTGTCAATAGTAAAGAGATGGACCCCATCGATCGTCTCAGCACCTTCCTCAACATCCCGTGGCTGGGCAATATCGATAAGGATCAGGGGGCGGGGGTGGCCCTCTACCGGCCAGCACCGGTCCTTCATCGCATGGGCGAGATCTTTCCGGTGAATGACCGGGTGCGGGGCGGAGGTACAGGATATCACCACATCGGACAAGGTGATGTAATGGTAGAGCTCGGAGAGTTTTACCGCTTTACCGCCGATCTTGTTTGCAAGTATGACCGCACGCCCGTAGGTGCGGTTCGCTACGTACATGGCAGTCAGGTGTTTTGCTGCCAGAGCCTGTGCAACAAGAAGACCCATCTCGCCACTCCCAATGACAAGGATATGTTTGCCTGTAAGGCTGCCAATTTCTGATTCTGCAAGAAGCACTGCTGCTGAACCCACAGATACTGAACCACGGTTGATCAGGGTGCGCTGCCGGACTTCAACACCGACATGCACAGCCTTGTTGATGCAGGTCTCTAAAAAACTGCTTGACGTCTGTGCCTCCTGGGCATCAGAGAGGGATTTTTTTAACTGGCCGATGATCTGGTCTTCTCCTACAATCATCGAGTCTATCCCGGACGCTAATGCAAAGAGATGCCGTAATGCACCCCTGCCTTCATGAATAAAGAACTCTTTTCGTCCATGTCCATTAAGGAAGTCCCGTAGATCATCGACACTGCCTTCCACAATCACTTCAACCCGGTTGCAGGTCTGGAGCAGGAGTACTCCTTTGAAACAGTCAGCTGCAGCCTCAAGAAATTCCGGTTCTTTAAAAAACCGGAAGGCTTCAAGTGCGGTGACATTTGCTGTGTGATGACTGACACCGGCAATTGCTAATGGAATACTGTCGGGATCAATCATCTAAGGTACCTCTTCTTTACCAGATTCCATGCATTAGCAAAATCAGCAGAAAGAGCATTCCAGACCAATGGATCGTTGAGCACTTCCCAGAGAATCGCATTCCTTTTCTGCTGATCGGGTTCTGCATGCTTAAGTTCAGTTCTAAGGCGCTGTTGCAGGGAGATCATTTCGTCCAGTGCCGGAAATTCCTGTTCCAGGTGCTCACGGATAAACCGGGATATCGCAGGGCTGCTGCCATTTGTACTGATGGCAATTGTATAATTGATCCCTCCGGTTACCGAAGGTAAGATCACATCGCCATGCTCACCATCGGCATTGTTGAAAAGGATTTCCAGATGCCTGCAGAGCCGTCCAATCCGGTTGTTCTGGGCTGTATCAGAGAGTGCACCAATGACAAGAAACGCTCCTTTAAGAATAGCTACAAGCGATTCATCCGACTCGGTGCTGACATCACATTCTTTGTAAATTACCTTACAATCCAGAATTTTTTGCACAAATGAGCGGCTGACGACCGCAACTTCAGCAACTCCGGCAAAATATGCCGCCTTTCGTGCGGCTACATCTCCCCCTCCAAAGATGACAATGCGTCGCTTTTGGCAATCAACAAAGAGAGGGATCATCTGCTATTAGATAGAGCGATTATATTTGAAAAACCCTGTCGTTGCTTTTTAAAAATTTCAGATATGGTATCAATATGTTCGTTGACAGGGAGGGGTTGATTTGGCATGACAGGGGGTACGCAGACTTTTATTTTGTTGAGCCAGAACGGGCATGGTTATCAGGGTTTTTTTAGATTCTGGTTCCACATCAAGTAAGAACAAACCGGCAAGTCTAACGGTTCATCAGCATAATTATGATTCTTTGTTTTGCACCTAAACCCGTATGGGGGATATCTGCGGTCAATGATAATCTGAGATGTTCAGGTTGTTTTTAGTTCCCTCCTGAAAAATGGAGTTCAGGGGTTCCTCACTTCGATATACTTAAATTGTTTGAATTCCCACATTGTAGAGCACACTGCGCCGATAGTGTAGTGGTTATCACTAGGCGTTGCCAACGCCTAAACCCGGGTTCGAGTCCCGGTCGGCGCATTCTGTTTTAAGATTCGATTCCCTTACACTTCTTTTTTAAATACTGTAAGCGTACGTGGATACATGGCGCGGGGTATCACATCCTTTTATCTTGTGCATGGTAAGTATGCAGATAATTTTATTCTGCGAGATTTCAGGCAAAAACGTACAGGAATAATTCTTCTTTTTGTTTGTATTGCACCAATGATCTTGATCGCAGGATGTATGAGCCAGTCAACTGCACAGACCCCCTCTACAGACTCAATAGGAACGACAGATCAAACAAAAGAAGATCTCGTAACTCTCGACAGCTTTGAATGTAAACCTGAGAAAAAAAACTTGCTGTACTGCAAAGGGGTAGTAAAAAATGACGATACCCGTAGTCACTCAGTCATGGGGTACATTGATGTTTACGATTCAAACGATATCAAATATGACTATATGATGTTCAATGTTAAAGTTGATGCCAAGTGCAAGACATCTTTTGAAAAAATGTTTACCGAGGTAGAAAAACACCCCAATAGTACTTTTATGTATTATATTTACAGTGTAAAATGACCATCTCTTTTTCACATTTGCATAATTTAAACTGGCTCTTCTCTCTATTCAGGATTAACAGGTTCCAGAATATTCTTTCCCGTATGTCCGAATAGAATGCACAAGGCATTTCATACAAATGAAAAATTCTACAAAAAAAGTTAAGATTAAGGCATTATTTCTTCTTGGGTGCTGCCTTCTTTGCTGCCTTCTTGGGTTCCGGCTTCTTTGCCGCTGCCTTCTTTGCTGCTGCCATGTGGTTTTTCACCTCCTACCGGAAAGGGTTATATCTTTTGTTAATTTATCAATTAATAAATATTTTGGTCGGAAAGCCAATTTTAGACATAGAATTGGGGTAAACAATCACTTTTGTTCAGTAATTATGGCACGATCAGACCAAAAACGAATTATAGACAGGATAACTCATGAAATGCGCAATCCTTCAAAAAATCACCGGATTACCTTAAATCGGAATATTTGGGCGAATGTGTCAAACCATTTGCCGTCGTTTCCTTTAACGGCACAGCACATGCGCCGCCAAATCATTGGACCTGTTTACCGCAGATCATACTACTACGGTAACCTTTATCGCCGATCACATACACGGTAAGAGTATGAAAAAGCCGTTTGTTATAGGACTTGCAGGGGCACTTTTTGGATTGGTCACTGCATTCTTTGTAATCCTTACTTCCACATCCGGTGATATCACACTCTCTGGAGTCCAGGCTGCATTGTTCTCGAGCCTCGGTATGGGAGGTGCGGCCATCTCAAAGAAAGAGCCCCGGTTTGCCGGCTGGATGCTGCTCTCATCAGCACTCTGGATCACTCTTTCGGTACCCGTTGCCGGCACATTACATTTACTCTATCTCTATGCCCCGGCGATCCTGCTGCTGGGAATTGCTGCAGTACTCTGCTTTATGGAGCCAGAAAAAATACTGGACCCTGATAATGAAGAAGAAGAGTCGTGAGTGATTTTTAAAAAAGGTGTACGGCGCACTCAATTGCATAACAAAAAAAAGGAAAAACAATAAAATTATTCTTTATCGCCGGTTTTTAGAGGATTTTTTTCAGGTACCGGATTACAATTAATCGGCTGTGCTTTTTTTAGAATTGTGCTGGATACAATATAGTTTGCGATTGCTACAATCACAACCAGGAGAACGGTATGCAGGAGCAGCGTAAAGTACTGGTTCCCGCCAGTAGTTTGCAGCGCATTCAGACCATAGATAAACACGGCAGTTCCTGTTGCACCGATACCGATCAGGCTGGCCCTTATAGCCGTATACATCCGGCTACGAATATCTGGAAAGAGTAAGAGCCCGATCAGACTGATTAAGCCAAATCCTGCGCCTGCGATGAGCAGTATCCAGATAATAAGATCAACAACAAGCAAGCTCATTTTCCTTCACTCCAGCAGTATTTCACATAGATAATGGTTCCTGCAAAAAGGATCAGCACGATAATGATCGCAGCATCAAGGATGAAGAGATTTCCTGATGCGATACTGAGTACGAGTGCAGATGCGGCAAAAAGGGTGATTGCCGTAGAAAAAGAGACGATCCTGTCACTCAGTTCCGGCCCGGGAATCATCCGCAGAAGAGCACTGAGTGCTAAAAATCCAAAACAGAGTGCAGCAAAAAGCCAGGTGTCTATCATTTCCTGCTGTACTGTGGGAAAGCGGGGTATTTATCAATACTGCCATCTCCCTTCCATTTTTATTTCTACAGCGCAAATATTTAGACAGATGCCCCCGTCATATCTTGGGAAGATCCTGCTGCGCTGGTGCGATCACTGTCATGTTCCGGTCCTTGCACCGCAGTGTGCCTGCGGGGCAGAGACCAGAAGTGTTCCGGTAACTCCCCCGGGAGATGCCCGCCCGGCATTTCCTGCTGATATCGCGCTTATCAACCAAATCTATACCGATCATTTCGGTGCCCCACTCATTCCTGAGGGCCACCTCGCCCTCCTCAACAAAGTGCCTGACCGTGACCGAATGGAAGAGATCATTGTTGGCGGAGGTATAGCCGGAATTATCCGGTATTTCCCGGAACAACGGCGCTGGGAACCGGTCCCCCGCCCGGAAGCCTGCACCCTGTTCTTACCAAAAAAGCGTTTTGTTGTTGTTGATGACGGTGCTGTTCCGTTCATCCGCGATCAGGGCATGAGTGTGCTTGCGCCCGGACTTGTATCCATTCATGAGGAGGTCTGTGCTGGTGATGAGGTGTTCATTCTCACAAAGGATGGTACCTGCATTGCAGTTGGTCGTGCAAAAGTAGATGCTCGTGTTGCACGGGAATTAAAAAAAGGTCAGATAGTGAGGACACGCAGGAATATTGCATCCACTATTGTACCGGGCGCAGCGAGCTTGGCAGACGCAGTGCAGGCAAATGCCGAAGTACTCAAAAAGACCGAGGCATCATCGATCCTCTTTGTGCAAGAAGTTGCAGGGCGCAATAAGGATCTGGTGGCAAACGTTTCATACTCCGGGGGAAAAGACAGTCTTGCTACGCTGCTTGTTGTACTAAAAGCAATGGGAAAAGTCCCCATGCTCTTTGCAGATACCGGCCTTGAATTTCCAGAAACCTATGCCAATATTGATGATGCTGCCCGGCACTATGGACTTGAAGTCATCCGCTCCGATGGAGCCACAACCTTCTGGGAGACCTTTGATCGGCAGGGTCCTCCCGCAGTCAATGCCCGGTGGTGCTGCAAAGTCTGTAAACTTACACCAGTAGGGAACCTTATCCGGAATAACTGGGGCCAGTGCCTCTCGTTCATTGGCCAGCGCCGGTACGAATCAGCGGCAAGGGCCCAGAGCGAGAGAGTCTGGCGAAACAAAAATGTGCGGGCACAGCTCTCTGCAGCCCCGATTCACAACTGGACTGCGCTTCATGTCTGGCTCTACCTGATGCAGGAGAAGGCACCATACAATGTGCTGTATGAATGCCGTCTCGACAGGATCGGATGTTTCATGTGCCCGTCCAGCGATATGGCTTTAATCCACATGATTGAAGAAAAATACCCCGAACTCTGGAAAGGCTGGTTAGCAAAGCTGGAACAGTATCGGGCGGCTCACGGGTTGCCTGCCGAGTGGATCACGGAAGGGAAATGGAGACTGGTGGAGGGATGCGCAGATGACGAAGATAGCCATTATTGATTACGGGTTAGGAAATCTCCGCAGTGTAATCCGCGGACTGGAAAAAGCCGGGGCACAGGCCATTATCACCTGCGATACCGACGAGATCGCATCTGCTGACGGACTTGTGCTGCCGGGTGTCGGGGCATTCCATGAAGGTATGGATCAACTGGGCCCCCTTAAAGAAACTGTTCTGAATTCTACCCGCAAGGTTCCGCTGCTTGGAATCTGTCTTGGCATGCAGATGCTCATGGAGACGAGCGAGGAGCACGGGATCCATAAAGGCCTCGGCCTTATTCCGGGATGCGTGCGAAAGTTTCCAAGGGTGCACGGCCAGAAAGTGCCCCACATGGGATGGAACTCGTTAACGATCACAAACAGTGATCATCCGCTGTTTGCCGGATTCGGCAACGATGAATATGTGTACTTTGTCCATTCGTATTATGCCGATACTTCCCTTTCTAACACGCTCACTTCAACGCATTACATCTGCCCCTTTGCATCTTCCGTTGGAAAAGACACCACATTCGGGGTCCAGTTCCACCCGGAAAAGAGCGGTGCAATTGGTCTGCGCCTGCTAAGCAATTTTATCGGCATGTGCTAAACTCACCTTGATTTTTACGGCCATGCCTTACAGTACCGGTAAAAAAGATACCATTTTATTTTCTGCCATGTAGATGCTCTAGACATGAAACGAATCATACTCATCGCTCTGTTCCTGTTATGTATCACAGGAACGGCGTCTGCGTACGGGCTCTACGTCAACTGTACTGAAAGTGTCCAGGTAGGTCTTCCGGTAAAATGTTCTATTGACAGCGATTTTCCACCAGGAAGAACGTTTGATATTGTGTTCTACCAGACGCAATACACTTCAACAGAAGTAAGCCGCCAGCCATTTACAATACAGAATAACAAGATTACCCAGTATATATTTCTGGAGACCACGGGGTTTCCGGGGGGCAATTATAAAGTAGAGGTTCAGTATACAGGACCCGACGAACCACAGCTTCGTTCTGATTCAAGAACCCTGCAGCTTGTAAAACTTATAGACAGGTCCGGTGAGATCACCATCACTTCACCCATGACCCAGACTCCGGATGGTGCACTTCGCATTGAAGGGTCCATCAACAAACTGGGTAATGAAGGGGTTAAAATTTTGGTCCGGGGGCCTGATGGAGGAATAGTATTTGACAACTGGATTGGCACAAAAGAAAGTCTGCAATCCGGTGCCGGTGTATTTACCAAACTGGTAACGGTAACAGGAACCGGGGATTATGAGGTCATGTTCACCGATTCAAAAGGATTTATCGGAATAAAGACATTCAAGGTGCCAGCACCGGCAACTCAGGCAACCACTGCGATACCGACAACTACTGCGGTAGTTAAAACTACAAAAGCCGTAACGACAGCCCCAACACCCTGGCCAACTGCTACGCAATCCCCCATATCTCCAATCACCGCGTTCATTGGGATTGCAGGTGCCGTACTTGTTTCAGTTTTTGTGATGAAACGACACTGATACCAATAAGGTTCCGTCCTTTTTTTTAAAGATATGGATTCAGAGAATTCTCATCCGATACACTCAACCGGGATCGGCAGGTAAACTTTTTTAAAGGAATGTTTTTCCTCTTCGCTGTTTCAAGGGGGTAAGACTGGTTATCAAAAGTTAGTTATGTTGTTCCCCCGCATCATGGCCTCTCTTTAGGATCAGCGGGACAAGACGGTTTTATCATTTTAGTCATTAAAACCGCCAAAGGGCGCCCCGCCGGGAGTGGCGGCGTTCATCCTGTTTTGGGATATGGGGCATCAGCCAACATCATTTTTAAACTACTCAATTTCTGCATTACCCATGTTAAAAACTGCGATGCCCCATGTTTTTTAACGGTTGAAAAAGGAAAATTCCGGCACTGCCATTACCGTTGTTTCCAGAGCCAGGCTTCGTAACAGAGCAGTACACAAATGACAAGAGTCCCGCCAAGGAAAAACGCCATTGCCGCGTCTGGCAGCAGAAAAAATGATGCAGTTCCGGGGTCTTTTGGGATCTGAGCAAGAGACAACACGGCACTGGGGGTTGGGGAAAAGTTAGCAGTTGCCACTTCGGCAGCCCCTTTTCCAATCACCATCATATCAGGAGTATTGGTGATATTTGAAGCATATCCATCAGCAACTGCTTTGGTGTATGAACTCACGGTCTCCTGCACCGCCATCAGGGGAACTGCATTTGGGTTGTTGCGCATCACACTTCCTGACCCAATGAGTGGTGACATGACTGCGATAACAACAGAACCGAATGCAACGATCCCGAATAATGATGCATATTTCAGCAGTAATGAGCGAACATTGGAGTGCCGTGGTGCAACAATTAAGAGCTGGTTGGTGAGCGAATAGAGTTTCACTTCCCGCCCTTTGACACTGTATTTTGTTTCAGCAACCGAGAGGAGTCCGGCATCTGACAGGTTCTCCACATGGTATTTTGCTGTAGTCATGGGGATACCGAGCCGTTCGGTGATGTCTGTTAAACTCTTCTGGCCATCAGAAAGGAACTGAAGTATGTCACTTGCGGTCTTGCTGCCCATGGCTTTTGCTATCTTCTGTGCCCGTTCATCGCCCGGTTCCAGAAGAACTACATTGTCAGCCATCTTCACCCCGTTACAGTTATCCCTGTAATTCGGCAATAATCCGTTCACGCCCGACTTTTAAGGCAAGGTCAATCTGGCCGGCATCCGGACCACCGCCCTGTGCCATCGTGGGTTTGCCGCCACCTTTCCCACCCAGCAGGCTGCATACTTGACCAATAATTTCACCGGCATTTACCCGTGAATCTCCGGATGCGAGCACTACTCTTACCGTTTCACCCACCCCAGCAAGAAGAGCGATACCCCCTTTTTCAGATATCGAAGTTGCCAGCTGTGCGAGTTCTTTCTGGGGAAGGTCGATGCGCTTGATCACAACCGGAATACCCTTAATCGATTCTGCAACAAGAGACTGCATCTCCAGCTCAACCACTTTTGAGCTCATGCGTTCGATCTCTTTTTTTAAGTCCTTCCATTCCGTAAAGAACCGGTTCACGGTTGCCGGCAGGTTATCCGGCTGCACGGACAGGACTTCAGCTGAAGAAGTGACGATCTGTTCGAGATGCTGTATGTAATAGACCGCAGCAACTCCTGCGGAAAATTCGATCCGCTCGATACCGTCCTGGATATGTTCAACCCGTATGATCTTAATGACCCCGACTTCTCCGGTGCTCTGGCAGTGAGTGCCGGCACAGGCTTCGATATCTCCGGCAACTTTGACAACCCGTATATCCCTGCCGGGCGGTACTCCGCCCTGGTACAGGGAAAACCCGTACTTTTGTTCGGCTTTGGTCCTGTCTTCTGTAGAGATTTCAACCAGCTGGTTTGCCATGATCATGCGGTTTGATGCGGTCTCTATCCTGCGGAGTTCATCAGGAGTGATGTGCTTGAAATGCCTAAGGTCCATGCGGGAGCTCTCGCTGCCTTTCTGTGCGCCTGCCTGGTGAATATGTGCACCGAGCACTTCTTTTGCTGCATGCAGGATGATGTGGGTGGCCGTGTGATGGCGCATGAGTGACCAGCGCCTTTCTTCGTCAACCATTCCTTTGACCCGGTCACCGCGCTGTAAAACTCCACCGCTGATATGGTGGAGCACAACTTCGCCTACTTTTATCACATCATCGACCCTGACCATGCTCTCAGCACTGACCATGGTCCCGGTATCTGCAGGCTGACCCCCGCCTTCCGGGTAAAAGAGCGTCTGGTCGGTGACTGCGTACCCGTCAAAGAAATCCAGCACCACTGCTTCAAACTCGATGTCGGATGACTGCTCATAGTAGAGTTTCTTTGTCGGGGGGAGTCCCTGCACCCGCTCGTCATACTTTGCAGTTGCATTAACTTCTGCTTCCTTTTTTGATTCGGAATGCATGTCTGCAACCATTGAGTAGAAATTATCGGGCAGGTCAACAACTGCGCCTTCTTTAGTGGCAATATCCTTGATCATCTCAGGCTGTATGCCATGCGAGTCGTAGAGGGTGATAATCTCACTTAAGGGCACCCGCTGGCTCTTGGCTTTATACGTCTTTGCGATCTTCTGGACAATCCTCGTCCCACGTTCGAGTGTTGAAGCATATTTCTCGGTCTCGCGTTCTGCGATCTCACGGACAACGGAAATATCCTGCTCAAACTTTTTCATGCCGATGATCCGGGTCTGCTGCTCGATTAAGTCAGCCAGCGGCTCTTCGATCTTGAGATCGGTCATCATCCGCAGCGTTCTGCGGATAACAAGCCGGGCCAGGTACCCTTCCCGCACATTGGAAGGCACTATGCAGTCGCCGAGCATGTAAGCAAGGCAACGGGTGTGATCCACTGTTGCGTAGACTTTCTCCATTGGTGTAATTATCCGGTCGAGTTTTTCCGGCGAGATATCAATAGCTGCTGCCACTTTCTTTCTCAGCTGGAAAAGGTTGGTACCGGAGATATCCATAAGGCCGGCGAATTTTGCATTGAGCGAGAGGATCCTTGTGTAATCTTTATTGTCAAGCATGTGGGAGAGACCGGCTGCACTCATCACATGGCTTACCATTTCAGGGAAGACCGCATCGTAGATCGTAGGAGAACCCTTTGATGCCCAGACCAGTCGTTCCAGACCGTAACCGGTATCAACAATCCGCAGCTTCATCGGATAGTACATCTCGCCTTTCAGATCGTAACCCGGCTGGTCGGTCTTCTTTCGCCCAAGGCTCATAAAGACGAGCGTTGCAATCTCAAGACCGCCGATCAGCACTTCAACACTGGGCCCGGCATTCCCGCCACCTATCCACGGGCTCTCTTTAAACGTGACCTTGTTGAGATCCCCTCCTATGGATGCGATGAACTGGTCACAGAGCTCAACCGTCCTATCCTTCCAGTAGATCTCTTCAGAAGGCGAGTTGAAGGCATGGTGCGCCATCATCTCAAAGGTGGTGAGGTGCCGACCTGATCTGCCTACCGAATCAAGATCATTGAGCCGTATGCAGGGCTGGGAGATGGTGAGCGGGTTTGCCGGCGGGGGGACTATTCCTCCGGTTACATACGGCTGGAAATCTGCAATCGAGGCGATGGTTAAGTAAATATCATCTCTCCACCGTGCAGCGACCGGGTAGCGCTCGATTCTTGTGTGCCCCTGGTTTTCAAAAAATGAGAGGTACGCCTCACGCATGGTATCGAGGTTGTGTGTCTTGAAGACCGGTTCACCGATAAAATTGTAGGGTTCGCAGGGTGCATCACCGCAGATATCACGCGCACGGTCACGTGTCCAGAAAGCAGATCCGCAAGCCTTGCAGATTTTTCTGGCCATACCCTGTTCTTTAAAATAATCTAACTGGTATTCCTCTTCTAGCATATTCAACCACTAATCGTCTGTACAGTTGATGATGAACGCTAATTAGTGTATTGTCTCGTGTCTTTCATGAGCTGTGTTCCTCAATCGGGTTTTATCCACCGGTCCTGGTACCACCCGTCAAACCGGTTTACCAGGTCCGCTCCCAATGCAATCCGTACAGCAAGCAGGTGCCAGCAGGTTCTGCCGCGATAAAGAAAATCCCGGCAGGTGCAGAAATCCTCATCCACAACATATTCAGAAGTCCTGCCCTCAACAACAAAAAAATCCAGGTACTTCTTTACCTTGCCGGCATCGATCGCTGCCAGTGCTTTTTTGCCACGGGCCCCAAAGGTGGCAACAATTTCTTCGCGCAATGATACGTCAAGGGTGTTCTTTTCTGCAATCCGGTGCCAGAGATCGCTCATACAATGGAACGGACTATAGGGGGATCATCAAGGTACTGCCAGCCTTTCCGGGCTGCAAGGCGGCGCATGGCCGGGGCTTCCAGAGCATAATGGGTGGCTTCAATGCAGGGCAGGGGTGAGTACCGGGCAACTGAGTGTTTGAGCTCAGCTGAAAGGAACGCATCAGCCCCGGCTTCTTTTGCCTCAGCAAGAAACGCAGGATCAAAACCACTGCCGGCAACCATTGCGAGCCGTGAAATGGATGTGAGTTCTCCCCAGATCCGGATATTTCCTGAAAGGCGCCGGGCCAGCTCATCGATCGAGATTGTGCAGCTGCCAATGATGCCCAGTGACAGGGGAACCCGGTTTTCCAGTGAGAGAAGCTCGGCCAGTGCATCGTTTACCCCTTCCGTGCAGTGATCAAAATTGGTATGCATCACATAGAGGTTCATATCAGCAGCGAGCAGCTGGCGCATTAAGGACGCAGTTGGCCCGGTGAGAGCGGTAACCGGCGTCCACAACGGTGTGTGGTGCACAACAAGCATATCCGCACCGTACTCAACTGCCCTTCTGACTACAGATGCGGTCGCGTCTAACGCGCAACAAATCTTTTCAATCTCCGGCCGACCTTCGACAATAAGGCCGATTCTCCCGCAATCGAACTCCTCAGCGAGATCGGGCGGGGCGAGCCGTTCCATCTCCTTTATGAAGGCACGCACATGCATACAAGTAATAGGAGGCAGGGGGTTAAAAATTTGATATTACCTACAGTAATAACGATTATATTAAATATGCATTAAAGCGTATTTCTCAATATGCACAAGACCATCAGCCAGATCAATGAGCGGATCCGTGACGGCAGTGCGCGGGTGGTCACCGCAGAAGAGATGCCCGCGATCGTAGCCGAACTCGGAGAGCAGGGAGCCTTAAAGGAAGTGGATGTAGTTACTACCGGCACATTCGGCGCCATGTGCTCCTCCGGTGCGTTTTTTAATTTCGGTCATGCGGAACCGCCGATCCGCATGGAGCGGATCTGGCTAAATAATGTGGAAGCCTATGGCGGACTTGCAGCCGTTGACACGTATATCGGTGCAACGCAACAGTCCGACACCCGCGAAGATGAGTATGGCGGTGCGCATGTGCTTGAGGATCTTGTGGCGGGAAAATCAGTGGAACTCCGTGCAAGCTCCCGCGGCACTGACTGTTATCCCCGCCGCACGATCACAACCGAACTGCTGCTGGAAAATGTTAACCAGGCAACCATGTGCAATCCGCGCAATGCCTACCAGCGCTACAATGCGGCAACCAATACTACCGATCGCACGCTTCACACGTACATGGGAACACTGTTGCCCGGTTGCGGGAATGTTTCATATTCCGGAGCGGGACTGCTCAACCCGATCTCGAACGACCCGCACTTCCGGCTGATTGGCAGTGGTGTCCCGATCTTTTTATGCGGTGCACAGGGAATGGTTATCGGAGAGGGAACCCAGCATTCACCTGCTGGCGGTTTTGGAACGCTGATGGTAACCGGAAACTTAAAAGAGATGTCGCAGGACTACATGCGGGCAGCGACCATGAAAGGCTACGGGGTTACACTGTATGTGGGACTCGGCATTCCCCTGCCAGTACTCGATCTCGATGTCGTGCGGGCAACAGCAGTCCGTGATGAGGATATTAGTGTCGACATTCTGGATTATGCGGTTCCGAGCCGGAGCCGGCCGGTCATCCGCAAAGCAAATTATGCTGAACTCCGCAGCGGGTCGATTGATATCAATGGAGAGGAGGTAAAAACCTCTTCCCTGTCCAGTTTCCGCAGGGCCCGTCAGGTGGCTGCGGAGTTAAAAGGATGGGTGGAACAGGGTAAAATGCAGCTTGCTCTTCCCACGCGCCTGATTGATGCTAAAAAAGTATCGCGGCCAATGCACCAGTCCACGCAGGGCCCCAGAGTCCTCGATATCATGGATCGGCAGGTGGTCAGCATCCATGAAGACGAAGAGATCAAAACTGCTGCAAAAAAACTGCTCAAAGGAGAGACCAATCATCTGCCGGTTATCAACGGGGCCGGTGTTCTGGTCGGTATCGTGACCACTTTTGATATTTCAAAAGCGGTGGCAAATCCCGGAAAAGCACATCTTGTCAAGGATATCATGAAGACAAAAGTGATTACAGCAAAACCGGATGAGGCAGTTGACATTGCTGTGCAGAAACTTGAGCAGTACAACATCAGTGCGCTACCTGTGGTTGATGCAGACCACCGTGTGCTGGGCATCTTAACTGCAATGAACCTGGGTAAACTCTTTGGCGGGAGGTGGCTGAAATGAAACTGCTGGTAAATTTTTCTCGCGGAAAAGGCCGAAAGCCGATCATCGCACAGGTGGTAAGGGATACCGGCGTTCTCATCAATGTGGAACGTGCCGTCATTGATTCCTCAGAGGGCGAGGCCCTGATCGATGTACCGGATGACCAGTGCAAGCTGGTCAGGGACACGATGATAAGTCTCGGGGCGAAGGTGCATATTCTCGAACACGGCGTCAGCCTTGATGAGAGCGAATGTGTTGACTGCGGGGCGTGCATCAGCATCTGCCCCAGAGAAGTCTTCTCGTTCGATCCTGACTGGAAACTCAGCCTCGATGAGAAACGGTGCGTGCTCTGCGGCAAGTGTGTTGATGCGTGCCCGTCCCATGCCCTCATTCTGCCGGTATGATCCGCGAGCGGTTCAGTTACCGGCAGACGTTTGCAACCATTCTTGCAGATAAACCGGAGCATATTGAAGCGGCAAAAGCGGGGATGCTTGCAGCGCGACAGGTGCTCGAAGCGTATATTGCCCGTGATCCTTTTTTTTCGACAACATTTGATCCTTACATTCCGGACTCGGATGATCTGATCATCACCCGGATGGCAGACGCAACAAGGATTGCAGGAGTGGGCCCTATGGCAGCAGTTGCCGGTGCGATTGCATGGGCCGGTATCGATGCAATGCAGGAAGCCGGCGCAGTGTTTGGTGTCATTGATAACGGGGGTGATATCGCTCTCATCTCTGACCGGGATATCAGGGTCGGTGTGCATGCAGGGGAGGCGGCCCTCTCAAACCGGATCGCGTTTGTTGTGCCACCGCAGGATTCAGTTCTTGGCATCTGCACATCTTCTGCAACAGTTGGTCCCTCCATCTCGTTTGGGGTGGCAGATGCAGTTACGATCTTCTCTTGCAATGTGGCTCTTGCTGACGCGTGGGCAACTTCGGTCTGCAACCAGATCCTGACGGATGATCTCTCCGTGATGGACCGTATCAATCCCGATGATGTACGGGGGATATTTGTGATCATGGGAGAGCAGCAGGTCACATGGGGAATGCTGCCGCCGATTGTTCGTGCGGAGGTGGACGAGCGGTTGATCAGCGCGGGGGAGGAGCATTACGAATTTCGTAAACCGGGACAGACGTTTGATCATGTCATCTCAGACATGGTAGCCAGGGAGAAACGTCGCCGATTGTTTGAGGATGCTGATCGTAAAATGCGGGATGGCCACTTTGTGGATCTTGAAGATAGTGACATTCATCACCAATATTGAAGATAAGCCCCGGGCATTTCCTGATAGTCTTTTAAGCAAAAACCCAATTCCACTAATTACCAATGAGTAACTTTTATCGTATATGCTAATTGGTAATTAGTATGGCCTCTAAAGAGCAGTTACGGCATCTCGTAATCCAGCAGAAAACCCATATAGAGAAGAGTGGGGATTTTGTTGAGCGCTCACTCTTTAACCCGGTTATCGCGGCCCTCAACGATAACCACGTGATCATCTTATCACACGGTACTCCATCCGTAGACAGCGGCTTGTACGGGAACTTGTAGGAATCCTTGCCTCCACCATCAAGCCGGTCTGGAAGTGGCTTATAGAAAAGTTCCCCGGTCTTCCAAAAGAGAGTGGCTAAAACCACCTAACAGTCCACTAACCAATGTATCCAGTGATCCAAAGCGAGATCGTCTAGCCAATTGAGCCTAATTGCGCACATTTGACTCTCCGACGTTATTTTTTTAAATCCGGGCACGCAGGAAAGAGATAAAAATGAATTTACATCCATTTGCCCTGAATTCCGCACATTTCCCGATCCCGGGTAAGACATACCCCGGATTGAAAACGCTAAAATGACCTCTGTTTGCCAAAAAGAGACTGATTTGAAATATCGCATAACTCCCGTAAGTCACATCTCCTAAAGAGTTTTGTCATCGACGATGAACGACGGAACCCGGAGGGGGACTCCCAAAACAGGGGTTCCTTTCGTTTTGCCTGCTTGAGCCTGATCCCAAGCGAGATCGTCAAGCCAATTGAGCCTAATTGCGCACATTTGACACTCCGACGTTATTTTTTAAAATCCGGGCTCACAGGAAAGAGATAAAAATGAATTTACATCCATTTACCCTGAATTCCGCACATTTCCCGATCCCGGGTAAGACATAACCCGGATTGAAAACGCTAAAATGACCCCCATTTGCCGAAAGGGGCCTGATTTGAAATATCGCATAACTCCCGTAAGTCACATCTCCTAAAGAGTTTTGTCATCGACGGTGAACGACGGAACCCGGAGGGGGGACTCCAAAACAGGGGTTCCTTTCGTTTTGCCTGCTTGAGCCTGATCCCAAGCGAGATCGTCAAGCCAATTGAGCCTAATTGCGCACATTTGACCCTCCGATGTTATTTTTTTAAATCCGGGCTCACAGGGATGAGATAAAAATGAATTTACATCCATTTGCCCTGAATTCCGCACATCTCCCGATCCTGAGTAAGACATACCCCGGATTGAAAACGCTAAAATGACCTCTGTTTGCCGAAAAGAGACTGATTTGGAAAATCAGTCCAGATCCCTTTCCGATACTCCCGGGGGATCTCCCCACCGACGGAGACAACCCGGGAAAATGTGGAAATTATGCAGGGTTCATGAAGGGTTTGAAGGGTTTAAGACGGGTTCATGAAGGGTTTGAAGGGTTTAAGACGGGTTTGTGGAGGGTTCATCAGATCTCGCTTTATTAAGAATGTACTCAGTATTACGTCCTGTTTTTCCTCTCTTCATAAAAATCCCCCGGGTACAGAGATCATTTAATTCACGCAATGCAAGACTCGTACTGACCTTCGAATTTTCACGATACCCCTTATTGGTAATCGCCCCCTGCTCCCTCACGTAGTGTACTGCCTGAACCTGCCGGTCAGAAAGTCCCATTGCATGAAGTCGCTCATCCGTATAGAAATCTTTGGCGAATGTTACACTGAACCAATCCGGATGTGCAGAAAACTCTGGTTCAGGTATCCCATGATTCTGGCATAGGCTAATCATGCGGCTCGTGCCAGTGCCCCACTTCTCCAGCAATTCCCCGTAATAAAAGACCTGGGCAAGCAGTGTATTTCGCGGCAATGAACGATGTCCCTCCTGCCGGAGTTCATCGACCGTCATCCCTCTCATTCTATCAAAAATCGCATGTTTGATAAAGGCAATTTCATTTTCTGTTGTTTCACACAATCCACACAATAAATGCTGCTAAACAAAATAACCCGTATTCGGTAACTGATCCGTCCAACCCGCCGGACCCGTCCCAAAGATCTCCGTAAATTCCCCGACTGAGAAACCCTCCTAATCGACGTAAACCCGATCGCCAAAACAGGGGTTCCTTTCGTTTTGCCTGCTTGAGCCTGATCCCAAGCGAGATCGTCAAGCCAATTGAGCCTAATTGCGCACATTTGACCCTCCGACGTTATTTTTTAAAATCCGGGCTCACAGGGATGAGATAAAAATGAATTTACATCCATTTACCCTGAATTCCGCACATTTCCCGATCCCGGGTAAGACATAACCCGGATTGAAAACGCTAAAATGACCTCTGTTTGCCGAAAGGAGCCTGATTTGAAATATCACATAACTCCCGTAAGTCACATCTCCTAAAGAGTTTTGTCCTCGACAGTGA
>JAUYTV010000033.1 GCA_030694985.1 Methanoregula sp.
GAAAAGATGTTCGGCCACGTCCCGGGTGTTGACATGGAACTCCCGCTCCTTGCCTTTGCAGAGGAGAAGACCGAGCGTGCCCGGCTCCACAACACCGGCAGCGACATGATCTACACAAACGTGTTCAACCCATTAGGCAAACATTAAATCAACAATCTCTTTTTTTTGCTCTTTGTCATCTACTATGGGTTGAAAAAGAAAACTCATTTCATTTTTTAAATGGGTAACGCAGGTATTGGGACAGATTATTAAGAGGGTGGCTGATGCGCCCATATCCCAAAATAGGATGAACGCCGCCGCCCCCGTCGCGTTTTTAATGACTAAATTGTTGAAACAGTTTTGCCCCGCCGTGCCTAAAGAAACACTGGACACATCCCGGCGCAGCGATACCGGTAAAAGATTTCCCGGCATTGTTTATCCGATAATGGAAAGATTCTTTTTTATACCTGTTTTTCCATTATTCTGTATACGAGGAATTGTTATGAAGATGAACCGTTTTTATCTGGCATCAATTGCCGTTGTGCTTACGCTGGCATGCTTTTCGGTAGTCTCTGCCGCTGAATCGCCTATTGGCGGGAACCAGGGCTGGATTACCGTGAACTGTAATGTGAATGGAGCACAGGTCTATTTCGATGGTACTTATGAAGGGATGATATCCGGAGGCGTTCTTACCGTCCCGGTCTACAGCACCGGCACTCCCTTAAAAACATTTACGGTAAGTAAAACCGGCTACACAACGTACACCGCCCCCATTCCGGCTATGCCCGGTAAAGGACAGACCTTTGATGTGTATGCTACGTTAAATCCGGTTGCTGTTCCTACAACCCCGGCAGTGATTGGTGGTGGCCAGGGATGGTATGTTGTCAACTGTAATGTGAACGGGGCAACCGTCTCATTCAATAACCAGGTTGTGGGTGTGATCACCCAGGGAACATTGACAGTCCCGGTCTATACTACCGGTACACCCTACACCACCTATACCGTATCGATGAATGGTTACCTGCCATATACCGCAACCTTAACCAGTGTCCCTGCACCGGGACAGAGCATCAATCTCTATGCTACCCTCAATCCAACGCAAACCGCAATACCCCCCATGCCCCCGACAACCGCAAAATCTCCCCTGCCCCTTGCCCTCATAATCATAGGGCTGGGTATTGCAGGTACAATTTCGATCAGGCGGGGACGTTTTTAAAAAAACCCTGCGAATTCTTTTTTCGTTTTTAAACTCCTTAAAAAAAAGCGTTTCTTCGTTTTTTTTGGCTGCAAACGTAATCCCATGAGGATTGTAAAAAATCTGATGTGAGTGGGATGAGATCCGTTTTTTCCCCCTTAAAATCCCACTGGGACATAAAAAAAATGGTAAACCTTATTGTGATGATTTTTTTGCCGGGTTATCGTTTGTCTGCGGCATTAATTTGATAATATCTTCCCGGAATTTTTCGAAATGGATTTCATCCAGCTGCTCGGACAGGAGTCTGCCGCTCCATGCGCGCCGGTAAACCCAGTCAACAATTTTTTGTATGGCAAAAATTACCTGCTCTTCGGTTTCAACAGTTAACAACGGCCTGCCGATTTGGGGATGTCGGCCTCTCCTTCCTCCAACGGTGATAAGAAAATGCCGGTGTTCGGCTTTTATGAGATCAAAATGGCAGGACTGGATACATACCCCGCACTGGACACATTTGTCCTCTTTGAGCTCTGAGATGCCATTTCTAATCTTAATGGCTTTTTCTTTGCAGTACTGGACACAGGACCCGCATCCCGTACAGAGCCCGTCAGTCCTTAATGGGCGAACTCTTCCAATCACGCCAATCTCGTTGAGCATCGGACTTGTACAAGCATTCGGGCAGCCAGATATTGCGATGCGCATCTTTACTGGCATCTCCTTTCCAAACAATTTTTCATCAAGTTTTTTTGCAAGGCTGATGGTGTCGATATTTGCAAATTTGCAGCGTTCAACACCGGGACATGCGATAATATTTACAATCTCATCTTTCTCTGAGCCAACCGGAGTTGTGTTCTTTAAGAGAGCTTTTTCAACTTTTTTTAGCATTACCGGCCTGACATGCGGGATCTCTAACGTCTGGCGCGTAGTGCAGTGAACCGTACCCGTTCCATATTTTTTTGCAATCATTGCAATCCCGCGTAACTGTTCAACAGAAAAAATACCCGCAGGGGCTCTTATGCGAATGGTACAGAAGTCTGCGTCCCGTTCGGTGATGACGCCCCCTTTCATGTGAATGCCAAAATCTGTGCGCATTGATCAGTAATTGGTAAAAACTGGTAATTAATGATGGGGTGTTGACATCGACTGACATGGATACACATAAAACCGATGCAGATCTATCTGTTCTATCATCTGATGAGGTACTAAATGTCACAACAACTCGGGGGACAACCCATAATTATTCTCAGACAAGGAGCAACGAGAAGCCGGGGAGAGGAAGCCCAGACCAATAATTTTGCTGCTGCACGTGCTGTTGCTACAGCAGTCCAGTCGACCCTTGGCCCCAAAGGCATGGACAAGATGCTCATCGATGGCATGGGAGATATCACCATCACAAACGATGGCGTCACTATCCTAAAGGAGATGGATATCGAGCACCCGGCCGCAAAGATGATGGTTGAGATTGCAAAGACGCAGGATGCTGAAGTTGGCGATGGCACGACAACTGCAGTAGTCATTGCAGGCGAACTCTTAAAGAACGCCGAAGGGCTTCTTAAACAGAAGGTTCACCCGACAAGTATTGCTGAGGGCTACCGTATGGCAGCAGCACAGGCACTCGTACTGCTCAATGGTTTTGCAATCACGGTAAAACCGACCGATACTGCGATGCTCAAAAATATCGCAGCAACTGCACTCACCGGAAAGAATGCGGAAGTATCCAAAGACCACCTCTGCGATATCCTTGTTAAGGCAGTTACATTTGTCACTGATCCCGATGGCAAGGTAGACATCACTCACATCAATGTGGAGAAGAAGGTTGGCGGGGCAGTGGATGACTCGGTCCTTATCGAGGGTATGGTTATCGACAAGGAACGTGCGCACCCGAACATGCCAACATCAGTTAAGGATGCAAAAATTCTGCTCCTCAATGCTGCGCTCGAATACAAAAAGACCGAAGTGAACGCAAAGATCAATATCTCTTCGCCCGGCCAGGCACAGGCATTCCTCGATGGAGAGGAACAGATGGTCCACGCGATGGTGGATAAGGTCATAAAAAGCAAGGCAAATGTCGTCTTCTGCCAAAAAGGCATCGATGATGTTGCCATGCACTACCTTACAAAAGCCGGCATCCTTGCGGTCCGCAGGGTAAAAAAGAGCGATATTGACAACCTTGCCCGGGCAACGGGTGCAAGCCTTGTTACCAGTATCGATACGATCACGGTAAAGGATCTCGGCACAGCAGGCCTTGTTGAGGAGCGCAAGGTCTCTGGTGATGAGATGATCTATATCTCGAAGTGCAAAAACCCAAAATCAGTCTCGATCATTGTCCATGGCGGCACCGAGCATGTGGTTGACGAACTCGAACGGGCTATCCATGATGCTCTTATGGTAGTCGGCGTTGTTGTTGAGGCAAAAAAGATCGTAGCCGGAGGTGGGGCACCAGAGACAGAACTCTCGATCCAGCTGCGGAGATATGCGCAGGCAGAAGGCGGTCGTGTCCAGCTCGCAATCGAGGCGTTTGCCTCAGCAATGGAGATCATCCCCCGCACGCTTGCCGAAAACTCAGGGCTAGATCCGATTGATATGCTCGTTGCTATCCGGGCTGCACACGAATCAGGGAAGAAAACTTTCGGGCTTGATGTGGAAGCCGGAAAACCTGCCGACATGCTCAAGGCTGGAGTAGTCGAACCGCTGCGGGTAAAGACACAGGCAATCTCGAGCGCAGCAGAGGCAGCAGTCATGATCATCCGCATTGATGATGTCATTGCCTCTTCAAAGGCATCCGGTGGCGGGATGCCCCCCGGTGGTATGGGTGGCATGCCGCCCGGCATGGGCGATTATTAAAAATAATATTTCCCTTTTTTGATCAAAAAATCTGATGCATCTTAACTCCTGTGCGAGCATCTATATCCTACGCCACAGACCGGCACAAACCTGACCTGCTCTGCCAGGTGCTTTTTGCTCTTCGTCATTCACTTTAGGAGAAAAAAAGTTCATTCCGATTTTGAACAGGTAATGCAACTACCGGGTAGATTATTACGAGGGGGCTGATGCTCTCATAACTCCAGACATGATGAACGCCGCCGCCCATGGCGGGGCGCCCCCGCGGCGGTTTTAATGAGTACCTGGCAAACCTCCTTGCCCCGCAGTGCCTAAATGTAGGCCCTGCCACGGGGAGCCCTCACAGGTAATTTTGGTAACGTATCTTTCCGACACGAAATGTCCAGCGAACCATTCTTTTTTTTAATCCCCTGCCCGTCTCAATTCATATGCAGCACGCTGTATTTTTGCAAATCCCTTTTTGATCCATAAATCCCCCGGATTCTTTAAAACCTGACGAAACCTTAACAAACTCTCCTGCCGAAAATATTGGCACTATGTTAAAGGCAGTGGAGATCGATGCCTGGATCGCGGGGAGGCAGTCGAGCCTTGAAGATGCCCGGGCCACCGTAACAGAGATCATAGGCCGCGTGCAGACCGAGGGGGATGCTGCACTTATTGATCTGGCAAAAAAGCACTGTGTGCTGACCGATATTGCCGTACCGGATGACGAGCGTGAGGATGCCTATGAGAAGGTTGATGCAAAGATCATCGAGAGCTTAATCGAGGCGCATGCCAGAATCGAGCGCTTCCACGAACTCCAGAAACCCCGTGACCTCTGGCTGCAGGAGATGGAACCGGGCATCGTGCTCGGTGTCAAGACCACGCCTTTGAACCGTGTCGGGCTCTATATTCCCGGAGGCCGGGCTGCCTACCCGTCATCCGCTCTCATGTGTGCGGTACCGGCACGCGTTGCCGGTGTAAAGGAGATCTGTGCCTGCTCACCTCCCCCGATAAAACCGTTAACCCTTGTTGCGCTGGACATCGCCGGGGTCACCGAGATCTATAATGCCGGCGGCGCACAGGCAATCGCTGCAATGGCACTGGGAACTGAGAGCATAAGGCCTGTGCAGAAGATCGCAGGGCCCGGCAACGTGTACGTCACGCTTGCAAAGATGATGCTCCGCGAGAACGTGGAGATTGATTTTCCGGCAGGCCCAAGCGAGATTGGGATCATTGCCGATGAGACTGCCGACCCCCGCATTGTTGCTGCCGATATCCTCGCCCAGTCCGAGCATGACCCCAATGCTGCCTGCATCCTGATCACCACGGATAAATCCCTCCCGGCAAAAGTCAGCCGCGAGGTGGAAGCGATGACAAAAGTTGCTCCGCGAAAAGAGATAATCGTTCAGGCGCTCAAGAACTCCGGGTATTTTGTTGTCAGCACAATAGAAGAAGCGATTCTTGCCTCAGATGCAGTTGCCCCGGAACACCTCTCGATACAGGTTGCAGACCCCTTAACGGTGGTCACCCGGGTGAAGAATGCAGGGGCAATCTTTGTCGGGCGATATTCGGCCGTTGCCTGTGGGGACTATGCTGTGGGAACCAACCATGTGCTCCCGACTGCAGGGTACGCAAAAACCTATTCCGGTCTCGATGTGAATCATTTCTGCAAGACGGCATCGGTTGAGATCATCGACCGCGACGGACTCGAAACCATTGGCGATATTGTTGAGACCATTGCGGATGCAGAAGGTCTCCATGCTCATGCAGAATCTGTGCGGGTGCGCAGGCAGCACGGCAATAAGTAATTCAGGAATCATCCCTAAAAAAATCAAAAGATTTTTGTTTCATCGCTGATTCGTGTGGGTAAGACTGGGTATCAAAAATTAGTTGTGATGCCCCCCCGCCTCAGGGCCTCTCTGAGGCACGGCGGGGCAAGACGGTTTCAACATTTTAGTCATTAAAACCGCCGCGGGGGCGCCCCGTCGGGGGCGGCGGTAACATCGTTATTGGGGGAATGGGTGCATCAGTCCCTATGAATAGATCAAAAAACAATAACGATTTTTTTTTATAGCACAGTGTTAATGGTTGAATATTTTAAAATCCCTATTTCCGTCTCATCCCGCCATATCCCAGCATAATTACACCTGTAATAACCAGTGCAACAACAGGAAGAGCAGGTCCGAGCGGGACCTCATTGTGTAGCTTTTCAGATGCAAGAAATTCAATTTCGGTTTTTGTGTATTCTCCTTTGACAAAACGCAACCTGTCAACCGGGGAACTGACAACATATATCGTATAGGTGCCGGGTTTCAGGTTTCCAAGTATGACGGCAGTATCCCATGTATAGGACCAGGTACCGTTTTCCATGTGCACCGGAGCAGTGGTAAACAACCCGCGCCCGGCCGGGATATTGAGGTTGTCGAGTGTCACGCCGCGAGTATCAAGGTCAGGTCCGACCACAAAGAGATATACAGCAATAGTTTTGATCCCGGTCACTTTGCCGCTCAGCGTGATCGCATCCCCCACATGTGCCTTGTTCTCTGAGGCATTGAGGGTGAGAGTCACTGCTCCTGCTACGGGAATAAGTGCGCACAGAAGGACTGCGGCAAGGATGAACAGGAGCTTTGCCCGGCGCATGCAGGAAGGGTGTGCTGTTGGAATGTAAAACATTGTCTTTTTAAAAAGGTGGCGTGGTTTAGAACCTGACAACCATCACTGCCTCTTCCTCTTTTTTGAGTTCGCCCTTGAGGTGCTCGGCATCAAAATCATACCCCTCACCGGGAGTGTACTCCTCGTAGAGCTCGCACTTATCCAGCACATCGACAAATTCTTTTAAGAAGATGCGGGGGATCACATCTACCCGTCCCCCGAATCGCGTAGTGATCTTCTTGATCATCGCCCGGATGAAGCGGTGCGACACCCGCTCGCGGTCCGGCTCAGTGTACGCCTGTGCATAAACATCCACGATCTTGAGTGCCACCAGTTCAAGTTTTGAGGTATCGAACTTCCCCAGCATGATCTGTGGCTGGCGGGGGTTGCGGTACGCATCGTTCTGCACCACGCTGATGCGATCGTAGAGTGGCGGGACAGAGCGGATGCCCCGTGAACCGTCATACATGGCAGGAGTGCCGGTAAAGAGGAAGAAGCAGCGCGGCATCTCACCCCTGTCGAGCGCATCGATGATCCGGACAAGCGTGTGATAACCTTTCTCCCGCTGGTTGCGCTGGAGTCCCTGCGTGGTCTCCATCTCATCGACTGCGATTGCAATACCGCTATAGCCCGCCCCGTGAATGATCGACACAAGGCCCCGTAAAAAGACAAACGCAATGGTGTCATCGATCTCTCCCTTGATCCCCGCTTTTGCCTTAAAGTCCCGCCCGATATTTGGTTCACCGGCAATCCAGCCAAGTGCAGCCTGAGCGAGCTGGAAGTCGCCAGTATTGTTTGCCCGGTAATAGGTGCGAAGCGCTGCTGCAAGTGCAGTGTTCACTTCGCTAATCCCGCTGAGTGCAGTCTCGATCTCCCGCTCGGTGGCCTCTTCGAGCAGAGCATCCGCAAGATCCGTCCCGCTCACTGATAACAACCGCTCTTCGATCGCAAAGAGCCAGTTGTCGAGAATCGTCTTGATCGCATGCTCTTCCCCACCGGTTCGGAGGTTGGCACAGACCTGCTGGTAGATCCCTTTGATCTTGTAAAGCGGGGTGGCAGACGAGATGATCACGTGCGAGGTGACAAACCCCTTGGTGCGGGCGATCTCAAGGGCCCGTGCAACCAAAAACGTCTTGCCGCTCCCGTACTCGCCCCGGATAAACTTCAGATCCCCGCCGCTCTGGGCAACGTAATCCAGTTGACGGCTGATCACGCCCTCTTCGACATCGAGCCCGACTGCGATTCGTTCAAGCCCGCTTGCAGGAACAGTTCCCCTGCGCAGCGCATTGATGATGTTGATGCTCTCAAGCCGGCGCTGGTCCATTTTTTCAGGTTCCGGTATATTCATAGGCTTCCCCATCCCCCCCAACTCCTTTCTTTGCGATCAGTAACAACCCTTGTGCCGCTGCTTTCTGGATTAAGCGGTTGACAATTCCAACCACCCTGCGGGTTCCGAGCACCTTTCGCAACTCCATCTCGTTTGCGGTCCGGTGCAGCCGGATGAACTCAAGGATCTTTGCCTCCTGTTCGGTGAGACCGAGCTGGTCGGTGATCACCTGTGCCGGGGCGCTTGCCGCGGCCCGCTTTTTCATCTGCGGTACGTTCATGACCGGGCGATCG
The DNA here is from genome assembly GCA_030694985.1 of Methanoregula sp. Lineage (GTDB taxonomy): Archaea > Halobacteriota > Methanomicrobia > Methanomicrobiales > Methanospirillaceae > Methanoregula. The sequence goes on from JAUYTV010000033.1 coordinate 8,267, forward strand.
GCAACCGCTCTCTCCTTGCAGGTCCGGATCAGGCTGAGGAAATCTTCAAGGTGAATGGCCCGCGTGTGGGCCGGCATCACGTCCATCCCGCTCAGGCAGTAATACTTGCAGCCCGCATAATTCTGCTCTTCGTGTGCATTGGTACCGGCAATGAAAAACACCATCGCGAGTAACTCAAGACCTTCAGAATTCAATGTTGCCCTACGGGCTTTGAGTTTTGCGAGCAGCTGCTCCATGAGCCGTTTTAAGTGATGCATGGTGCTGTTTTTGTCCACGATCACTGCCGCCACACGGCTGAGGTCCGGACTCTTTTTCACATTCGAGAGTATGTAGAGCATCACCTTCTCGCATTCGCGTCCTTCGCCATGTGCATCGAGGAACTGCGCATAAGAAAGACCACCATTAAGAAAATCAGCCCGGTATGCCCGGTAATACCATGACCGGGCTTCTGCGGAATCACCCGCATCTTCATATAACAAGGCAGTCTCGAGCAGGCTTGCTACGTTCACATCCTGTGAAACAAGATCAAGGAACCTGCGTTTTGCATCTGCCTGGGGTAGCCACGCGGTGAGGTGTTTACGATACCTGCTGATGATCGTCCGGAGCAGGTCCAGATCGTTTTTTGTCGCCAGTTCATCCCTGATCAGCTGCTCGTAGGCATGAAGGGCATCTGTTCTTCCCACCCCTGCATCTGCCATATCAGCGAGCAGATCGCAGACAAGAAGCCGATACACCGGCTGGTGTGAGCGTTTAACAAGAGCCCGTGCAGTGCCGAGCGCTTCTTTGGTATTCCCGTGTGCCTGTAAGAGCAGCACATAGTCAAAGAGGATCTCGCAATCGCAATCGGGCTCAATATGATCGGCATAAGCATGAAGAGAAGCCGGCACATCATAGCAGGAGAGGGCAGCAAGATATTTCCTGAGCACTTTTGGATCCCGGGTCTCTTTGTAGATCCGGTTTGCGGATTCAGCAGCGGCAGGGAAGTTTCCGGTCTTAATGAGCGCATCCACATATTCATGGCCCGGGGCAGTTCCGGCACCCAGTTCCGTATGCGTTGAGAGTGCCTCTGCTGCCTTACCCATCCCTAAAAGGGCCTGCATCAGGTGCTTAACATCTGCGGGTTTCTTTCCCAGATGCACGAGGCGTTTGAAGACCGGCAGTGCGGCACGGTAATCCTTATGGGCAAGGAGATATTTAGCATAACTCCGCAGGGCATCCTGGTTTGAAGGGTCAAGGTGAACCGCAGTTGCGTACTCGGCAATTGCCCCTTCATCAGCACGGGCTTCGAGCACTTTTGCAAGGTAACTATGTACATAAGAAGAGTCCGGCATCTTCTTTTCAAGATCCCTAAAAAAGACCTCCGCGTCATCAGGTTTTCCCATGTAGTAGAGGTTGGTTGCAGCAAGCACTTCGATAGCAGAATCCTTTCCGGACTCTAACAGGATGGTGCAGAGCTGGCCGGACTCGATATACCGTCCGTCTTCAAAGAGCCGGAACGCTTCTTTCTTCTGCTCTTCATGCGATGATGGTATCATGTTCCTGGACCAAACCGGATCACAAAAAGACCCTTGAGCATACGGATCATGTCCCGCTTTTGCACCCTCGAATCTCCCTTGTTCTGCCAGACGATGGGAATTTCTTTGACACTATAACCTGCCTGATGCAGCCGCCAGAGCAGTTCGACATCGAACTCGAATCCCCGGGATGTCATCTGCGGCAGCACGGTATCGATTGCAGTTTTTTTAAACACCTTTGCCCCGCACTGTGTATCATTGTAGGTGAGATTAAAGAAAATCCGGATCAGGAGATTGAATGCCCGGCTCTCCATCCTGCGCAGGAATCCCTGCCGTACACGAAGCGTTGAGCCCGGCACCCAGCGCGATCCGATCGCACCGTCAGATGAGGAAAGGTGGGAAAAGAGCCGTTGCATCTCGCTGATACTGGTAGAACCGTCCGCATCAAAGTACCCCACGAGTGGTGAGCGGGCTGCTTTGAGTCCTTCAATCACGCCGCCTCCTTTTCCCAGCCGGTGATCATACTCAAGGCAGTTGATTACGAGATCCTGCCTGTGGGCCGCAATCTGTCTGACACAGTCCGCAGTCCGGTCGGTTCCGTCACAGACTACGATCAGTTCTCCCTCAAACGCTGTTATCTCGTCAAAGAGCAACCGGATCCGGTTCTCCTCGTTGTATGCAGGGATGACAAGACTGCAGGGTATGCCGGGGGTAGTCATTTCAGGCTTGCTCCTTTTAACAATGATGTATTGATGAAGAGTGTCACGCGGTGTTAAGGATGCAGTGCGGACTCTCAACGTACTGTCAGAAATTATTGTATTATAATCGTGGGCAGAGAGTCCCAATAACGTTACTGGTGTTTGAGCAGGTGCTGACCGAGCACCGTTGCCGGACGGTACTTCTCTGCCATATGGAGCGCGGTTTTTTTAAGTTCATGGTGTTCGGCAAGGCAACTTTCCGGTGGCGGGGATTTTCTGAGGATGGCTGATGTGTTCTCGGTGATCTGGATGAGTTCAGTTGCGATCACGGCATTGAGCCAGATGAGATCAGCAAGCATCTCTTTAGTTTCAGGGTCCTGCATGCAGAATAGTACGTCTGGTGAACCCTATTAAACAACCGAAATGGAAAAGAAGGCATATGATTAATCCCCTCCGGATAAAATCTCTTTAGAGAATCATGTCCTATTTAGAAAACATAAGGCAGCATGGCAGGGATGCCAACCCGTTCTTTAACTCTATGGGAATTGAAATTGTCAGTTACGAACAGGGAAAAGCGGTGCTGAAAATGCAGGTCCGGCCGGATATGCACAACGGTGTCGGCTGGCTGCAGGGCGGGATGCTTGTTGCCCTTGCAGATGAAGCGATTGCACTTGCCCTCTACACCCTGTTAAAGGAAAATGAGGGAATTGCAACAATTTCCGAATCCACCAGTTTTGTCAAAGGTGTGCGGGAAGGTGTGATCAATGCCGAGGCAAAAGTGATCAAGAAAGGACGACGCGTTGCCTTTGCTGAGGCTGAAGTCATTTTAGATGATGGCAAAAAAACCCTGCTCTCCCGTACGTCAGCTGCATTTGCGGTGACGGCAAACGAATAAAAAAAGATTATTCCTTCTTTCCTTTGGACTTCTTCTCTTCGGGCTTTACTTCAGGTTTTCTGGATTTGAAGTACAAGACTGCGCCTACAGCAACGATGATGATGACAATGACAATTACAATCATGGTTGTCGGTAATGCGGTTGGGGCAGCTTTTTCAGCTGCTGCAAGACCTGTTGTGGCATCCCGGTTTCCGGGGTCAGTTTCGAGGGCTTTTTTATAGGTATCTACTGCCGCCTGGTAATCACCCATCTTTGAGAGTGTGTCGCCTTTGTTAATCAGGGCAATTGTGTAGTTCTGTTCAAACTTAATGGCGTTGTTATACGCAGCGAGTGCATCCTGGTACTTTCCAAGGTTATAATTTGCATAACCCTTATTGTTCCAGAGCATTTTGTCCTTGGGATAGAGTGCGAGCCCCTGGTCGAAGGTCTGGATGGCTTCGTCATATTTTTTGAGCTGGATCTGTGCATATCCCTTGTCCCGGTACGTATACAGCAGGGCATCAGACATTTTGATCATGGTCGTGTTAGAGGCAAGCGCCTGGTCAAAAGTTGCAATCGCCCGCTCGTAATCATTTGTGTTGAGGAGCAATTCAGCCCGGTTATAATAGGTAGTTGCCTCATCTGTTGGTGCTTCTGCCAGCACAGGTGGAACAAAGCAGGCAATCAATGTAATAATTGCCAGTATGTGAATAAACTGCCTGAATTTCATACCCACTCAGTGAGATGTGTTCATAAATTAATCTTACTTTGGTCTGTCACATCCCAGGGTTTTTAAACCAACGACAGCCCCTGATTCCGGTGCAGATTTACGCCTGCTATAAATGGCTGATCTTTATCCCGTTCCTTTAAGGAAGATAACACTATTTAGGATTGTAAGCCAAATATAATGCAATCGGGGAGATTCTTTTGAAGTACATCATAATTACCGGGGGTGTGATGAGCGGGCTTGGCAAAGGGATCACCGCTGCATCGGTGGGACGGATTTTACAGAACCGTGGCTACCGGGTCACGGCAGTAAAAATAGATCCTTACTTAAATATCGATGCCGGCACGATGAACCCGGCCCAGCACGGGGAAGTCTTCGTGCTCAAGGATGGCAGTGAAGTTGATCTCGATCTCGGCAACTACGAGCGGTTCTTAGACATCGAGCTGACTGCTGCCCACAACATCACCACCGGCAAGGTGTACCGGACGGTTATCGATAAGGAGCGCCGCGGGGATTTCCTCGGAGAAACCGTGCAGATCATCCCCCATATCACCGACCAGATTAAGACCTGTATCAGGAATGCTGCTAAAGAGGAATTCCCTGACGGAACAAAAGCAGATATCTGCCTGGTGGAAGTCGGAGGCACGGTTGGCGATATCGAGAGCATGCCGTTCTTAGAAGCGGTCCGCCAGATGCACGGCGAACTTCCTGAGCATGACATTGTCCTTGTCCATGTCACCCTGATCCCCGAAGATACCATGGGGGACATGAAGACCAAGCCCACCCAGCACTCGGTAAAAGCCCTGCGGGAGCTCGGGTTACATGCGGATATTATTGTAGGCCGCAGCGAGAACCCGATCGGTGCCGGCACAAAACGAAAGATCTCTGCATTCTGTGATCTCCCCCAGAGTGCTGTCATATCTGCTGCCACTGCCCCTGATACCTACGCAGTTCCGATGGAGATGGAAAAAGAGGGTATTGCCGATGTGCTCTCTGCCCATCTCGGTCTGGATAAAAAAGAGCCTGACACCGCGTGGTACCGTCTGGTGAACAAGGAGTACACCAGCCGGGTGACGGTTGCAATCGTGAGCAAGTACGGCATTGAAGATGTCTATATCAGCATCAAGGAATCGCTCAAACATGCGGGGCGTGCACTCTCAACCGAAGTAAAGATTGCATGGCTGGATGCAGAACGGTATGAACGGTGTTCTTTAAAGGACTATGACGGTATCCTGATTCCCGGAGGTTTTGGGAAACGCGGCATTGAAGGCAAGATCGCAGCGATCCAGTTCGCCCGCGAGAATAATGTACCGTTCCTTGGACTCTGTCTGGGATTTCAGCTGGCAACCGTTGAGTTCGCCCGCCACAAGGCAGGGTTTGCCGATGCCACAAGTGAAGAGTTCGGTGAGGGTACCCATGTGATCGGGCTGCTTCCGGAACAGGAAGGAGTGAATGAACTCGGAGGCACGATGCGGCTTGGGAACTATACCGCAGATATTTTAGATGGCACACTGGCATCGAAACTCTACAAAGAAAAGCAGATTACCGAACGCCACAGGCACCGGTATGAAGTGAACCCGCAGTACATTGGGAATCTGGAAAAGGCAGGTCTCGTCTTTTCGGCAACCAACAAGAACCGGATGGAGTGCCTTGAACTTCCTCATCATCCGTTCTTCTTTGCCACGCAGTTCCACCCGGAGTTCCGGTCCCGGCCAACACGCCCTTCTCCCCCGTATCTCGGGTTTGTTGAAGCATGCAGGGCAAACAAGAAGACAACTTAGGTGTAAAAATGGTCAATACAGAGAAATTCATTGCCAAATCTATTGCAGAGATCAAAGCCGCAGCCGGTGATGACAAGGTGGTCATGGCCCTGTCTGGTGGAGTTGACAGTTCGGTCTGTGCAGCGCTTGCAGCCCGTGCGATCGGCGACAATCTCATCCCAATCTATATCGACACCGGCCTGATGCGAAAAGGAGAGACTGAACGGATTCGCACGCTGTTTAACAATATACACCTCCAGATTGTTGATGCCGGAGACGAGTTCCTTGCATCGCTCAAGGGGATCATCGATCCCGAAGAGAAGCGCAAGGCAATCGGTGAGCGATTCATCCGGGTTTTTGAGCGTGAGGCAAAGAAGGTGGGGGCAAAATGCCTCTTGCAGGGTACCATCTACCCGGACCGTATCGAGAGCGAGGGTGGGATCAAGAGCCATCACAATGTGGGCGGTATGCCGCTGCACATGGAGTTTACCAAAGTGATCGAGCCGATCCGCGATCTCTACAAGGATGAAGTGCGGGAAGTGGCCGGAGCGCTTGGTCTCCCTAAGGAGATCCAGCACCGGATGCCATTTCCCGGCCCCGGGCTTGCGGTACGGATCATCGGGGAGATTACGAAAGAAAAAGTTGACATTATCCGCGAGGCGAACTGGATCGTGGAAGACGAACTGGTGGAGAAGTACCGCCCATGGCAGTGTTTTGCCGCCCTGCTCGGTCTGGGCACTGGTGTCAAAGGCGACAACCGAATCCACGGGTGGATTGTTGCGATACGGGCAGTAAACTCCCGTGACGGGATGACAGCAGACCCGCTTGATATCCCTTTTACGCACCTTGTTAAAATCGGCTCAAGAATTACTGCTGACATTCCCCGCGTTGCCAGAGTGGTGTACGATATCACGGCAAAACCTCCTGCAACCATTGAATATGAATAACTGCTGAACCTTAGCAAACGAATACAACCAGAGAACACAACCAACAAAAAGATCTGTGATGGAAATGGAAAAGACAAGCCAGTTCAAAGTTTTAGATGAACGCTACTTTATGCCTGCGTTCTCGCGCGATATGGCAATTGTAAAGGGTGAGGGATCAACCGTCTGGGATGCAGAAGGAAAACAGTATCTCGACTGTGTTGCCGGCATTGCAGTCTGCAGCACCGGTCACTGCCACCCGGCCATAGTAAAAGCGATCTGTGACCAGGCACACCAGCTGATCCACTGCTCAAATCTCTATTATGTTCCTCACCAGGGCGATCTCGCAAAAAAACTTGTTGAGATTACCGGCATGCACAAAGCCTTCTTCTCAAACTCGGGAGCAGAAGCCACTGACGGGGCACTCAAACTTGCCCGGGTCAGGACCGGTAAGAAAAAATTTGTGGCATTCACTCATGGGTTCCACGGCCGTACCGTTGGTTCACTCGCAGTCACCCACAAGCCGGCAATCCGCGAACCTTTTGAGCCGCTCGGGATGGTCAAGACCTTTGTTGAATACGGCGATCTGGACGGGCTGAAAAAAGTTATGGACAATGATACTGCTGGTGTTATCTTTGAACCTATCCAGGGAGAAGCAGGGGTCATCATCCCCCCCGAGAGTTTCATTGAGGGCATCCGTGAAATCTGCGATGATACCGGCGCTCTTATGATCGCTGACGAAGTCCAGACCGGCATGGGACGTACGGGTAAATGGCTGGCCATGCAGCACACAAAAGTGATGCCTGATATCGTCACGCTCGCAAAAGGCATTGCAAGCGGGTTTCCCATGGGTGCACTCGTTGCCCGTGAAGATCTGGAGTTTAAGAAAAGCGAGCATGGGAGCACGTTTGCCGGTGGCCCGCTTGCCTGTGCAGCTGCGCTTGCTACAATTGGCGTTATTGAGAAGATCCTCCCGGATGTGGCCCGGAAAGGCGATCGGTTTGGTAAGGGGCTCGCCTCGCTTAACCCCCGTATTCGCGGGCTGATGATCGGTATGACAATCGGGGACAAATGCCCGGATGTCCAGAAGAGATGTGCAGAAAATGGAGTGCTTGTGAATTGCGCAGCGGACGGCAACCTGCGTCTGGTCCCACCCCTTGTTATTACGGATGCAGAGATCGACTGCGTAGTCGGAGTGATCAATGGAGCGCTTGGTTAGATCCTGCTATAAAAAAAAGAGCGGCTATGTCTTTGCCAAAAAAGCGGAAGATATCGCCCGCGAGTACGGGATTAGTAAGGTAGCCAGGCTTGCAAGTAATGAAAACCCAGAACCCCTCTCTCCTTTTGCATTAGCAGCAGCAAAAGAGGCATTGCGGACCGTGAACCGGTACCCTGATGAGCGCGTCAATATCCTGATGAATGCCTTGCGGGCATATTACGGCGATTATCATTTTGTCACGGGCGTTGGGATGGATGGTGTGATCGAGACTATCATCCGCACGCTGGTCGAGCCCGGTGAGAAGGTGGCGATCTCCACGCCCACGTTCTCCTTCTATGCACTCGCGGCAATGGGACAGGGTGCGGAAGTGATCACCGTACCGCGGGAAGCGGATTTTTCGGTAGATTGCAAAAAACTGATCGGGAAGGCCAAAGAGGCAAAGATTACGGTAGTATGCTCGCCCAACAACCCTACCGGGAATGCCACACCTCTTGACGATGTAGCAGAGATCCTTGAAGGAATTGAAGGGCTCCTCTTCTTAGATAATGCCTATGTCGAGTTCTCCGCAATCGACTATCTCCCCCTCATGAAAAAGCATGAGAACCTTGTGCTGGGACGGACATTTTCCAAGGTCTACTCCCTTGCCGGTCTCCGGATTGGGTATGCCTTCACGCCGCGATGGCTGCCTCCGTGGTACAACCGGGCCAGTACACCGTTTACGGTGAACTCAGTATCAGCAGCAGCAGCTGCTGCTGCATTGCCGGACAAGGAGCGTGCAGAGCGATATATCGCGCAGGTGAAACGGTGGCGCACCCGGTATGCCGATGAGGTAAAGTTCCATGTACTGCCTTCGGATGCAAACTTTGTCATGATCGATGTCGCCCCGCATAAGGGTGATACTGTTGTCGAGAGCCTTGCCAGGAAAGGTGTTGTTGTCCGCTCGTGCAGGAGTTTTGCCGGGCTGCCTGACCATTATATCCGGGTGAGTGTTGGCGAGGACTGGGAGAACGAGTTGTTCATTGAGGAGATCAACACATTATGATGTGTGGTATAACGGGCACCCCCGGCACCGGCAAATCGCTCATCAGCGATGAGCTTGGTCGGCGGGGGCACACAGTTGTCCACCTCACCGATACCATACGACCCTACATTACGGGCGATGATGAGCAGCGCGACACCGAGATCTTCGATGATGAGCGCTGGGTAGCAGAGTTTGTACCGGTTGACGGGTTTGTGGAAGGACATTTTGCCCACCTGCTGCCCTGCGATCGGGTGGTGGTGCTCCGTTGCCGCCCGGATGAACTGAAAAAACGCCTGGAACAGCGCAAATATTCTGCCGGCAAGGTTATGGAGAATGCCGACGCAGAAGCGCTTGACGACTGCCTGATCGAGACTGTTGACCTGCATGATGCCGGCAACATCTTCGAACTGGATACAACCGGTCATGACCCGGGTTTTTGTGCTGACCGGATCGAAGGGTTTGTTGCAGGAAAGATTCCGGCTCAGTTCGGAACACTTGACTGGTCCGGCTTTTTAGAGGTGCACTAAATGACGCTCGACCAGTACCGCTCGCATGTGAAAGTGTATTTCGATCCGCTTGTGGCCATTGCGATACGGTGCCATCTGACCCCGAACTTCTTTACGATCGCTGCCCTCGTAGCATCAGCTGCTGCCGGGATCTTATTTTTCCTGCGGCTCGAACTCTTAGCGATTTTAGCCGTTGCACTTAATGCGTTTTGTGATTCGATGGACGGTGCTGTTGCCCGCGAGATGAAGTGCCAGAGCAAACGGGGCGACTTTTTAGACCATGCAGTGGACCGTTACGCAGATATCTTCATCATCACTGGTATCTTTGCCAGCGGCATGGTGCCATGGCAGATCGGCGTACTGGCACTCACCGGTGTGCTGATGGCATCTTATCTCGGCACACAGGCGCAGGCAGTGGGTGTAGGGCGCTATTATGGCGGGCTTTTAGGGAGAGCGGACCGGCTTGTGCTGATCATGCTTGTCGGCATCATTGACATCATCGCTCCCATGACATTCTACTGGCTTAGCTGGTTCGGTTGGCTGCTGCTGTTTTTTGGAATCTTCGGGCACATTACAGCGATTCAGCGGTTCGCATATGTGTGGGCGAAGGTGGAGTGAGGAATTTTGGTTCTTTGTCATTTACTACGGGTTGACAAAGAAGACTAATTACGATTTTTAAATGTTAGATTATAAGGACAGGGGCTAATGCCCCTGTAACCCCGAACATGATGAACGCCGCCGCCCCCGGCGGGGCGCCCCCGCGGCGGTTTTAATGAGTAAATGTTAAACCGCATTGCCCCGCCGTGCCTCAAAAAGGCCCTGAGGCGGGGAATCCTCACATTTATTTTTGAACTGTATCTTATCCACACAAAATGTCGGCGAGCCGGAATTTTCTACTCTCCCCCTTTTTTTACCGTAATGCTCGAAAAAAAATGCCGTTCTGATCCTATTTTTGATTCTTTTAAAAAAGCGGTGATAATCTCTGTAGTCTCCATCTAATTTATTATAATTACAACCGATTTTTAGTATGGACAAAAAAACAATCATGCTCATTTTTTTCTGCATAGCGGCAGTTGTGCTTGCGGGCTGTATCTCACAAACTCCTCTACCTGCGCCAGTGACAACGGCAATTCCTACCGCACCTGTAACGATTGTTCCTGTGGATGCACAGACCTGCACAACGAATGCGGACTGTGTGCCTGCCCAGTGCTGTCATCCGACCAGCTGTGCGAGGCAGGATGCAAAACCCGTATGCACTGATATCATGTGCACCATGAGCTGCGAAGGTCCGCTTGACTGCGGTGCCGGCAGCTGCGGGTGCACGAATGGGCGGTGCTCGGTAATACAGGTACGGCCCACCACATTATCGGTTGTAACAAAAACTTCAGTAACACTGACTGCAAGCCCCCAGCGGTACTCACCCATCATGTCCTCTACACCCGGTATTGGGATTACGGTGGATGCCAATGGTTTTGATGCTGACAGATCCCGGTTTGTATGGAATGCTACGCATGGGAAATTTTTCACCTGGGGCCCACTCAATTACACGGTAACTGATGTAGGAAACCCGGTCACCAATCATGGCGAGAAACTTTACTGGTCGTTTACACAAAAACCCGCGTCCATCCTTGAGCCGGTGGTAATTACGGTTACGGCAACAGATGATAAGACCGGCAGGATGATGGGAAGCGCTAATGTGGTCCTTGTATGGGAAGGGGATAACGCAGTGATGTTAAAGGATATACGGTAGGAAAGGGGGTTTCATCATTGAATCGTGTGGGTAAGACCGGTTATAAAAAATAAGTTGTGATGTTCCCCCGCCTCAGGGCCTCTCCGAGGCACGGCGGGGCAAGAAGGTTTCAATATTTTAGTCATTAAAACCGCCGCGGGGGCGTCCCTTCGGGGGCGGCGGCATTAATCCTATTTTGGGATATGGGGGCATCAGCCACCATCATTGTAAACTACTCAATTTCTACATTATCCATGCAAAACAGCGATGCACCGAAATTTTTATATCTGTACCATAGACTACGGGATTTTTCCCTAAAACTTCAACTACCCATATTCATTTTTTTATGAACTACCTTCATTCCGAACCGTGGCATCATCCATGATTTTGTTATCTCCTTTCCCGATAATTGTTGATTATTTCATCTGCGTGTTTTCATATCACGGCCCATTTTACTCATTGGTCACGGTGCTCCCTAAACGAGACCTCGATCAGGAACCCGAGAATCGCGTGAGCGTATAGCGTGTCAGGTTTTTTCCGGTGATTGCGCGGGTGGAGGCATCGATCCTGACAAAGAAGATCTCTTCTGTACCGGAATCGACAAAGACCGGCTTGTCCGACGGTGTAATATGCAGGTGACAGAGCGTACGGCCGGATACTACCGGAAATGAGATATGGATAAACCTGCTTGCTGTATCATAGATCTCTAAAAGGTATTTCCTTATGATTGCATCCACGATCATCCGCCGGTACCCGTCAGGGTTCCGGTCCGCTTCAATCAGTTTGGGATAATCGTTTTCAATTCCGACAACCGTAATGGCATTGTGGATCCGGTCTTCCTTAATCCCGATGACAATATCCCCGCCATCGGTATTTAAGAACCCGGCGATCGAGCGGGCGATGATGAACTTTGATGCATTGGTCCTGTATTTCCTGACCTCTGCCGATTCACTTTCACTAATCTGCTCCTTTGTGAGATCAGCACTCCAGAGTGACTGGAGCTTGAACTCCACATGGTCATTTTCTCCTGTTCTTAACATTGCCTGTATTGCATTGACATCCTCTTCAGGTACCGTGTATGACGAGATCTCCTTTGACCTGAGCACAAACCCTGAGCCTGCTGCTATACCTACAAAGAGCAGTGCCTGTAAGATGATTCCTCCGATAATCATGGGATCCAGGCTGACAACCGATACGGCAACAATCAGGTAGGCAACCGCACAGATGCCGGCAACATACAAGCCACGGTCCGGATAAAAGTAGGTGGCATAGAGGATGGGAAAATAGAAGAGCTGGGGGATGATGGTGCCGTACCCGGCTGCCATGGAGATATAGGTGATACCGATAATTGAGATGGTAAACAAGGCAATGACAAGGAACCTGATTATGTCTGTACGGGGCAGTCGGAACGGCAAAATCCCGGTGAATCCCGGCAGGCTCGTGGACTGGGTCATGGATGATGAGGGTTTAGTTCGGGTTGTTTATAAAGGATTGCCGGCACAATGAGGGCAGGAAAGTTCGGGCTGATCCTCACCCCTCATGGTAAAAAGGGGTCTTACCGGTAACAATTACCGGTCACAGATGTCTGCGATATAGCAGAGGGCTTCAACTGCATCAGTGCGTTTCTGGTCGCAGGCATTGGTATCAACCCATGCAAGGAATCGCTTGCGGGTAGCCGAATCAACTGCATCCCCCGAACCGGATACGATCGCCGGGTAGGTACGTTTGGGATAGAACAGTGACCGGGCAGAAACCAAAAGTGCGTCATGCACCGCAGTATCAATAATGCCGCTCTCTTTTGCCCGCTTTAAGGTAAACCGGATATTGATCAAAGGTTCAGAGAGTGACAACCCTGAGTTCGGATCGAATACGAGCGCCACTTCATCATCCGATTCCAGTTCGCTGCTCTTGTACATCCGGTAGATCTCACCGATGCCCACCATCCCCAGCGTATCCATCTCAGCTGCCCGGAGTGCGCCCATGCTCGATGAGCCGACCACCCTTATGCCGCCTTTTAACGCTGCAAGGATCTCCCGGTGGGCAACTGCCGATTCCTGGTGAAAGACCCCATCGATCAGGCCGATGATTTCAGCACCATCGCGTGCTGCAGTGATGAGATCGCCGCGTTTTGCAGGAGGCCTGTACTCGGCAGTGAGGATCTTTTCTGCTGATTCCAGGTCAAGGCTTGGCCCGAGAAAGACGATGATCTTTGGCATGCTTCACCCGTTCGCCCCTCCGTTCTGGGTCCATTGCAAAGACTTCAAGGCCCGGTACAATCACCCGCACGACAGGAATACCAATCTCAACTCTTGTCAGGTCAACAACGATGACCCGGAAAAGACCCTGCTTTGCGAGGGCCGCGATGATATTATTGATGTCTTTTAAGAAGTCATCGGTATCGGATGAGGGAATCGTTTTGTAATCCACCGTTCCGTTATCCCGGTACCAGTACCCGTTGATCCTTTTTGCCCGCTCATAGCCCATCTTCTTGCGGAGATCGGCAATTGTTGTGTCTTCCCTTGCCCCGTGGATCTGGGTGAGCCGGCTCTGGGCAACTTCAGTGAGTGCCCGCATAACGGCGATCCGTGCGCTGGTATGGGTGCCGATACCGATAGTCAGGAGACTGGGATCTTTTAAGAGCACATCATCTGCTACTGCAGCGATAGTCGGTATGCCGATGTCACTTGTTATGTCTCTTATCGTGACTTCGACTTGTGCATCGGCAAATTTCTTCTGCATGTCCTGAATCACCGGATCATCGATGCCCACAACTGCGGGGCCGGTGTTCCGCGTTGTCTCGACCAGTGACCAGGCGTCCCGCTCGATGACTTCAGAGAGGGCGTGAAAGATCGCTTCTTCAATGGTGTTTCCTGAAGCAAGCCCGTTGGTGTTCGTGCGAAAGACTCCCCGGTGCCGTGGGGGGACCGGGTGAAATACTGCAAAGGCAGGAACCCACAAAGTCTCGTTATTGACAATATCGTACCCCTGGTACCAGGACATGAACCGATCCGTTACTGCACCTTCTGGCAGGATCAGATCTATAGGATTGATGACGGGCTCGCGGCCTTCAAGTTCCTGGAACAAGGCAACCCGGATCTCCCGGTCGTGCGCCTCGGCTGAATACCGCTCGATGCCTTCCATGATCGCCGATATCCGCGACTCTTCAATGGTGGCTCCTTTACCGTTATACACGGTGATTGCCCCGTCTTCTGCGGTCGGGCGGATGCAGGAGAAGACCGGAATCCCGATCCGGTCAAGGTTTGTGATGTCTGCGACACGGGTTATTCCTGCGGCAGGAACTTTAGGTTCTATGCGGGCGAGGGTTTCATCGAGCGGAGAAGCCCGTTGTGTCTCGTGGTTGTAGGTCTTTTTGCAGGAGTGGAGCTGCATGGATGAATCTCTTATCTAGTAAGTGGACACTTTTCAGGTTTATAGGTGATTATTTTTAGTTGGAGAGGTATCTTTTCCGGAAAGGAGGTAACTCACTGGCTGGGATTTCTGGCCTGCCATGTTTTAATACTATGAATCTGTTTTTTGGCTGTGTGAGTATTACAGGTGTAAAAAAATGGTAACTATTCAGATGCCCAGAAGGAATTTCCAGACAGGGATGATTTGCACACCGTCCTTTTCACCCTCGCCCTCAACATCAAGAAGATATAGATCTGTTGTTTTATCGGAAAATTTTTCTCTGAATTTTAGTAACTGCTTTACCTCATGTTGTTTATTTTTCACTTCGATTGCAACAAGTCCCTCTTCGGTTTCTGCTACAAAATCCACTTCAAAGCCATTGCGGTAAAAGAATTTTGAGCCGGTCTGGCAGGCAACAAGGTTCTCCAGCATAAGGGGTAAGACCCGGTCCAGGTTCTGGTTTAGGGCAAATGCAAGGTTTGGGCTTGAAAAATATACCTTTTTTAACTTTCTCATGCTTGCAAGGGCACCCCCCCGGTAATTGTAGACAAACCGTATGAGAAGACCGTATTCCAGGTACTCAAAATAGTTCGCAACGGTTCTTTGGTCCCGGCCAAGATTTTTTGAAATCTCGCTGTACTTTACGATCATTCCGGGATTTTTCCCAACCAGAGCAATAATATTTCTGAGAAGTTCAATGTCTCGAATCCCGAATTCTTCCGGTAGATCGCGGTAGATCACCCGCTCGATGATGGTGTTTAACAGGTTTTTTTTTGCAAATGCCTCATCAGTTTCCCGTGCAAGTTCCGGAAACTGCCCGTACTTGAGGTACCGGTAAAAAAGGGGGATGACCTCCCGCTTTAAGAGATCCGGGTCTTTCTTTATCACCAGGGTATTTTTGCCATTGAGTTCGAGGAACTCTTCAAACGAGAGTGGGGGTAAGGTAAAGTCAAGGATACGGCCGGCAAGGCTCTCCGTTGATCTTTTTCTTAAGCCTGCTGAGGCTGAACCTGACAGGAAAAATCTGATATCCGGGTAGAGATCATAATACGTTTTTATGGTATTTTCCCAACCATCCTGTTTCTGGATCTCATCGAAAAACAGGTATAATGGGTCTTTGGAATCCTCGATACTGCTGTGCAGGATCACCTTCTGGTAGCTCTCGAGCACATCTTTTAGGGTAAATGTTGCGTCATCAAAAGAAAAATACAGGATGTGCCGGGGATTGACGTTTTTGAGCAGACTTTCTATAACCTGCATCATCAGGGTGGTCTTTCCAACTCGTCTCAGGCCATAGACAAGAAGTATCTGGCGCCTTTTTAGATAGGGTTCAATGGAGAAATAGAGTTTTCTCCTGTACTTTTGTGTCCATTCCGTGGGTACACCCCCTTTTGTCCACCAGGGATTGAACCGCTCCAGCTCTTCGATTGGCACCATAATTACATCTTGATGTTATAATTATTTGAAAGTTATGACATCCTGATGTCATAGTTTGTTTTTAATTTTCCATGGTACCCGACACAGGTGACGGAGTATATAGAGGAAAAAAATTCCTATGTAACGCTGGATTACTTTATTTCTGCGATAACCTGACACGTACCAGGCTTAGTCTTTTTCTGGGAAATTCCTGATATCAGCGTCACTACTATCGGTAAAAGCGGGAACGCCGGGCAAAGGTACATGGTTCGAGATGATGGTACCAAAAGGCGGGTACCGGCTCACCGGTTAGTCTGAATCAACTTATTTTATTTAAAAAAAAGGACACTATTGGTATCTGCATGTGTGTACTTATCCCACCTTCTCCTCCGGAAACTCGATCAGATCATCGGCAAAGGTGGTGAGCTGGGAAAGGAGCACCGGGTCGAGTCCTTTTTCCACCGCAAGTAAGATCCCTGCGATGTTCATGATCCGTAACTTGCTGATGATGAAATGGATAAATTTCGTAAGATCGGAAGAGCTCGAATGGATGAGCATGGCATTGACCGAGTCGAGAAAGATTATGGTTTTTTCCCCCTCGAACTTTTTTAAGATGGTGGTCACAGCGATACCCATTGCCGTTAAATCGTTTGGTTTTGAGACAAACTTGCAATTCTTAAGATTTTCCGGAGCTGACCCGGTTGCATACAGAGTGATCGCATCGATAAAGAAGATACGGTCGGTATCAATACCGTTCCGCCCGTAGAAATCCATGAGAAATGCTGCGGGCTGGTTGACGCAGATCATAATGATGCGCAGGCTGCTCGATTTCTGGATCTCTTTGATCATCTGGAGTGTGTTTTTTCGGTAGGTTAGTGAAGGGGAGAGGGCAAGGATGATGCGCTTGTCGTCTTCATGAATCGTGAATTCCGTCATCGGCTGCCCTTACCTCTTTAAATATTCTCTTAGCGCGTCGGGTATCTCGGTCCGTTTTTCTGCAACTGCCCGCTCAAGTCCCTGCAGGTTGTTGAGGATCCCATCCATGTTCTTTTCCTGAATGGCAAGTGCGGTTGCGATATACGTCGGGTTTGTATCCCGCCTTTTAAGTTCATCCTGTAACTCCTGTAAGTTGTCCCGCACCAGTTCGATGGGGTTTCGTATGCGGAGGGTTGACTCGCGGAGGTAGGCAAGCAGAGTATTTTCTGCATCCTTAAGGGGGGTGATGTCAATGAAATTTTCAATATAGTATTTATCCTCACCGACCTGCATTTCAGTAACCGTTTTTAAGACCGGTACCTTGGTCCCGTCACGGGACAGGAGAATGCGTTCTGCCCGGTCTACTTTGAGTCCCAGATCACAGATAGGGCATTTTCCCTCTTCTGCCGGGCAGATGAATTTGTGGCAGAGATGGCCGGCCATTTCGGTTTCGGAAAAACCAGTCATCCTCTGTGCTTGAGGGTTTGCCGCCAAGATCATGTGGGTTTTTGCATCAACGAGAATGATACCGGCCTGGATGCTCTCCCAGACTCCTCGGAACCGCTCTTCGGACTGCGAGATCTCGTCCTGTTGCTTCTTGATGGTGATAGAAAGGATTGCAATGACTAACGATATCCCGATAAAAACAATAACCCTTGCTGCTGCTGCTGAGACCAGCTGCATATCATGCGAGCTGAACGTATACACAGCGCCAAGGTAGAATGCGCTCAGGAGGATTGTAAAGAGGACGCCTTTACGGTCAAACCAATAAGCGGCGATAAGAATGGGTACGTAATAGAGGTGGGTAAAGACAATCTGGACATTATTTGCCAGGGAAAAGACGGTAAGTAGTGCAACGAACAGGGTGAGTATTGCCAGCACCGCGATTTTTGCCGGCGTACCCGGCCATTTCTGCTGGATAGCGAACTCCATGAGGAAGTGTATCTATTGTTCGGTATATATTTCTCTGCTAAAAAAAGGGTTCTGAAGTGAAGGGATTGGATGATGATCAAACCCCCCTCCCCATAGTTTACCCGGTCCCCCCCCCCCATTTCCTCAATCCAAACAGCTCCAAACCGGCCGGTTTTTTGCCATCTAAAACCTCCGGAATCCCATATAAAGCCCAAAACAGGGACTTTAGAAAAAACACAGAAAAAAACCCGCTTAACTGGCCGGTCGGGAAGTTCGCGTTCCGGGCAATCGGGGCCTGAAATCGACCCGGATGGTCATTTTCAGGGTCATGAGAGTGACCAGGTCAAATCAGGTGATCAGGTATATGAGATGGTGAACTCCAGAATTGACAAAAATAAAGCCGGGATCAAAAACAGCCCTGCAATTCTAAAACTCCACCTATCCATAGTTTCCCCATTCCCCTTCCCGTTCCTCAATCCAAACAGCTCCAAACAGGCCGGTTTTTTGCCATGTAAATCCTCCGGAATCCCATATAAAGCCCAAAACAGGGACTTTAGAAAAAACACCGAAAAAAACCCGCTTAACTGGCCGGTCGGGAAGTTCGCGTTCCGGGCAATCGGGGCCTGAAATCGACCCGGATAGCAATTTTTGAGGTCATGAGAGTGACCAGGTCAAATCAGGTGATCTGGTATATGAGAGGTGAACTCTCGGAATTGACATAGGTAATGTTGGGATCTAAAAAAAAGGGGCCCCCATTTCTTAAAACCCCCTCACCCATAGTTCCTCTATTCCCCCTCCCGATCCTCAATCCAAACAGCTCCAAACAGGCCGGTTTTCTCCTGCGCAAATCCTCCGGAATCCCATATAAGGCCCAAAACAGGGACTTTAGAAAAAACACCGAAAAAAACCCGCTTAACTGGCCGGTCGGGAAGTTCACGTTCCGGGCAATCGGGGCCTGAAATCGACCCGGATAGCAATTTTTGAGGTCATGAGAGTGACTAGGTCAAATCAGGTGATCTGGTATAAGACCCCTAAAACCAGCTCTCCAGAGTCTTTTGCCCTGCCTTGACCGTGAAATTCTCAAGCGCCTTGTTCACCCGCTCTTCAGAGAATTCATATCCATCGCAGAGCATCTTTTTTATGCCCGCTGTATCGGGATGTCCCCAAAGAAGCGTATAATCGTCCGTTACCGGGGGATGTAAGAAAAGATCCATCACCGGGTCAGGATCAAAGTCCGGCTGCTTCTCTTTGAGTTTTTGTAAAAACTCACCTTTCTGCACGATCTTAAGACCGGTCTTTGCGCCAACGCCATCAACGCCCGGGTTGAAATCGGTCCCGGTCAGTATGCTGATCTCAATAAGTTGCTCGCGGGTGAGGTGAAGTCCTGCCAGTACTTCAGAAAGGACCATCCGCTCAGGACTCACCGTAATGATTCGTCCCCGCATCTTTCGCTTGCCGCTCACTGTAAGATTGCGGACAAGGGTGGGGGCTCCAAACAGCAGCGTATCGTAATCCTGTGAAACCACATACCTGGCCTCGCCTTTTGCCACCATGTAGGATGCCTGTGCTTCCCCCTCTCCGGGTGCCTGCACATATGGGATCCCCAAAAGTCCGAGCAGTTCTTTTGAAGATTCGATAATCGCTGCATCCACCCGGGTTGCGGACCGGGCCTGCTTGTATGCCTCTGCCTCATCCCCGCGCTCAACAGCTTCTTTCCAGCGTTCACCCGCAGTGTCACGAACCTTCCTGCGCTGATCAATGGTTGCCTGCTTGAGTTCGCCGGGTTTTCCGTCAAAGACTAAGACCGGTTTGATCCCTTTGTCCAAAAAATTCGCAATCCGGAACAGGATGCCGGAGAGGTGGGAGGTGACACGCCCGCGTCCGTCCATTAATGGGGTGCCATCCGGCTGCCGGATGATAGTTAAGAACTGGTAGAGAGTGTTGTTCGCATCGACAGCTGCGATACCCGGAATGGTCTCTAATGTGACCGGTGTCTTATACTCTGCCAGAATATCCCGTAGTGCAACGCCCATAACAGTTCACCTTTTTTGGTACCTTGTTATTTGTATACACGTTTAGCCTATTTGGCATTGTGTTCATCAAATGGGAGATGATCATGATGACTGTGCGAGAGCTGCCTCTGGCGTACGAGCAGCGCGACAAACCAAGGGCGTCATCCTATCAATAGGGCATCTTCTGATGGCAGCGTCGTGATTTGAAGTGAATCGGATTGCAGTGATCGCAAGTGAACGGAATGAGGACGAGTGAACATGACCAAACGTTCATCAGGCCAACCATACACCTGGGTTCATGCTATCGGTATGGGAAGTGGAACCATAGGAATTTACAAAAAAATCAATCATATCTACGGAACAAGGCCGGGTTCTGTCTACGGATCCACCAGCGCCTTACAAGGAATGATCCTACAACAATAATGATAATTACGGCAACTGCAACCACCATTGTTGTCAATGGTGTTACTCCATAGAGAGGTGTACTTGCTGCCGGTGCTATGGTCTGGGTTTGTGTTGGAGAAGCCGGACGAATACTTAGATTCGGGGTCATGAAGGTATTTGGGGCACTCAAAGGAATGCTCGTCTGAATTACTGTTACATTGGCCTGAGATGCGGCACCTTTCTGGTAGGCAATCGCAAATTCAGACATATGTGGTGCAATTGCCTGGTACGTTATGGTGCCCTGGCTTTCAGTGAGAAGAGAAGTCGGCAGGGAGCTCCAGATCTTTGTAGCGGGATCCCATAGCATCAACGCAATATCGTTCCTGGCAAATCCTTTATCGGCAAGCCAGCTGGCAGGGACGTTGAAGTTGAGAGTAACGCTTGAAATCGTTGTATACCGGGCAGGTGTTACTGCAATGTACTGGTAGACGGTTGTAGCCGGGGGAGGGATCGATCCTGGCAGGACAGAATGTGGCAAGGCAGTGACAATGATATTATTGACCCCTGTACCCGTTACTGTTACTTTGGTGATCGCACTATTGCCTCCGACATTGACCGCAATCGTTAAGGGAGATGTTAAAGCCGGTGCTGCGAATCCTGAATCTGAATCTCCACCACTCACAACACTGCCTCCTCCGCCGCCACCTCCGGTGCTGGATACTGCAACTACACCGAATGTCGACAAACCGTTCGGTGAATCACATTCAAAAAAGTCAGTGAGGGTATCAGTACTACTTCCAAGGTATCGTGTGGTCAGCATTGATCTTGCGCCATCATCAGCGATACGCATAATCTTAATTTTATCCGTTGCAGGTCCATTGGCAACAACCCATGAATGGAGCACACTCAGGTTCAGTTTTACCGGATCTGCTGCACCTGTCAGGTTTGCATTGATAATAGCAGTATTCTGGAACTGAACGGTATAAGCTACAGCACTGACATCCAGATTGTTGTCAGTAGCTGACAATTGAAATGCGTCTCTAACCGACACATTCGCACCTTCAGTAATACTTTGTGTGATCGTCACACCTGTTGGCAACTGGTTCAAGGGAAGCGTCACGGTTGAGGTTACTGTTCCGACGGTTGACGCGTTCAGGGCAGTGATAAGGGGTTCTGTGGTCATCACAACCTGTGAAATAGACGATAGATTGATGTTGCCGTTGCTCTCGTTGACAAAATTAGTATTACTGACATATTTCATCTGGCTCCAGCCATTCCCTGGATTGTTGATAACCACTGTATTTGCTAACGGCAGCGTCACAGTTCCGTTTGTATTTGTCAGGTTGACTTCGATCATCTGTTTTCCGGTAGCAGATGTTGTAATAGTAGATCCATTGATATTGGTATTGGAATTCTTAATTTTCGCAATCACCTGAAGCTGTTGCATTGTAGAATTCGTAAAAGCATCATTATCGGTTATTGTGAGCGTGACGTTATACACCTGGGACTGGTTGAATATGTGAGTGATGGATGATGCAGGACCAGCCATTGAAGTGATATTGCTATCGCCAAAATTCCATTGATAATTCGTGATGGTTCCATCGGGATCAGTACTTCCGGATGCGTCATAACTCACCGTGTCGTTGATCTGGATTGTTGTTGGAGCGTAATTAAACGATACGATTGGGAACTTCCCGATGTAAATATAATACGTTTCGGTCTTAGTAATACTGCCATATGCATTAGTTGCCGTCAGAGAGACGTTGAATTTTCCTTTACGATAGGTATTTACCGGATTCTGCAACGTTGAAGTGTTGCCATCGCCAAAGTTCCAGGACCATGAAGTTGGATTGTTCAACGATGTATCACTAAACTGCACTGCAGCTGGTGCGGTTTTAATGCGTGTTTGATTCGCCGTGAAGTTAGTGGTCTGCGGGGCTATGGTTATTGTAAAAATATTTGCACCTGTACCCGACCGGTCATCGGGATTGGTTACAACCAAATTCCAGATCCCGACTGCCGCATCCGTCAGGTTGAACCACGTTGTTATTTTATTTGAGGAAATCACCTTAACGTAACCCGTTGACGTAATATCAGGCTGCCCGATTTTCGTGAGGTTCACAACAGCTCCTTCAACGAATCCGGTGCCATCGAGATCCGTGATATTTACCCAGCGATAATTCTCCCCGGTGGATGGGGTCATACCGGTCACCGTCGGATCGGTCTTCCAGGTTACGTTAAACGTCCAGAACGCCATGACGGGAGACTGGTATACTTTGCCTTCGGAATCTTTATCGGTATAGGTGGCACTGTAATTCATATCCATTTTAAACTTGATCGTACCGTTCGGCCGGGTGTTGGTCACTCCCCAGCTGTTCTGTACGATCCAGTACCATTTTGACTTGTCTGTATCGGTCTTATTATACCCGATAATCGTCATTTCATGTCCCGTTCTGCCATTTTCCGTCATCCCAGCCTGTACTGAGGGATCATACGGGTCGGTATCCCAAGGCGTGTCATTGAAATCGTTCTGAAACCTGGTGCCATTATAGGTAAGATTATTTTTGTCCACCCAGCCTATCGCAAATCCTATCACCTTTCCTTCTGCAATGACAGAAGTAAGGTTATTGATGGCTTTGTCCTGATCTGGCTCGGTAAGACCAATCACTCTCAGTACGGTGATGTTTAAAAAACCGATATTCGGGGTGGTATTTATCGTATCCTTCTTGACCAGGGTCTTAAGATCTGCATCAGTCATTAAGGCATCCCCGTAAGATGCATTGTGATTACTCCAGGGCACAACAAATGGCCCGCCCCAGTAATTCTGATTCAGTCCTTCGTTATAAGCCTCGGCATAGCTGTCGACACCACCCCCAGTACAGGCCCAGTCATACGGGGGTGTCCCACTGTTATTCCCGTTGTGGAAATTTGAGTTGAAGAACTGTATCGAGAGGGGAACGGATTTTCCGGAGAACAGTTTATATGACTGTGTCATAACCGCGGTACTTGACCAGACCCAGCAGTTACCGCAAGCCTTCTGATTCCAGTCTGCGTGACTGGTTTTGGGAAAATCATTGAGAACGGAGTTCGGGAGCGTTGCGCCATGAAAGGGAGAATCATATATCGGGTTATTGATGTATTCTTCATATTCGTTCCACCGTTCAGTAGCATTGGGGTCCAACACATCCCACTTCAGATCCGGATCGGCTGCAGAAACAACCAGAACAAGAAGGGTGAGAAGCATCAGGATTAGCGCTGAAAAAAAGATCTTCCGGGTCCAGATAGATTCTGTCAAATTGTCACACCGAAAAAAAATTTTATATTTTTTTGTATACTGGAATTTAATCCTGCTTATACCTATTTGCGTGGACGGGTAACATTTTTTAATGTGATTCCTTAATAATGACCCCACGTAAAACTCAGGGGGTTGGGGGGATGAACCTCATAGTTCTCCAACAATACACGCACAAAAAAAATGCGTTAAAAGTAGGGTAAATACACACTTTTAGATGATAAGAGCACAGTAATTAATTAACTATAGTTACGGAGTTCCCGCATGGAATTGAAAAATCTCATCCCCCTTCTTGCAATGCCGCTCCTGCTCCTCGCAGTCGAGATAGGCGCACTCTTACTCTCCCTGCCGGTAAAGGCGTCCGGAATCGTTGCATTTGAAGATCCTACCTCGCTTGAAAACCCGGTCATCTTTATTGTGATCCTGCTGGTCTTTACCGGTTTTTTGCTTGTCTTAATCAAATACGATATGAAAAAAGTGATCGCAGCAGTCATCGGGCTCTCAATCTTTTTTACGTTTGCATATATCTTTGCCGCCATCATCTACGCGGCAATGGGAGCTTCAGACATAACAAATATTGTTGTGCTGGGATTGTCGATTCTTGCAACTGCGCTCCTTTACAAATTCCCGGAATGGTACGTGATCGATGCACTTGGCATCCTGATAGGCGCCGGAGTAGCATCTATCTTCGGGGTTTCATTGGATGTTCTTCCGGTCATCATCCTTCTTATCCTGCTCGCGGCATACGACGCGATCTCGGTCTACAAGACAAAACACATGATAACGCTCGCTGAAGGAGTCATCGATCTCAAAACGCCGATTCTTTTTGTCATTCCCAAACGGCGCGACTACTCATTCATCAAGGATGGTATCGGAAAACTGGGTGATGGGGGAGAACGGGCTGCGTTTATCATAGGTATGGGCGACCTGATCATGCCCTCCATACTGGTAGTCTCGGCCAATGTATTCTTAAATGGGGCAAAACTTGGCGGGGTCATCAATCTTGCCGCGCTCGGTGCGATCATTGGATCGCTGGTTGGTCTCTGCGTTCTGTTGCATTTTGTCATGTCAGGAAAACCGCAGGCCGGACTCCCGCCATTAAACGGCGGCACTATTCTGGGATTCCTGGTCGGACTTGCGGCGATGACGTGGTTGTGATGGGGATGAAAAAGGGAAATTTTCATCAGAGTCTAATTTTTATTGTCACGGAATGAACCTGATTTGTTCTTGCCCGGTTCTTAAAAAAAGCAAAAAAAGAAGAATCAGACCGTTTCGGGATTTATACCTGCACGATCTGTGCGGGGCTTCCGGTGCAGTCGTTTACGTTTGGGTTTTTTGGCTTTTTCAGTTTCAGGATCTTCATCCATTGCCGATTCCTCGGGTTCATGAATGATAGGGGACCGGATATCTGCAACCGTCCTCTTCTTCTTTTCCACCGGTTCTGGCTTGTGTACAAGTATCTCTGCAAGCACAGCATCGACCCCTTCTCCGGTCTGGGTTGACATCGTCATGTACCCCTCTCCCGTCACGAGATCGGACTTGTTGGCAACAACAATCATGGGCACGTCCACCATTCCTGCTACCTCATCGCGCAGGTGGATCTGGACGTTCATAGGATAGCCACAGTGCTCTGAGGGATCGAGGATGAAGAGTACTAAATCGGCGACATTCATCATTGCAGAGAGTGCCTGCCGTTCGATCTGGTTGCGTTCCTCTGCCGGGCGATCAAGAATTCCCGGCGTATCCACAAACTGGATCCGCTCGCGCGGAAGGTCACGGTGACCGACAATGACACCTTTGGTGGTAAACGGGTACGCTGCCACTTCAGGGGCTGCTGAAGAGACCCGCCTTATGAACGAAGATTTCCCTACATTGGGGTAACCTGCAATTACGATGGTGAACGCATCTTCCACGTGGGGGAGATGGCGCAGGACATTTCTCACCTCGTTTAAGAAGTGCAGGTCCTTATCGATCTGGTGCACCATTGAGGCGAGGCGGGCCACCGCGCGTTTACGCACAATCAGGGTATCGGCAGCTTTTCTGGACTGCACTGCTAACTGGTTTCCCACCATCTTTGTATGCTTGGCTGCCCAGCCCACCGCACCGAGTGACATTTTTATCCGTTCAATCCCGTAAAGGATATCAGCCAGTTCCCGGTAAAACGGGGGGAGGTCATCAAATTCGGGAAATCCCCGTATGATATAGACAAGGCGATCGTGAACCGCTGCACCAACGGCCCGGACAAACTCTTCGTTTGCGCGCTCCTTGTTGGTCTTCTCTTTCATCTTTTTTGCTGCACGGCGGAAACTCCGGTCAAGGATCTCATCTGCAGTTGGTACCGTCGGCATTTTTTCAAATTCCATAAATCGCTTACCTATATATTAATGGACTGTCATACGGTTTATCGTTATGGACCTGTCCCTGATCCAGAAAGATATCTTAATTACCTTAATTACCCTCTACCACCGGCAGTCCCACTCAATAAAAGGTGAAGCTATTGCCAACCTGATCCAGCGCAACCCCGGGACCGTGCGCAACCAGATGCAGGCCTTAAAGGCGATTGGGCTTGTGGATGGGGTGCCCGGTCCTAAAGGTGGGTACATACCCACGGGGCTTGCCTACAAGGCCCTCAATCTCAATGTATCCGAAAAGGGGGATTATGATGTTGCAATCAGCCGGAATGGAAACCCGGTTTCCGGTGCAAATGTTCTGGAGATCGCATTTACTACCCTTTGTCATCCGGATATCTGTCATGCGGTGATCAAGCTGGTCGGGAGTGCGAAACTCTTTGTGGTTGGTGACCAGGTCACCGTTGGTCCCACTCCTGTTAACAAGCTCCTGATTCGTGGTGAAGTGTTCGGCAAAGACGAATCCACACAATCCCTCCTTATTGCCACATCAGAGATCATCTCGCTTCCCAAGAAATCTATCAGGAATTACATGAGCAGTCCACTAAAAACGCTCAATCCGGAAAATACGCTCAAAGACGCGCTTGTCCTCTTTAACCATGAACATATTCATGGAGCCCCGATCCTGAAAAACGGGAAGCTGGCCGGAATTATCACAATGAGCGATATTGCAAAATACCTGGAAAAGAACCTGCCGCTCTCAACAAAAGTAACTGAGGTGATGACAACTGATGTTGTCGAAGCCTCTTCTGACACACGGCTTTTTGATGTGATCAGCCGCTTTAAGGAACGGGCGATTGGCCGACTGATTGTAGTTGAGAATGGGATTCCCGTTGGCATTATCACCCAGTCTGACATCATTAAGGTATTTCCCGCGCTCTAAAACAACATCTTTAGATATTTTAAATGAAATTGTATGGGTGGAGAAGTATCCATGACAGAATTATCTCAAGCTGCAGTTGAACGAATTATTAAAAATACCGGGGCCGAGCGTGTCAGTGCTGACGCCTGTGAAACCCTTGCAGAGCTAATGGAAGAGTACGGAACATTCCTTGCAAAAGAGGCAAAGAAGATGTCAGACCACGCGGGCAGAAAGACCATACGTGGATCGGATATCAGAATGGCTGATGATCTTTTCAAATGACCATAAACAGGTGATTAATCTTAAAAAGAACTCTTTTTGTCTCGTCCTTTAGAACAGTTTAAATATTTATACATCGTCATTTTTTTAATGACACGTGTATTTGCCCGCACTCTCTCGCGAAAGAAGATTATGAGCAACGATGGAAAGCTTATCGGTACTCTAAAGAACATCAGGGTTGATTTTGATTCCGGACAGGTTGTCGAGATGCTCGTCCACCCTGATCAGACATTCGACACTGCAAATTATGATATGGAAGATGACAAGATATTAAAAATTTCCTTTGAAGCGGTTAAGGATATCAAGGATTACATTGTCGTAGATCGCTTTGCAGCGCGAAGATAGGATTCATATTTTTTCACAACTTCTACAAATCCATCCCCATATCCTTTTTCTGCAATATACTGTGCTGCTGCCTTGACATCCTTATGGCCATTTGCAACGGTTGCTCCTATGCCGGCAGTTGTCAGCATCTGGATGTCATTGAGAGAATCACCTATGGCAAGGAAATCTGATGGAAAGAGATCCATCTCCTGTGCCAGTGCAACAAGGGCAGTTCCCTTATCCACCCCAGGGGACTGCAGGTGGATGGCATACCCGGTATCAAGCACCTGTACATGGTGTTCCTTTAAGAGCATTTTTACTTCGTCCACAGGCACCGTCCGGCCAAATGCCAGATCCGCATAACGGTAGGCGGGACTATAGAGTTCCAGTTCGATTCCCTGCGTGCGGTAATGTGTTTGCAATGATTCCAGTGCAGCACGGCATACCCCCTGATCGCCTTTGATCTGCAGGGTACCTTTGAATCCGACCCGGAACACCCCTCCGTTCTCTGCAATGAATGTACCGTGGGTACCGATCATTTTGCAGAGTGCATCCATAAAGCAGGAAGTATTCCCGCTTGCAAGTACCACTTCGATTCCATTGTCAACAAGAGTCCTGATAGTATCGATTGCACCGGTATTGATCCGGCGGGACGAATCAGTGATCGTCCCGTCAATATCTGTCAGAACTGCTTTTAACACGACTTGAGACCTGCCTCTTCGACAATGAACGGGGCCTCTCCCTCGGGAAGATTGGGGCTGTCCACGAGGCGTGCAATACGCTTTCCCCCCTTGCTCTTGCGCAGGTAGAGACGGAAGGTGGCTGTGTGTCCGACAATGTTGCCACCGATGGGCTTTGTCGGGTCTCCAAAGAAGACTGCCGGGTTGGACATAACCTGATTGGTTACAAGTCCTACTCCATTGTGCTCATCGATGAGTTTGAAGAGTTCGTGCATGTGCCGGTTTAATTTCTGCTGGCGGGTTGCAAGGGTGCCCCTGCCTGCATATTCTGCCCTGAAATGGGCAGTGAGCGAGTCGATGATGAAGAGTTTGACCGGTTTGTCGCTGTCTTTGAGTTCTGCTGCAAGATCGCGGGAGTTCTCCACAAGGAGCATCTGGTGATCGGATGTGTGAGCCCGGGCGACATGGATATTTTGCAAAAACTCATCCAAATCCGGAATATTATCCAGTCCAAGGCCATTTACCATCTGCTCGATACGCTCAGGACGGAAGGTATTCTCAGTATCGATATAGATGGCGCTTCCTTCCAGTCCTCCAAGATCTGTGGGAAGTTGTACATTGACTGCCATCTGGTGGACGATCTGACTCTTACCGGAACCAAACTCACCGTACATCTCGGTGATTGCCTGTGTTTCCATGCCCCCGCCCAGCAGGGTGTCAAGTTCAGGAACCCGAAATGAGAGTTTTTTGATATCTTTCCTCTGTTCAAAGATGTCTTTTCCTGTCTTGAACCCGCCTATATCTGCAGCTTCTCTGGCTGCTTTTATGATCTTTTTTGCGGTAGACTCAGAGATCTCCGAGACTTCAGAGAGTTCTGCCGGCGATGCGGTAGCGATACTTTCCACCGAGAGGTAACCAGCTTCGCGGAGCTTGTCTGCGGTGCTCGGGCCTACGCCCGGTAAATCTTCAATGCTTAATGGTCCTTCAGCCATTTCTTTACAACTCCTATGGCACAACAAGATGTTATACACTCGCATATAACCCCGCGGAGTGCGTGGTGTGAAAGTGTAATTTTTAGCCTTTGAGACCCTCTTTAAATTTCCGGAGATTAGCCAGTATCTCATCTGGTTTGAGTACAACCGGCTCTGCCTGTGTGGGAGTAATCCGGCTCCCTTTGAGGAGTCCTGTTACCTTAAGTCCGGTGCCGTGCGGAAAACTGCCCTCAATCAGGTACCGGTCAGTGCCATTATCGATAAATGTGCAGCCCTGGCCGTGAATGATGGTTCCGGAAAAAACAATGGTGTGAGTCACTTTGTCCGGCACCAGAAATGCACTGCCTCGCCCCACTCCCAGTTCAATGCCCCCGAACCGCCCGGGTCTGGCGATTGCGTGGTAGGCTTCAACCCGGTCACCCGTCTTTAATGGCACGAGAGCAAAATCCCCCCAGAGGACAATTTTAAGTTCCTCACCACACTCATTGATAAGGATATTTCTCACCCATGATGCTGTCCCGGTCCGGGTGGTAAATGTCCGGGGTTGCTGCTGCTGTTTTACCTGTCCTTTGACCGAGTAAATACCCTGGTCGCTTACAGAACCAAGTGGTGTGAATGGGACAGAAATCACAGTATCTGTCACAGTCACTGTACTCTTCTCATTAAGACTGTAATCCCTGCCATCACTTTTATGATTGGGTTTCGCACCGCTGATATGAACCGTGGTGCCGGGAATGATATCACCCAAAAGATCCGCAGTCCAGGCAACGAGTCGTGCTGAACCCTTACAATCGCCAATCACGGCCTCCACCATCTCACTCGTGGTCCCGTCCCTGCGGGTGAACGAGCGGGGTTCATTTACGCTAATTACGATCGCATCGAGATCAACCGGTTCATTTGAGAGACTGTCTGCTCCTGTGCCCTGTGCCGGCAGTGAGCAGGTGATCTCACAGCTTGCCAGACGCAGGGCAAGGGCATAGATCTCTTTTGTGCTTTTTCCCGGATGGCGGCCGATGATCTCCAGCACGTCACCAATGGCCACATCCACTGCTGCTCCTGCTTTCTCGTCCCAGAGCACGACTCGCGTAGTCCCTGTCTCGTCACCTAACAGCAGGGTCGCAACCCAGCCCTTCTCGCCATCAGCCCGTACAAATTCCTTGGGCTCGGTCTTGTCAACAATTTTTCCGAAAAAAGAAAACAGGCTGGACTTTCCGCTCAGCCCCTTGATTTTCACATGCTGCCGGCCCAGTTCACCGATAACCATCATGGCAGCGGTAGGTTCATCGACCAGATCGCCGCACTCCTCAATCTTTGCATCTACACGAAGTTGGAACTCCTCTGTAGTGATCAGGTCATCGACCAGTGCATAGTGAAAGAGGACCACGGGATTCTCCGCTTACCGCTGCCAGGCAGGGTGTTCCATGGTGGCAGTGATATCAGCAACCGTCTCGCCCCTGCGCATGAGTCCTGCCTGCGTTCCACGGATTAGTACCTCAGGGCAACGCGGGCGGCTGTTGTATTGCGACGACATGGCAAACCCATAGGCACCGGTATCGAGCACCGCGATGATGTCTCCAGCTGCCAGTTCGGGGAGTTTCCGGTCGGGTGCAAGGATGTCACCGGTCTCACAGATCGGGCCGGTCACGGTATATTCTGTGGTGTGCGGGGCATCTGCTTTGTTTGCAACGATGACTTCATGGTATGCATCATACATTGCGGGCCGGATGAGCAGGTTGAACCCCGCATCCACGTTGGCAAACTGTTTGTGTGCTGACTTTGTTGAGTTGACCCGGGTGAGAAGGATCGTGGAATCGGCAACAAGTGATCGCCCGGGCTCCACCCAGAGTTCTGGTGTGATACCACAGGCCTCTACCCCGGCTTTGAAGAAGGGGATAACCTTTGCGGCATAGTCTTCCGGGGATGGGGACGGATCGGTATCGTGGTGATACGGAATTCCCAGCCCGCCACCGAGATCGATGAATTCAAGTTTCACGCCCATGTTGGTGAGTTCTTTTGCGATCCGCACCATCACTTCAGCGGCCCGGACAAAGGGTTCGATATCGAGGATCTGTGAACCGATATGGCAGTGAATCCCAACAGGCTGTATGTTTTTGCACGCAAGAGCCTCCCGGTACGCAGCAGGAATCTCCTTGTGGGGGATGCCGAACTTGCTTGTGGCAAGCCCGGTTGCGATCTTCGGGTGGGTGGGTACTTCGAGCGCCGGGTTGACGCGGAACGCGATCTTGACCGTCTTTTCCGCTTGTCGCGCTGCTGCATCGAGCTGGTGGAGTTCGTCTAATGAATCCACCGAGACTTTCACCCCTTTTTCAACCGCAAGTTTCAGATCGGCCGGGGTCTTTGAACTGCCATTGAAGAGCAGTTTTTCCGGAGCCATGCCTGCAACGAGTGCAAGATGGAGTTCTCCGGAAGAGAATATATCTGCACCCGCCCCGAGCTGGGCGAGTGCCCGCATGACGGCGAGGTTGCCGTTTGCCTTTGCTGCAAAGAGCACCTGCACCTTGGGGTACCGGGCTGACAGGGCTTTTTTGTAGCTCTGGAACTGTTCGCAGATACGGTCTTCGCTGGTGACATAGAGCGGGGTTCCGTACTTCTCTGCAAGGGCAACGCAGTCCTGCCCGCTGATCTTCAGGTGACCGTTCTGCACGGTGAGGTGGTGTGCGAGTTTCACAGGTCAAGCCTCCGCATACGTTCTATGGCTTCATTGATCCGGGCCACCGGACGGGTGATGGCAAACCGCACATAGCCTTCGCCGCTGGCACCGAAGCCGACCCCGGGAGTTGCAACAATGCCGGCTTCATTGAGCAGTTTTGCGGAGAATGCCATGCAGTCATTGACCGGGACCCAGACATAGAAGGTTGCCTTGGGGGTGGGCACATCAAACCCGAGACTTCGCATGCCGGCGATCAGCACATCGCGGCGTTCCTGGTAGATGGCGCAGGCTTCTTTCACGCAATCCTGCGATCCACGAAGTGCAGTGATGGCCGCGTGCTGCACCGCATTAAAAACCCCGGAGTCTACATTTGTCTTGACCCGTCCGAGCCCGGCAAGGATCTCTGCATTACCGACTGCCATGCCGATCCGCCAGCCGGTCATATTGTAGGTCTTTGAGAGTGAGTGCATTTCGATGCCAATATCCATGGCACCCTTTGTCTCTAAAAATGAGGGAGCCCGGTACCCGTCGAATGCGATCTCGGAGTACGCATTGTCAGATACAACTACGATGTTGTAATCGGCGGCAAAGTCCACAACCTCGCGGTAAAACCCGTCCGGGGCTATTGCTGCAGTCGGGTTGTTGGGGTAGTTGATGTACAAGATCTTTGCCCTTTTGGCCACATCTTTTGGGATATCTGCAAGCACAGGAACAAAGTTGTTCTTCTGCAAAAGCGGCATCTCGTGCACCTGTCCCTCGGCAAAGAGGGTGCCGGTCCGGTACACAGGGTAGCCGGGGCTGGGGGCGAGCACGTAGTCACCGGGATTGACAAACGCCTCGGCAATATGGGCGATGCCGTCTTTAGAGCCCATCAGCGCAACAACCTCTTTACCCGCATCGAGCGTGACTCCGAACCGCTGCCTGTACCAGTCGGCAACCGCGCTCCTGTATGCGGGCATACCCACATAAGATGGGTAATGATGGTTCTCCGGGTTCTTTGCAGCCTCGCAAAGCGATGCTACGATATGGGGCGGGGTAGCGAGGTCCGGGTCTCCCACTCCTAGGTCGATGATGTCTACGCCTTTTTTTACCTGTTCGGCTTTCATCTCGTCGATCCGCGCAAAAAGATACGGCGGGAGATTGCTCATGCGTAATGCGTACATAAGTACTAGATTTTGTCAGTCTGACGTATAGTAATTAACTCAACACCTCAATGCCCCCACAGGTTCCTGCTGACGTATCTTCTGGCAAAATGGACATACCCTTAATACATTACAGCAAAAACATGAGCCTTATGGAAAATAGTCCGGAAATAATCAAAGCACTGGGACTGTTTAAGCAGTATGGGGATGTAACTGCAATCGACAACGTCTCTTTATCTGTGGGAAAAGGGGAGCTCTTTGGCCTGCTTGGCCCCAATGGATCCGGAAAGACTACAATGATTAAGATGTTGACCGGGCAGGTCAGGCCAACCGGTGGATCAGCTACGGTGCTCGGCCTTGATGTGGAAAAGGATCCCATCGGCGTCCGTGAACGGGTAGGAATTATTCCCGAGCAGGAGACCCCCCCAAGTTTTCTTACCGCAACCGAATACCTCGATTTTGTTGGAGACGTGCGACATATTGAGGATGTGCAGAAGAAAGCCGACTGGTGGTTTGACTTCCTGGATTTTTCCGATAAGCGCGATGTGCTGTGCAAGGATCTTTCCCGAGGCACCCGGCAGAAACTGATGTTCACCCAGGCGTTTTTACATAAACCGGTTCTCGCCCTCATTGATGAACCTTTGATAAACTTCGATCCGATCATGCAGCATAAGGTCAAGGATTATCTGGCAGAGTATGTCAAAGCAGGAAATACTATTTTCATCTCTACCCATATTCTCCAGATCGCAGAAGAGATATGCACGGGATTTGCCATCCTCCACAAAGGAAAACTGCTCCATACCGGTACGGTAGCCTTGCTAAAAGAAAGAGACCAGCACCTCGATGATTTCTTCCTCTCACTGGTGCAAAAGGACCGTCATGTTTAAGCTCTTCACAAATATGTTAAAAGAGGAGTGGCGAATCCACTCCACGATCTTCGGGAGCCTGAGTTTTGCCCTGTTTCCGGTGATGATCTTTGGCATTGCGTTCATGGGTTCATTTCTCTTACCCTTGTTCAGGGCTGTGATTCCCGGAGGGGATCTGTCGATGATCGTCCATGCACTGTTTCTCCTTCTCGGCATCATGGTCGGAGCATTCGGTCTCATCGGCCAGGAGGCGATGAACCGGCGCTTCGGGCAGGCAAGCCTGCTTGCGTATTCAGCAAGAAGCCTGCCGATCTCTGTGCAGGAGATCTTCTGCACGTTTGTTATAAAGGACACCGTCTATTACTTCTGCCTCTGGGTGCTGCCGTTTGTCGGGGGTTTTGCCCTTGCCTCACCGTTTATTGGTATCCCGTTATCCTTGCCCGCACTGCTGCTCCTCACCCTCACGCTCGCATTTCTCACCGGGCTCTCTGTGGTATTTTTCCTCTCCACAGTTTACGCCCGCTCAAAATTGTACCTTGGCGTAATTCTGGCTCTCCTTCTCATTTCCGGTGCTGGACTTTACCTGTTTGCCGGTATCAATATTGCCCTGTTCTTCCCTCCGCTTATGTTGTTTTATTCTTTTTCATGGGTTTTGTTTGGCTTCACCTGCGCAGTAATTCTGTGCCTTTCAGCAGTTGCCGTCCTCCTCTTTACCTCGGAATACACAGATACCGCACAGCGGTACAGCAGTGTGCTTGCTCCAATTGCACAACGATTATCATTTTTCCCCTATCCCCCTCTTGCAGCAAAGGATCTCATTGACCTGAGCAGGAGCGGCAGTTTTATCGGCCAGACGATCTTCTCGTTTCTCATTCCCCTTGGGCTCCTCTGGTTCCTGCTATCCGTGCTAACCCGATTGCTCCCACCTGGCGGTGTCCTTCTTCTCTTTGCCATCTTAACCGGGGTGATTGCCTCAACCATGTATACCTGGATCACGGCATTTGATTCGTACAATTCGTACACCTGCCTTCCGGTCAGTGTACGGGCACTCCTTACCAGCAAGATCTGCAGTTTTACCGTGCTCCAGTTGATTCCGGCAGCCCTGATAATTGTCGTAAGCCTGCTCTCGAATGGCGTTGCATACCTCATTCCTGCGCTCGTGCTCTGCCTTTCGATTTCATTCTTCTCGCTTGCAGTAACCGTCTGGCAAACCGGTCTCTCTCCCAGTGTAATGGTCTATGATGCAAAGGTGCTTGTCACCTATCTCTTTGTGCTGGGGATTGCGCTGATCGTGCTCATTGCACTTTCGTTTATGAATCCTTATTACTCGCTTGCATCTGTACTGCTCTTCCTGCCGGGATGGCTGTTTGTCCGGGAAAGTTTTATGAAATGGGATATACTCGATCAGCCGACATTTTAAAGAGGAAAATATGGACACTGAACATGAGATAGTGGTAATTTTCTGCACGATACCTGCGGCAGAATCAGAAGTCATGGCCCGGGCACTCGTAGAGCGCAGGCTTGTTGCCTGTGTCAATGTCACTCCTGTGCATTCTTACTACCAGTGGAAGGGGGAGTTCTGCTCAGAGCCAGAGCACCTGCTCATTGCAAAGACCAAAAAATCGATGGCTGAGGCAACGATTGCAGCGATTAAGAGTTTGCACAGTTATGATGTGCCCGAGATCATCGCAGTGCCAATTGTTGCCGGGTATGCCCCGTACCTTGAATGGGTGCATGCCGGGACAAAGGATGAGGTCTGAAACTTAAATCATCTCAATTTCAATGGCGGGATGCACAAGGTTATTGCCTGTAGTGAATAATGAAACTGTACAAATCAGCAGGGATGGGTAAAAAGCGTGACAGGGGAAATAACAACACAACCGGCAACAGCACTCCTCGTGCTCGGTTGCCCGCAGGTGCCGGTACAGACAAGTATTGCACTGTACCTGATCAACCGGTTAAAAAAAGCGGGTAGCGTGCCCACGGTTGCCGGCAACAAGGCCGCAAACACGCTTCTCGTGGTTGCAGATCCAGACCGGCATTACCTTGGCGAGGTTATGGATCTCGATAGGGTGGTTGTCCAGATCACTGAGAAGAAGCGGGACTTTGACCGATGTTTTGTCTTTATTCATAACGATGCCGGGATTACCTATGCCGGGACGATGAGTGCGATATCAAAGGCAAAGGTTTACGCCATCATCTATGGAGAGCATTATGAGGATCTGCAAAAACAGATCGACTTTCCCTGCACAACCATTGCGGCAAAAGCTGTGCACAATCCCCTGCCGTTAAAAAAAGCGCTTGACGAGGTGACCCCATGGGCTGCGTAGAATCAATGAATTACGAGATCGTGCTTCGGGATGCGACTTTTAAAGAGTCCCGCGATTATATCAAAAAAACCTATGCCGAGTTCCGGGATGTCTTACCCGGGTTCAAAGTCTTTGACACCCATGTGATAGGACTTCCCCCGATTGCTATCGGGCTCGAAGGTGACTTTGTTATCTTCCCCTTCACCAAACCCTGCCATGGCACATTTCTCTTAAGGGTTGAGGACAAGGAAGAGGCTGCACGACTGCGGGCGCTTAAGAAATGAATAACAGCCGTTTCCGGCTGGACTAATTACCTAACTTTTCCTTGATTTTTCACACTACCGAGAAGTCCTCCCGATAAAACCGGAAGGTTTTTAGGTATGTAGTGTATAACCTAAGCTCCCGACGAAGTTAGGCACATGAGGTTAAGTGCCTCCAAAATGAGACGCTGCTTCTTGGTCATCTCAGTCATCATTATCCGTCCATCTGCAAGGGTAATCTTCCGCAACTTCTCCAGTTCAAGTAACATCC
>JAUYTV010000035.1 GCA_030694985.1 Methanoregula sp.
GATATCCGCAAAATTGAACGCATCTCCCCCGCCATGATGGATATCTATTGTCTGGGCATTGGTAGAAATAAGGGCGTTCAAGGCGGGGATCTTCTGGGGCTGGGGCTGGGAGAACATCATGACCCCGGCTACGGCAAACACTGTAACAATAACGCCGATCAGGATAACCGCACCGAAAACATCGGATATGGCCCGTTCAGAATCTGGCGGATGGTTCATGCAGCACAACCATTGAGCAGCTGAATTGTATCACAATTCTTAAAAATACTCTTGTAGTGGTATGTAGCAGTAACAGTTTATTATTCTACTGGATGTGGCATTAAGGGTTTATTATACTTCTGTATGGACCAGACATCCGAAGATTAACATTATTTCCTGCAAAGGTAAAATGGAGTATTTGCTATCTCATTTGAGTAAGAAATATTTCTACCCATTTTTCATGGCACATTTTTTTGGCAGATCCTGCTTAAAATTTCAATCGCGATCATGAGGTGTCAGTTGATGAGGCGATTATCGGATAATTATCCGACAATCGGTATGTACAAGCGACAAAAATTTTGTTTCTCCGGCGTGACTGTCCGTACAATGAAGTCAAGGGTCGCTTGAAAAAAAATGAGCGGGGGGTGAGGGTGTAATTGAAAATTTTTTGCCGAAGATCGATTGCGATGCAATTTTTCTTTGCAGAAAATGGCGCCGGGTTTTACACTGAGCACTTGGTAACCCGGTTTCTCCAACAAGCATGGCTTGGATACCCCCCGACACCGAGACCTGCACCAATTGCGAGGAAGACATTACGCTGTGCATCCTGGGCTTTTTTAGCCTCTACTGCGATCTGCGCCATTGAAGCTTTTGTTTTATCACAGGCTTTGTCGATGTTTGTCAGCGGCCCTGACATGGCATCAGCAAGACCAACCTCAACGAGTAGTGAACGAAGTGCACCACCGGGACTCGTACAGAGAAATCAGGGAAAAAAGAGATAAAGAAAAGTCAGAATTATATTTAGTAAACCCGTGAGCGTTTGTCAATATCCATGATAAGAAGAATGCCCGGTTTGAGCGAATAGAGGATGCGGTAATTGCCGACCCGTATCCTTAAAAACCCCTTTTCGTCCGATGAATTTCTCTGCACCACGGGGCCTGGGATTTTTGGGTAAGTTCCACAATACGGGTTGCCATGCGGTCAGCAAGCTGCTGTTCCGCAGCCATGAGGAAGCGTTCGGCCTGTGGATCAATCCGGATCTCAAACTGCACTGCGGGCCTTAATGACTTCTGCGAGAGTCTTGGTCTTCCCGTTCCGGAGCGCTTCGTGCGCTTCGTCCATAATCTTCTCTTCATCCTCCGTGAGGATCATGTCCCGGGTGATCATGTTCTTTTTGATTTTATTTAGATCCGCCCGGATCAATTTCAGTTCTTTGAGAACTTCGCTTTCCATTTGACATCCCTAGTGGAATGTACTCATGTTCCGGGATATCTGCATTGCAGTGAGGAAAAAATGGGTCGGGAAAAAATGTTATAAAGAAAGGTCAAACAAAAGATTATGCCCGCAACAGGAGATGGAGATGCGTGCTCGTTTTATTTTAGTCGGGCTCATGAAGCACACGGTGGGGCAAAATGTACTTTTTTGTATTCAGGTGATCGAAAACGCCTGAGGGGGCGTCCCTTTTTGGTGCGGCGGCGTTCATCGCGTTCGGTCGCACCGGGTGCATCAGTCCCCATCTTTGTAATCCTCTCAATACATGCGTTAGCCATTCAAAACGGAAATAAGCAAAAAAAGAGGACTATGAGAAACCGAGCCCGGTTTGATTGACTCCTCCAAACTGGATCGCATCTGCCCAGCTGATAGTATAAATCGGTGCTGTATTCGCACCATATGTCACTAAAAACAGTCCGCTTGCAATAGGCTGGACATTAACGAGTTTGACAACCGTTGCGGTTGTGCCTTCAATCACATGGCTTTCATTGACTATCAGGGAAGTTACCCTGCCGGGAGTTGTAGTCGTAACATCAAGAGTAGAATCAAGAGCGGAATAATTGGCTATATATGCATGACAAATGGTTCTTCCACTGTATAATATATTCGTCCCATTTGCTGCAAAGATAATATTCGTTCTCATCCTCGAAGCACCCCCGGCAGTTATTTCCCAGATCTGGGGTGCAGATCCATAGACGGTAAAATAATCCGGGTTTGAAATAAAGGTGATTTGCACTTTGTCACCATTTGACAATTGATAGAGCGTTCCGCCATCGCAGTTAGGATTTGCTGCGTTAGCTATATGTATAGTCGAATTTGGTCCTTGGACGGTAATATTGAGATGATTCCTTGCCCCGCCTATTATTGTACCACGCGCTTGCGCCCATTGCATAAAGGCGATTCGTTTTGATACTGTAACCGCCTGAGCTCTGCTATAGAGAATTTCATCGGGGATCTGATCCGCACAGTCCCAGTTCCTCACCGCCGAACAGTCAAGGTACGGGAGCTGGTCCGGCATGACCGTCACAGAACTCACAATGTTCACCGATGCATCATCGAGCAGGGCAGTCCCACCGCCACCACCACCACACGAGCTAGTACCACCGGTATAGCCGGTGCTATTGTAGATGAGCTGGACGCTCTGCGGCATTGTTGCGGGGGTGATGGGGACTACCAGGTTCTTTCCCAGTGACCACTGGCTCCCGCCGCCTTCGACACAGTATGATCCCGCCGGTCTTCCATCGAGCAACACGCTGAATTCACCTACATTCATGGTGTCGCCCCCGTTATGGTAGAGATATAAGGTTGTTTTTGAACTGTTGGTGCCCGTCATGAAATTCAGGTTGGGAGTTTTCTGAGGAACCGGCTGGGAGAAGAGGTAGATCCCGATAACGGCGATCAATACTGCTACAATCGAGACAAGCAGGATAGCGCCGATGGTTTCTGATACGCCAGAGCTCGTATCCATTTTTTGTTTTACACTCCTGTGAATACGCAATCTATACCCCCCGGTTTTCTCAGGTGCCGTCATGCCACTCCGGATGCAATGTTATTGAGCGCTACATAGAATTCAGCACGCTGGACGTACAGATACACTGTGGAACGGGTAATATTTATAAAAACCGTAGTTCTTTTCGAACCTGTGTTCCAT
>JAUYTV010000052.1 GCA_030694985.1 Methanoregula sp.
TGATCAGGATCTGAAATTTTCATTTTTTTGGTTTTTGATTTTTTTTGAGATTTTCATTTTTTGATTCGATTTTATGAAAAAATGGGGTGGAAATGTATTGCCATTGCAAGAAAAAAACGAAACACTTATAATGGGGTGGAAAGCAAGCGCTTATTAGTGAATGAGTTTTAAATAAACTTAGTTTGAGATCAATCTTCGCTCAAACATTCCCTATCGTGTTTTCACTGGGGAGATTTTGTTATTCAAATGGAGTGTATTAATGAATCTTAGACAGCCAAATGCGAATGAAGCAACCGGAACAGTGAACCGCTCAAGGGATGTAGCCCCGTGTTCAGGTATCTGTACCCGGTGCATAGACGGATGCAAAGGCAGCTGTGAGATCTGGTTATCATCGTTTCGGGGCAGGGAAGTTCTCTATCCCGGCCCGTTCGGTGAAATCACCGCAGGTGCAGACAAGAATTACCCGATCGATTACTCCCATCTCAATATCCAGGGATATGCAGTCGGTGCATACGGTCTTCCCGATGGCGTCGAAGCCGGTCCGGACACTGCAATCTTTTCAGATGTGAACACCGAGACCGAGTACGGCTGGGACAAAAAAGTCAGGATGCGCCTGCCCATCTTTACCGGTGCACTGGGATCAACAGAAATTGCACGGGTAAACTGGGAACATTTTGCCATCGGTGCAGCGATCGCTGGTATCACGTGTGTCTGCGGTGAGAACGTCTGCGGGATTGATCCGGGCTTAAAACGCGATAACAAAGGTAAGGTTATCGAGTCCCCCGAGATGGATCGCCGTATCAGTGTATATAAGAAATTCCACGATGGCTTTGGAGAGATCCTTGTCCAGATGAATGTTGAAGACACCCGGCTTGGAACCGCGGAGTATGTCGCCAGCAAACACAACCTGGATACCATTGAACTCAAGTGGGGACAGGGTGCCAAGTGCATTGGCGGCGAGATCAAGGTCAAGTCTCTTGAACGTGCAATCGAGCTCAAGAAGCGGGGCTATATCGTTCTGCCCGACCCGACTCTTAAGGAGAACCAGGCCGCATTCAAGGCTGGAGCTATCAAGGAGTTCGAGCGCCACTCCCGGCTCGGCTTTGTTACCAAGGAAGGGTTCTTAGAAGAAGTTGACCGCCTCCGTGACATCGGATTCAAGCGTGTTACCTTAAAGACCGGCGCGTACTCCATGGTAGAGCTGGCAATGGCCCTCCGGTACAGTTCCGAAGCAAAAATCGATCTGCTCACCATCGATGGAGCTCCCGGTGGAACCGGCATGAGCCCGTGGCCGATGATGAACGAATGGGGTATTCCCTCGTTCTACCTGCAGTCACTTGCTTATGAATTCGCCTGCAAGCTCGACAAGAAGGGTTTCCGTGTACCTGACCTTGCAATGGCCGGTGGTTTCTCAGATGAACCCGGCGCATTCAAGGCACTTGCCATGGGAAGCCCGTACTTCAAGGCAGTCTGCAT
This sequence comes from Methanoregula sp., assembly GCA_030694985.1. GTDB lineage: Archaea > Halobacteriota > Methanomicrobia > Methanomicrobiales > Methanospirillaceae > Methanoregula. The sequence continues at coordinate 1,477 of JAUYTV010000052.1, forward strand.
GGGCCGTGGCCTCATGATCCCAGGAATGGTTGGTAAGAATATCGAGAAGTGGATCAAAGAAGGCGACCTGCCCAAGTCAGTTTCCAAGTACGGCAACAATATGGAAGAGATCTTTGTCTGCTACGAGGACCTCAAGGAGAAATTCGGTCCCCGCATGAAAGAGATCCCCATGGGTGCAGTCGGTATCTACACCTATGCCCAGAAGTTCAGGACCGGTCTCCAGCAGATCATGGCCGGCAGCAGGAACTTCCGGCTCTCGACCATGTCCCGCGATGACTTAATGGCACTGACCGAGGATTCAGCGAAAGTCTCTAAAATCAAGTACGTCATGGAAGCACGTCGCGATGAGGCGATGGGCCAGCTGCTCGACTAAAACGCTGACATAATAAAACGTCTGCGCCGGGAATTATTCCCGGTATTTTTTTTCCGGGCAAGACTGGAATATCCTTTTTTTTGGCTCTCCGACATTTCGTGTGGGTAAGATACAGTACAAAAAAAATGTGAGGGTTCCCCGCCTCAGGGCCTCTCCGAGGCACGGCGGGGCAAGACGGTTTCAACATTTCACTCATTAAAACCGCCGCGGGGGCGCCCCGTCGGGGGCGGCGGCGTTCATCGTGTTTGGGGGTATGGGGGCATCAGCCCCCATCTTTGTATTCTACCCAATACATGTGTTACCCATTCAAAATAGCAATGAGCCTTCTTTTTCAACCCATAGTAAATGACGAAGAGCCTTTTTTTTATGTAGTGCGCTTAAAAAGAAATCATCGCGGATCCGGTAGATAACAAATACTTAAAGACAGTTTATCGTTTTTACGATTGTCCCTTTATAGAAAAAGTATCGAGTACCTGAAGGGTAATTCTTGTGCCAAGTGATGGCTGGATCGCTTCTAACCAGAGGAAGAACCCTACCTTGGGAGGTGTCGGGCGTTCAAATTTGAAGTGTCCGTCTTTTACCTGCACCATTTTGTGGTACTCTTTCTTCTGTTTTGATCGCAGGTAGATGATCAATTCAAACCCGGGGAGATCGGTTGCGATGATCGCTTTTGAATAATATTTTGAAAAATCTGCAAACTCGATCTTTTTTCCTTTCACTGAGAGCCCGTAGGAATCACAGAGAGCTTTTATTGCCGGGGGAAACAGTCCGCCGTATAACACCTTCTTGACAATCTGTCCGGTCTGGCTCGTTAACTCCATATTTTTCTTACCGCTCGGTTTTGCGATCTCGGTAAAAAACTGGGTACGCACTTCGTCATGATAGCGTTTGTAATCGAACGGGTTTTTTGTCGGGATGTCCGTTGCCCGGATCAGTTTTGGGTGGTTATCGGGATTGTTATAGAGGATACGGGGGCGGTAGTGTTTCACTAACGATTTGATCTGCTCGCACGAGCTGGTGTGGATGATTGCGTTTGTTTTGTCCCTGGCCAATCGTTTAACTACTGAATAGTTGGAGAGATCAAATGATGAGACCAGCAGAAATGGTGTAGTCTTCTGGTTGTAGAGATACCCAAGAAGTTTTTTCTTGAATTCAATCTCGGCTTCAAATTCTTTTAAGTCAGCCGGGGATGTGACCACTTCAGCAAATGCAATATGGTTGTCCGAGTCGACTAAAAGCAGGTCGAACTCCGCTAGATCCTGACCGTTACCTCTTACGGTAATGTCACCATATTTCGAATAAAAAATACCGTTCTGACCGAGCTGGACCCCTTCACGCTGATGGGGAGCATCAGCACCTTTCATGGCAAGGTATTTTATCCGGTCTGAGTTTTTGGAGATCTCTAAAAACATCTCGTATACAATAGCTTCGAACCAGCGTCCCTCCGCAGTTCTCATCGGCTCAATATCCGGAGAAAAGAGTTTTTTCCGCTCAACTTTATTCATGTGCCGCGTGGCGTTGAGGGCGATTTTGGCATTCGGTTTGAAATTTTTAAAATTGGAATTCAGCCACGGGATCATAATTGCAGTATTAAATTTCTACCATTATACTAAATAACAATCTGCTTTGAAATTTCATAAAAGAGAGACAGACCTGTTTACGATTGTGCGTATGTAGGGAGAATCGTAATTGTGTGACATGACCAAAAATTTGGTATTTTTTTGGATTGAACTTTTTTCTTGACCGGGTAGAGCCAAAAAAAAAGTCCGCATCAGTTTTTTGGAGATTTTTTATGACTCGGTTTCCCCGGTACGGATCCGGATCGACTTCTCGACCGGCAGGATAAAGATCTTGCCATCGCCAATCTTTCCGGTCCGGGCTGAGTCGATAATGATGGTGACGATCATGTCAACATCCGTGTCCCGGGCAACAATCTCCAACTGAATTTTTGGCAGGAGATCAACGATATATTGGCCCCCACGGTACTCGAGAGTAATTCCTTTCTGTTCGCCCCTGCCTTTGACCTCGGTGATGGTCATACCATTGAAGCCTTTTTCCTCAAGTGCTTTTTTTACAAACTCGAAGCGTTCCGGTTTAATGATTGCTTTTATCATTTTCATGTTGAATCCTCCTGCTCAGCAGCGTTCACCGTGCTGGGAGATATCAAGACCGACATATTCTTCTTCCTCACTGACCCGCAGTCCGATGGTTTTATCGATAATTACTGCAAGGATGTAGGTGACAACAAACGCGTAGATGACCGCCGCAAAAGCACCTGCTGCATTGGCAACGAACTGGTGTACGTTCCCTTCAATCAGGCCGGATGCACCGTTTACTGCTGCCACGGCAAAGATACCTGTAGCGAGCGCTCCCCAGAGACCACCCATACCGTGAATTGCCCATGCATCGAGGCTCTCATCAAGACCTTTTTTCATGCGGAAGAGCAGCATGCCATAACAGACTGCACCACCAACAGCGCCAATCAATATAGCTGCCATGGGAGTTACATACCCGGCTCCGGGTGTGATTGCTACAAGCCCGGCGACTGCTCCGCTGACAAAACCGAGTGAACTTGGTTTTCCATGAATCCAGCTGATCAGGAGCCAGGCCATCGCACCAGCTGCTGCTGCGGTGTTTGTAGTAACAAACGCCTGGGCTGCAAGACCGTTTGCCCCCAGTGCACTTCCAGCGTTAAACCCGAACCAGCCAAACCAGAGGAGGGCTGCGCCAAGGATTGTCAACGGGATGTTGTTGGGTTCCATGGAATATTTGCCAAAGCCAACACGTTTTCCTATGACCAGTGCCAGAGCAAGCGCGGCAAACCCTGAACTGATGTGAACGACAGTTCCCCCTGCAAAGTCAAGCGCACCGAACTGTGCAGCCCAACCCCCGCCCCACACCCAGTGAGCGAGCGGGTCATAGACGATCGTTGTCCAGAGGAGTGCGAATACAAGGTATGCACTGAATTTGATGCGCTCTGCAAACCCTGAAGTAACAATTGCCATCGTTACTGTGGCAAACACAAGCTGGAATACCATGAACAGCAGTCCGGGTATTGCGGTGCTGTAAGGACCGGGGTCCATTCCCACATTGTTCAGTCCCATGTATTGCAGGTTGCCGATAAACCAGTTGAGGGAGTTGGCCGGATCATTTCCAAACGCCAGTGAATACCCTATAAGTACCCACTGGATACTCACCAGTGCGAAGGCCACAAACGACAGGGTAATCATGGATATGAAATTTTTCCTGCGCACGAGCCCGCCATAAAAGAATCCTACCGCAGGCGTCATGAGCATCACGAGCGCCGTTGAGGCCAGGATCCATGCAGTTGTTCCAGTATCTATTGCCATTCATTTCACCTGAATTGTTTTTGCATTGTTACTCTTGGTTCTTAAACCATTTTCCGAACATGAGATGATCATGACGGCAATTTTTGCCAGTGTCCAATGCCGGATTTTAAGTCCGGTGGAATGCTGCCTGGCTGAATCGCTGGTTTTTCTCTCCTGCTCTTTTCAGTGAGTTTGTTTTGTAGGGTTGTAAGATTGTTAGAAGGAAGTTGTATTCCTAGGTTTATAAATATTATGTAAATCAAAATAAATTTCACACATAGATTCGAAAGTTATTTCCTATATTTAGCCGTTATGAAAAAACGCGCAGGATAATATTGTAACGCCTTGTTTAGGATCGCATGGGTGGATGTTAAAAAAATTGCGCCATTATTTTTTATTCTGCGATAAGTTTTACTACAAACTGATCCGGAATGCTCCCTTTGGCACGGTCATCTCGAACCGTGCTCCTTTGCCCGGCTCACCATTTTCGTGAATTGTGATGCCGGTTATGTCAAGTATCTCCCGCACAAAAAAAAGACTTCGCACTGAGGCCCGGCTCCCCTCACAATGTAAAAAGATCTTCTCTTTTTTCTCATGAGGGACGCCAATGCCGTTGTCTTCAAAGACAATAATGACTCCCTCAGGAATAACGGTGTACCCCACATGTATAAGGCTGACATGGCCACCGTGCTCTACCGAGTTCTCAAGGAGTCCCTGGAATGCAGTTTCGAGCAGGGGATCGCCAAAGATTTCGAGATTCTCCGTTTCAATGCTGTGCCGGAGTTCACCGGTTGATATGTGGGATAGACCAAGCAGGAACGTCAGTTTGACATTCTGAAATTTCGCCGGCCTTTCTCCCATGGTGTAGTAATCTTTGGTAAATTCTGTAATCTCTTTGATAGACCTGACTGCTCGCTCACCGCGTTCAACATTCTTAATAATTTCATCCGGTCCGGTTGCCTGTTTTTTTACCATCTCTAGGTAACTGTTCAGGATAAAAATCTGAGTGGTTAAATCCTGTCGGGTCAATTGGGAGAGTACATTGAGTTTATGGTTCACCCGCAGGAGAGTTTCTTCCGCCCGTTTGCGCTCGGTGATGTCAGTAAACATTGCAAAGGATCCATGAAAGGACCCGTCTTTTCCGATCAAAGGGGTAGTAGAGACAAGGAATGTGGATATGGCACCGTCTTTTCTTCCGATTCTCCGCTCATGGGTATCAGAAAATCCGCTCTTTCTTGCCTTTACTTTCTCCTCATGGTCCGGAAGATCATCTTCGGCTATGAAAGATCTGAAAGGTTTTCCTATCATCTCTTCTGCTGTATAACCGAGCATCTCCTCCACTCGCTCATTGACATAAGTGGTAACATACTGATCATTGAACATCCAGATTCCTTCACGGGTAGTCTCAACGATCTGGCGGTAATTCTCCCTGCTCTCTGCAAGTGAATCATCCGCTCTTTTCCGTGATGCCGCTGACTTGACCGTGTGCGAGAGTTCGGCAAACTGGCTCTTGGGCTCACCACCTTTCTGAAGATAGAAGTCCACACCATTGTTGATCGCCTGGATTACCACCTCTTCCCTGCCCCTGCCGGTGAACAGGATGAATGGAACCTGTCCAAAGCGTGTCCGCACTTCGATAAGGAACCTGATGCCATCCATACCCGGCATCTGGTAATCGGAAATGATGGTATCGAATTTTTCCTGTTCGAGCAAACAGATCGCATCAGGTGCGCTCAGTGCCGTAGTTACAATAAAATCCCCGTATTGTTCAAGGAACAACTTTCCGATATCGAGGAGATCGGGTTCGTCATCAACATAGAGAATGCGGTACATGGTTTTCATCGGGTGCAGAATCTCTTAAAAAAAAATAGAAAATTAGTATGTTGCCAGGTACCTTTCCAGTTCCCACGGGTGAACTGCGAGCCGGAAGGAATCGGTTTCCATCTCTGCGATACGGGTTAAATTCTCTACAACATGCTCGCCGAGAGTCTTGCAGATGACTTCATCCTTGAGCATTGCTGCATTTGCTTCAGCAAGGCTTGCCGGGAGCATTTCGATGTGAAGCCTCTTTCGGTCTTTTGCATTGAGGTGATAGATGTTCGTGTTCGTTGATTCCGGTGGCATGATCTTATTCTTGATACCGTCAAGACCTGCTGCAAGCATGCAGGCAAATGTCAGGTACGGGTTGCACATCGGGTCAGGGCTGCGGAACTCTGCACGGGTGCTGTTGCCGCGGGCTGCCGGAACCCTGACAAGAGCAGAACGGTTGGCTGCACTCCACGATATGTAACAGGGTGCTTCATAGCCGGGAACAAGGCGCTTGTACGAGTTGATGGTCGGGTTAGCCACACGCGTGATTGCCTTTGCGTGCTTTAAGAGACCGCCAATATAATACATCGCGGTATCGGAGATCTGAAGTTCTGCATTGGCATCAAAGAAGGAATTTTTACCGTTCTTCGAGAGTGAACCGTGGGTGTGCATACCGCTGCCATTGATACCCCCAATGGGCTTTGCCATGAACGACGCGTGAAGCCCGTACTGGAGAGCAATTGATTTTGTTGCAAATTTGAACGTAATCACACGGTCAGCAGTGGTCAGGACATCGCCATATTTGAAATCAATCTCGTGCTGGCTGTCAGCAACTTCGTGGTGGGAGGCTTCAATCTCAAATCCCATGTCACTCAGTGCCAGGACAACATCGCGCCGGACATCTTCTGCAGAGTCTGTCGGAGCGAGATCGAAATATGCGCCGTGATCCACAAATTCCGTTGTGGGTATGCCATCATACATCTTGAACAGGAAAAACTCAAGTTCTGGTCCGGTGTTGAACGTATAACCCATCTTTGCCGCATCAGCAATGGTCTTACGGAGGATGTAACGGGGGTCCCCATCAAAGGGCTTGTTACCATACGTCTGGACGTCGCAGATAAATCGCGCGACCTTCCCTTCCTGTGGTCTCCATGGGAGGAGTGCGTAGGTTGACGGGTCCGGTTTTAAGATCATGTCGGATTCTTCAATCCGAGCAAATCCTTCAACAGAGGATCCATCGAACCAGATTCCTTCCGTCAGGGCTTTCTCAGCCTGGATGGCGGGGATTGAAACGTTTTTTGGCATCCCCTGGATATCCGTGAACTGTAGGCGGATAAATTTGACTTTGTCTGCCTCAATTTTCTTGAGCATCTTCGTTACGTCTGCTGACATAATGGAAGAAAGGTTCCACCCAATCGTATTTATATCTATTTCACTTACATTATTGAGCGAATGCTCATATTGAAATCAGGAAAGTCTCAGTATAATGGATCATCGTTCTCTGTGATAATATGTGTGGTATAATTGGAGTAATTGACAGGAACCGCCAGCTCATGGATGGCGGGAAGATCAGGGAATCGCTCGCTATGATGGATGAGCGCGGGAGCGGCGAGGGAGCCGGCTATGTCGCATACGGTATATACCCGGATTATAAGGACTACTATGCGCTGCATGTATTCTTTGATAATATCCGCGAGAACAAGGGAGCCCTTGATACCCTGCTCGAGAAATGGGGAACCATTGTCCACGATGAGCAGATCAAGACGTATGAGCAGCCCAATATAAGGAAAGTCCACACCCCCTGGAGATATTTCTTTCGCCCTGACCGGAGCCTGATGCCGAAAAGTACCACCCCTGATGAAGACATCGTGACTCATCTGGTCATGAAGGTGAACGCGGAAAAGAACGGTGCGCTGATCTTCTCTTCAGGAAAAAATTTAGGAGTATTCAAAGCCGCAGGTTGGCCGGAAGATGTGGCAAACTTTTACCGGATTGAGGATTACAAAGGATATCTCTGGCTTGCCCACAACCGTTACCCCACAAATACTTCCGGCTGGTGGGGCGGGGCACACCCTTTCAATCTCTTAAACTGGAGCGTTGTGCATAACGGGGAGATCACCTCCTATGGTACCAACCGGCGCTACATTGAGAGTTTCGGCTACAAATGTACCATGTATACCGACACAGAAGTTGTTGCATACTTAGTAGATCTGCTTGTCCGGAAACACGGGCTATCAGAGAAACTGGCAGTGCGGGCACTGGCCCCCCCGTTCTGGGAAGAGATTGACCTGATGCCCCCAAAGGAGCAGGAACTTAACCGGGCCATACGACTCACTTATGGTCCTGCACTCATGAATGGCCCGTTTGCAATCTGTGTTGCCAACGAACATTCGCTTGTGGGATTCACTGACCGGATCAAGCTCCGCCCCCTTGTCAGCGGAGAATCCGGAGATCGCCTCTACATTTCCAGCGAAGAAGCGGCCATCCGCAGGATCGATCCGGATGTTGAGAACATCTCAATGCCAAAAGCCGGCGAACCGGTGATCGGGAGAGTGTACTCATGAGCATCGGGAGCACCCCTCTAAAATTCAAAGTCTCAATTGATCCTGACCGCTGCATGTCCTGCGGACGCTGTATAGAAAACTGCTCCTATGGCGTGTACAGAAAAGAAGGAGACGATATCCGGATAAATTCCCGGAATTGTGTCGCCTGCCACCGCTGTCTGGCCTTCTGCCCCCGCGATGCGATCGATATTGAAGAAAAACCCAATGATTACCGGAGCCACCCGCTCTGGACCCGGGAAGTCAGGGAAGCGATCTTCAACCAGGCAAAAACCGGAAAGATTATTCTTGCAGGTATGGGAAATGCACAACCGTACCCGGTCATCTTTGACCGGCTGGTGCTGGATGCCTGCCAGGTAACCAACCCGAGCATCGATCCCCTGCGTGAACCTATGGAGTTGCGCACCTATATCGGTAAGAAACCATCTTCGCTTACGTTAAAGCAACTCCCGGATGGCGAAGTCGAACTCATAACAAAACTCACTCCCAATCTCCAGATTGAGACCCCGATTATGATCGGTCACATGAGCTATGGAGCCATAAGCCTCAATGCCCAGACCGCTCTGGCAAAAGCCGTGAGCCGGATTGGCACTTTCATGGGAACAGGGGAAGGCGGCCTTCACGAGTCCCTCTACCCGTACCAGAAGAACATGATTGTCCAGGTAGCATCGGGTCGGTTTGGTGTGGACATCAACTACCTCGAACGCGGAGCTGCTATTGAGATCAAGATAGGCCAGGGAGCAAAACCGGGCATTGGCGGGCACCTGCCGGGCGAGAAAGTCTGTGCAGATGTGTCCTGCACAAGGATGATTCCAGAAGGGAGCGATGCGATCAGCCCGGCACCGCACCACGACATCTACAGTATCGAAGATCTCAAGCAGCTGGTACGCGGCCTGAAAGAAGCCACCGAATGGAAAAAACCGGTCTTTGTAAAAATTGCCGCAGTCCATAACTCTGCTGCAATTGCTGCGGGTATCGCCCGTTCATCTGCTGATGCCGTTGTCATTGACGGGTTCCGTGGCGGGACCGGAGCGGCTCCCCGGGTCTTCCGGGATCACGTGGGTATACCGGTCGAAGCTGCGGTTGCCAGCGTTGATGCCAAACTCCGGCAGCAGGGTATCCGGCACAAAGTTTCCATCATTGCAAGCGGTGGTATCCGCGAAAGTGCAGATGTAGCAAAGATCATCTGTCTTGGTGCAGATGCAGTCTACATCGGCACATCCGCACTGGTTGCGATGGGCTGCCGGGTCTGCGGTACCTGTTACCAGGGCAATTGTGCGTGGGGTATTGCCACCCAGAAACCCGAACTGGTAAAGAGACTCGACCCTGAAACCAATTCCGTGCAGGTGGAAAATCTCATCCACGGCTGGACACTCGAACTGGCAGAACTTATGGGGGCAGCGGGTATCAACAGCATAGAGAGCCTGCGGGGCAACCGCGACCGGCTCCGGGGTTATATGCTGGACGAAGGTCTGATGGAAGTCCTTGATGTCAAGACCGTGGGGGCGTAAAAGATGACTACGGTACACATTGATGCGCACAGGCTCCACTACACCCCGTTAAACCAGAAGATCCGGGCTGCGATTGTTAATGGTGCCACAGAGATCATCATTGATAATGTTTTAGGCCAGCGTTTTATTGGTGACGGTGTGAGAGGCGATGGAGTTACCATCACTGTGAACGGTGTACCTGGCGGCGATCTGGGCATGTTCATGAGCGGGCCTACGATCATTGTCAACGGCAACGCCGATCATGCGCCCGGTAATACCATGGACAAGGGTAAAGTCATCATCTACGGGAGCGCCGGCGATGCAGTAGCTCACAGTATGCGGGGCGGCAGGGTCTATGTCCGGGACAATATCGGGTACCGCGGCGGCATCCATATGAAACAATACATGGAGAAGCGACCGATCCTTGTTGTCGGGGGGGCAGCGCGGGCATTTTTGGGTGAATATATGGCTGGCGGTCTTCTCATAGTCTTAGGTCTTACTGGAATTACACCGATATCAGAGCGGGGGGTTGGCAGCGGTATCCATGGCGGAGAAATCCTTGTCCGTGGTCCGGTGGATGAACTGCATCTTGGTGTCGGTGCCAAACAGACCCTGGCAACTGAAGAACAGAAAGCGATGATCAAACCGATCATCGAGGATTTTGCAAAACAGTTCGGTATCGACCCGGTCCCCCTGCTGGCCTCTGACTACACGCGGATTTCACCGGCAAGTGCACGGCCGTTTGCAAACAAATATACTTGGGAGTGATGACGATGGCACTCAAAAATTATCGCGATTTAAAAAGTGAGGTCTGGGATACGGGCAAATGTTCAGGCTGTGGTGCCTGCGTGGCGGTCTGTCCGGCAGATGCCATATCTTTTGATGAAGGGGAGATGGTGCTTGCCCCAAAGAGCAGCGGGTACTGCAAACAGGCAACCGATAGTGTAAACTGCGGGGCGTGTTATTCAGTGTGCCCCCGTGTTGGCGAACAACCAGCAGAGACGCTCGGGAAGTATCTCGAAATTGCGTGTGGGAAATCAGCATTTGAAGTCCCGCACAAACAGAGCGGGGGGGCAGTAACGGCGATCCTTGTCAATGCACTCGACCAGGGTCTGATTGATGCCATCGTGACGGTCACTGAAGATCGCTGGACTCTCAAACCCTCCTCGGTTATTATCACGAAATCCGATCTCCTCATACAACAGGCAGGCAGCCGTTACAGCTGGTGGGTGCCGCTCCTTGCTGCGCTCAAGCACGCGGTTGTTGAACGGAAATTCAAGAGGATAGCAGTCATCGGGGTTCCCTGTGCAGTGCAGGCAGTTGCACGAATGCGAAAGAGCGATAACGATCTGCTCGTACCGTATGGGAATGCAATCCGGCTGGTAATAGGTTTGTTCTGTACCGAGACTTTCGATTACGAAGCCCTCATCCAGGGAAAACTTCACACTCAACTCAAGTTAGAACCGCACGATATCAAAAAACTGGATGTGAAAGGGAAACTTAATATCCTCAAACACGATGGCACCACGACCATCGTACCGCTCGCAGAACTCGAGACCTGCATCCGCAAAGGCTGTCACTACTGCACGGATCTAACCGCTGTGCTATCCGATATCTCTGCCGGATCGATCGGGAGCCCTGCGGGTAATACCACCTTAATCATCCGCACTCCAACGGGCAAAGGTTTTGTAGACAGTGCCGTGCAGAACCACAAGCTTACAATCACACCGGGTGCCGATACCACAGCAATCGAAAAACTGGCGTTGGCAAAAATCAGGAAAAATTAAAAAAAAAATCAGCACTTGTCGCAGACATACCCGACTGCGATTGCTGCCTTGCGCATATCGCCTTTGATCTGTTTCTTCCCACCACGGAAGAATAATTTTTTACAACTGGCACAATGTTTGGGCCTGATCTGATCCAATAGTTTCATGGGAATCTCAAGAGTAAAGCCGGTCTTGTTCCATTCTTCAGGGGGTTTTTCTGCGTTCTGTTCGTAGACTGCAACAAACTCCATGATCTGGTGGGGGGGCACCCCTAAGTCAACGAATTTTTTGAAGACAAAGTAGTTGAAGATCAGCCACGATAAGTCAGAGCGGTCGAGGATGCCTTCATACTCCCCGAATGCGTCATCGAATTCCTCTAACGAGCAGCCGCAGAGCGGGCATTTGCCACTCACGAGCTCATCGAGAAAAACCTCTTCCTGGCAACCCGGACAGGTTGTGTGCGGGGATTGCATGCGTGATGTCATTTGTATTCTCCGGAAAGGGTAAAATTATTGATATTCTTAATAAATGGATACTAAAAAATTTGCAAGAGTTTAGTATTGTAACTAGTGTTTCGCGGGGTTGCACATATAGGTATCACCAGTGCAAATGCACCCCGATAATAGTGTTGTGGTCGGGCTAAAAAAATCACTCAGCGGACAGGTCTTCGCGCTCCATGATCAGCGTGCCATAGACCACTTTTTCGAGCACCTGTGCAACATACTTGATGTGCATTGCTTTTTCCATATCTTCATTGCGGTGAATATCTGAATATAGCTGGAGCCGGATTAAGGAGAAGCGGAACCTGTCAAGGGTTTCATCGTCCATTGTCATTGCTTCCCTGTAAATCGGTTCGATCAGGTCAGGAAAGACCAGCGGGTTTTCAAGGCAGGAGATGATTCCTGTGTAGATCGGAAGCGGTTTTTCCGTTCCGGTGAGAACCCGCAGGTAGTCCATTTGCTTATCCCTCGACAACTTTGATGAGGGATTCCATTACCTTATCAACCGCAGTCCATGTCGGGCTGGTGCTGCTGCCACGCCTGATGATGAACGGTCGGCCTTCGTCGCCGGCCTTGCGCATCTCGATATCAATGGGTATTGCTCCAAGGAATGGCACCTTAAGTTCTTCTGCAATCTTTTTACCGCCATCTTTTCCAAAGAGATCGATCTCAACACCACAGTGGGGGCAGAGCATGCCGCTCATGTTCTCGATGATCCCAATGACCGGGAGGCCGAGTTTTTCTATGAATTTTGCCGATTTTCTTGCATCCATGGTGGCAACATCCTGAGGGGTTGTCACAATGACTGCTCCGCGAACGTTTGGGGCAAGCTGGGCAATCGTGAGCGCCTCATCGCCGGTGCCCGGGGGGAGGTCAACGACAAGGTAGTCAAGCGTACCCCAGTTCACTTCAGCAAGGAACTGCTGGATAGCAGCCATCTTCATCGGTCCTCGCCAGATGATTGGCGTGCTCGTATCGGGGAGCAGGAACGCCATCGAGAGAACCGATAACATGCCAGTGACACGAACCGGCTCAATCCGGTCGCCGGAAATCGCGAGCTTGTGGTCTTCGATGCCCAGCATCTTTGGGACATTGGGGCCGTGCATATCGAGATCGAGAAGGCCGACTTTTTTGCCGTGGTTCGAGAGGGCGTATGCAAGATTCACTGAAACTGTTGATTTTCCTACGCCACCTTTGCCGCTGAGCACCATGATAACATGCTTTACATCAATTACTGCTTTTGGCGGGAGGCCGGCCGGACCTTTCTTTTCCGAAGAGCAGGAGGATGCGGTTGCGCAGCTGGAGCATTCGCTCTTGCACTCTTCTTCTGCTTTTTTTGATTGGGTATTGTTCTTTGCCATAGTATCCCTTTTTAAAAATTCTTATCGTGTACTCGTACCAGTTGTTGTCATTAGACAATAAAGATGTGGAAATCATCCCGTTTATCTTGCAGCAGGACCATTTATTCCACCGGTTAAGCGCAGGAAAAAGAAAACTGCACATTTTTTATAAGCTGCCCGCTCACCGGTCTTTTAATGAGACCCGGCCAGAATTTCTGTACAGAGTGCGGTGGAGTACTGGTGCCTGACGCAAGGTTCTGCGGGCATTGCGGTCACCCGGTTGAAGGAAAGATCCCTGCGGGTTCTCCTGCGGTCATCAGGACTGATACCCCGCTTCATCCCACGGTTACGCAAGGTGCAGCCATAAGTGGTGGCCCTGAACGGATTATCGGCATTGTGCCTTTCCTTGAGCAGGGTCTCATCTCGGTGATCCACTATACCCTGCTCGTTACACCACAGCGTCTCATCTTCTGCTCATGGAACCCGGACACTGATGAAAAAATGTCTGAAGCTGATGACGATGTGATGGAGGAGTCCTGCAACATTGAAGAGACCTTAGATGAGATCGCTCATTTCCGGGCAAAGGATTGGACCTCCGGGCCCTGGCAGCGGTATCTCAGTATGCCGATCGATGCCATCGCTGCCGGTGCTCCGGGGTCCATTACCATCCCTATGACCGGTATTGTATGGGCAGAGATCGCTTGCGAGACAAGAACCTCAACGCAAGACAGTCTCTCCATTGAAATGGTAGGGCATCGGCACAAATTCGATCTGATGTACTCCCAGGGATCGTACCTCTTTAACCTTCTCCAGCCATTTCTTGGAGACAGGGTCAGAATAACTGACTAGCTCAATAAACAATGCTGATCAGACGGGCTGTTAACCGGTCCAGAGTGAAAGTAACCCCACAATTCATCCCGGTGCATGAACAGGGCCGCCGGGAATTCCATTTTTCATCGTTGTTGAATAAAAATCCCATTGACTGTGTAACGGCGGGTCAAGGAACCAGAGTTTTTTTATTTTCCCTGCGTCAGGATTAATACATCCCGACACAGAATAGACGAACAACATGAAAAAACGGGATCGTTTACAGTTTTTAGATAAAAAACTCGATTCGGCCATTCGTACCATGACAGGTAAACGGGAATCTCTCCTCTCCCCTCTTGCCGCAACCAGTGCCGATGCAACACGCCGCCACAACCGGACAGCAGAAGATATCCGTACCCCCTACTCCCGGGATGCTGACCGGATCATCCATACAAGGGCATACACGCGTTACATTGACAAGACCCAGGTCTTTTACCTTGTTGAAAACGACCACATTACCCACCGGGTGATCCATGTCCAGCTCGTCTCGAAGATAGCGCGGACGATCGGGCGTTGCCTGCGGCTGAACGAAGATCTCATTGAAGCGATCGCACTCGGGCATGACATCGGTCACATCCCGTACGGCCACTTTGGCGAGACCTGCCTCTCTGCACTCTGCGAACAGTACGGCATTGGCAGATTTTTTCACAATGTCCAGAGCGTGCAGTTCCTTGACCGGATCGAAGATCAGGATCTGACAATGCAGGTGCTCGACGGAATCCTCTGCCACAACGGCGAGGCAGATGATCTTCGTATCACCCCCTTACCATGCGGGAGCTGGGCAGCGTTTGATAAAAAAGTGCAGGACAATTCCGAGGGCAGACAGAGCGGAGCTGCTATGACGCTTGAAGGCTGCGTGGTCAAGTTTGCTGACACGATTGCCTATATAGGCCGGGATATCCAGGATGCAAAGGAGATTGGGCTGATCGATGATTCAGTTCCATTACCGGAAGAATGTACAGCCGTTTTGGGGAGTTCCAACCGCGAGATAATTAATACCCTGATCTACGATCTGCTGGAAAACAGCGAGAGCGAAAATGAGGGGTATATCGCATACAGCCATAAAGTCGAGACGGCATTAATCGGGCTACGGGAGTTCAGCAGGACAAACATCTACAATAACGAAAAACTCATAAAAGAGCGCTCAAAGATTGAACGGATGTATGCTACCCTGTTTGAGACATATTTGCAGGATCTCGAATCGGAGCGAAGGGACTCAAAAATTGTTACAGATTATATAAAAACCGGCTGGATCAATCCCCGGTACTTAAAAACCGCAACTGATGCCGAACTCGTGCGGGACTTTATTGCTGGTATGACGGACAGGTTTTTTGCCAAACGGTTTGAAGAGTGCGTAATTCCAAAAAGAGTTGACGCAAAATTCTCCTGATAAAAATGGCAGATCAATCGTACTTGCCCTTTGGTTCTGCCCAGCCGGTGAACCCGCAATAAATGCATCCGGCTCCCTCGCACTGCGGACACTGCCGTTTGGGCGCCGTGACAAGAACGGTGCCGGTTTTGTTGCATATTGTGCACCCGAATCCCTCACAGTGCGCACATTGCGCTGGTTCATAGGTTTTTTTCCCATCACTCATACGATCACATCATAAAATGCATACTATGACCCAAAAAAAATTCTGATGAGTTTTTTTGCTCACTTCTTTTTCATCGCCATAAGGCAACAGAGTGCCCCGCAAACTCCAAGCGCAACTACCGGCAGAATTCCCGATGAGGGGGACTGGGGTGTGGTGGTGGGGTAGGGTGTCGGGACGGTCATCTTTGGCGTGGGTTTCTTTGTTGGCGTGACTGGAATTTGTGCAGTGGTAACCAGGATAGTTACGCTGGGAGTTTCAGTGAGCGCAGACACCCTGGAAGGGACGGTGAGACGCACGTTATCGAGATAACCTTGCGCATAGATATTCATCATTCCACCATCCTCTACGGATCCGAAGTAGATCCGGTTCAGACCCCTCATGTTCTCCCCGCACTGGATAAAATAGCTCCAGATATCTTTTCCGGACTGTAACTCTCTGACTTTCATGGACAGGATCTTCGTATTGTCATCATATTTGACCGTCACACGGTAAGTTTTGTTGACTTCGTATTTTGAAGTTGGACCTTTATAAGCATCCGGCCCCATTTCCGGTGCCGCGTTCTGGCTGTTCACTTGCAGAAGTTTGTTTCCCGGAGATACTGTATGAAGCCACATGATCTTGCCGTATTTTGCATTGGTGAACATTGAGAGGACATTTGGACCCTTGTTAATTCTCATATCAGTATCGGTTAACCCAATACGGAAGGTAGCACCCTCATCGATTCTTGTTAAAAGGAAATCATAATCGAGTGTAAATGATCCAGCATCAAAGACGACAGGGATATAGGCGTAGTTTCCCGTGCTGGGTTCGATGCCGAAGTGATACATTCCCATATTCGGATCCCAGTAATTGCTGGACGGGTTGTTGGTTATCCAGCGGGGATCGGAAGCAAACGAGGTCTGGTAGATCGTAGTCTGGTCTTCGCTGCTCTGCGCCAGTGTCGGCTGTACAACCAGAAGACAGCAGGCAGCAAGGATAATGGTTAACAGGATTGTTCTTGTCTTCATTACATTTCTCCATAGTTGTATTTCCCACAACAGGTTAAGCACCAGCAACCATCAAAAGGATCGCGGGGGATTTCTCCTGCATATCTTCTCTTAAGATTTTTTGGAAAATTCCTATTTACTTATGCAGCCCTCCTTTTCTTAAAAATAACTGATTCAGCATTCCCAAACGGGATATATTTATTTCCCGATTCGCGCAATATTTAGAGGAGCATAGCAAAGTGCGCGATAATAGTCTAGCGGTAGGACAGGAGCTTCCCAAGCTTCTAGCCCGGGTTCGATTCCCGGTTATCGCATAGGTCAAATATGGATACAGAACCCGAACGACTGGCCCTGAGGATCATTGCAGAGAACCGCAGGGGTGTCTTGCGCGACATTTCAACAGTGGTTGCCGCCCATGATGCAAACATCGTGATGATCAGCCAGGAAGTGTTTGAATCCGGTCCCTTTGCAGGTATGGCAGAACTCTATTTTGAATATGATTCTGCAGATGCAGACGACCACGAACTTCTATTAAAAGATCTCAATGATATCACATCAGTTAAGGATGTGAAAGCCTACAAGCCATTCGGACATATCTTCGGCTCGCGCGTGATCATTATTGGTGGCGGGGCTCAGGTGGCACAAGTGGCAATGGGTGCCGTGAACGAGGCTGACCGGCATAACATCCGGGGTGAGAGGATATCGGTAGACACGATCCCGCTTGTAGGGGAACGGACACTCGCGCTTGCAGTAGATGCAGTCACCCGTCTGCCCCGGGCCTCCATCCTTGTGCTTGCCGGTTCGATCATGGGCGGCGATATCTCAAAAGCGGTGGACAGGGTTAAGGAAGCAGGGATCCCGGTCATTGCGTTAAAGATGGCCGGCACTGTACCGGAACATGCAGATCTCGTGGTCACAGACCCGATCCAGGCGGGTGTTTTTGCCGTGATGCACATCAGCAGCAAAGCAGTTTTTGACATCAACCGCATCCGTGGTCGGGAGTTTTAAATGGATATCATAGAAAAAGCGGTTTCGATCCTGATGCGTGACGGTATTGTTGTGTATCCGACTGAAACCGTGTACGGGCTTGGTGCCGATGCTTTCTCTGATGAAGCGATCTTTAAGGTATACGAGGCAAAACATCGCCCGCTCGGTATGCCGGTATCGATTGCTGTCTCAGATTTTGATATGCTAGCTGCGGTGGCTCATGTCGAACCATGGATGGAGACATTCATCCAGTCGTTTCTGCCGGGCCCGGTAACCGTTGTGCTTGCTGCACGAAACAGCGTTCCTGAATCACTTACGGGGGGAACAGGAATGATTGGCATCCGTATACCGGCACATCCGCTCGCACAGCAGCTCATCGAGCGGTTCGATTCTCCCATCACTGCAACGAGCGCAAACCTCCACGGGGCAAAAGACCCACAGGTTCCTGATGAATGCACGGTGCGCTATGACTTCCTGCTCGATGGCGGAAGACTGCCCGGCACCCCCAGTACGGTTGTAGATCTCTCTGCACGCACGATCATTCGCGCAGGTGCACAGATTGATAAGATCGCCAAATTTCTTGTAAATCTGTGAGACTGCCTTTTATGAAGCCCATCCGGTTACGTGATTTTATTGAAGACCGGGACGGCTGGATCTATGCAGTCTCCACGTATGACAATTCGGATAAGATCGGCTGCGTACTCCGGTATGTCCCTGATGCTGATGGCGAGCGTGTGCACGCTTCTGGCACCCGGTATAAAAAATACGATTTTGAAGACGCCTATGCGTTCATCGCGCTTCACAAACCGCAGTATGCCGCTCTCCTCCAGCGCATTCCCTATAACGATGTGAAACGGGTGTGGAAACCAGATGAAGAATTGCCGCATATCGCCCGCCAGCACCCCAGAGTTCAGAAACTTGTCGATCTTTTCAAGCTTCCGTCCGGTACCATAGGCTGCACGGGATCGCTCCTATGCGGGCTTGAGAATGATGCATCAGATATCGACATGGTTGTGTACGGTCGGCACTGGTTTACTGCACAGAAGCGGGTCCGTAAGGGAATCCTTGACGGGAAGGTAAAAGGACTCTCAGTAGAGATGTGGAAGAAAGTCTATGACAAACGCAAACCGGAAATTCCCTATGAACAGTTCGTACTCCACGAACAGCGTAAATGGAACCGTGGCCAGATCGAAGGAACGTACTTTGATATACTCTACACCCGGTCATACGATGAACTGAAAAGTGTCCATCCCGGCAAAGGTACAGTTATAGGAAAGCAGACAATAGAAGCAAAAGTTGTCGATGCTTCACTATCGTTTGACAACCCGGCCATCTATGAAATTGAGCACGAATCGGTGAGCCGGGTGCTCTCGTTTACACATACCTACAGCGGGCAGGCACGCGCGGGAGAGATCATTGAAGCGTGCGGGGTCTGCGAGCAGCACGGCAACGAGCGCTGGCTGGTTGTGGGGACTACACGCGAGGCAAAGGGCGAGTATATCGTGTCAAAAACGCTGCTTGAACAGTGATGGTTTTAAGGTTCGGGCTCTGGTGAAAGCTGTAGAAACGGGAGTTCGCATCTGAATTTAAAAAACCATGATATTGCGAGGCTCCCGCATCAGGGCCTCTGCGAGGCACATCGGGGCAAGGAGGTTTTGACCTTTATTTGCTATATTTTCCCCGTCATTTTCCAGTCATTGAACCGCCGCGAGGCGCCCCTTCGGGGGCGGCGGAGTTCATCGTATCCGAAGGGATAGGGGTCTCAACCACATCAGATCAGATGAGAAGCAGTCAAACAGATCCCCCATTCGCAGTATCATGCCTCAACCGCCTCTTACCGGAATAAGGCATGCGTCGCCTGCTGTCCCTTGCAGTGCCAGACCTCGACACCGTCCTCATACTAATCAAGGAAGCATTCAGAGGATGGGACGAACCGGAATTTCTTAAGGATATGCTGCATGATGGGCCGGGGCATCACCACGCTGACATCGCACCCTTCGTTCAGCCACAGCCGGATCAGGTTCTGGTTGTTTCCTTCGTTCTTCTCCCGCGAGATGACGTAGTGGAGGCAGAGCCGGTTCTCCTCCCGCAGTTCCAGCCAGCCGGAGAAGAGGTGTTCGGTAAATTCCAGTGCGTCACCCTCAGGGGGTCCGGTCTCAATTCGTTTTGATGTCATGGGTAACACTTCCGTTTACGATCCAGACCATTACAAAAAAAGCATAAAAGGCGGGGGCATGCGGATGGCAAAAGTGAACGAAGCCGGCCTCCCATATGCTACAACCCGACAGGTTTTAACAGGTCCGCAACTTACTCACATGCATGGCGGTGAAAAATCCCTTCAAAACAACCCTGATTGCCCCCTGCGGCATGAACTGCGCGATCTGTATGGCATTTCTCCGGCAGAAGAACCGGTGCGGCGGGTGTTATTCTCCCAACCGGTTGTGCAGCATACACTGTATTATCTCTGCCTGCGAAAAAGTACGGGACCGATATCATCACACGTGCAAGGACTTCCCCTGCAAACGGCTGAAGCAACTGGACGACCGGTACCGGAAGAAGTACGGCATGAGCATGATTGCGAACCTTGAAGCGATACGTAAAGAGGGCATCCGTGCGTTTGTCAAAACCGAGCGCGAGCGCTGGACCTGCAAAGCCTGCAGGGGGACAATCGATGTCCATCACGGCAAGTGTGCGATCTGCGGGAAAGAGCGGGAGTAAGAAGGTTTTTTATCAATTACGGAAAATGAGGCTTTTTACCGCCCGGTTTCCCTGCTCTGATAATCCTCAAGGGGGACCCCAGCCACTGATGGGGGTGTATAAATCCCCATCACAATAATTGGATTTTGCAGAATTTCCCGCTTAAAAAAAGAAAACTCCTGTTTTACTTCATACTTAAGATCTGTCGCGCGGTAAGCAGCCATTGCAGTTCGCCACTCACCGGATCAAGCCGGGCATTCCGGATTTTTGCAAGCCCGCCTTTTCCCAGCGCGATTGACGCATTGCCTCCGCCTGATATCATGTAACCGGTGAACATGCCTAGGAGGGGTTCATGCCCGATGAGGAGCAGGGATTCGTCCTCGTTCCTGCTGGTTATGCGCGATTCGAGTGCTTCGATACCGGCACCCGGTGTCAGCTCGTCCCACTGGATGAGGAGACCCCGGTTACCAAGCGCTTTTGTTACGATCTGGGCAGTTTCGAGTGAGCGCACGTATGGGCTTGTTGCCACGCACCCGAATACCACATCGCGTGATGCGAGAAACTCGGCAACCCCTAAGATCTCCGTGCGCCCCTCACCGGTCAACGACCTTCCCGCATCTCCATGGGCGGTCGAGGATCGTTTCTCTGCTTTTCCATGTCTCAGAATGTATATATCCACGTTTGTGAGATGAACGCCAAAAGGCAAAAAGGTTCTTGTCCCTAGAGAAGCTCTGACAAACGCTTCCCGACACTGCTCTCGCATTTCTCCCGGTACTTGCACCGGTTGCACGGAGCGTTCAATGGGTGCTTTGGCATATCGCCGTTCTTTATGGATTTTAACTTGTGCAGGGTAGCAATCACCTGTCGCCTGTCCCGGGGCTGGACCTCGTGCATGCGGGAGACACCGTCCGGAATATATTCCACACAACCCCCCTTTACCTCTGAACCGGTCATCTCCTCTAAGCAGAATGCAATGCAGGAGATCCGTAACCTGTCCGCTGCATAAGTGCCAAACGGCATTGCTCCTGCAGCACGAACGATCGAGAACGTGCCATCAGCAGCGATTCGGTCGATCATGCCGACAATACCCATCTTATCTGAAACCACCTTCACATCGGTCTGGACAGCAGGTTTCCATTCGCCTTTGTTGCAGGCAGTGATGCAGAGTGCCAAAAAATCCTTCAGCGCCGGATCGAGTGCTGGAGAGACTGCAATGATCTCCTGCCAGATCACCTCCTCATCAAGCGGGGTTCCCAGATGATACGATATCTGCTTGCAGACCGCATACCTGTCTGATTCGGATACGGGTTCTTTGCGTTCATAATAAAACCGGACCGGGCACGCGTGTACCCGCACCAGTTCCGAGACCGTGACATGTTCTTTTTGCGCTGTCAGGATGGTTCCTCTTTTTATTAAACGTGGGGAACCATGAGGATTAACCTTTTTGAAATGTTTTACTGTTCAAAAAAAAACACCATTAACAAAAAATCTCCCTGCTGGAATTTGTTTTCCAATCCAATGTTTGATAGCAGTAAAAGACGTATCTGATCATCATGACAGGACAGGAAATTTCAGTTAATATCCCGCAGACACTCGATCCCGTGTACAGCAACATGATCCAGATCGCCTACAAGGAAGACGAGTTCACGTTCCTCTTCCTCCACCAGTTGCCACAGGTGAACCAGGCGCGGGCAAAGGCGATCGTCTCGATCACCCCCACCCATGCAAAGAACCTGCTCGCGGTGCTCACAAAGACCATGGCAGATTACGAAGGAAAGTTTGGAACAGTCAATGCACCCAAAGAATCGCAGGGCGATGGAACGGTCACCACCCTTCGCGGGTATTCTTAAACCAATTCCCACAAACACATATTTTATTAGCGTAACAGTTGACATTATGAGATATTGCGCCGCCGTGGCTTAGCGGCATAGCGGCTGATTCGTAATCAGCAGGTCGAGGGTTCAATTCCCTCCGGCGGCTTTTTTAAAGAGGGGATATACCCCGTATTTTCATAGTTCCCTAATCTGGAACTGCGGGGTTATCAGAAGAAAAAAGAGATCTGTTTTTTTCGTTTGTAAAATTATTTATAGCCCCGCTCCGAGATATCCCGCACCGTGCTCATGACAGCAGACATACCAAAGTACTCAGTGATCCTGCTGCTGATCTCAACCTGAATTATCGTCCCATCCTTTTTCTTCTGCTCTCTGTCAAACAGCAGATACCCGCGGGACTGGAACCGCTGAACTTTCTCATCTGTGAGCAGGGTTTCTGGATGCACATCCAGATCATGCAGGCGCATATTCAGAAATTCCTTGTGCGAAAAACCCAAAAGACGTGAGGCAATTGTATTAGTCTCAAAGATCTGACCGTTTGTATCGTGAAGGAATATCGCATCGCTTGCCCCGTCAAAGAGCGTATGGTAACGGAGTTCTGACTCAATAAGTTCATCCTTGATCCGTTTGCGCTCAGTAATATCTACAACCGAGCAGATGACAAGCCTCTCTTTGGTCAGGGAGGCTGTAGCTAAAAGCCAGATGACAGTCCGGTCTTTTTTGCGCAGCTCGATCTCCATATCGGCAATTTTTTCTTCCTGCCGGATTTTTTTGGTAAACTTAGCTTCCTTGTCGCTGTCAAACCAGAGGGAAGAGAAATCCTGGTTTTTAAGCTCATCCAGAGGATATCCAAGGATATCTGCCGAGTGCTGGTTAATCTGGCGGATCTTCTGGGACTCGAGGTCGAACGTGAACATACCCGACTGGGAGTTCTCAAAAATTTCCCGGTATTTTTTCTCCTGACTGAGCTGCCCTGCAAAGGCAGAAATGACAATACCTGCAGAAACAAAAATATAGAAAAATGCACTGCTCGCTGCATAAAGCCGGATATCTACCGGGCCATAGATGTACACAAGCCCTAAGAAAATCCAGCCAATGAGGATAGTGAAATACACAGAATACCTGGGAAATAAATACGCCAGAAGTATGATCGGTATAATGTAAAAATACGGGAAAATATCATAATAACCGCTTTTTAACGAGAGGATGGATACAAGAATAATCACTATCGTGATGAGCAAGGTTAACGAAAGCCACAGGGTTTTTTGCGAGGATATTGTCTTCATGTGAACTTCATCTCAGTTATGCTGGTACAAGCTTGAACTTTGCTCGATTGGTTTATTATATGTTGTTATACGGCCCGTGCATTGGGTGAAAAACGTTTTTTTTGCTGGATAATTCCATGAGAGTTTTTTTAACATGGATCAAAAAGACTTGGATCTCTGGACTATTAATAGAATTCAGTGCCATTGATTATTACTAAAAATGACTGATAACGAACAACATGTGCAGATACAGGATCTGGTAAAAACCGTACTCTACCTTCTGCTCGGTCTCGTGGTCATTCCTGTGGTCATCGGATCATTTTTTTTGATCTCCTATTGGCACATGCTTGGACTGGTCGGGTCGGTTCTCATTCTCCAGCCTGTGGCAGTTATAGTCGGGCTCGGACTGGGCATTCCTCCAGTACCTATCATGCTCATCATGATCTCCTTTGGATTTTCCATCATCTATGGACTGTTTGCCATCTGTGATACATTTGCAGAACGATCAGCATGGCTCCGTAATCACCTCCACTCCGTTCAGACAATTGCCGAGAAATCTACACTGTTTCAGCGATACGGGATCTTTACACTTATGCCGTTTATCTGGATACCGGGTATAGGACTTTACGGGTGTGTACTTCTTGCCTGGATGTTCAAGTGGCGAGGGGTAAAAGGTGTGGGCGTGATCATGGCAGGCTGGATCCTTTCTACGCTGCTGGTGCTAGGAGCATCGATAGGGATTCTGAGCAGCATCCATTAGCGTGAGGAATTAAAAAAACGGCACTGTCACACCATACGCACAGTTACATTAAAAAAATCCCTGAAATCATCGCACCAGATCAGGGCGAGGCATGGCTGCGCAATGAAAATTACAAACCTTATTCCTTTGCCCTGAGCACGAGCCATTCCTTCCCGCCCGCTTTTTTAAAACGGATAAGGACATATTTACCTGAAAAGACCTGTCCATGCAGGAGCACTTCGATTCGTTCATTGCTCCAGATCAGGAGATCATAGGTCCCGGTATCCTTAATCGTCACCTCACCAGCACCATACTGCCCTTCCGGTATTGTACCCTGAAAACCGATATAGTCAATCGGGTGATCTTCAACTGCGATTGCGAGCCGTCGTTCACCGGATTTCTCCGTAAGTCCCTTTGGCACCGCCCAGCTCTTCAGCACCCCGTCCCGCTCAAGCCGGAAATCGAAATGGTGATGGCTGGCGAAATGCTCGTGAAGGACAAAACGCTGATGCTCTTGAGTCATGGATACCCTGCCGCTTTGCATTGCCGGATCAGGTTTTTGAGATCGCGGGCAGCAGCAGTAATATCGGCAGCCCCGACAACAGCAGAAATCACCGCAACACCTGCTGCTCCTGCTGCAATCACTTCACAAATATTTTTTCGGTTTATTCCTCCGATAGCGATAACAGGCACTGATACATTCCGCTGTATTTCCCGCAACATCTCAAGTCCATGCCCCGGCCCGGCATCCGGTTTGGATCCCGTGGAAAAGGTCGGACTGAGCGCAACATAATCAGCACCTTCCTGTTCAGCCCATACAGCCTCATCTACAGTACTTACAGAAACTCCGATGATGAACCCCAGTGGAGAGAGCTGTCGGGCAACATCGGTACGCATATCCCCCTGTCCGAGATGCACACCATCCGCCCTGCAGGCAAGTGCCACATCAAGCCGGTCGTTTACGATAAAGAGGGTTGCACTCCTGCAGGTATTTTTGCGGAGAGTTTGCCCGATCCGTATAAGCTCTCTGCTGCTGCAGGTTTTGTCCCGCAACTGGATGACATCGGCTCCTCCGGCAATCGCCCGCTGTGCAATCTCTGCATGGGTTCTTTTAAGCCCCACATTCTCATCAGTGATTACATACAGGTCATAGTTCATAGAGGGTTTCAGATGGATCGGACCTTTGCAGCGGACTTAAGTGCTGTTGGCGTAAGCCCGGCAAGTTCATCGAAGAGGGCAACTTTGAACGAGTAGGGTCCTCGTGCTATGGCAGCAGCTCGCTCCCCTGCGATACCAAACGCGGCGAGTGCCGCCGTTGCTGCCCGGACAGGATCTTTTGACTCTGCTGCAAACGCACCTGTCACCGATGCTGCCATGCACCCGGTTCCTGATATACCCCCCATCATCGGGTGTCCGTTCTCCACGAGCAGGACGCGTTTGCCATCAGTTACTATATCGGCAGCCCCACTCACAACCACCGTGAGACCGGCTCTGGATGCATATTCCTTTGCAATTGCCACAGGATCTCCGGTGAGCCCGGCAGAATCCACGCCCCGCACCTTTCCGTCAGCGCCGGCAAGCACACCGATCTCCCCGGCATTTCCCTTGAGAATGGTGATTTCCAGTTCGGTAAGCAGGCGCCGGGCAGTCTCTGTACGGAAACGGGTGGCTCCTGCCCCGACGGGATCCAGGATGATGGGGATCTTTAACTCATTTGCCTTCCTGCCTGCTGCCAGCATGGACTCGATCTGGACATGGTTGAGGGTACCGATGTTGAGCACAAGCGCCCCGACAATTCCTGTCATGTCTGCAACTTCTTCGATTGCATCTGCCATGATCGGTGCACCACCGATACAGATCGTAATGTTTGCGCAGTCGTTGACCGTGACGTAGTTGGTGATGTGGTGAACGAGCGGGTGGTTCTTCCGCACGCGGGCAAACAGTTCGGATAGTTGAACGGGTGTCAAGAGTGCTCTCCAGATATCTGGTGTAGTATTCCAGATAGTCATATTACACAAATATTTGCAGCGGGACTATTAAACCGTGACAGAAAGGGAACCAACCCACAAAAAAGTGAATGGGTTATCGCGTGAGTTCCTCTAATGTTGCAATGAGCATATCGATCTCTTCTGCGGTATTATAAAGCGCAAGGCTTGCCCGGACAGTCCCGTCGGGAAGGCCGAGTGCTTCCATCAGCGGCTGACAGCAGTGATGACCGGATCGCACCAGAATATCTGCCGCGTCATCCAGCTGCTGGGCCACCTCATGCGGGTGGAACCCCTCAACTGTGAACGAGACAACCCCGATGCGGGCTTCAGGACGCGGTGGAGCATAGACTCGGATCTTCTTGTTCTGGGAAAGTCCGGCAATCAGCCGCGTAGTAAGAGCCTCTTCATGACGCTGGATCTTTTCCATACCAATCGCTTCAAGATACCCGGCTGCCACACCAAGCCCGATACCTCCTGCAATGTTGGGGGTACCGGCCTCGTATTTCTGGTATCCTTCAGCGGTTGTATAGCCGGTACCGGTTACCGTCTCGACCATCCCCCCGCCGAGAATGAAAGGTTCAAGCTCCGGCTCTTTCATCCAGAGAACTCCGGTACCGGTTGGACCGCACATCTTGTGACCGGAGAATGCGAAATAATCACAGCCAAGTCTTGAGACATCCACCGGCATGTGCGGAACCGTCTGGGCACCATCCACGAGCAGGAGTGCTCCACGATCATGGCAGACTTTTGCAATCTCCTTAATTGGAGTGACCATCCCCAGCACATTGGAGGCATGGGTAACGGTAACGAGTCGTGTCTGAGGTGTTATCACCGCTTCAAGCGCTGCGAGATCGGGCGAATAGTCCGGTCTGATACCGATCAAGTCAACTTCCACGCCCAGAGATTTCAGCGCACGCCAGGGTAGCAGGTTGGAGTGATGCTCAAGGATGGTTGTGACCACACGATCCCCGGTTTTCCACACCAGACCATGTGCAACCATGTTGATCGACTCGGTGGTATTTTTGGTAAACACACACGTGCCGTCCTTCCCGCCAATGAACTCTGATACCTTCTCGTGGGCATGCCAGTAGCGCTGGCTGGCGATCCGGGTGAGGCGGTGCACCCCCCGGCCGACATTGGCCCGGTAATTGTGCTCAAACTCAACCATGGCTTCGATCACGGGTTTTGGAGAAAAACTCGTAGCTGCATTGTCGAGATAGATGATATCTCCCAGGATGGGGAAATCCTTCCTAATCGCTGATACAGAAAATCCCTCAATTGTTTGTGCATCCATTGCCGGTTCCATAATTTTTCCTTTGATAACTTCTTCTTTTGGTTTCTCTTCCTTTACGGGTTTCTTATCAACCGTTGCCTGCGGAGGTGCACGGGCAGGCCCGGCTACAAGTATGTGTTCCTCATTGAACGGAACTCCTTTGAGTTTACAGAGTTCACGCATCTTGGGGGGTAGTGCCCGCCAACGCCAGAGTCCCCAGCGGTAAAATGCTTCTGGCAAACCTTTCTTTGCTGCCCATCGTTTTAAGAACTCATCCCAGCGCTGTGCATACTCCGGCTGGAGAACACGAAGTTCTTCGTACTCACTCTCGAGCATTGCCGGGCAGAGATAACACCCGATGCGTTCAAGGCCCTTATCATAGAGCGGGTTTGTCGCAACCTTCTGCCACCAGAGATAGAGGAAGACTTCGAGCGCCCGCCAGTGACGGATGGGCGAGATGTTGAGCTGGAGAGGATTTGCCGGGTTCTGGCTGGTCTCGTCAAGACCTGCACGGTTCCATGACTCATACCAGCGGTTGCCCTGCACCGTGACGCAGGGGCCGACATCTGCCAGATAGAGTTTGAGCGGGTGAAGTTTCTGGAGTTTGCAGCACCAGCGGTTATCCTTACCCGGAGGTCCGGCTTTTTCTGCTGCCTGCCAGAAGTCACCGGCTTTTCTGATGATCTCTACTTCCTGAGATTCGACAAACTTGATCGTCTCTGGAAATTCAAGACCGGTATCAATGAAAAACGCTCTGGTCACGCCGGCTTTCCTGGCGATATGGAGAACTGCGGTACTGTCCTTTCCTCCGGAGAATGAGACATTTGCAGTCGGTCGATCCGTGATGTGCTGCTTGATCGCCCGGATCGCGTGGCGTTCAAGGTTTTTTAAGTGGAAGCGGTTCTTTTCTATTGCCACATCCCAGCCAGGATTTTTTAAGGTGCGGGGAACAACCGTGATGAGCTCTTTGACTTTGATGGACCCTTCCTTGACCATACCAGTGCCGAACCGGTTTTTGTATTTTACTATGACCGTCCCTTCAGGCACGGGAATTTTTAGCGCGATCCGTTTGCCACCAACGCGTCCCTGCTCCTGCCGGACATTCGTGTGCGTATCGAGATCAACGATTCCCTGGGTGACATGAGGGAGGATAAACTGGAGCGCTTCTGGCGAAATGTCGAGGCTGAATTTCCTTAATACCGGATCGAAGGTGAGCCATCCAAACCGCTCGCCATGCATGATGATTAAATCAGCCCGGTCAACCCCCCCGGTCTTGTTAAAGAGAAGAATTTTTGCGAGCGGAATATTGCCAAAGCGCTCCTGAACGAGTTTTTTTATTAGAGCCACATCTGCTGCAAGAGCCGGGCGGACATCATACGGCTGGAGCAGTTCAATCTTTTTACCTTCGCCCCCGCACGCACAGCTCTTTGCCACAAGCGGCACGTTGCACTGCTCACACCAGTAGAGAACCTTTTTTACCGGTGGCTCGTGCATCATACACACTAAATTGCACGGGAGGGAAGATAAGAGAAGCGATTGGGGAGGGACGAACTGATTTTTATATTCCCTAGACCTTAAGTGCTGCCAGATCCCCCGTATTTTTTAGTGAATTCACTCAAGGTAATGACACTTTTGAATAGCAGTGAGTATAATGAAGATCTTTTGGATCGAAATTATGGGGATGGTTGTTGAGTATCCGCAATACGGTACTCCCCTTTTGGCACGGTAATCTCGAACCGGGCGCCTTTACCGTTTGTACCGCTCTCTGTTATGGAAAGCCCGGTGATTGCGAGAACTTCCCTTGTAAAAAAAAGACCAAGACCGGTTTGTTTCCCAAACCCACGTTCGAAGAGGTGAACCCGGGCATCTGCGTCAACACCAACGCCATTATCGGTGTAAGTGATAACAAGTCCAGCCTCATTTTCGCTATAGGAGATCGTAATTTCTGTTACGTTTTCTCCATAACGGAGGGTGTTGTCCATTAAGTTATAAAACCCTTTCATGAGGAGTGGATCAGCATAGATCTCCAGATTGTCTGTGACCACATTCAGGCAGATTCCTGATAGATCAAGTCCCTCAGCAGCGTTCATTGCCGTTGTGCCAACAGCCTGCCATACCGGCGCGTTCACCCCCATATTCTCATACTCTTTTGTGAACAGGATCTGCTGGTGGATCATCTCGATGATCATCTGTTCTTTTTTAATCATCTGCTGGAATGTTGGATCCTGCACACGGTCTGCCGACAACTCCACGTAACCGCTCAGCGCAGTGAGCTGGTTCACCACATCGTGGCGCGTTAGACCGGAAAGCAGGTTGAGTTTCCGGTTTGCAATCTGGATCGCGTGTTCGGATTTCCTGATCGTTTCGCGCTGTACTTCCAGCTCCCGGTTCCGTGCCAACAGCGATTCCTCGGTTGACTTCAACTCTTCAAACGCAGCTGCCATCTGTTCATTTGCCGCATTTAACTCCAGGTTCTTTTGCTCAAGTTCCTGCCTTGCAATCTTTCGTGCCGTGATATCGGTGAGCATGGCAAACGAGCCCTGGAACATTCCCCCGGCATCCAGAAGAGGGGTTGCCGAGACAAGGCACCAGAGAGGGGACCCGTCTTTTTTGCAGAACTGCCGCTCATATACTGAGCTCGCACCTGTGCGCCGCTGCCGGATCTTTTCCATATGATCCGGCATCTCTTCGGCATGCATGAAATCCCCAATGGATCTTCCAAGAATTTCATCTGATGAATAGCCGAGCATATCAGCGAGGCGGGGGTTGACAAAGACGGCATTCAGTCTGTTGTCAATGGACCAGATACCTTCGTTTGCCGTATCCACGATCCGCCGGTAATGCTCTTCACTTGTACGCAGTGCCTGTTCCCGCGACACCAGTTCCTCAAGATTGTTGCGCAGTTCCTCTTCCATTGCGGTGATCTGTTCATAGGCAGCCCGGAGCTCGTGCTCTTTTTGTCTGCGGTCGGTAATATCTTCAAATACAGTGGCAAAGATTCCTTTTTTTGGAGAATACACCGAGATTGCTAAATATTTTTTCATCGGGGGGTACCAGATCTCAAAGAATTGCGAAGTCCCGGTCCGGACTACATCGGCATATAAAGCAAGCGCGCTCGACTCATCCACGCCAAATACTTCCCGGCTTTTCTTTCCTATTGCGGTATCGCGGGGGATGTTAAAGATCTTCTCAAACGCAGGATTCACCTGGAGGATCCGGTATTCCACCGCTATGCCGTTTCTGTCATACACCAGCTCGTTGACAGCATGTCCTTCAACCATGACAGAGAAGAGAGCCCGGTACCGCTCTTCAGATTCATTGATGCGCATCTCTGATTTTTTCTGGCTGACCGCCTGCCTGATCTTGTGCGCCAGCTCAGCAAACTGCGGTACAGGGCTGCCTCCTTTCTGGAGATAGAAATCTGCACCAAAATTGAGCGCCTCGATCACCACTTCCTCGCGTCCCCTGCCGGTAAAAAGTATGAACGGGAGATCCCCGTGACTGGTCCGGATGTATTTGAGGAACTCGATGCCATCTGTCACGGGCATCTGGTAATCAGAGATGATCGCATCATAGTGGCTTTCAGCCAGTCGCAGCTGTGCATCAGCAGCAGAATTTGAGGTATCTACAGTGATAGTCCCACTCTTTTCAAGATATATCTTTCCAATCTCAAGGAGAGCGGGTTCATCATCAACATAAAGAACGGAAATCAATGCAAAGTCACCAGAGCAGTATTCAAAGAATAAACAAAATCAAAAAACATGTTTTAATTTTTTCTTCTAAAATTATTCGTGATATACCCTTAAAAACCCAACGGAAGCAAAAAAAGGGTTTGAAAATCCGTCTCTGTTGAAACCCTCATTTTTGCCCTATACCCTTTCACTTACCACAATCAAGCAACACAAGCGAATGTAGTGAGAGGGTTAAACGGAACCGGAAATCTTTTTTTTGTTATGATTTTTTTTTTTGGATTTTGACCAGAGAAAGTGGAGCAGGAGCACAATTGAGCAATATATTTATACGCAATGAAACCATGAGAAAAAAGAAGGTGATTGTACTATGGCAAAGTTAACCGCAGAGATGAAGGAAGCCTTCTCAAAGATGAAGGTTTTTCCCGTTGCAACTGCAACCAAAGACGGCACTCCCAATGTGATCCCGCTGGGTATTGCCGAGCTTGTGGATGATGAAACGGTCTGGTTTGTAGACAATTTCATGAACAAGACGCTCTCAAACATCCGGACAAACCCAAAGATCGCATTCTATGTCTGGGGACCGGAGATCAAAGGATGCTTCCAGGTAAAGGGAGTGGCTGCGATCAAGACGAGCGGACCGGAATACGATGCTATGAAAGCAAAGATCAACATCAAGAACCCGGCATTGCCGGCCCGGTCGCTCGTCATCGTCAAGATCACCGAGATCTTTGAATGTAAACCCGGTCCGACTGCGGGTTCAAAGATCATCTGAACTCTTTTTTTTTTACAGAAACGATCCTCTTGGGATTTGCCCGATATACAGTTTCTGTACCAAAAGTGTGAAGATTTTTCCGGAAAATACCTTACTTGCGTCTGCTCCAAACGAAAAGCCATCTGCTGACAACCGCTCTTTGCATTAAAAAAAGTGATCTGGCTTCAACCTCACTTCGCGCCGGGCTTTGAACCCGGTGCAGCGGCGACAATTTTTAACGATTCTGTAATTTCCGGGAGCAGCTCGGCCGGTATCCCGATGACCAGCTCGCCATCTTCGATGCCGGAGAACTTCCTTGAACCGTCACAGCCCAGTGAGAAATTCACGTGGCCGGTTAAGTAGGTCTGGGCACAGGCATCCGCACAAACCGACTGGATGCCGGCAAATTCCGACTGGATTCGTCCACCGAGACGAAAGAGCGTGCTCTGGGCAAGTTTCAGCATTGCCCACGGGGTTGCAATGATCACTACTACCTGCGGATCGAACGGGGTCTTTTCAAGCGGGGCATACATGGTGGCATAGGTATCGCCCGGGTGCAGGTGGGCGACCCGGTCAATGGTCCGCTTGCAGGCAGCGGAACTTTCGAATTTTCCGAGTTTGTAATAAAAATCGCCGGTCTTCAGGCTCTCGGTGAGTTCCCGGAGACCGAGTGCCCATGCACCACCATTGCATTCGTGCTTTTCTGATGTGGAATAAAAGATCCGGCCTTCTTTTCGTGCAAGACCAACCATCGAGCAGTGGCGGACAGTCTTGTCAAACGCTTCCATACCGGCCGGGATATCTTCTTTTTTTGTTGCGAACCGGAACGCTACCGGTGAGCCGCTGAGTTTGAGGTATTTTTTCAATGTCTCGGATGCTTCTGCATAGTTTATCGGGATTTTCATATCTGCTGCCATAAGATTTCACCAAGATGATCTCTGTATAGAGATATGTATATGTCTAGAGGATGTGATGGGAATTATTTAAAGATAGTGACCGCAGGCTTTTTTTAAATTTTGAGAGTAAGGGTTTACAGTAGCCACTTTTTATAGGGCGGATAACACAACCAGAAGGAAAATAAGAGTATTTTACAGGGTAGGTTGAGCCGTCTGTGAACGGTTTAGTGGTACCCCTTACCATGCCCATGATCGCCTGGCACCCATCGCCCGCCATCCCGGGTCAGTTCCTTTTTCCAGATCGGGACCCCTTTCTTGATCTCTTCGATGATAAACCGTGACCCGGCATACGCCTCTTTTCTGTGCCCGGCACTCACAACAATGATCAGGATATTTTCACCAACAACGAGCCTCCCGATCCGGTGGATGATGTCAACATGCAGGAGACCAAACTGCCGGGTTGCTTCCCCAGCAATTTTTTTTAGTTCCTTGACCGCAACTTCCTCGTAGGCTTCGAGTTCCATCTCGGTTATTTCATCGTCCCGGACAATACCGTCAAAGACTACGACAGCACCGGTCCCATGCTCCTTTGCCGCAGCAATGAGTGCCCCGATATCGACATCACTTGTCTGGATAGCGATCATGATTCTCCTGAATTATCCCCCCGCAACCGGCGGGAATACTGCGATCTCATCGCCATCGGCAACCGGAGTCGTTGCTGCATCCGTAAGCTCGATTCGCTTGCCGTTCTTCATTAAGATGACAAACTCGTGAAAAGTGCCATTCTCATCAAATATGGCAGCATAACCTTCAGGATTTTTCCGGGCTATGGTTGTGATCAGATGGGTAAACATCGTTGCTGCTGCTACATCGATTACGATATCTGTTCCAAGCAGTTCGCGGAACCGTGCAAAAAACCGGATCTTAACCGTCATTTCTTTCTCGCTGTTGTTTTCTTTGTTGTCATACCACTGCATGCTTCACAGGCGGGATTGCGCTCAACACCGAGCTCTTCCGCATGCGCCTGCATCCCATCCCAGATGAAGAGCCGGTTTGTGAGCAGTTCACCGCTGCCGATCAGGTACTTGATCACTTCATTTGCCTGAATCGTGCCTATGATGCCCGGTGTCACACCGACAACCGGGAACACTTCCTTGGGCGGTGCCTTTGGAAAAATACATTTCAGGCATGGGGTTGTCCCGGGAATGATCGTTGTTGCCTGCCCATAGAATCCCCGGATACCGCCATGGAAGAACGGGATCTCGTTTGCAATCGCTGCATTGTTGAGCAGGTACCGCGTTTTGAAATTATCCATTGCATCCACAATCCCGTCAGCCTTCCCAACGAGTTTTACCGCGTTCGATTCATCGATCTTTACATCAATGGCATTGACCGTGATATCCGGATTGAGCGCCTGCAACTTATCTTCAGCAGATGCGGTCTTCTTCTTTCCGATATCCCGGTCGAAATGGAGAACCTGGCGGTTTAAATTCGTTAAGTCAACCACATCCATGTCAACAATGGTGATCGTTCCTACGCCAGCTACAGCGAGATAGATGGAGATCGGCGAACCTAATCCTCCGGCACCGGCAATAAAGATATGCGCCTTTTTCAGCCGCTCCTGGCCTTCCTCGCCAAAGAGCATCATCTGCCGTTTATATCGTTCAAGTTCCCGTTCTGAAAACATTGCTCACCTGATTTTTCTTAATCCATGCAGCCGGCTCTTAGTGCTGGCAGGTCATATCTTCGTGTTCATGCGAATGGGGGTTCTTTTCCACCCACGGCTCAAGCCCTTTTTTCACACGGTAATCATTGATGGCCTTGTGGATCCCTTCTTCGGCCAGCACCGAGCAGTGCATCTTGATAGGAGGGAGACCTTCGAGCGCCTCGGCCACCGCCATGTTCGAGACCTCCCATGCCTCTTCAAGTGTCTTTCCCCGGACCAGTTCCGTTGCCATGCTGCTGGATGCGATTGCAGCACCGCAGCCGAATGTCTTGAACTTCGCGTCCGTGATGACGTTGTTCTCGATCTTTAAGAAGATCTTCATAATATCCCCGCAGACAGGGTTTCCTACTTCCCCAATACCTTCAGCATTGTCGATCTCACCAACATTTCGCGGGTTTTTGAAATGGTCCATCACCTTTTCACTGTACATTGCAGCTACCTTCCTTTCCACTCTTTACGAATAACGGGGACATGTCCCGCAGTTTTTTAACGATTTTCGGGAGAACTTCAAGCACAAAATCCACGTCCTTTTCCGTATTTGCATCGCCAAGTGTGAGCCTGAGCGAGCCGTGCGATATCTCAACCGGCAGACCGGTTGCAAGCAGCACATGCGACGGTTCAAGTGATCCTGATGTGCACGCACTACCAGTAGAAGCGCAGATCCCTTCATCATCCAGCCAGAGGAGCATAGACTCGCCTTCGATAAATTCAAAACTCACATTGAAGTTCCCCGCGAGGCGTTTTTCCGGGTGACCGTTGAGCCGCGTGTGGGAGATGGTTGAAAGAACGCCATTGATGAGCCGGTCCCTCATGGAACGAATCTTTGCTGCATGTCCCGTTATATCGGCAGTTGCCATCTCGATGGCCTTACCAAGACCGACAATGCCGGCAATATTTTCGGTACCCGCACGCCGCCTGCGCTCCTGGCCACCCCCGTGTATCAGGTTGTCGATCCGGACGCCTTTTTTAATGTAGAGCGCTCCTGTCCCTTTAGGGCCATAGAACTTGTGGGCAGAGAGCGAGAGCAGATCGATGTTCTGCGCTTTTACATCGATCGGGATGCTGCCGATTGCCTGCACTGCATCGGTATGGAAGTACACCTTGTGCTTGCGGGCGATCGCACCGAACTCGGCAATTGGTTCTATTGTCCCAATCTCGTTGTTCGCGTACATAATCGATATAAGGATTGTTTTTTCCGTAATCGCCTTTTCGAGCACCGCCGGATCCACAAGTCCATACTGGTCAACGGGGAGGTATGTGACTTCAAAACCTTCCTTTTCAAGATACTGGCAGGTGTGAAGTACCGCATGATGCTCAATCTGTGTGGTGATGATATGGTTGCCCCGCTTCCGGTTTGCAAAGGCCACACCCTTGATCGCCCAGTTATCCGACTCGCTCCCTCCTGAAGTAAAATAAATCTCGCCCGGGTCAGCACCCAGCGCCTTTGCCGTCTGCACCCGTGCAAAATCGATCGCTTTTTTCGATTCACGGGCAATGCTGTAGATAGATGACGGGTTACCGAAATGTTCCGTGAAGTACGGTATCATTGCGTTTGCCACCTCCGGTTTTACAAACGTTGTTGCGGAATGATCCATGTAGATTGTTCGTTGTGCTCCCATGGCTTTTCTCGTACCTGAATATCTGTTTGGAAGGTGAGATTATTCTTTCCCACCCGTGCATACCATAAAACCATACTCTTTCTTCGGGCGAACCTTATGGCTGGTCCATGAACTCGAAAGATTTTTGTGGTTTCCCGGCATAATTCACAATTGTGAATGCAATATATTATGTGACAACTGGGATAACTTAAACGTTGTGATACCATGGAAGCGCCCTGTCAGAGAATAGTGTGGGATGTGCTCCCGGCAATCCGGGCAGCGATCGCAGTCGAACTCGTCAGGTGCGGGGTCTCCCAGGTAGAGGCATCGCGAATGCTTGAGATTGCGCCGTCCGCAGTCTCACAGTACCTTTCCGGCAAACGCGGGTACAGGATCGAATTTGAAGATGAAGTGAAAAAAACGATCGCCACGCTGGCAAAGGACCTGATAGATAAAAAACAGGTCAATGTGATCGAACGAATCTGCGGGATCTGCCGCCAGCTCCGTGATGGTGAGGGGGGATGTGCAGGCCCGGTCACTGAACGGTGCGGTTCATAATTTTTTTTATTGCATTCAGTTTAACCGGTAACGATAATTATGGTACTCCCATGAATACGCGAGAAAAAACACACGCACTCAAAAAGATCATCGCATCAAAAGGATCGATGCTCATATCCTATTCTGGAGGTGTAGACAGTGCCCTTCTCGCAGTACTCGCAACAGAGGTGCTGGGCAAAAACGCCCGGTGTATCCTGCTCGACAGCCCGGTTGTCCCGCGTACTGCAATTATTGAAGCACAACAAATTGCACAGGATCATCATCTGACACTGGAGATTATTGCCGTATCTGTCATGGATGATGAAAAGTTTGTGAAAAATCCCGCAGAGCGCTGCTACTGGTGTAAAAAAAGTTCAGCCCGTGTATTGAAACAGCGAAAAAAGGCATTGAATATTGCCTGCATTGCTGATGGCATCAATGTCTCCGACACGGGTGAACACCGGCCCGGGCTCCTGGCAAGCACGGAAGAAGGGATTGTCCACCCATTTTTAGATGCGGGTATAACCAAGGCAGACATAAGGGAGATTGCACAGGCCAAAGGATTGCCATTCTGGAATAAGCCGTCAGCGGCCTGCCTTTCATCCCGCATTCCCTATGGAGATGAGATCACCAATAAAAAACTCACCATGATTGAGGAGGCCGAAGCCTTCCTGCACACGAATGGGTTTTCCCAGTGCCGGGTCAGGATGCACAGGGATATTGCCCGGATTGAAGTTGCCCGCAATGATATGCAGAAAATCATGGACAAACAAGAGGATCTGGTAAAGAATTTCCGTTCGATCGGTTTTACTTATGTTACGCTCGATCTTACAGGATACCGGAGTGGTAGTATGGATGAGGTTTTATGAAAAAGGAAAGATCTGAGCCAAAAGAAAGTGTCATTAAAGAGGACATGAAGGGACAAACATCCCTTATGTACCGCAATATCCCCTGCATACGAGCGGACGGAAATCTCTATGAACCGGGTTCACACGATGTTGTTGAAGAGATACCATTTGCCCTTTTTATCAACGGCCGGCACGCAATGACAGCGATGATGAGCCCGGTCAACCTGGAAGACTTTGTTACCGGTTACATGTTTACTGAACAGATCATTAAAACAGTGGATGAGATCGAGTCAATCAAGATCGAGAAAAACCGGATGAGTGTGATTACCAAAAATCTGTTCAAAGTGCTCGGGCCAAAAAAGACCATCCTATCCGGTTGTGGAGGGAGTGCTTCATACATAGATGCAGAAAAACTGCCAAAGATCCAGTCTGACTTTTGCATCAGTGCTGAAGCGATTTCCACTGCTTTAAGATCCGTCCTTGATTCGGAAATTCACCGGGCTACCGGTGGTTTTCACATGGTTGTACTGCTGGATAAACAGCGGGTGATATGCATTGCAGAAGATATCGGGCGGCACAATGCTGTCGACCGGGTCATCGGTTACGCACTGAAAAATCATATAGATCTGTCGCAGACATTTATCATCTCATCCGGGCGGATCTCTTCTGAGATGGCACGGAAATGCTTAATTGCAAATATTCCGGTCATTGTTTCACGCAGTGCAACCACCACTCTTTCAGTAGATATTGCAAAAAAGACCGGGCTGACGGTGATCGGGTTTGCCCGTGGCGCAAAGATGAATATCTACACGCATCCCGAACGCGTGCAGGGTATGCCGTCACTTCCCCAGTGATTTCCGGAGCGTGCATACCTGGCAGAGTTCCCCGCTGCACGGATCCCCGCACTGGCGGCAGCGGCGCAGGGGTTCAGAGACTGCACGCCAGTTAACATGTTTTTCTATCGCCCTTTTGCTCTTTATCAGGTTACGCATGGTGCCGGGATGTTTCTGTTCCATGGCAGAGAGCATTGTCCGGACCTCTAATCTCATGGCATGGCGGGTATACGGGCACTCAGGAAGAAAAGGGAACATATCCTGGACAAACAGGTAGGCGGCAATCTCTTTTTCAGATATCCCGGCAAGCGGTTTTATACGGGGAATGAAACAATCATGAGAATCCGCATCGCTGGTGCGGACAAGGCGGGACAGATCTCCACGAAGTGTGTTCATCAGTACTGACTGGGCTTCGTCATCGAGATTGTGACCTGTGGCGATCCTGGTCGCACCCGCCTTATGAGCTGCAACTGAAAGCGCCTTCCTTCGCAGGATTCCGCAGACCGAGCACGCCTGTGTTTCGCGCCCGATAAGAAGGGTGTCGAGATCATCTCCAATAAGATCCGTAAACGAGATGCAGACATGCTCGATCCGGAGTTTTTTTGTTACCTCCTCTGCAGCCCGGATTGTATCATCACGGTAACCTGCAATCCCTTCATCCACGGTGATAGCCACAAGGCTCACATCTTCCCATGCGGGCAGGAGCCGGGTGAGGCACACAAGGAGTGCGGTGCTGTCCTTGCCGCCGCTGAACGCAACCGCGATCCGGTCATGGGGTTTAATGAGTTCCCTCTCACGAATCATTAAGGCTGCCCGTTCCTCAACATCTGCGATGAGATGGGCAGCACAGAGATGCCGGTCCGGCTCCCGCAACCGGATGACCGGTGGTTCAGCGCAGAGCGTGCACCGCTCCGCTCCTCCGTTCGCCGGATTCCCATTACTCATTCATCCCCCGTGTGCAATGCGGATGATCCGGATCTCATCATCGCCGCTGATCAATGTATCCTCTGGCACCAGCTTCCCGTTCCGGGATACAATCACATCTGACGGGTTGATGGTAAGCTTGTCAAGGATACTGGTGATACTGACCGGATCCTCTTGCATAATATTTATCGTTGAATAGGAAAGGATAATTTTCATTAACAGCAGGGAATAGTTGGATGTGCCCGTTCATAAATTTCCCCCACACACCAGCTTTTTTAAAGAGGGGATAAAACGTATACAGCACAGGAGCGTTCATAAGGTTGCCTGCCACTTCACTCAAAGACGAGATCCTTGCCCTGAAAAAAGAGCGGGGTGCAATTATCCTTGTCCATAACTACCAGCTGCCGGAAGTGCAGGATGTAGCCAATCTCTGCGGGGATTCACTCGAACTCTCAAGAGCTGCTGCTTCCATGAAAGGCGAGGTGATCGTCTTTTGCGGAGTGGATTTCATGGCCGAAACCGCAGCAATTCTCTCGCCCGATAAGACCGTCTTACTCCCTGCACCCGATGCCTGCTGCCCGATGGCACAGATGATCTCGGCAGAAGAACTCCGGTATGCCAAAACCCGTAACCCGGACGCTGCCGTGGTCTGCTATGTGAATACCACAGCAGAAGTCAAGGCAGAAAGCGACATCTGCTGCACCTCGTCAAATGCCGTAAAAGTTGTCAACTCGGTAAAGCAGGACCGCGTGATCTTTGTTCCTGATCGGAACCTCGGGCGTTACGCAGCCCGGTTTACAAAAAAGGAGATCCTGCCATGGGAAGGGTTCTGCATTGTGCACGACCAGATAACATCGGCTCATGTTGCTGCTGCCCGTCAGGCACACCCGGATGCAGTGCTGCTGGTCCACCCGGAATGCCGCCCGGAAATAATCGATCTTGCAGATCATGTGGCAAGTACGTCTGGCATCATCCACCATGTCTGCACCTCTCAAAAACAGGAGTTCATCATCGGGACAGAAGTCGGGATCCTGCACCGGCTCCTAAAAGAGTGCCCGGAGAAACGGTGTTTCCCGCTCTCGCAAGCAGCAGTTTGCAGGAATATGAAAAAGACGGATCTTAAAAACGTGAGGGACGCATTGCAGTCACTTTGTCCCCGCATCACTGTGCCGGGCGAGATTGCAGACCGTGCCCGTGGCGCTATTGAGCGGATGCTGGCCCTCTGATCTTTACTTTTTTTTTATTCTCCCTGGTCTGTGATTCTGTTGTAATTCCCGATTCACACACCGGTTCAAGTGCTACATCAGACCGTATTTTTTTTCAACAGATCTGCCCGCAATGAATCCTACTGTTTTTTGTTGTTGTGCCCGCAACATACAAATAACTTAAAGACATTTTCCCTCACTTCAGAGTAGGATTCCGCATGCACAACCCGTTTGACGCGCTCGCGTCCCTCATCGTCACCCGCCCGAAACATCTGGCCGTACTCTTCTGCCTGCTGCTTGTCGTAGCGCTCTACGGGATGACCATGATCACCATGGCAACGGGAACGGACACCTACCTTGACAAGGATACCCGGCGCGGGATGCTTCTCGATAAATACACCAAGACCTTCCAGTCCGACAGTGTTCTGATTCTCATCGAGTCTGATGACGTGATGAGCCCTGACATCCTCAAGTATATTGACCGGCTCCAGAAGGATCTCGTCCAGGAGCGCTATGTCACCGGAGCGTCCGGTATCTCCGATCTGGTCAAGGACCAGAATGGGGGTGTGCTGCCTGCCAGTAAGGCTGAGATCACCCGGCTGGAAGAAGGGGTGCCCCCCGAGATCCTTAACCTTTATGTTCCATCCCGGACCATGACCATCTCTGTCGTCACCGTTGACCAGGGACTTAAGGATGCGCAGGCGTTCACTCTTGTCGATAACATCAACAAGAGGGTAAGTCTTTCCACCCCGCCTCCCGGGGTGAGTGTGGTTGTCTCAGGCAACCAGGCATATAACAAAGAGACCTCTGATGAAATGAGCACGTCCATGGGAGAACTCATCCTTGTCGCGATGATCCTCATGGTGATCGCTGTAGGTCTGCTTTTCGGTCACGTCCGGTACCGCATTCTCTCGGTCTTTATCGTCGGGACGGGTCTCATCCTGACGTTTGGGGTTATCGGCTTTTCAGGCATGCAGATCACGATGGTGACCATCGGTGCTTTTCCGGTCATGATAGGGATTGGGATCGATTACGCGATCCAGTTCCATTCACGATTTGATGAAGAACTTAGAAAATCCCCCATTGCTGATGCGGTTACTACAACCATTACCAAGGCCGGGCCGTCCGTACTCTATGCAATGCTTGCCACGGCTATGGGTTTTCTCGCCCTTACTATCTCACCACTTCCGATGATCCGCAGTTTCGGCCTGACCTGCGTAATCGGGATCGTCTGCTGCTACATTGCAGCGATCGTGGTTGTGCCGGTCTTTTCCCTCCTGGTAAATTACCGTCCTGTAGAAGAGCAGGCAAAGAAAAAAACCGATACCACAAAAACGAATATTGAGCGGTATAACGAATTCATTGGCGGTGTTGTGAAAATAGTATCCCGGAACGCAGTTCCGGTCCTGATTATATGTGTCCTGTTTGCCGTTATCGGGTTCCAGCTGGACAACGAGGTCATCGTCAACACGGATGAGAAAACTTTTGTCCCGGCAGATATGCCGGCAAAGATAAATCTCGACAAGATCCGGCGCACGATGGGCGAGACGTTAAGCGTCCCCGTGATAGTGCAGGGAGATGATCTTCTTTCACCGGATTCTGTCCGCTGGATGTATGAGTTCCAGAAATACGAAGAGACGCGTAACAGCAAGATTACCGGCTCAACGAGCATTGCAACCTATCTTGTACAGTACAACAACGGGATCCTGCCGCAGACAGCCCCTGAGATCGATGCCGTCATGAAAAAGATTCCCCCGCAGATCCGTAACCGGTACGTGAGCTGGAACACCGAGGCTGTTATCGAGTTCAACTTTATTGCCATGCCCAATGATATCGCCATGTCAACGATCGAGCAGATGAAAAAAGATCTCGCGTGGAAGAAACCCCCGCCGGGCATCCACGCCTCCTTCACGGGCATGTGGGAGATGTTTACCAACCTGATCCGCGAGATCCGGGATGGGAAAACATTCATGACCATCCTTGGTTTTGGGATGATCTTTGTCTTCCTCTACATAATCTACCGGAAATTCACAAAAGCGGCAACCCCGCTGGTCCCTATCATCATGATAGTTGGCTGGAACGGTCTCATCATGTACATGCTTGCCATCGATTACACCCCGCTCACCGCAACGCTCGGTTCGATGTCGGTCGGTGTTGCATCGGAATACACGATCCTGATCATGGAGCGATACTATGAGGAGCGTGCAAACGGGCTCGCCTTGTTGCCGGCAATCCAGTACAGTATTGAAAAGATTGGTACAGCGATTACAGTCTCGGGCATGACAACCGTCTTTGGGTTTGCGGCCCTCATGGTCTCTGCTTTTGGCATCATCAGTAATTTCGGCACGGTTACGGTCATCTCGGTCTTTTTTGCCCTTGCCGGAGCAATCATCGTGATGCCGGCGATCCTGGTACTTGTGGGAATGATGGAAGGCGGATCAACGGACACGAAAAAAGATCCGGATGCCTGAAAAAGAGGATTTTTTTGGACTGCTTATCTAAGATCCTGACCGCCATAAAAATCACGGACATTTTTATTTTTGTCAATAGCCGGTTTTGAATGGATAATGAAAGTATCAGGTAGATTACAAAGATGGGACTAGTACCCTCATATCCCCAATACGATGAACGCTGCCGCACCAAAAAGGGGCGCCCCCGCGGCGGTTTTAATGACAAAACTGTTGGAACCCCCTTGCCCCGCCGTGCCTAAAAAGAGGCCCTAAGGTGGGAGGCATCACAAATCCACATAAAATAGTCTGGATTCTATTTTCTCTCTGCGGGCACGTTCTTCTGTATCATGAGTTTCTTGTACATCTCCTCACCAACACATTCCTTTGCGTGTTTACACCACTGGACGCAGGATGCAATGTCGTTATAGACCACAAAACCGCATCTGCATTTGATGGAGATATCGTTTGAGAACAATTCCACTTCTTCTCCGCACTGCGGGCATTTTTTTATCGCGAGCGTGGGAGTGCGGATATTTGCAGCACCGGGACAGTGATCAGGCATAAGGTTCCTTGTTTATTGTGTATACTGCGAATTTAATGAAGATACGGGTCGTATCACTCGTTCGTCATTGGCTGAGGGTGTATTTACGAGCGGTGAGACCGTATGCATGGCCATTTTCTCGGCCGGGTATGGTACGAGCATCTCCTTTAACTGCCCGGCATCCGGTTGCTCTCCAGTGAGCCAGCCCTCTTCATAATCCGGTGAAATTATCGCGGGCATCCGGTTGTGGACCGTTGCCATCAGGGCATTTGGCTCTGTCGTGATGATCGTATACGTGGCAAGCATTGTTCCTGCGGGATCGTGCCACTCATCGTACAGCCCGGCAAAGGCAAAGAGCGGCTGGTCGTTTACATGAATGTAGAACGGGATCTTTCTTGCCCCCTCGTGTTTCCACTCAAAAAAGCCGCTTGCAGGAACAAGGCAGC
The DNA here is from genome assembly GCA_030694985.1 of Methanoregula sp. GTDB lineage: Archaea > Halobacteriota > Methanomicrobia > Methanomicrobiales > Methanospirillaceae > Methanoregula. Next base: position 45,321 of record JAUYTV010000052.1, read on the forward strand.
GTTTCGTTTTCAGCAGTGAGGCAAACGAAGGTTTTTCCAAAAGGGACTCTGCCCGGGCGTTGATGATCGGGTGCGCAGTTTTGAGATTGTTTGTCCAGTGGGAAACCAGCCCCCACTGCATCTGCTTAAGTTCCCTGTTTAAAGCCCCCTGCACGATCACCGGCTGCCGGGTACCGGGCGCGATATTGAACTTCGAGCGGGCGCCAAGCATCGGGTTGAAGATACGGAAGCGGTTGCCGAGATCATCGATGCAGATGAGGGAATACCTGCCGCACATTACACTCCACTTCTTATCCATCCGCTCATCAATCTTACGATGTCTTTTTTACACTTTCACCCCCCGCGAACCTGAGCCTTATCCCGCCCGGTGGAGCAGGGATCCGGTGCAATGCTTATCGAGCTCTCAAAGGGGATCACCCTCCACCCGGGCAGTTTTACAGCAGTGATTGCACCGGAAAAAAAGATACTTGCAGCGCTCAACAGCAACGCAGATCTCCAGCGTTTCCTCTTCCTCTATGTCTGCGGCAACTACTCGCGTATCCTCTCAGGCATCAGCCGCACATCAAACAATTTTGAAGTCCGCAGGCCGTTTACCGCAGACCAGCTCTTAACGGTCATCCACGAAGCAAGCCACACCATTGTCTTTATCGAGCATGACCCTACGCTCTTTGACGGGGCAGAGCGCCTGTTTGTCCCAATAGCATCAGCACTTAAGCAGACCGGCAGGGAAGCCATGGTAATCCTGTGGGCGCCGGCGAGTGACCGGTCCTTTGCCGCACTGATCCGGCAGGCAGACCGGATTATCGAGATTTTGCCCGAAGGCCCACCTCCGGACCGCTTTGGTTTTTCGAGCCAGCGGTCCTGCCGGAAAGGCGGAGTGGTGCCAAGAGCCCAGAAGACACTGGAGGTGTAGGAAACGGGCAGGAGTTTTGAGAGCATCCGGCAGGGGATAAAGGGTCCGATAGATCGCTGGGCCCGGGCTGCCCGTGCACTCAGGAAAGAAGACACGCCGTATGGTGAGAGGCTGGTAGCGCTTGCCAAACTCCATTCGAGCGAGGCGTTCTATGGCTGCGATGACCCGCTTGAGGCTGTGGTCTTCTCGGTGCTCATCGAGATGCTTAAACAACAGGAAGATCTGGAACCGCAGGTATGCAGAGATGACCGTGATCAGAGACAAGGGAGAGAGGAGCCCGATGTGGATCCTTGATTCGGCGTTCCGGAGCGGGGGCGTGGACCTGTGGCACAAGAATGGATCCGTGCAGAAGATCCATAACGAATATGATCCACCGTTTTATCTCCATCTCCCGGACCCGGATTTACATCACGGGATGATCGAAGCGTTAGAAGAGCACTACCGTGCGGAGCCATGCACGTTTACAACCATCTTTGGCGACTGCAAAGGACACGCGGTGTTTGCCGGCAGGCCTGTGGCAGAAGCTATCGAGCAGCAGACACAGTTTGCTGCGCAACTCTTCAACGTAGATGTGCGACGCGACCAGCGTTTCATGGCAGAACGCGGGATAGTTCCCTGCTGTGCAGATCCAGCTGACCGGTTCTCCCCAATATTCGAGCACGGACTGAACCGCATGGAGATCCGTATCCGGGATGACCCGGCCCGTGACCAGACCTGCTCGGATATTGAGATCATATGCGGGCGCACCGAGCGGCTGCACGGGCCGGAACGCGATGTGCTTGCCGATCTCTTCGGGCTTGTTGCTGCGTATGACCCGGACCTGATCCTGATGACCGATGCAGATCGCTGGATGTCGAAACTACAGGTGCGGGCCCGGGCACTGGACCTTGCGATGCCGTTTTCCCGGAGCGGGAAGTACCGCACTATGGACTCGCGCTCCTACTGGAGTTACGGCAGGGTGGAGCACAAGGAAGCTGCACTCATACCGGACGGGAGAATCCTGATCGATACCGAACAGTCGTTTGTGTACCGCGAGGGCGGGCTTGCCGGGGTGCTTATGGCCTCCCGGCTATCAGGGCTCTCGCCCAGTCTCGCATCACGATTCACACCGGGCACGCTCATCTCCAGCTACGAGACCTATGAGGCGGTGCAAAGGGGAATTGTTGTACCGTTCCGGAAGAGCGATGCAGAAGTGCTGAGGAAATTTGCGGCCCTCAAAACCGCAGACCGTGGCGGGATGATGTTCCAGCCGGAGCCTGGCATCTTTGAAGATGTGGACGAGATTGACTTTACCTCTATGTATCCCTCCATCATCGTTAAGGCAAACCTGTCACCAGAGACCATCGGGCATCCGGAATCGCAGCAGCGGGGTTTTCTCCCAGTCGCGCTGGAACCTCTTCTTGATCTGAGAATCCGGACAAAGCAGCTGAAAAAGACCGACCCGGCCATTGCAGGCATTGATGCGATCCTCAAGTGGATGCTGGTCACATGTTTCGGCTATACGGGCTACAAGAATGCAAAGTTCGGCAGGATCGAAGTCCACGAGGGAATCACCGGGCGATCGCGCGACATCCTGCTGCTCACCAAGGATATTACCGAAGCGATGGGATTTCGCGTCCTCCACGGCATCGTGGACTGCCTCTGGGTACAGGGTTCTCCGGTTGCAGCATTGCAGGAGCGGGTCAACCGCGAGACCGGGTTGTTAACAGAACTCGAACACTTCAACTGGATCGTTTTCCTGCCGCTCAATGACGGGATGGGAGCCTACAACCGCTACTATGGCAGGCTCTCTGATGGCAGCGTGAAGGTGCGGGGCATTGCCGCACGCAGGCATGACACCCCGGAATATATCCGGAAAATGCAGGGCGATATGCTTGCAGTCATGGGGACTGCGGCAACGATCGAAGAACTCAACAGGCTGTGGGATCAGGTAAACGCGATATACCGGAATGCACTCCAGAAACTCCCGTACGCACCAGTACAGGAGATGAGAATCAGCCGTCGGATCAGCCGGCTCACGTACGCCCACCGCTGCATCGAAGGCGCTGCGGTAAACGCGTACCACAAGTGCGGGGTTCCGATAGCACCGGGCATGAAGATCCGGTATGTGGTGCAGGATGCCCGCACGTACCGGGTGGAGCCTGACTGGAATGCAGAGCGCTTCGATACCACGTACTACAGGGAACTGCTGGAGCGGGCATGGAAAGAGATCGCGTATGCGTTCAGAGCAGGCAGAGTGAGCAACACAGAACAGCAGAGGATTTCTGTAATCCGGGTGGAGCAGCAGATCTGTGCCAAGCAGCCGGAGTACCGGGACGCACAAAAGATGTAATAGGGTCTATCACCAAGTTACCGGCAACAATGACCGATAAGCAGCTCATCTCCACCATAAAATACGTTGCCGGTTCAAAACCGGTCTTTTCACTCTCGGAGATTGTGCCGTACCTTGAAAAGAAATACCCGGTTGAAAAACTGCTCACCCTCATCACCCCCCTCCTGGATGAACTGAACCTTGTGGCAAAGAAAGTGGGAACAGACTATGAGATCTCTCGGAGAGTTCCGGCAGAGCAGTATACTTTAAACACAGCTGAGCGGGAGAGGCAGGATGTATTTTTTGCAACGCGTTGTCTTCCCCCGCAACTGGAAGTGGCGATCGAGCAGTACATCCCCAAAAAAGTGGGAAAGGAACTGGCCGATCCCGTTATTCTCGAACGGCTCCGCAGGGCCATTGTGGCGCAGAAATCGGATTACTGGAAACCGACACATAAGCGATCGCTGCAGTACACCAAGGCATACCATGTGCTCGGGTATCTCGCGTACCATTTCCCGGTCTACTATGTGCAGACCCAGCACCTGCTCGCCATGCTCGCACGCGACGGTTTGTTGAAAAATTCCATGACCGTGCTTGACGCCGGTACCGGGCCGGGCGTTGTGCCGCTTGCAATTGCGGATTTTTATTCCCGGCTGGATGGTGCAACAGCAACAGTATACTCGGTGGAACGTTCCGAGGAACATATCGAGGCGTTCATGTACCTCCGGGAGCAGTGCACGCTAAAAGGGTCACATGCCAGTATCAAGCCCCCGATAAAAGCGGATCTCACTACCCTTGACCCTGCAAAAATTCCCCAGCAGATCGACCTGATGATCTTTTCAAATGTGCTCAACGAGATCAGCGATGTCTCCCTTGACCAGCGGGCTGATCTCGTTCTGAAACTGGCCGGGCGGCTCGCTCCGGATGGCACGATCCTTATTGTCGAACCCGCTGAGGAGACGAACTCAGCCCAACTGCGGCTGCTCTCGCTTGCGTTAAAGAAGCGGGGGCTGACCGTTCACAGTCCGTGTTCATTTATCTGGGGCACGAACTGCACACCGGACAGGTGCTGGAGTTTTGCAACAAACCGGAACATCCAGCCCACCCGGCTTATGGGGGTGCTGGCATCCGGAGAAGAGCCGTTCCGGTATCTCAACATCGATATCAAGTACAGTTACGTTGTGCTCAGGAAAGATGGAAAAGTTCGGGATACTTACCGGGTGCCCGCCGGTTCCCGTGTCCTTCGGTTGTCCCAGATCAGACGCCACGTGGAAAAAAGGATCAATCTCATTGCAGCCAAGATGTCAGGAAATCTGGGCGATGCCAAGACGATGGTTTTCAAGCTCTGCGATGGTACGGCAGACACACCGGTGTATGCGGTGGTGCCGGCGTACCATGTTACACCGGAGAATGAGGCGATCGTGTCGGCACCGTACGGGGCAATTCTTGAGATTGAGAGCGTGCTTGTCCGGCACAACTCAAAGCATGATGCGTATAATGTGCTGGTGAGCCGGAATACGGGAATCCAAAAGATTGGAGCCGCAGACAATTAACGGACTGTACATATCCGGACGGGGTTATTTGCACCGGGCTTGCGGCTGGATAGTATATGCATTCGCTCACGTGACATAATGACCGTCCGTCTTGAACACCCGTACATCTGCCAGCCCGGTTGCCATAACTGCCGGGAATCTGTTTAAAAAGTGGGATCTTATCAAAAATCCGAATTGGTTTTTATAGTTCAGATTTATAGTTAAATGTAGAGTCATGGACAACCTTAACCTGAACAGCGATGAAACGATCATTCAAAAGACGCAGACTATTATTATTTCGGGCGTCAGGCACGAAGCAGTACTGACCAGCAGACGTCTCATCATTGTTGATAGTAAAAAGGGCAGCATCCGTGAAGATATCCCCTTTGCAGAAATTGAACGGGCAATATCGGGTGTAAATAAATTACGCGAACCAATCATAACGCTCACCTTTGACTCACCCGGTGGTGAGAAAAGAACAATCGAACTTGTATTTATCCATAGTATCGGGGATAAAAATATTGCTGATCTCGAAAAATGCTTATCAATCCTCAAAGAACATAATGTCCCCATTGAGGGTATAAGCCCATTGACCATTCGTGCTCTTTTAATCAAAGTAGATAGGAAAAACCAGGGGATGCTGGTAGTTGAAGAACAGGTCAACCGCCCTGCAGTACCGGAATGGACAATTTTTGGTCCATTGCGTGATAACAAGCAATCCACGGAAGAAGAAGAATACCATGAACTAAAACCGCTCCACACGCTCGCAATAATAATCCTTATTTTTGTTGTTATGATCGCAGGAATAACTCTCGCTGGACAATCGCTGAAAGAAAAACCGGCTCCTGTTAACGTGACCGCTGCGGTTACAGGTGTGGTCACAATCGCAACACCTGCCCCTACTCCGACTCCAGCCAGCGAGGTCACTCCCGTTCCTACTGAATCACTTCCACAGATCATTATACCACCTACCGGGGTCTGGGTACGGGTACAGTACCCCGGAAATTTCTCCGGGGATGTGGGTGCAGGGGGGAGGATGATTGATGTGAGTGGTTCCGGAATACAGTGGTACCAGTTGCCGGTTGTTGACACCATGCTGGATGGAACAATAACAAAACAAGATGGATCAATAGAGAAAATGTTAGTTGAGACCTATAAAGACGGGAATCTGATCTCGCGAAAGAGTACCAAGTCTCCCTAT
>JAUYTV010000057.1 GCA_030694985.1 Methanoregula sp.
GCGCTGACGGTACCATATGTAGAGTGCGCCAACGATGAGCATGAGAAACGAGGCGATATTTAACAGTTCATTTGCGGTATAGAGCCAGGCAGTGTAGAGGATGAGGGCTATCCCCATCATCACCATCAGGAGATGGGGGCGCCCGCGGGCAACCGGTTGGACCGGCGATTCTTCCAAAATAATCGGTTTTTTTGGTGGAGGGTGGATCACATCCACATGTGCTGTGGTTTTCATCACGCCGTATCCAGCGATAATTTCCAAGTCAAAAAATCCTTCAGGGATATCGGTATATAGTGGAATCGTCAGTGCCGATTCGTCAACAACATACATGTTCTCGTGAAAAAAATCGGTGAACATACCGGCATTTGCAGCGGTAATAGTAATGTGAATCGGGGCGCCGCGGTTTATGAATTTTACCTGCAGGTTGTTGCCGGTTACTGCCTGAATTTTTCCCCGTGGCAGATCGATGGAATTGATACCACTGCGATTGAGGTATATCTCAAAACCCGAATCATTACTCCCACTACCCGCAGAGATCAATGCAAAAAAGGGCAGCGGGAAGTTCATGCCTCCTCCTGTTATTCCTGGTGAGTCTGGGGCAGAAGATTGGGTATGCCTTCGCTGATGGGGTAGTCCACCCGGCATGCAGCACAATGCAGTCCGCCTTCCAGGATCTCTTTGTCATTCTCTGTGGTAACGGAAAGCACGAGATCGCCCTTGCAGACAGGGCAACAGAGAATATCCATCAAAGAGCGTCTCATTACCGCTCATCCCTTAGATCAATAATCTGGGTGACTTCAGGGCCGGTCGATATCAGGGCAACTGTGCATCCGATGTCATCTTCAGCCTGTTTTATGAAGTCTTTTGCCTTTTTGGATAACTTTGCATAGTCCCTGACACCAAAGCAGTCTTTGTCCACCCGGTCAATGCCGGTGATCGCAGCCTGTGTGCACCCATTGATCATTGCAGAGTACCGGGCCATCTCCCCATCCCAGACGCCGATACGGCGCTTCCGGTGGGTGACGGTCCCAAACTCCTTGATCCCCATCCCATCTGACTTCTCGAACGACATCTCGGTACTGAACGGGCCTTCCCCGACACGAGTGGGATAGGCTTTGAAGACCACAACCACGTCATCGATCTTGGTCGGTCCGACACCGTTATCCGCTGCAATCTGGGAGGCGGAGGTGTCCTTGCTGGTAACAAACGGATATGTGCCGTAATACAGGGATATGCCAAAGCCCTGTGTGCCTTCCAAAAGAACGTTGCTTCCTTTTTTCAGCTCTTCGTCAATAGCCTTTGGAACATCGAGCAGGTATTCAGCCAGCTCGGGCACGTCCTTTGCCTGCGGAGAGGTTCGCATAACACGATCCGAGTTTGCAGGGCCGCATCCTGAACCTGTGCTCCCGATCGTCTTTGCAAGGTGATCGCTCCCCTTATCCCGTGCGATATGATCTTCTGTTATGATCCCGCAGCGCTTATCTACAAAGACCCGGCCTTTTAACCCAAGAGTGTCGACTTCAAATTTCAGGACCCGGGGATCAACGAGCACACCGCTCCCGATACAGAGTTTCGCGTCCTTATAGACAAAACCGGACGGGACCATGCGGACACCGTATTTGTTTTCTCCGACCTGAACAGTGTGTCCTGCATTCGGACCAACACCGCCGCGGGAGATGATTGCGGGTTTATCCTTAAAAGCGATGTGGGCCACGATCTTGCCCTTGCCCTCATCCCCAAAAAATCCACCAACGATGATTGTGCAACTCATATTTGTTTCATGTAGTATAGGTTGAATTGCAAAATAAACTATCCCTTATCTCCCTGTACCTGTTTTTAGCAGAGAGGGAAAGGGGAAAAATACAGGTAAGAACCGGCAGATCATAGTCCGCTGATAAAAGTCTCCATCCTGCCAAGCGCTTCAGTGAGATCTTTTCTTGAGACCGCATAGGCACACCGGAGGTGATCTTCCCCGCCATCGCCAAAAACACTGCCCGGAACCACCGCTACTTTCTGTTCTTTTAACAGCCGTTCGGCAAATTCCACCTCAGAAAGACCGGTTTCTTTCACTGAAGGGAAGGCATAGAACGCTCCTTCAGGTACATGACAGGTAAGGCCGATCCGGTTTAAACCTGCGACAAACATGTTGCGCCTGAGGCGGTACTCATTCACCATGCTGTTCTTATCCTCCTCAGCGGACCGGAGGGCTTCGAGTGCCCCGACCTGACCCATCACCGGGGCGCAGAGCATGATATACTGGTGGATCTTGAGGGCTGCGTCACAAAGTTCTTTCGGAGCGCACAGGTATCCGACACGCCATCCGGTCATTGCATACGCTTTGGAAAAGCCGTTCAGCGTGATCGTCCTCTCCCACAGATCGCTTACTGTTGCAGCCGCCACATGGGTACCCTCATACGTCAGCTCTGCATAGACCTCATCGCTGATCAGCAGGATGTCCTTATCGATCACAATATCGGCGATCGCTTTCAGATCGCTCCCGTTCATCACTGCGCCAGTCGGATTATTGGGGAAGTTGATGATCAGTGCCTTGGTCTTTGGGGTGATCTGTTCTTGTAGGGCATCGGGATTGAGCTTGAAATGATCCTCTTCGGTGCACCTGACTGGGACCGGCCTTCCTCCTGAAAGGGTTACACAGGGAGCATAGGAAACATAGCTGGGCTGGGCGATGGCGACTTCGTCACCCGGGTCAATTACCGATCGTATAGCGATATCAAGCCCCTCGGACACGCCGCTCGTTATGATTATCTCATCACTGCTGGTGTACGGGAGGTTGTAGTGCTGGCCGAGATACCAGGACAATGCATCCCGAAGAGACGGGAGACCCTTGTTGGATGTATAGGAAGTGTTACCCTGCTCAATGGAGTAGATGCTTGATTCACAGATGTTCCACGGCGTACGGAAATCCGGTTCACCTACACCAAGTGAGATCACGTTATCCATAGAGAGGGCCAGGTCAAAAAATTTCCTTATGCCCGAGGGAGGAATTTTATTTGCTCGCTCTGAAACAAAATTGCGCATATCTCTACCTCAGAAAGAATACGGGAGGCGTTCTGCTTCCTGCTGCTCAAAGAGCGTGTGGCCATTTTCCTTATACGATTTCATGATGATGTGGGTGGCAGTCTCGCGGATACGGTCCATGGGAGCTACGTGCTCTGATACAAACCGCGAGACCTCCTGCATATTTTTACCCGTTACTACAAGCTGCAGATCATAGGTACCGGTCATGAGCCTGAGGGTCTTTACCTGCCGGAACCGGGAGAGTCGTTCTGCGATCCTGTCGTAGCCATAATCACGTTCAGGACTGACTTTGAGTTCGATTACAGCTGATACCTCGCCATTTCCTGCCCGTTCCCAGTTTATCACGGTGGAATAGCGCTTGATTACCTGCGCAGCTTCGAGTGCGTGAACCCGGCTCTCAACATCTGCTGTTGAGAGTTTTGTCATAATCGAAATTTCATCTGCTGATAGCCGGCTGTTCTCCTCGAGAATACGGAGGAGTTCAAGATCCTTTTCATCCATCCTGTATCACCTGAACCAAGTCTTCAACCACTTTGCTTCCATCTGGGACGCATCGAGATCCTTAAGCCCGTTGAGCCGCGAGTCTTTCAAGACTACCTCGCGGATCTTGTCCGTGTTGGAATCAAACCACATCTCTTTTGTCCTGCCATACCGTCCGCGGCTCACGACCCGCGTGTTGATCACCCCGAGCATGTTCAATTCGGAGATCAGATCGGTGATCCTGCGGTGGGTGAGCACATCCAGCTGGATTGTCGGGGCAATATCCTGGTATATACGTGAGACCTCCCCACTCGTAAAGATATTCTGACCCAGTTTTTCCAGGATTAGCATCGAGAAGAGGATCAGCTTGCTCTGGGTAGGCAGGGTTGCAATGCATTCGATCATACTGTCGGTCTCGATCTTTGCCTGCGCCTGCTTAACATGTGCCTCAGTCACCTGCGAGGATTCATCGCGATCGGCAAGTTCTCCGGAGATCCTGAACAGGTCAAGTGCCCGCCGGGCATCACCGTGCTCCTGGGCTGCCAGCGCAGAACACAGGGGAATAACGCCATCTGCAAGTGCTCCTGCAATAAATGCCCCATCTGCGCGCTGTGCAAGAATGTCTACCAGTTGAGGTGCATTATAAGGAGGAAACACAATTTCTTCTTCAGAGAGGGAGGATAGCACCCGGGGATCTAAGAAATCCTTAAAGCTAAGATCGTTTGAGATTCCAATGATACTGACTTTGGAATTTTTCAGATCGGAGTTGATACGAGTGAGATTGTAGAGTGTGTCGTCACCACTCTTTTTTACCAGTTTGTCGATCTCATCCAACACAATGACCAACACACCGCCAGTTGCTTCCAGCTGGTTTTTGAGCTCTGCATATACCTGATCGGTTGGCCATCCGGTCATGGGTATGTGTGTGCGTGTTTTGTCACTTCCCAGTTCTTCAGATACGTCAAGACTCTTGGCAATCTGGGCAAGCACCCGGTACTGGGTATCGATCACTTCGCAGTTGAGGTGAACGAGACGGCAGACTGGACCCTTACTGCTCGCCTTTTCAAGTTCAGTTCCTACATACCGGACGCAAGCGGTCTTACCCGTACCGGTTTTTCCATAGATTAGAATGTTTGAGGGGGTTTCGTTTCTGAGGGAGGGGGCTAAAATGGATGCAACTTCTTCTATCTGGGGTTTCCGGTGAGGGAGGATCTGGGGGCGATAGGAGTGCCGGAGCACTTCTCTGTTTTTAAATATCCTGTTATTGGTGAGATATTTTTTGAATAATCCGGTTGATGGGTCTTCAGTTTCGGGCATGATTACACTGCGATGTTCAGAGTTAGTGCGAATACTTTAAAAAAACGATCGGTATGTCTGGTTTATAAACCCCTTTGCTTCCATTGGAAATAATCGCTAAAAGACCTTAGAAATAAAAAATCTAATAAAAATGCCAAATTCCATTTATAATATTTTTATCTGTTTTTATTGGAGTTTATTTTTCATTTGGCATGTTTTTTCAAGATAATTAACATTCCAAATTAGAATAAACATGTAAAATATGGTATAGGGAGAGACCCCTTTGTTTCGTGTGGAAATAAAAAAAATACCTTATGGTATTTTTTTTAAAATAATAAAAACAGCCATTTTATTATCTATAATTATTAACATATATAATGATCGAAATGTTTTTTAGTTTTTTACGGAAAGATTATTCCGAAAAATAAAATTTTAAAAAAACCCGCATGAAATCAAAGACTTCGCACCAAAGCGATGAAAATTTTGCTCACTAAACTCAGTATCCATTTGTCTGCACTATCATCTGAAGATTTCAAAATTTAATATGAAAATCTCCCAAGCATTTTCATTTTGTATGCTTGTGGCCCTTTGGCATCATGTCCGTTTTCATGACAAATAGATACTGGTTAAGGAAATATTTGGTGAACACATAAGAGGGTTGCTACTAACCCCCATACCTCGGCATCACCTCAACAGACAAGTATCCAAATTTGTAGGGTTAATAGTTATCATCATAAGATTGAATTATAAAATTGAGTTAAAATACAAGTGAATTATCAGAACAGATGCTCATAAATCTCCACTGGAAACAAAGGGGCGGTCCCATTGCAAATACAAAGTGTATATTAAAAGGCTTTTGAGAGTTTTATTAATGTTTAATTCAAAGTACTTTTATTAACATGAACAAGAATCACGTAAAAAACCTTGAAATTTCTGCAGCTATTATTACGATATCCAGCACAAGAAATAAAGAAAATGATTCCAGTGGAGCAACAATTTCAACTCTTCTTAAGGATCATAAAATACCCATCAAACATTATGCAATTGTACCGGATCAGATAGATGCAATCCGCAACGAGCTCTATACTGCGATGAAAATCACAAACTGCATTATTTTCAATGGTGGTACGGGCCTCACTCATGACGATTGCACTATTGAAGCAATAGCTCCTCTTCTTGAAAAAAAGATTGACGGGTTTGGAGAATTCTTCCGTATGAAAAGTCTTCAGGAAATCGGTACTTCTGCCATGCTGTCACGGGCAATTGCGGGTGTCATTTCGGAAAAGGCGATATTTTGTATTCCTGGCTCAACACCGGCAGTCACGCTTGCAACAAGGGAACTCATTCTTCCTGAAATCGCTCACATCCTCTCCCATGCAAACCGGTAATGTAAGAAAAAAATGAGACCTTGAAACTCAAACTTATGCAAGACCAAGTGAGAAGTTTGGGATGAACTTTTTTTTAGTTGAGCAGACTCTCACGTAACCACGCAGTGTTCTCTATCCTAAGCTCCCGACGAAGTTAGGCACATGAGGTTAAGTGCCTCCAAAATGAGACGCTGCTTCTTGGTCATCTCAGTCATCATTATCCGTCCATCTGCAAGGGTAATCTTCCGCAACTTCTCCAGTTCAAGTAACATCCC
>JAUYTV010000050.1 GCA_030694985.1 Methanoregula sp.
AGTGGACTGTACCGGCTGCCGCTACTGCATGCCCTGTCCTGCGGGCGTCAACATCCCGGAGTGTTTTGCATTCTACAACAACACCGCATTCTTTCCCCACAACCGGGAGAACCGGATGCTCTACATCATCCGTCTTGGCGGGATTATCGGGGATGTCCCTTCCTATGCCGGGCTATGTAAGCACTGCGGGAAATGCGAACGGATCTGCCCCCAGCACATTCCCATCCAGCAGCGGCTCAAAGAAGTTTCGGAAACTATGGAGGGACGGGGGTTGGGTACAAAGCGGGTTGTGATGAAAGCGGTGATGGGTGGCGCACTGCGGCTCCAGAATATTGTTGGAAAGATCAAACGGATGGTTTCTGGGAAGAAGTAGGGGATAGTAACGGGAATGTCAGGAGTTTTTTCACATTCTGTCAACAAGAGGTAGTGGCATATCTGGTTCCCTGACGCATACCTTTTTCCCGTTTCTTTTTGAGAAAGATTAGTACAAGGTGCATGACTGCATGGAATCCGCAACGGCAGCGCCCGGACAATCCGGGGAGTACGCAGAGGAGTCCGGTATGATACGGGACGCAAGCCAGCGTATCCGCATTGCCCGGACTCGCGGGGAACTCGGCACCATCCTTGTCCATGAGGTGCAGCAGTACACCCTCTTCGATCTCCAGATCATCGGAGGCCGTCTCTATAATGAGATAGAAAACCTCCCGTCACCCTACCGCGAAGCGATCCGCCCGTACTTCAATAAACAGCTCTTCGGGAAGCACCATGAACTTCTCGCACTGCACAGGCGCGGAGCGTTTTTAGCGATGAATTCTCCCATTACCGATCCGGAAACCTTTCAGAAATTCTGCGATATGCTGCCCGAAGGAGTTTTTGCCTGGAATGATGCAAGTGATCGCAACCCGTACTTCCGCAACCCGAAGAACCGGCTCTTCTATTACCTGATATCTGCGTTTTCCATGTTTGTGCTCGATGAACCGGGCCACCCGGTAGGCATGCCGTTTCCCGGGGGATTCAAAGTCGAGCAGCGGGGGAGCGACTATTACTGCCTGATCCGGGACAAGGAAAAGGATGTGTTCTCCTCAATCTGCAATTTCTGCCCGGCCAAACAGACAGAGGAATCTTAAAGGATAACTGCCAGTCCCTTCAGAAAATAAGGTGTACTGCTTTTTTCGTAACCGGGACAGAAAATTTCCCATTATTAAAAAAATGCCCAAATGCTGTGAAGTCCGGATAGATCTCTGGTAAAAAAACGGGGGATTAATTGTTGTTGAATCTGAATGTTAAAAAATTCAGTTTTTAATCGTTCAAGATCCTGTGCTCTTTAAGTCCCCCGTCATAATAAACCTTGATGGCGATCTCATCACCTTTTAAAAATCCCCTCATCCGATCGTCATACACTTTCTGCACGTGGCGGAGGTGGTGGCGGGTGAAATAGTGCTGCATGTATTCGAGGAACTGGATCTCCTGCGTGAGAAACGCGTTCTCATACTCCTTTGCCTCACGGGCGAGAGTAAGGCTCTCGTCATCAGGGATAGTGGCATCATATTCCCCGTGCTGGTCAAGTCCGGAGAACTGCCGCCAGTCCACAGTACCATGGTCATCAGGTTCCCTGTGGAGCATGTACGGGTACACGCGGCAGATGGCAAACCGGTTATCATATATGCGACACTTGCCGTCTTTTAAAAACCAGCAGGACCCGATCGCATCCTCCTGTGTCCGCAGGGCATACCCTGAGACATAAAATGTCCCGTTCTGGTCGCAGAACTCCGGTGACGGGGCCGGTTCGAGCGCATCCGGATCAATGGCTTTTATTGTCGTCACGTCCCTGTCGAGCAGGAACACATGCCCGTTGAACTCTCTTGTGCAGCACTTTGCACAGGATGTGCAGGAAAATCCGATCTCCCGGATTATTCCAGCGAAACGTTCTATGGGATACTCAAAGAGACTGTTGCGCTCCTGCGTCAGCGCAGCGATGCGTAAAGGAATGGGGGTTAAGGAAACGGGGATCACCACAATTGTTTTTTTTATTGAAACTGTGATGGCAGTGTTTATTGCTTTATCGAAGTGTTTTATCTTTCAGCAGTGTTGTTTTAGATCCAGCCACAGCATTTTTGCCTTCCGGTGTGATAGTTGTGGTAATGGAACCCGTGCGTGAACTCATCCTCTGCAGGGAATTTGGTGATGGTGCCAATCGCGTGTCGCTTACTCTGCACCGCGAGGATTTCTCAGATTTGTATCCCGGTATGATCCGGTTTACGCTGTCCGTTTTGTCCAATAAAAAGACCCGTGCTGTATTCAGGACCAACACGTATGAGTACTCACCGCTGGTTCCCTTAAAGGCAGAGACTGTCGCCTTAAAGACTGCGGAAGACTGGGAAGATCAACTCCGCACAAATCCCGCTCTCTTCTTCCAGGATCATTGGCCAGAGACCCCCCGGCACACGCGTGCCTCCTCTCCTGATGTGGTTGTTATCCAGGGAAGCCCCCGTGGGGATGGCAACTGCGGCATTCTCGCCGGTTGGGCTATGGAGACCGCTCACGAATTTGATAAAACCATACGGGTGATTTACCCACATGACATGAGTATCCATTGCTGTATCGGGTGTTACCAGTGTTATAACACCGGCTCGTGCGTCTTTGACGATGACATGGATGAAATTATTGATGCAATCAGGGGGACGTCTCTTTTTATTATCTGTTCTCCTGTCTATACAAATACCGTAACCGGGGGTCTCAAGCTGGTTATTGACCGTTGCCAGGCTTACCATGCAGAGCGGGTGATATACGGAGGGAAGCAGGGACAAAAAGGGTTACTGTTTTCAGTTGCCGGAAGAAAAGGGGAAGTGAATTTTACCTGTGTGACCCGCGTCATTACAGCGTTTTTGCGGAACCTGGATATTGAACCCTCCGGAGAAATTCTCATTGACCATGTTGATGCAGTTAAGGATATCCGGACCATTCCCGGTTTAAAGCGCAATGTCAGGGAAAAAGTGATTAGTCTCTTAAATAATCCATCGTAACTCCAGGTCTTGTGGGTTTATTCCATGTTCAAGAGAAGTCCTTTTTTACTTGGGCTTCACATCCTATCATAAGGAGAGGATTATGGAAACTATATTAAAAGTGATATCCTTTTTTGTCGGATTGTTTGTGATAGCAAACGGTGTCTGGGTAATGTACACGCCGCCATATGGAGATGAGCCCATTGGGCTGGCAATTATTGCGGTGGGCATTTTTATTCCGGTAATCACCCTTCTCGTTGCCAGGAGTAGCCAAAGGCATTACGATTAACCGGTAAGTGAAGGAATGCTTTGCCGGTAAAACCCGGCACACCATAAAAATTAGTGGTATGACCTGAACGGCACATACGCATCATAGATCTTTACTTTATCACCTTGGGGCGTGTATGCCCAGACCTCTGCCCGGTCAACGTATCCCATCTTTGTGGTGCTGCGCAATGATACAGAGCTTCCTTTATAGAGTGGCCTTTTGATGGAACCGGTCTCAACAACGCCGTCGGACCGTGTGACGATCACATCAAGTTGCGGGATCACATTGAGCCCTTTTCCACCAGTGCACGTCACGGTGATCTGTGGATCAACGGCCTCACCATTGCTCGCTACCTGAACATCGATGCTCCAGGCATCCGGCAGGGTCTGGGTTGGTCCGGGTGTTAACGAGGCGCTGGTAGTTTTTACGGGAGCCGGTGTGGCAGTTGCAATGGTTTCAACAGCGGTTGGCACCGGTGTTGCAACAGGTGCTGCCGGCTGCTGTGTGCAGCCTGCTGCCAGGAGCAGGAAGACAAGTACGAAAAAGAGGGAAAAAACCCATCTGGTGTTCATATACACACATCTCTTTGAGAAATATTTGAGTGTTATGATTTCAGAAAAAAAAAACGGGGGCGTTAATATGCCCTCTTTCCCGCAGCCGGTTCAATACCGGTTGGCTGATTTCTGATGGTGCGCTCTTTCATGATGGAATAGACTTCATTGGCGTTTTCTTTTGGAATCTCTACAAAGGAGTAGGAGTCAAGAATCCTTATTGCGCCGATCGCTTTTCCGGGAATGCCGGTCTCACCGGCAATTGCACCAACAATATCTTTTGGAGCAACCTTGTGCTGCCTGCCGACAGCCAAAAAGAACCTGACCATGCCCACTTCCGCACCAGTGTCAGCAAAGTCGACCTCTTCGCGTTTCTCTGCCGGAGCTTCAAGGCGCTCTTCCATCTGCATCTTTAAAAGAGCAGCGGCGATTTCAACGGTGTTGAGATCTCCTTCTGTCTCCTTTTCAATGAGACGGGTAAAGGTTTCGAGACCTCCTGCCTGAATCGTCTCGCGCACGGCTTCAAGCACGGCCTTAGTTCTTGTCTCTGCCACATCGCTCTGCGAGGGAACGGGCATGCGGGGAATCTGGACCTTGGCATAGTGCTGGATCTCGCGGAGCTTGTTGAAATCTTTGGGCGAGACAAAGGTGATCGCCTTACCGCTTTTACCTGCGCGTCCGGTCCTGCCGATACGGTGGACATAATACTCCACATCCTGCGGGATGTCAAAGTTGATCACCATGTCAACATCTTCGACATCGATGCCGCGCGCAGCCACATCGGTTGCAATCAGGATCTCAATCGAGCCTTTCCTGAACCCTCCCATCACGCGGTCGCGCTGGGACTGTTTCATGTCGCCATGCAGTTCTTCGGCACGGTAACCACGGGCTTTGATCTTGCCTGCGAGTTCTTCTGCCCTGCGCTTGGTGTTGCAGAAGATGATTGAGAGGTGTGGGTCGGCAATATCGATCAGCCGGCAGAGGATATCGATCTTTTCGCGATCTTTAACTTCGATGTAGCTCTGTTCGATCTTTGGAACCGTCAGTTCAGCGTACTGGACTTTGACAAACTCGGGTTTGTTCATGAACCGCTTTGAGATATCAATGATAGGCTGGGGGAGGGTTGCAGAGAAGAGCAGGGTCTGGCGCTCTTGTGGAACTTTCTTTAAGATGAGTTCAATGTCGTCCCTGAATCCCATGTCGAGCATCTGGTCGGCTTCATCGAGCACAACGGTCCGGACATCATGGAGTCCAAGTGTCCTGCGATCAAGATGGTCCATCACGCGCCCGGGAGTACCGATCACTATGTGGACACCGGAATGGAGTGCCCGCAGCTGCCGGTCGATTGGCTGACCGCCATAGACCGGAAGAACGTAGATCTTTGGGAGATGCGAGAGCAGATGTGAGAACTCTTCTGCGATCTGGATGCAAAGTTCACGGGTGGGACAGAGCACGATTGCCTGAACAACACGTTTTGTGGGATCGATCTTCTCTATGATGGGAATACCAAAAGCGGCAGTCTTGCCGGTTCCGGTTTGTGCCTGGGCGGTTACGTCACGCCCTGCCTGTATGAGAGGAATGGCGAGTGCCTGGATAGGCGAGGGCTCTTCAAAGCCCATATCTTCAATGGCTTTTCCGATCTCCTTTGAAAGGTTGAAATCGGAGAACTGTATACGATTGTTCATATCGCTGCTCTATTTCGCGTGTGAGCTCATAAGATGGTGCACTGAGACAGCCCCTTTTTAGTCCATCTGCCGGGAAATTTTATCTGCATGGAGGGAAATGGGATCATAATCAGGTGAAATGGATGAAAGTTGTTGCATTTAATGGCAGTGCGCGCAAAGACGGAAACACGGCAATCCTTGTCGATACGGTGTTTGACGAACTGAAAAAAGCGGGAATAGAAACAGAACTTGTCCAGCTTGCAGGAAAGAAGATCCGGGGCTGCACTGCCTGCATGAAATGTTTTGAGAACCAGGACCGTCGATGCGCGGTGAAAGGGGACGTGATAAATGACTGCATAGAGAAGATGCTTGATGCAGATGGTATCATTCTTGCTTCCCCTACGTATTTCACTGATGTGTCGTCTGAGATGAAGGCTTTGATTGACCGGGCGGGATTTGTTGCCAAAGCCAACCAGGATATGTTCAGGAGGAAGGTGGGTGCAGGGATTATTGCCGTTCGCCGTGGTGGTGCAATTCATGCATTCGACACGCTCAACCATTTCTTCTTCATCAACCAGATGATCGTGCCGGGCTCGTCGTACTGGAACATCGGCATCGGACTTGCTCCGGGCGATGTGAATGGCGATGACGAGGGGATTACAACCATGAGGACGCTTGGCATCAACATGGCGTGGCTGATGAAAAAGCTGGAATAATCTTTTTTCTTCCCCCGGTTTTTTACACCGGAATTGTCAGGTCATCAGTAGCAACAATCAGACCCGGCCATTCTTTTTCGTACCGCTGCTTAAGGGAAAGCCGTTCGTCCACTTTCTTGTAAACTTCCGCTCCGAAATGCATGAGAGCAAGCCGCTTTGCGTGCGCCTGCCGGGCGATATAGATCGCGTCCTCCGGGTTGAGGTGTGGCCAGTCGGGGCTCTTTACCCCGGGTTTGAGCCCGCATTCGGTGATGAGGAGATCGGCATCCCTCCCGAGAGCTATTGCATTGTCGCAGACACCGGTGTCGGTGCAGTAGGTGATCACCTTCCCGTCAATCTCCAGCCGGTACCCAAAACAGGGAGCGGGGTGGACGAGCGGGCGGCACTCCACAGTAAATGGTAGCGAATGCCTGCCTTCTGCCAGTTCAATGATATCCGCTTTATAGGGAAGACCGGAAAACGGCACCGTGTATGGCTCACGGACAAATGCATTGAGATCAGTTAAACTCCCGAGTTGGGTGTATACGTGCAGGCCTTTTTTTAACCGGAACTTGACGAGCGTGTGCAGCCCGGCGATGTGGTCGATATGGAGGTGACTGATGAACAGGTACACCGGTTTTTTCTGGGTGATATACCGGTCCGCTTTTGCTATGCCATTTCCCGCGTCAAAGATGATATCATATTCCTCTGACTGGACAAGCACTGAGACCGTATTGCCGGCTGCTGTATCAAACCAGCCATTGGTGCCGAGAAATGTGACCTGCATACCGGTGTATTGGTTGTCCAACAAAAAAATGGTTCAGGTGCAGATGATCCGTTTTTTATTTCTGAACATTGATGGTCGATATACGAAACGTGGAGAATTGATGATCATGAAGCAAACCTATCTTGTTGTCATTGTTGCAGTCCTGTTCCTGTGCTGCATGTGTGTACCGGTGAGTGCAGTTATCCAGCAGGTTACTCTCAAAGGCGCGGTTGCAACCCTAAGTCCGCCCACGAATACAATCACCATTGAACACCCCCAGCAGTACGGGTGTAACTATCCTGCGAGCGGTACACGGGTCTGCACGTATACCCCGATGAGTGTCGGGACTCTCACTGGCACGGCACCGGATGTGGCGGCGTTTTCTCTCTTTAAAACCGGTGACCCGGTTGTTGCGACAAGCCTCGGTGGTGCAGGGGAGACCTGGATCACACTCGCAAAGTTGTTCGGTTCACGGCCAAACGAGGAGTTTGTGACCGATATTGTTGGAGATATCGGTACTATCCAAACCCCGCTCATTGGCAATTATGTTCTGGATGCAACCACCATTCCGGACTGCTCGGCCTGCACGGGCACCACCTGTACCGCAATGTCTTCAGATGTCCGAGTGAAGAGCGAGGGAAAGGAAGTCTTTGCAAAGATACTCAAGCCCGGTGAATCGCTCAACTACAATGGCCGGAACGATGGTTCAAGTGTGGCAGTCACGTTTGTCAAAGGACAGGCATTGTCCGGCACCTGCCCGGGTAAAGCCGGTATGACCGGCCCCCAGGCAATCTCGGTGTATGTGGTTAAGATTGTGCCACCGATCAGCGCAGCACAAGTGGACATCCGCACGGCAACCACAACCCGGCCGGATGAGGCGCTGCCCCCACTGCCTCCGACTGCTACTTCCACCTCCCCTACACAAATTCCAACAACGAAATCCGGCATGCTGCCCCTCGCTGCGATCGGAGCGATCGGACTTGCAGGGCTCATTCTTGTGATGAGAAAGAAATAACATTTTTTTGTTTTTCCTACATTTTGTGTGAGTAGGAAAGATTCCATGAAATTTTTTTTGAATCCGTCAGGATATGCAAAAAATCTCCAAAAACAAATAATTACGACGAAAAAAATTTTTGTTTAAACTTCAGCAGTATGAATTTTGATCCGATCTACCTCACATATCTATCATGAATTACCCACAGCAAATGACAAAAAGCCATACTTTTTTTATTTGCGGGGATGCAAAGCGACGACATGAAAAAGCGTTCCCGGCAGCCGGTGATAAGGGAAAAAAGGATTGCGAATATGCCAGGAGATTATTTGTTCTTTCTGGCAATGCCCCAGATAACGCAGAGCATACCGATCCCAAGAACGGGTAAGAACGGGGCAACCGGAGCCTTTGTAGGTGAGGCGGGGACATTGACGATAACAACCACCGGGGCAGGGGTTGGGGCGGTCGAGAATACGGCCGGGGTGTTCAAAGAGGAAATCGTTACATCGGTAACAGGGATCGCGGACTCTGCCTGTGCATGGCATTGGCTGTTATAATAATACGGATAGCCTTCGGGACAGCACTGGCCTTCGCTTGTCGGGTATTGTCTAAACCCCTCACGGCATGTATGGCAGGCACCATCGTAATACTGGGGAGTATCCCACGGACAACATGTGCCGGAATAACTGTCGTACACGCTGGTCTCACGGCACTGGTTGCACTTGCCATCATAATAATACGGATAACCTTTCGGGCAGCACTGGCCGCCGCTTGTCGATAACTTTTGATACCCATACTGGCATGCATTACAGACTCCATTATAATAATAGGGAGTGTTCGCCGGACAACAGGTTCCGGAATAACTGTCATACACGCTGGTCTCACGGCACTGGTTGCACTTGCCGTTATAATAATACGGATAGCCTTCGGGACAGCACTGGCCGTTGCTTGTCGAGAACGTCTGATACCCATACCGGCATGCATGACAGGCTCCATCATAATAATACGGATAACTTTCGCGACAGCACTGACCGTCGCTCGTGGAGAAGATATAGTATCCTGCACTGCAACTGCTGCTGTCATCCGCAGTTACCGGAGTTATAATCGCAAGGATCACAAGGATAAAACTTGCCGAAAGCAGGAGCCGGTATGTTGTCAAACGTGATGCACTCATTCACCCACCGCCGTATAGTATGCTATCATTCGTTTGGCTAACGATAAACATTTGGATGTTCAGGCGGGAACGTCTGTTCTGTCGGAGCGGAGCCGGCTCAGTCAGCACCTGAAGAATTTTGAGATTATGGGACTGGTCACAAAGACCAAGAGCGGGAAGAATGTGGTAGTGCGGTTGGCCGGACTTGGGGTGAGGTTTGTTTAACCGGGATTTTTTTCTGACTATCCAGCGACCCCAAAGCAGCCCCAAAAATTTTCCTACAAAAAAACTCACGGCACGATACGAATAATTATCCGTGTGCCGGCATATTATCATTCATGACAGTCATTCCCGTCAACACTGCCAGACCTCTGGAGGCGAACTAATATGCAGGATAGATCGCATTCGTCCAATGTGCCGTTCCGGCACCTTTCCTTAATCGTACGGACACTCGTTCTGGTACTTGTCAGCCTTGCAGTGCTGAGCGGAGGCGCTCTTGCTCACCCTCCATCCGATGTAACAATGACCTATGACCAGAATACCGGCGATCTTATTGTCACCATCCCCCACCAGGTTGATGATCCTAAAACGCATTACGTGAAACAGGTGACGGTGAAGCAGGGAGATACCGTGCTCATCGATAAGTCCTACACCGGCCAACCTGACCGATCATCATTCACCTACCGGTACAATCTTCCCCAGCTCAAAGCTAGCAGCGGGGAGATACGGGTTGATGCGCAGTGCAACCTGTTTGGTTCACGGTCCGGCACTCTCCCCCTGGGTCCGAACCCTGCTAATACAGCCAGCGCATCACCCGCAGCTCCGGCACCCACCAAATCCCCGGTTGGAGTCTTAATCACACTCGTAGCAATCGGGTTTGTTGCTCGAAAGATCCTGAGATAGGCTGACAAAGCCGGCAGGATCATCTCCATTTTCTTAACTTCCCTGCATACCCGGCCCGGCACGATCACAACCTTATCATAGATCCGCCCCGAACCAAGATGCATAGAAAAACGGTGTGCTATGGTTCGTGTCGGAGTTCATGTTTCAATCGCAGGCTCGCTTGATCTCGCGGTGGATCGCGCAAAGGATGCAGGCTGCGATGTCTTCCAGCAGTTCTCAAAAAATCCCCGGGGCTGGGCATACAAGCCACTATCGGATGAGGATTGTGATAACTACCGGGCAAAGATCAAGGCAACCGGCATCATCCCCGTTGATCACATGCCCTACCTTCCGAACCTTGCTTCGCCTAAACCGGAGATCTATGAAAAATCCGTACCGGCACTTGCAGCAGAACTTGACCGGTGCGGTACGTTGGGCATCCCCTATCTTGTGACGCATCTCGGCCACCATCTCGGTGATGGGATAGCGGGAGGCCGGGCGCGGGTCATCAGGGCGATCAACACCGCCATTGACGGATCGGATAATCCCGTGATGCTGCTCCTTGAGAACACTGCCGGGGAGAAGAACAGCGTTGGCAGCAGTTTCGAGCACATACGGGGAATCATGGACGGGCTGGATGCACCAGAGCGGATCGGTATCTGCTTTGACACCTGCCATGCGTTTGCGGCAGGGTACGAACTGAGGACGGAGGAGGGGATTGCAGACACTCTTGCACAGTTCGATGAACAGGTGGGAATCAGGAACTTAAAAGTCGTTCACTTAAACGATACGAAAGCCGATAAGGGAAGCGGACTTGACCGGCATGAGCATATCGGTATGGGCTTCATTGGTGAGAACGGGTTCCGGCGCATACTCCATCATCCGGCTTTTAAGGATCTGCCACTGGTCTGCGAGACTCCTGTTGATGATCGCAGGGACGATCGCCGGAATATTGCCAAAGTAAGGGAACTGGCCTTGTAAACTTCTCTATCTTTTCTTTTCTAGCAATCCTGCTCTTGCAATCACGGCCCGGAGATTCTGCGATAAATACGGGGCTTTTTTTGAGTGCTCTTATTATCACCTAAATACAATATATCCGGCAGTGAAGGCAACATTTGACGGCACTGTGGTGCGGATGGGAAAAGACGGTCGTGTGCTCTACGAGCAGAGCGGATACGGGCGCCTTGAAAAAGAAGGCGTGAAACTTGCCCCACAAGAGGCGCTCTATCTCATCCACCGCCAGAAGATCACTTTGGACGGTTATACGTTCGATACCCTGTTTTCAGAGTTTGCCCGCGAACGCAATTTCCTCCGGAGTTTTTTAGTGTACCGTGATCTCCGTGAACGGGGGTATGTAGTGCAGACAGGCCCGCACGATTTCAGGGTATTCCGTCGCGGTGAGAAACCCGGTACCGGTGAATCCCTCTATTTAGTCCGTGTGCTATCAGAACGCGATCCCATCCGGTTTACCAAGCTGATCGAAGAGGTGGTCGCCTCCCGCAACATGCGCAAACAGTACGTGCTTGCGGTTGTCGATGACGAAGAAGAACTTACCTATTATGAGATCAAGCTGCAGGTACTGGCAGATGCCAGCATTCCCTTAACACCCCTAGCAAAACTTGAAGCGGTTCTTATCGGAAAATCTGCTATGGTCCGGATCAGTCCCCCGTCCGATCTCGAAGTAGCGGGTTTTGGCAAACGCCTTGATGATGAACGGCTCATGCTCTCTCCGGTTGAACTGCTCTATCTCATGGGAAACGGTATTATTAAGCTTCTGAAAGGAGATGTTGCGGTCAGCACCACAGAGTTTTTTGAACTGGCCAGTGAGAACGATTCGGAACTGGCAGAGAAGGACAAGGTATACACAGAACTCCGTTCGCACGATTATACTCCCCGGACCGGTTACAAGTTCGGCCACCACTTCCGGGTCTACTGCGGCAAGAACGTGCATTCCGATCTGCTGGTACATGCGGTGGAAAAAGATGCAGCCCTGCCTATGAGCGCAATCTCGCGCTCGGTCCGGATGGCGCACAGTGTCAAAAAGAAGATGTTGTTTGGCGCTGTACATACTAACGGAATTCAGTTCGTGGAATTTGCACGAATCAAACTGTGAGCACCTTTCATGCAAGAATCGCCGATAAATCCCTGGTCAAGTACACCGTCGCTCGATATTGAGAAAACATTTGCCGATTTTGGTATTGATCCGATCGCCCCCATACTTTCCGAGCTACCCTCCGTCCCGTATTTTATGCGGCGGAATATTGTTGTCGGCCACCGGGACTACCGCCCGATAGCAAGTGCGATCCGCAACCGCACGCCTTTTCATATTCTCACCGGGTTCATGCCGAGCGGCCACCCGCATCTCGGTCACCTGATGGTGATGAAGGAAGTGGTCTGGCACGTAGAGCAGGGGGGTAACGGGTACATAACCATTGCCGACCGGGAGGCTCACGCGGTCCGGGGACTTTCATGGGAGAAGTGCAACGAGTACGGGAAAGAGTATCTTGCCTGCCTGTACGCGCTCGGGTTTGAGGGCACCACGTATTTCCAGAGTAAAAATAATCGGCTCAAGGATCTAGCGTTTGAGGCGGCAACGAAGGTGAACTTCTCGGAACTCGCCGCAATTTATGGATTCGGTGCCGACACTGACCTTGCCCATGCGGACAGCGTGATTACGCAGGTGGCCGATATCCTGTATCCCCAGATTGACCGGGAACCAGCACCTACTCTTGTGCCAGTCGGAGTCGACCAGGACCCGCATATCCGGCTCACCCGCGGGATTGCTCACAAGATGCGGATGTTCACCGTAGAAGAGCGCGACGGTTACATCAGTGTCCGGTCCAAGAATGCTTCGGAAGCAGCGCTCGATGCGGTGAAAAAAGTGTTCCCGCACGCAAAAAAATACGAAGGCCACGTGGATATCAAAGGTGCGCAGTGCGCTGACGTAAGTGCGAAAGTTCGTGAGATAGAACGGGCGCACGGTGGTTTTGCGTTTTACTCTCCATCATCCACCTATCATATCTTTATGCCGGGACTCACGGGCGGCAAGATGTCGAGCAGTATCCCTGAGAGCATCATCTCGTTCTACGAGCCCGAAGCGGTTGTGAGAAAGAAAGTGATGAGCGGGATCACGGGTGGACGGGTGACATTAGAAGAGCAGAAGCGGCTCGGCGGTGAGCCGGACAAATGCTCGCTCTACCTGCTCAACCTCTTCCACATGGTAACCGATGATACGGAACTATCAGAAATCCGGAGGAAATGCACGGCTGGCGAGATCACCTGCGGGCAGTGCAAGAAGGAGACAGCCGAGCGGGTAGTGGCGTTCCTTTACGACTTTAAGGATAAGATGGACGCAGCTTCAGACAGGATTGAGGTGTGAGATGGCGGAACTGACGCAGAACGAGAAACGGTTGCTTGCAATACTTGAGAAGGAGAAGAA
Source organism: Methanoregula sp. (assembly GCA_030694985.1). Classification (GTDB taxonomy): domain Archaea; phylum Halobacteriota; class Methanomicrobia; order Methanomicrobiales; family Methanospirillaceae; genus Methanoregula. The sequence goes on from JAUYTV010000050.1 coordinate 13,412, forward strand.
GGCAGATGCCCCCCATCTCGCGAACCTGCTGGATGCGACGCCTGAAGCAGTGGTGCAGTGGGCGCACCTCGCCGGGGACAAGGGGCTTGCCACTGTTGAGAGGGTGGTAGTAAAGGAGTTTGTATACACGGATGAGGGGAAGGCATATGCTCAGAACGGTCTACCCGAAACGCAGCTCCTCCGGTTTATTCTGCCGGGAACCACGCTTGCCGATCTCCAGAAGCACGAGGCGTTTAAGATCGGTTTTGGCCAACTGAGAAAGAAGGGGCTCGTGAAAGTCGAGGGTACCTCTGTTACAAAAACCGCAGGTGCGTCTACAGATGCAGATGAAGCCGCCATCAGGAACCCGTCTGATGCAGATCCGAAAACAAAAGAACTCATCAAGCGCGGTATTTTACTGGAATCAGAAACCGTCAGGTACGCAATTGCCATTACTCCTGCCGGGCTTGCGCTCGTCAAACAAGGTCTCGACCTCCGTGGGGAAACGGGCACCCTCACCCGCGACCAGATCATTTCAGGCGAATGGAAGAATGCCAACTTCCGAAAGTACGATGTGAGCAAACTCCCGAAGAAAGCGTACCCCGGAAAGATTCACCCGTACCAGCGGATCATCGCAGAGATGCGTGAGATCCTGCTCGAGATGGGATTTACCGAACTCTACGGCGGGATTGTCCAGCAATCCTACTGGAACTTCGACGCGCTTTTCCAGCCGCAGGACCACCCGGCCCGCGAGATGCAGGATACGTTCTATCTCAGAGAGACCCTCCCGCTCCCGAAAGGTTACGAGAAGGTGAAAGCGATGCACGAGTGCGGCGGCGAGACCTCCTCCACCGGCTGGGGCGGAGTCTGGAAGGAGGAAAAGGCCGAGCAGTGCGTGCTCCGGACCCACACCACGAGTGTCTCTATCCAGTACCTTGCCAGTAACCCGAACCCCCCCGTAAAGGCGTTCTGCATCGGGAGGGTCTACCGGCGTGAGACGATCGACACCACCCATCTTGCCGAGTTCGAACAGCTCGAAGGGATTGTGATGGACGAGGGTGTCACGTTTGGGAACCTGCTCGGGATCCTCCGCGAGTTCTACCACCGCATGGGCTTTGAAGGCGTGCGGTTCAAACCCTCGTACTACCCGTACACCGAGCCGAGCCTTGACGCTGAAGTTTATGTTGAGGGCATCGGCTGGATCGAGATGGGAGGTGCCGGCATCTTCCGCGAGGAAGTCACTGCCCCGCTCGGGATCAATTACCCTGTCCTTGCATGGGGTCTTGGCGTGAGCCGGATTGCGATGCTCCGCCTTGGTCTTAAGGATCTCCGCTACCTGCATAAGAGCGATGTGGCGTTCCTCCGCGAAACACCGGCTTTGCGCCACACAAAGGGAGGTATCTGAAATGGCAGTCATCACTCTCCCTTACAAGTACCTTGAGCGACTCACCCGCACCGACAAAAAAACTATCCTCGACAAGGTTGCCTTTATCGGCTCAGATGTGGAGCGGATCGAAGAAGATCATGCAGACGTGGAGTTCTTCCCGGATCGCCCCGATCTTTTCTCTCCTGAAGGCGTAGCGCGGGCCATGCGGGGCTATCTCGGGATCGAGACCGGGCTGTCTGTGTACCCGGTGAAGCCATCGGGTATCTCGTTCACTGTCGATCCTGCACTTGCAAATATCCGCCCGGTGCTCGGGGCTGCGGTCATCCGCGGGGTCTCGTTCGATGACGAGTCAATACAGAGCATCATGTCCCTGCAGGAGTCACTCCACTGGGCGGTTGGCAGGGGCAGGAGCAAAGTAGCGATTGGCATCCACGACCTCGACACGGTCAAACCCCCGTTCCATTACATTGCCTCGCCGAGAAGCCGGAAGTTCATCCCGCTTGACTACACCGAGTCGATGACCATGGATGAGATCCTTAATAAGCATCCGAAGGGAAGGGACTATGCAAAGATCGTAAAAGACTTCCCGCTCTTCCCGTTGATCGTGGACAAGGATGACCATGTCCTCTCGTTTCCCCCGATCATCAATGGTGAGCGGACGCGGGTGACTCTCGATACGAAAAATATCCTTCTCGATACGACCGGCACCGACAAGCGGGCCGTCGGCGTTGCGGTCAATATTATCTGCACCGCGATGGCTGAGGCAGGAGCAACTATCGAGAGCGTTGAGATCGGCGGCGTGGAGACTCCGACCCTTGCCCCGGCAGAGCGGACCGTTAGTGTGAATGAGTGCTCCCGGCTCCTTGGCATTGAACTGACCGCATCATCGATGGCAGACCTTCTCCGGAAGATGCGGTTTGGTGCTGAACCCGCGGGTGCAGATAAGTTGAAGGTGAAAGTGCCCTGTTACCGGGCCGACATCATGCATGACTGGGACCTCTTTGAGGATGTGGCGATTGCATACGGTTACGATAAGATAATGGATTTGGCTCCAAAAACCTTCACTGTGGGAAAACCCCATCCTGTGCAGGTCAATGCGGCCCTTGCCCGTGAAGCGTTCTGCGGGTTGGGTTATCTCGAAGTGATGCCGTTTACACTCACAAGCGAGGACGTGCTCTACAAAAAGATGCAGCGGGAGGAGAAGAACGGTGTACTCCACGTAATGCATCCGATCAGCATCGAGAACACGGTGGTCAGGACCGAACTCCTTCCCCTGCTTCTCGAATTTTTAACCCTGAACCGGCACCGTGAACTTCCCCAGCGTCTCTTCACAGTGGGAGACGTGGTGGACTCCTGCCTCACCTACCAGCAGGCAGCCGGGGTAAGCACCCATCCGGACGCGGACTTCTCGGAGGCCTATGTATCAGCTGATGCGGTTCTCCACGAACTCTCCATTGATTATACCGTGAAGGAATCAGCCGACATGGCATTCATCGAAGGGCGCCGTGGAGACATCATCGTGGCCGGAAAAAAGATTGGTGTCTTTGGCGAGATCCATCCCTCTGTGTTAAACGCGTTTGAACTCGAGCACTCCGTTGCTGCGTTCGAGTTCGATCTCAGAGCCGTACCGGGATATCCCGTGCTCTGAGATACTCTTTTACATCTTTTACCGTGAACTCCCCGTAGTGAAAGACGCTTGCCGCAAGGCAGGCATCGGCCTTTCCTTTGGTAAAACCGTCATAGAAATGTTCAAGAGTACCGACACCGCCGCTAGCGATTACCGGAATGCCGGCTGCATCGGAAATAGCAGAGGTAATCGCGATATCAAACCCGTTCTTCGTGCCATCGGTCTCCATGCTTGTGAGCAGGATCTCTCCTGCCCCTCGCTCCTCAGCCTCTGTTGCCCACGCAACTGCATCAATTCCGGTCGGTTTACTGCCCCCGTAGATCACAACTTCGTACCAGCACTTCCTCCCGTCTTCGAGATAGACAGGTATCGCCTTCTCGTTTGGGATGAAATTCCTGCGCACGTCCATGGCAACCACGATACACTGCGTGCCAAAGGATTCTGCACCCTTTGTGATCAGGGTGGGATCGTGCACTGCGCTCGTGTTCATGCTCACTTTATCAGCGCCGGCCCTGAGAATCTGCTGGATATCTTCTAAGGAACGGATACCGCCTCCGACCGTCAGCGGGAGGAAGAGCTGGTCTGCTGCCCGTTTGATAAGTTCTATGATGATGCCCCGTTTTTCCTTCGATGCGGTGATATCTAAGAATACCACTTCATCAGCGCCCTGCTCATTGTACCGCTCGGAAAGCTCTACCGGGTCTCCGGCATCTCTCAGCCCGAGAAAATTCGTACCCTTGACCACCCTGCCATCCTTGAGATCGAGGCAGGGGATGATCCGCCGTGTGAGCACCATTGGATACACCTTTGTTGGCGGATACTATTCTACGTTTCCACTCCGTTTGCCGCTCACGGAGTTTTTATGTAACTTGCCGTGCCTATTCATAGGGTAGTCATTATCCGGGCGGGCCTGTTATACGGCCTTCCCATACGAGGATGTTCATGAGCTCAGGAAAGCTGAAGATCGAATGGGCAGCGCAGTACATGCCGGTGCTCGCAGCCATAAAAAAACAGTTTGTCAAGGAAAAACCGTTTGCAGGAATGACAATCGGCATGGCGCTCCATGTCGAGGCCAAGACTGCTAACCTCGTCTCAACGCTCGCTGCGGGCGGGGCGGTCGTGCATATCACGGGATGTAACCCGCTCTCCACGCAGGATGATGTGGCAGAGGCATTGAACTCGGTTAAAAATGTTCACTGTTATGCAAAGCGCGCCTGTTCTGTGGAGGAATACTATGCCGCAATTGATCTCGTGCTGGATGCAAAACCGGTCATCACGATTGACGATGGTATGGACCTGATCCACTACATCCACACCAAGCGCCGTAATCTCATAAAAACCATCATCGGCGGCTGCGAAGAGACAACTACGGGTATCCACCGACTTCGGGCCATGGCAGCAGAAGGAAAACTCGAGTTTCCAGTCGTTGCGGTGAATGATACGCCCATGAAGCGGTTCTTTGACAATGTGCATGGGACCGGAGAGAGTGCGCTCACTTCGATCATGATCACGACCAACACCCTTATCGCCGGCAAGTATGTTGTTGTTGCAGGTTACGGGTACTGCGGGAGGGGTCTTGCAAAGAAGGCGCACGGGCTTGGGGCCAAGGTTATTGTCACCGAGATTGATTCCCGCAGGGCACTTGAAGCGCACATGGACGGCTATATGGTCATGACCATGGACGAGGCAGCAGCACTCGGGGACATCTTCATTACCACAACCGGTAACGTGGCCGTGATCAACCAGCGGCACTTTAAAAAACTCAAAGATGGTGCGATCCTTTCCAATGCCGGCCATTTCAATGTCGAGATCGATATCGAATGGCTCCACAAGAACGCAGACAAGGTCATCCAGCGCGAAGGTATCGAGACGTTCATGCTCAAAGGAAAAGCGGTCCACGTGCTTGCCGAGGGCAGGCTTGTCAACCTTGCAACACCAAAAGGCATGGGCCACCCGATTGAAGTCATGGACTTAAGTTTTGCACTTCAGGCGCTCTGCACCCAGTACATTGCCAAAAACGGCAAAAAACTTAAAGGGGGAGTATACGAAGTACCGACGGAGATCGATGAGCAGGTTGCAAACCTCAAGCTCTCCTCGCTCGGGCTCTCAATCGATGAGCAGTCAAAAGAGCAGAAAAAATACCAGTGCAGCTGGGATATAGGGACATAAGTTCTCTTTTTTTAAAGAAGAAATGATTAAGAGGGCTCATCTCTCTCATAGGAAATACTCCTGCCACAGATAAGATGCTTGTTCTTTTTTTTTCTGCGTTTTTAAGCATAAACCGAATCAGGCGAAGCAGGGGTGCTCATACTACCCTTCAAGCCCGTTATCGCTACAGGAGTGTTCACCCTTCCCTCGCCGCATACAAATACTCCTGCGCATACCCGCAGTATTCCCCGAAATGCTCCCGGGCAAACTGCCGGATCGTATCGTAATCCCGGTTGGTGAGACCCGCTTCCAGATCCAGGGTTTTGATATAATTCTGCTGCATGATTCGCCGTATCCAGACATCGACCGGGAACGCTTCGTACTTCTGGAATGCAAAAAGCAGGATGCAGTCGGCAGCTTTAGGGCCTACACCGTGCAGTTTCATTAATTCTTTGCGGGCATCCTCGTACGGGAGCCTGTGGATCGTCTCTTCCCATTGTTTCTCTTCAGTAACTGAACACGAAGAACGAAAAACATAAGGCTGGCGATAACCCAGACGGCACACAGTCAGACCATCAAGCCCCCCGCAGGAGATGGGGGAGGGATCGGGAAATGTGTAATACGTCTTTTCTTCAAATTCGATCGCTTTTCCGAACTGCTCCGCGATGGATGCAATCCTGCGACGGATCGTAGGAATGTTGGAGTTCGTAGAGCAGATATAAGAGACCGTGCACTCCCAGGGCAGTTGCCGGACCAGACGAAGTCCGGTGCACCTGCTTATCGCTGCATGGATGAATGGGTCCTTGTCAAAGGTTTTGATTATCTTTTTCAGATCGAGATCCAGGGAAAAATAATGGAGGATGAATGCGGTCTTTGCTCCTTCAAATACCAGATTCAATCCATCCTGCCGAATCTTGATGACCCTTTCCCCGACAACACCGTACCACCACCCATCTGCTGTCCGCTCCCAGCGGAATACCTGCCCACACGAAAGCGTCTGGTCAAGAGAGAATGGTGTGTCAGCTGAAAGGCAAATTTTTGTCATGGTAACCTATCGTTACGTCTGTTGTTCAATCCATATATGGTACCAAGCTGCAATATTTTTCAAAAATGACCGGGTAATTTTTCCCTGCGATTTCCTGCTCATGCAGATAATGGTACTGTCAGGGCCCGGATCTGAACGGATAGCCTTTTAATATATAAGTCAAAAGTTGTTCTTATGGAACTAGCTGAAAGTCTTAAGGAATTTGTTGAATCCGGACAGGACTGGGAACGCAAGAACACATCTGTAAAAGGTGTTTCCATAATCCGGCTTCCCCAGTACAAGAACAGGGCAGCATCCCTTGCCATTGACATCAACCCAATCGGAGAAAACGGGCTCCCCATGAAGAAAAAAGGGATCATGATCATGAATGCCGCAGAGCTTTATGCCTTCAGGGAAGCGTTTAAAAATGAAAAACTTGACAATCTCATCAATGTATTAGAAGATGTCACCGGCCGCAAAACCACAGGAAAACCTGTCAAGGCAGATGTTGTGCAGCTGTAAATTATTATATTATTGGGGTAATTCACTGTAAGCGGAGGGATCATTATCAGGAAATGGATAGCGGCTTTCATTGTCGTTCTTCTGGCAGCAGTAGCGATATCCGGGTGTTTTGGAGACCGGATGCCTTCCATCTCCAGCCCCACGCCTCCTGCGGTATTTGTCGATTATCAGCGCACCGGAGGTATCGCTGGTGTGGATGACCGGCTTGTAATTTTTGATAACGGGCTTGCAATCCTGTCGCGAAAAACTGTCAGCACTGAAATTGCGTTAAACAAGAGCGAACTTGAACGGATTACCGGAATTTTTAATGAGGCGCAGTTCTCCATGCTGGGGAAAAATTATTCTGCCCGGCGCGGGACTGCTGATTATTTCCGGTATACTATCAGTTATCATGGAAAGACCGTAAATGCCGAAGAATCAGCAATTCCTCCATCATTGCAAACGGTGATTGACGAGATGAACCGCATCATCAATAAGGCTGACAGCAGTAAACGCGATCTTCCGTTTGCAAACCTGCCGTCATAATTTTTAGCTCATCGCTGTTTTAAATGGGTAACGCTTGAAGTGAGTAAATTACAAAGATGGTGGCTGATGCCATTATACCCCAAAATACGATGAACGCCGCCGCCCCCGAGGGGACGCCCCCGCGGCGGTTTTGATGACTAAAATGTTGAAACCTCCATGCCCCGCCGTGCCTAAAGAGGGGCCCTGAGGCGGGGGAACCTCCCCAACAAATTTTTTAATAACGATCTTATCCACATAAAACAGCGAAGAACCTAATTTTTTGAATAATTCAAAAAAAGAATTTGAATAGAGTTATTTATTTTCATACATGCACGACTGGACATCGTGACCGAGTTTGCCGATCGCGTCAGCGCGGCACCGCTGGCAGTGGCGCATCTGTTTGACATATTTTGCGCACTCGTCTTGCATCTTTCTCTTCATCTCCTGCGTGGGCGGGGCAATGTCGGCAAACTTGTACTGGGCGATCAGCGGGATGACGTTGAAGGTGTACACACCCATCTCTCCGACTTTCTTTGCAATCGCAGGGATATGATCCTCGTTGATACCGGGGATATAAACCGTGTTGATCTTGACTATCATGTGCCGCCTGACTGCTTCTTCAATACCCTTCATCTGCTGGGAGAGCAGTAATTTAGCACCTTCGAGTCCGGTATAACGCTTGCCCTTGTAATCGATGAACTGGTAGATCTTGGCACCGATCTCGGGATCAATCGCATTGAGGGTTACGGTGATGTTGCCTACATCATATTTCTGGAGCAGGTCGATCTTGTCGGGTAGCACGAGACCATTGGTACTGATGCATTTGATCACGTTTGGATATTCTTCATGGAGGCGGCGGAGCGTTTCAAACGTCTCTTCGTTTGCCAGCGGTTCACCGGGCCCGGCAATGCCGACTACCTTGATGTAGTTATATTTCTCCACGACTTTTTTTACCATGTCCATGGACTCATCAGCATTCAATACCCGTGTGGTAACCCCGGGGCGGCTCTCGTTTACGCAGTCAAAGTCCCGGATGCAGTAATTGCACTGGATATTGCATTTCGGCGCAACGGGTATGTGACACCTGCCGAAGTTGTGGCATGCCTTTTCAGAAAAACAGGGATGTTCATTTATTTTGCGCATCTGCGCAGCGTCCCACTGGACTTTTTTTCCTGCAACCTCTGCAACCTTCACTTGATCATCCATAGTCAACAACAACACGTTCGTTCTGTTGGTATAAATACCGTGCAATTGTGATATCGGTTCACAGCAACAAATGGAACGCGGTTTTATGATTGCCGGTACCATTTCCGGTGCATGTTTTTGTTTACCTGAACTGACGGGTCTCTCCGGATTACATGTATATGGTTGACCGGATTATTGTACTGGAGAAAACCATGAAGAAGTCTGAGAAGGTCAAGGGCAGGGAAGCGGTTGCAGCCAAGAAAAGACTCTACCCCAAACTTGCGATGGTTGCGGCAGCAGGCATACTTATCCTTGTTGTCATCGGGTATATCCTGCTCAATCCTTCCGGTGCAAAGAGCGGGGATATGGTGACTGTAGAATATACTGGCAGTCTTACTGATGGAACGGTCTTTGATTCGAATGTGAATGCAACCCCGCTTACATTTATTATCGGGCAGGGCAGGGTTATCAAGGGATTAGAAGAAGGAGTCAAAGGCATGTCCCAGGGAGAGACAAAGACTGTGAAGATTCCGGTAGACAAAGCCTATGGCCCGTATAATGATGCACTGCTCCATGTAGTGAACCGTTCGACTTTGCCTGCTGATGTAAAGCCAGAAGTTGGGAGTGTTCTGACAATTACTAGGAAACCCGATGGGGCTGTTGCGCGGGTAAAAATCATCAATGTCACGCCGTCAACGATCACCTGGGATGAGAATCATGCACTTGCGGGAAAAGATCTTGTTTTTACGATCCGGTTGATTGAGTTACAAAAAGGCTGATACTTTTTTTAATCGTTCACTTATGGATTGTCCAACCATTTTTTTTAGATCTGTGCTCAACGATGCATACATGAAACTTTTTCAAGTTCTCATAAGCACAGATCTATGAGAAATACATTCGGGACCAGACACTATGAAATTAGGAAAATACGACTTCAAGTACCAGATCCTTATCTCCGGGCAGGAACTGGAAGAACTCCAGAGATTTACTGGTGATATGGCGGAATCATTTGGACTTGATGACCGGATCTATGCGTATAAGGGAAAGCGTCCTATCGGATTATTCCGGTGGGATCTGGAGTGTCTTGAAGAAGTTATCAGTTGGGGGCTTGAAGATTCAGAAACATACCCGGACAAAACGGCACCAGAATATATCGCTATACTCAACCTTCATAACCGTATCAAACGACTCTTGGAAGAGATAGAACAGGGTCGCGAAGGATAGAAAAAATCCCGGTCTGCATTTTATGGAAAAGTCAGCCCTGAAAAATCTGCGTTCATCGCTGTAATCCCCGGCGAAAAATTCCTTGATCGGAAATGCTTGTAAAAAATCACGGGTCGTGTTATTACCTGAAAATTTTACACTAATTTACAGAACCTTTTTGTTCTCACGCGCCAATCAATCTGTAAATACCTGAAGATTTTACAAAAAATTACAGATATTAGTAGTTCAGGTGCGGGATGAAAATACCTCAGAAACCACCGGATTTCGGCAGGGTATTGTCGGATGATCTAAAAAAGTATAATGATCTGGCGAGCAGGGTGAACCAGAAAAATGAGGAATCAGAGGAAATACGCAAACTGATCCGGAAATACAACGAGCAGGAGTATATCCACTGGGATGATCTACGGCGAAAGAAAATACCCTATGATCCCACCGCATTCTGGTACGTGATACGCACCATCCGCAGCACGAAGTACCGCGAGATACGGATTGGCGATGAGAAATTTCCCTTCTATACCCCGGAAAACTTCTTAAAACAGCTACACCTCATCGACAAGGCATCTCCTGCCTCGTTCGACTGGCTGTTTGGAGAAGTTCCAAGCAAGGCGAATAAAAAACAATATCTCATCAATTCCTTAATGGAAGAGGCCATCGCCTCCAGCCAGCTCGAAGGAGCGGCAACAACCCGGCCTGTGGCAAAGAAGATCCTTCGGGAAGGCAGGAAACCGAAAAATATCTATGAGCAGATGATCGTCAATAATTACCGGACGGTTCTGCGCCTCAAGGATATCAGGGATAAACCGCTCTCAAAGGCACTCATCCTTGAGATCCACGGGGAAATAACGCGGGATACGATGGAAAGCGTGAGCGACGAGTCCGATTTCCGGTCCTGCGATGTTGTTGTGGGGGACAAAGTCGATCCAACAAAGATTTACCACTATGCTCCCGGGTGTGAAAAAATCCCGGCGATGATCGATGATCTCATCGCATTCACAAATAACAATGAAGAATTCATCCATCCCATTGTCAAGGCGATCATTATCCATTTCCTTATCGGGTATATCCACCCGTTCAGGGACGGAAACGGCAGGACTGCACGGGCACTTTTTTACTGGTTTGCACTCAAGCATCACTATGATCTGCTTGAGTATATCTCAATTTCACGGATTTTTTTGCATGCCCCCGTCCAATACACGCGGGCATACCAGTTAACCGAGACCGATGGGAATGATATGACCTATTTTATTGATTTCAATATTCATGTCATCACCCGTGCACTGGAAGACCTGAAGAAGTATATCATTCTCAAAAAAGAGGAAGAGGCTGAATCGCTCCAGCTTGTTGAAGAAATTCCTGACCTTTCATTCCGGCAGGCTGAAATCCTCAGGGACTTTGTCAGGCATCCGACCCGGCATTATACAATCAGCGAGATCTCCGGAAAATACAAGATATCCCTGCCTACAGCCCGTACGGATCTTCTCCTGCTTGAGAGCAAGGGAAAACTGAAAAAATATAAGGATGGTAAACGGCAGATTTTCATATACAAAGTAGGGACGCGGCAATGACTCCCCCCTTGCCCGCAGATGAAAAATTATCCACTGCTCACTTAAAAAAACAAAAAAAACAACATGGGCCTGACCGGATTCGAACCGGTGACCTCCGCCGTGTAAGGGCGACGTCATAACCAACTAGACCACAAGCCCAATTTCTTACTAATGTCACCCTGAACACTATTAATAGTGTTGATTAAAAAACACCGCATCAGGGATAAAAAAAATTATTCTTTTTTAGGAGGAAGCTTGATATCGATGCCGAACTTCTCAGCATTCTTATCAGCGATCGCCTGGATAGCTGCGATCTCTGCATCCTGCCGTTTGGGTTTGAAAAGGTGGCGGAACCGCTTCTGGGTTTTTAAATACTCTTCTACGGGTTTTCGCACCACTTTTTTTACCTTTGTAACCTTGCCCTCGATCATCTCGTAGTTGACCCAGAGCCCGGTCTCAATTGCGAGTTTTGCGATCGCAATCGTCTGTTCGCCTTCAAATCCCCATCCCGTGCAGCAGGGTGCATGAACCTGCACATAGCTGGGACCCGGGGTAGCGATCGCTTTTTCCACCTTCTGGAGGAGATCGGCAGGATAGGCTATTGAAGTTGTTGCCACGTAGGGCGCACCATGTGCTGCAAGTATTGCCGGCATGTCCTTTTTCTGCCGCTTGTTGCCAAACGAACATTTACCAGCCGGGCTGGTTGTCGTGCTGGCATCGTACGGTGTTGCACCGGAGCGCTGGATACCGGTGTTCATATAGGCTTCATTATCATAGCAGACGTATGTGAAGTCATGGCCGCGTTCAAAAGCGCCGCTGATGCAGATCATACCGATATCAAACGTTGCCCCGTCTCCGGCCATGATCACAACTTTTTCCTTTCTGCCCTGTTTTTTTAGCGATGCCTCGACACCGGATGCAATTGCGGCCGCATTCTCAAAGAGAGAGTGGATCCATGGTACTTTCCATGCAGTCTCCGGGTAAGGTGTGGAGAACACCTCCATACAACCCGTTGATGAAACAAAGATCGAGTCTTTACCCGCTGCCTTTGTCACAAGCCGTGCAGCAAGGGCTGCACCACAACCTCCGCAGGCCCGGTGGCCGCAGTCGAACAACTCACAGGTATTTTCTGTCATTTCAGATCAGCTCCTTGCGCAGACCGTAGAACTGATCTCCCGGCCCTTTTTCACAAAGTGCGACAATCTCTTTTAAGTCCCGTTTCCTTACATCCCTGCCGCCAAGTCCAAGCACATAGCCTTTCACCGGAATGGAAGAACCGTAGAGAGCGTTTCTTATTTCCATAACTGTTGCACCTTTTGCGCCGAGCGAGATATTCTTGTCAAGCACAGCCACGCGTTTGACATGGGAAAGCATCTTTGCAATCTCTTCACCGGGGAATGGCCGGAAGACACGGATCTTTAACAGCCCGACTTTCTTTCCTTCCGCCCGCATCTCATCGATGGAGTCCTTGATGGTCCCGCAGATGGAACCCATGGCAATGATTGCGGTGTCTGCATCCTCTAAACGATAACCTTCGATAAGGGCACTGTAGTCCCGGCCGAACATTGCGCCGAACTCTTTACCGGCCTTTGCGATCACAGCTTTTGCCCGCTTCTGGGCCTGGTCCATCTCGTACCGGAACTCAAGGTAATAATCCGGTGTGGCATACATGCCAAAGCTGATCGGGTCTGCCGCGTCAAGGCGCTCGAGCGGGTTGAACTTCGGGAGGTATTTATCCACATCTTCCTGCGTGAGCATATCCACTGGTTCATAGGTATGGGAGAGGATAAAACCGTCAAAGCAGACAAACGCGGGGAGCTGGATGGAATGGTCTTCTGCCACCTTGTAAGCGAGCACGTGCAGGTCGGTTGCTTCCTGGTTATCCTCGGCATAGAACTGGAGCCAGCCGGAATCCCTTAAAGAGATCGAGTCCTGCTGGTCGTTCCAGATCGAGAGCGGGGCCCCCATCGCCCGGTTGGCAATGGACATGACGATGGGCAGGCGCATACCTGCGGCATTGAAGCAGACCTCGGCCATCAGCATCAGGCCCTGTGAGGTTGTCGCAGAGTAGGTCCGTGACCCCGCCGCGCTGGCACCCACGCAGGCAGAGAGCGCGGAGAGTTCGTTCTCGACCGTGATGTATTCGGCATCGAGCTGGCAGTTTGCCACAAATTCTGCCAATGCCTCAACGATGTGGGTCTGGGGGGTGATCGGGTAGGCGGAGATCACCTGCGGACGGCAGAGACGGACTGCCTCTGCGACTGCATGCGACCCCTCGGTTATCTCCATCATTTATTTTTCCTCCTGTTTCATGGCGATTGCTTCTTTAGGGCATTCAACTGCGCAGATGCCGCAACCCTTACAATAGGTATAATCGGGATCAAAGAATCCTTCAGCATCCTCATTTATGCATCCTTCGGGGCACAATGTTCTGCACATCCCGCATTTCGAGCACTTCTCGTGATCGTATAATGGCTTGAACACACGCCATGAACCCGTCTTGTTGTCTCGCGCTTTTCCCGGCCGTGCCCGGCACCCGACAGCGAGTGCCATTATGCCGCCCCCTTGACAATATCGAATGCCACCCGCGCAGCATCGATATTCTTAGCTGCAAGTTCCTTGGGGAAACGATGATTAAGTGCTTTTTCGAGTGCGGAGAACTGGATCTCGCCCGATGCAGCTGCAAACGCTCCCATAAGGGAAGTGTTAGTTATTGGCAACCCGATCGCCTTGAGTGCGATGGACGTGGCATCAATCGTGATGAGCTTCACACCATCCGGCACTTTATAATCCGGCTTCTTTTCCGTGTTTACGATCACAATGCCTCCTAGCTTCACTCCCATGAACACGTTCACGTCTTTGATTAGGGTGCTGTCCTGCACGATGATGTAATCAGGTTCATACACCTGACTTCGTTTCCGTATTTTTTTGTCATCAAACCTGACAAATGCCTGCACTGGCGCCCCGCGTCGTTCAACGCCAAACGCCGGGAATGCCTGGGCAAAGACGCCGCCTTCAAATGCGGCAACTGCAATCAGTTCAGCAGCAGTGACCGACCCCTGTCCGCCCCTGCCGTGGATACGTAGTTCTCTCAAGGAAAATCCCCAATAATCTTACATGATTAATCAATATAAACCTACAGATCCACATCGAGCCCGAGGATTTCTTTGCACCCTGAAAAAACATCGCAGGCGATCCGAACAAGGCCACGCGAAGCGCACCATTCGTCATAAACGGCCACATCTGTGCCCAGAAGTTTCCGGACCTCAGGAGCAATTGATGGTGCAAGGCTTCCTGCAAGGGCAATCGCAGCGCGGGGGTTTAAGAGACGCAATGCGGCACACTCCATGGCCGAAAACATCGCAACTGCCGGGATGCGCTCATCTTCAGGCAGGGAAAAATTCACACCCGCCTGCTGGAATGCTTCGTTTGCGGTACACTCCCCGCAATCGATCTTACGGATTGCATCCACATCGAGTGCCCCGTGCATCATGCCCGGCGCAAATATGCAGGCATCAAAGGCGCCCGTGATCTTACCGTAAGAAACGAGCAGGGTTACGGTATTGGAGCTCACATCAGAGACGATCACATCCCGTCCCAGATGATGACAGACTTCATAGGCAATGCCAATCTTCTCGGGGCTGGTCTGGTGGGAATACACTTTAAAGCGCGGATCTGTTGGTGAATCACGGTGAAGTCCCGGAATGACGATAGCCGGAATCCCGCTCTTTTTAATTTCATCAAAGACTTTTGTGCCGCCGCCAATGTGTTTGCCCGCCCCCTCGCGGCTGATGATCCCCCGGTTCTTCACTTTATCAATGGAGGTAATAGACGTAATACCGTCACCCATGGAATAGCAGATGGCAATTCCCTCTATCTCATCGATTGGGCAGAGTAAGGAGAGGTCGCTTATCGTAAAATCTCTGGCAGTCTCCCGTGAAAGTCTGAACTCTTTATGCTCTCCGGCAAACCTCATTGCACTAGTGCCGTGATCAATGCCTATAAACATAGCAGTAATCCTATAGCATGGATGACATATTAGGTATTGATGTTTGATGTGGTAACAGGAGGAGCCGGTTTTATCGGTTCGCACCTGGTTGACACGCTCGTTGCACAGGGTAACGAAGTCCTGGTGATTGACTCGCTCTGTGCCGGGCGAAAAGAGACGATTGCGCGGCACATTGATTCCTGCAAGGTCAGGTTGTTACAAAAAGATCTGCTAGCCGATGGCTGGCAGGATGCAATTGAAGGGGCTGACAGGCTTTTTCACCTTGCAGCAGATCCAGATGTCCGCCAGAGCGCGGTGAACCCGGATCCTACGATACAGTACAATATCATGGCAACGTACCGGGTGCTCGAAGCCATGAGAATACACCATGTTCCCGAACTGGTGTTCACCTCAACTTCAACGGTGTATGGCGATGCGACAGTAATTCCTACTCCGGAAAATTATACCCCGCTCGAACCGATCTCCGTGTACGGGGCGAGCAAACTTGCCTGCGAGTCACTGATCTCGGCCTACTGCTACTCATTTGGTATGAAAGCCTGGATATTCCGGTTTGCCAACATCATCGGCTCCCGGAGCGGTCACGGGGTTCTTACCGATTTCATAAAAAAACTTGAGCAGAATCCCAAAGAACTTGAGATTCTTGGTGATGGGAAGCAGACGAAATCCTATCTCGAAGTGCATGAGTGCGTTGCGGCAATGCTCTTTGCAGTCGGGCATGCCCGTGATACAGTCAATACTTTCAATATCGGGTCGGAGGATTGGATCGATGTAAAGAGTATAGCTGAGATCGTGACAGAAGAGATGCACCTCTCCGGCACGAAGTTCCGGTTCACGGGTGGTGAACGCGGGTGGGTTGGAGATGTGCCGAGGATGCAGCTCTCGGTTGAAAAGATCAAGGCGCTGCGCTGGAAACCCCAGCAGGGTTCCCGTGAGAGCGTAAGGATCGCCGTGCAGGCAATGCTTGCTGAGCGATAACGAGGCAGAATCATGAAATATATTGTCATTTGCGGGGATGGTATGGCAGATGAGCCGATTGCTGAGCTCGGCGGAAAAACTCCGCTTGAATATGCAAAAACCCCGAACATGGACCGTATTGCACGCGATGGTGCCTGCGGACTGCTCCGCACGATTCCGGATAATTATGAAGCGGGCAGCGATATCGCCAACATGTCCATTCTTGGGTATGCCCCGGAGAAGTACTATACCGGCAGGGGGCCGCTTGAGGCGCTGAGCATGGGAATTGACCTCGCGCCGGGGGATGTGGCGTATCGCTGCAACCTTGTAACGGTGGAAGATAATACCATGGTAGATTTCTCTGCAGGTCACATATCCAGTGAAGAGGGAGCAGAACTTTTCTCATCTTTCCAGCAGGAAGTTCCTGATGTGATGGTCAAAGCAGGGGTCAGCTATCGCAACCTGCTCGTTGTCCACAATGGAAAATGGGCAGCAACAACTCCCCCGCATGATATTGTCGGGCAGGGGATCTCACCCTACCTGCCCAAAGGGGGCGATGCGGAACTGCTCCTGCAGTGCATGGAAAAAAGCCGACATGTGTTCGATCGCCATCCGGTAAATGCAGCCCGGAAAAAGGCAGGCAAACGCATGGCCACACGAATCTGGTCGTGGAGTGGAGGGCACAAACCGGCATTTCCCCTGTTCTTTAAGAAGTATGGGAAAAAAGGCGGCATCATATCTGCAGTCGACCTCCTGAAAGGGATTGGACGCTGTGCTGGAATGGAAGTAATCCGGGTTCCGGGGGCAACCGGCTACCTTGATACGGATTACGATGCAAAAGCGCGGTATGCGCTCGCTGCGATGGGGCACCTGGACTTCCTCTACCTGCACATCGAAGCACCTGATGAAGCCGGGCACATGGGAAGTATTGAGGAGAAAGTAAAGGCGATCGAGCGGGTGGACGATGTTGTCGGGATGATCCTTGATAATTTTGAGGGCGTTGTAACTGTACTGCCGGATCATCCGACACCGATCCGGGTAAAGACGCATACCCGGGATCCTGTACCGTTTGCGGTGCTCGGGAAAGGGACAGATGATACTTTGGAATTCTCTGAGCAGGCAGCCCGGTCTGGCGGACTTGGAACGAAAAGCGCGGTCGATTTCCTGGGTTATTTATTCAGCTGAAAAATAAGTGTGGCATCAGTACCCTGCTTCATCACCAATCAGTGGGGGTAACTTTCATCATTTGCGCACATTTTACTCTAGTTTTTTGTTTTGTTTCTGGGAGGATATAGGTTTGGCCTGCATTGGGACGTACTGCTGTCACCAGATTTTTTTTGCCCCTGCTGAAAAGATTTGATATAATGGAGCACCAACCCTTTGTCAGATATTTCTGAACATATGATGTGCAGAGACAGTGATTTCTTTGGACAGATTTATTCAGATGCAGTTAATACCGATGCCGCACGAGGTGTACTACTATGAAAAAGAACCTGCTGATGTGGGATGAAACACTCTTTCGCGACCCTGAGGTGCTTGAGATTGATTACGTCCCAGAGCAGTTTGAGTTCCGTGATACCCAGATGCGGGAACTTGCGTTCCAGATCAGACCCGCCCTTCGAGGCGGACGACCGTTAAACACGATCTGTAAGGGTTTACCTGGCACCGGAAAGACAACAAGCGTCCGTAAACTATTTGCCGAGATCGAAGAGACGACAAAAAAACTTGTGCCGGTCTATATCAACTGCCAGATCGACAACACCAAGTTTGCCATCATCTCGCAGATCTATAAAAAACTCGCCGGTCATCTTCCCCCGTCATCCGGCACTTCGTTTAAGCAGGTGTTCGATGCTATAGCACGGATTCTTGTAAAAGATGAGATTGTGCTTCTCGTAGCGCTCGATGATGCGAACTATCTCCTCTATGAGAACGAGATCAACAAGGTGCTCTACACCCTCCTCCGCTCTCATGAATCCTACGAAGGCACCCGCATCGGTGTAATCGTGATCATCAGCGATATGGATGTTGACCTGTCGCGGGCAATCGATGCGCGTGTTGCCTCGGTCTTTCTTCCCACAGAGATTTATTTTCCTCCTTATGGTGATGCCGAAGTGCAGGAGATCATGGGAGCGAGGGTGATGCAGGGACTGTTCACCGGTGTGCTCAGCGATGACCTGCTCAACCTTGTTGTCAAACAGACCCTTGCGTGCGGGGATCTACGGGTGGGCATCGATCTCCTGAAACGGGCCACGCTCAGTGCCGAGCGCGCTGCCAGGCGCAGTATTGAACGCGAGGATATCTGCGGCGCGTACGAGATCTCAAAGTACCTGCATCTCTCCTACACGGTAAAAACGTTAAAAGACGATGAGCGGCAGATCCTTAAATTCTTATCAGACAGGAGCCTTAAGGATTCGGAGATGAACGCAGGCGATGTTTACAAATCCATCAAGGAATCAACCGCTTTTGGTTACACCCGGTTCTATGAGATCGTAAAGAAGATGGATGCGCTGCGTCTTATCAACCTCCATTACCGCGAGGGAAAGGGCAGAACACGGATTATCACACTCCGTTATGAGCCGGCAAAGGTGCTGGAATACCTTTCTTAAAATCCAGATCATTTTAAAAAATATTATCTATTCCCGAATCATCTTTTATGATACAGAGGGGTTTTTGTCGATGCTGAGTGTAAACGAACTGGGACTGGAAATTTTTGATAATCTGGCTGATCTGGCCGAAGAATTCAACGCCTGCTTTCATGAACTTGATAACGGGGCACGGATAGTTGATTGTGGTGTAAGCGTACGCGGCGGCTATGCAGCCGGCAGGGCTTTTACCGAGATCTGCATGGGCGGTCTTGGCGAAGTCAACTTCCGGATGGGACACATCAAGGAGTTCCCGATGCCCTTTATCGATGTCACCACTGACTTTCCATCGATCTCCTGCCTTGGTGCGCAGAAGGCCGGTTGGACTGTCAAGGTGGGCAACTACTTTGCGATGGGCAGCGGCCCTGCACGGGCGCTCTCCTTAAAGCCAAAGCATACTTTCGAAGTCATTGAATACGAAGATGACTATGACAGTGCAGTTATCTGTCTTGAGAGTGACCACCTGCCCAACGCAGAGGTCATGCAAAAGATTGCCGATGAATGTCACATTGATGTGGCCAATGTCTGTGCAGTTGTTGCACCCACATCCTCCATAGTCGGCTCAATCCAGGTGTCCGGCCGTTGTGTCGAGACTGCGATCTACAAACTTAACGAGCTCGGGTTTGACACAAAGAAGATCATTGCTGCTATGGGAACTGCACCTATACCACCGGTGCGGGGAGCCAAGCTTGCGATGGGAGTCACCAACGATGCCACGATCTACTACGGCAGGATCAATCTCACTATGAATGCACCCGAGATCAAGGATTACCTCGAAAAGATCCCAAGCAGCAGTTCCAAGGGATACGGCAAACCGTTCAACGACATCTTCAAGGAAGCAGGCTACGATTTCTACAAGATCGATACCTCGCTCTTCTCACCAGCAGAAGTGATCATCAACGAGATCTCAACGGGCTCTGTCTACCACGTTGGTGCAGTGAACCCGGAAGTGACGCTGAAGTCGTTTGGGTTGCAGTAAGGTTTTCTCTTTTTTTTTAAATTTTCCGGAACAAAGACCAGAATTTCCGTGGTGAATTCGTTTTTTCTTCAGGTGCACGGTTAACTCATGATTTAAAAAAAAACTGCAAGACATCATTCTTTCTTTCGCCATTTGTTCCTGTAATCCATTTTAGTGGAATTATATTGGTGGTAAAAAAGATTTCTGCCATGATCGCTGTCGGTATTATACGGCGAATGCTTGTCGGAGTGCCGTTTTGGGGTTTGAGTATGATGGTAATCATCTGGTTGGGAACGATTAGCGCCATAGGGTTTGCGCAAATGACAAACTGCTCTTCGTATTCGATACCCATTTAGCGGAAAAATTGTACACTACACACACCAGGTATCCTTTCAAATTCCAGAATTATTTTCAAATCCACGACGTGAAGTTAATTTCGCAAATCCTTTGTCGTGATTATAGAGAACAGAAGCAATGTAGTGTGTATTTAGACACTATAAGTGAAAACAGTTTCCTCTGCGATTCGCACTCTAAATTTGAAAATAAGAAAATTTTGTAAAGAACAAAAAATATCTTCTCGCTTGTAGTGTGTACGATCTCCTCAAAATGGGTCGATACGGTTACGTCCCTAAAAAAACCTGTAGTACCTGACGAGGTTGCAGGTTGCCCTGAGGTTTTATTGCCGCAGGCACCGGGACAGATGTGTCCTCTCCAAGACATCCGGCTGCAAAAATGCCAGATATCAGCACGAGAGTTATGAAAAAAAATGCCACTTTGCCATGGATTGTCCTGTGATTCTGGTATAGAGAAACAGTGTGAGGGTACGTAAAGAAGCAATTGTCTCGGTCAAAAAAAATGCCAGGTGAAGTATCATCCGGCAACATCGTTAAAAGTTGTATCAGTCAGTTACCGGTGAAAAAAAGTGCATAGTGAGAAAATCTTTGGGAGAAATTTTCCAATTTTTAGTCCCCTTAAGAAATGCCGTGGCACTTTTTGTCGATTGTGTCAACTGGTTTTTTTTAAAAGACACCCCTTTTGCATAAAGCATCCAAATGCGAAAAAGATATTTTTCCGTTCTCATAGGTTCCATACCTTGAAGTGAACAGTCGGCGATATTTATTCAGAATCCTATGGATGCGACCCCCTTGGACAAACAATCGCTTGACCGGCTCAAAGAAAAGACCGCGCGGCTATCAGTCCTGTCCAACACCTGTCTGGTAATTATGAAATTTGTTGTCGGGTTTGCAATCGGTTCGGTCAGCATTATTTCTGAAGCCATCCACTCCTCTATGGACCTGATCGCTGCAGTGATTGCGTTTTTCTCGGTGCGGAAATCAGCAGAGCCCCCCGATGCTGCACATTTATTCGGGCACGGGAAATTTGAGGATATTTCGGGGCTAATTGAAGCCCTGCTCATATTTGTCGCAGCCATCCTGATCATAAGGGAAGCCTTATCAAAACTGCTGGGTGAACCTGTCGATCATTTCACTCCGGAACTGCTCATCTATGGTATTGCCGTCATGGGTATCTCGGCACTCGTAAACTGGTATGTATCCCAACGGCTCATGAAGGTGGCAAAACAATCCGAGTCCATTGCGCTCGAAAGCGATGCATGGCACCTGCGTACCGATGTATATACTTCAGTTGGTGTGATGGTCGGACTCGTCTTAATCAAGTTAACCGGCATTGCCATCTTCGACTCGCTCTTTGCGCTCGGTGTCGCAGTTGTGATCATGAAGGCGGCCTACGATCTCACGGTCCGTTCGTTTGCTGACTTGATCGACCACAGTCTGCCAAAAGAAGATAACAAGCGCATTGAGGAGATCATCTGCGAACATGCCAGTATTTACGCAGGGTTCCATGACCTCAAGACCCGCCGTTCAGGCCCGGAGATCTTTATCGAATTCCATCTGGTGATGCCGGGGGCACTAACGGTGCTGGTGTCCCACGATCTGGCGGATCACCTGGAGTCGGATCTCAAGACGGAGTATTCCCGGGCAAATATTACAATCCACATAGAACCGTGCAATGAAGGATGCACCCGGTGTGGTTCATTCTGTACATTTTATAAAAAAACAAACGGGATCAACCAACCCACTAAAAATATTTGATCCTTCATAAAAGGACTTTTTTTTTAATTTTTTTGAGCAAAAAAAAAGATTATTCTGTCTTTTTCATTATGAGCAGGAAGGGCAGTAGTAAAGCAATGGCAATGATTATCCAGAAGTTGCCAAAAAGATAGAGCAGCTGTTCGCGCCAAGGATCATAAAACCGGATCTCAAATGTCCGGATCTTATTCCACTGGATGAGTGTGGCATTGTCAGCAAATCGCGTGACATTGGCACCCGGGCTGATGCTGGCAAGCAGGGGGTTTCGCACATCGAGTTCTGCCGGTAGCATTACACTCACGTTATACTGGTCGTCGAATCCAGCCAGAATGGTATTATCCTTGAGTGGAGCAGTGTACGACACGGTATAATTGCCGCGCAAAAATGTGATTGCCGGGGGTCTCCCCCAATCTTTGCTCCAGTTGAACTGGCAAGGGGAACAGTTCCCGGACAGATTCACATTGCCAACATTGATGGCAACCTTCTCGCCTAGAAAACCGACACTGGTAAACTCATACCGGTTTGCTTGAGTGATTTCAACAGAAGCATTGTATGCAGTACCATTGGAAAAAATCTGGTAATCTGCCGATAATGCACACACCGCTGGAATTGCTGCCAGCAGAATTACAAGTGCAGCGCAGAGAGCAGTGAGGGCAGATCTGCATCGATCTCGGTCGGGGGTTCGCATTGTTTGATCACCGTATCCGGATCCTTGAGCAGATGTCCGGTCACTACGCAGACGATCTTTTCTTTCCGGTCAATCATTCCATTCTCTACTAATTTTCTTATACCGGCAACGGATGCAGCCGATGCGGGTTCGACACCGATGCCTTCTTTGCGGGCGAGATCACGCTGCATACGCAGGATCTCTTCATCGGTCACAGTTTCAGCAAGTCCGCCGGTCATACGGATTGCAGTTAAGGCCTTTTCTGCATTGACCGGTGCTCCGATCCTTATGGCAGTTGCAATGGTTTCGGGATTTGCTTCGGGTATTACTTCTGGCAGGTTCTCGCGGATAGCCCGTACAACCGGGCTTGAACCCTGTGCCTGGATGCCGGTCATCATCGGCAGCCGGTCGATAAAACCGAGTTCCTGCAATTCAAGAAATCCTTTGTATACAGCCGAGATGTTGCCGGCATTTCCTACAGGAAGCACAAAACGGTCTGGTATTTCGCCGAGCTGGTCGAGGGCTTCAAACCCGATGGTCTTCTGGCCTTCAAGCCGGTAGGGATTGATCGAATTGAGCAGGTACAGCCCATGGGACAGGCAGAGATCGTGGACCATCTCAAGCGCACGATCGAAGTTGCCACGAACTGATATGACTTTTGCGCCGTGCATCAGGGCCTGCGCAACTTTTCCTACGGCAACTTTTCCCGCAGGAAGCAGTACTACGGCAGGGATACCCGCTTTTGCCGCATACACTGCTAGGCTTGCGGAGGTATTGCCGGTACTTGCGCAGGCCACACTCTTCTTCCCGAGCTGGATGGCCATCGATACACCTACTGTCATGCCACGGTCCTTGAACGAACCGGAAGGGTTCATGCCCTCGTGTTTGGCATAGAGGTGAGGCAACCCCATCTCCGCTCCCAGTTTTTTCAAGTGATAGAGCGGCGTGCCGCCTTCGTTAAGTGTAACGGGGGGGATCGTGACCGGCAGCAGTTCTTTGTAGCGCCAGACCGAAAGTGGGCGCTGGTTCCAGGTGGCTCTTGAAACAGAAATCGTATCCAGCTGGTATTTCACTGCGAGCAGATGATCGCATTTTGTACAGTTATAGAGGATCTCGTCAGCGGGATAGGTGGCTCCACAGTTGACGCACACGAGATGATACATGGAATAGTGTTGTGCTGCCAGATACATATAGGCGTGCGGTTTTAACGGATCATTCGTTAAGATGCCATCCTGAAGATCACGTTTCTGTCAGAAGGGAATGGTAGAGAGCATCCTTACGGTCTTTTTCCAACGGAAGAGCTGCACGTGCTGCGGCAACCTCTGAAGGATCGAGATCCAAAAAGAGCAGCTGTTCGGCTTCATTTGCACGGCTGATGATAGTGCCGTGGGGATCTGCTGCCATAGAGGAACCGGAATACCGGTCAACAGGTGTAGTTCCGGTCGTATTCACACCGATCACATACATCTGGTTTTCTGCCGCCCGCGCCTGGATAAAGAGCTCCCAGTGCCGGATGCGGCTCGCCGGCCATGCTGATGGTACAAATATTGCCCGTACTCTTTTCTGTGCATAGATCCGGAAGAGCTCAGGGAACCGGAGATCATAACAGATCGCAAGTCCGCAGGTGAGCGTGCCGAGCGAAAAAATGCCCAGACCCGTTCCCGGAATAAAATGCTCGTCTTCTTTTGCAGGAGAAAACAAGTGGATTTTTGAATACCTTGATATAATCTGTCCATTGTTTCCGATTGTCACTGCTGTATTCCTTGGGTACGGGGATGCTGCTTCACGGAGCGATCCAATTACTGCGATCCTGTTCGCTTTAGCACAGGTTTGCAGCCGGGTGATGATGCTTCCCGTTAAATCCTGCACATTTTTCCCGGATAATGGATCCCAGCCGGTAGCAAACTGCTCGGGAAAACAGCACAACTGCGCGCCGCAATTCGCTGCATGAGCAATGAACCCTTCGGCTTTCTCTAAAGTTTTTTCAGGATCTTCCCAGACATTGGATAGCTGTGCACTGCACACCCGGATACTCCTGTCCGGATCCGGAATATAATCATTACTTCCCGGCATTGGTCTGCTGATCCCCGTAGATGATCAAAAATGCGCTCATAACGATCAACATGGCAGTAGTGATCAGGAGATAAGGAGCAATAAGGATAGATATTCCTAAAAGCAGCGCTGCGATGATGGTGCCTGCAACCGCTATACTGCAGCCTATCAGAACCAGACCCACTGATGTAAGATTCCAGTTATCCATAGTCATCCTCATCTAAAGCAGAGGGAATGCAGGAGCCGGATCCTATTGATCACAAACTCTGCTGCCATCAATAAGCCGCTGGCCCATAGGAAGTTGATTGCCCTGTATCCCTCTGACCATTTCTCGGTAAGGATATAATCTGGATTTCGCATCATATAATAGTTGAGCACGATCCAAATGACGATCGCAACCAGAACAATTCCAATGGCCACAAGGATACAGTCACACAAAAAATGGCAGAGCCACGTTGTAAAAAAAAAAAAGGTTAGTATTCGTATATCACAGATTCGTCAATCCGTGTATACGTGAAGAGTTCAGCGGGTTTGAAGTGGATCGCAATCTCGCGGACTGCACTTTCGGGCGCATCTGAAGCGTGAATAACATTCCGGCCGATGTCGATCCCGAAATCGCCCCGGATTGTACCAGGTGTTGCTTCCTGCGGATTTGTTGCACCGATCATCTTGCGGACGATTGATACCACATTCCTGCCTTCCCAGACCATGAGGAAACAGGGCCCCCCCATGATATATTTCTTCAAAGAAGGAAAGAAGGGTTTTGAAAGGTGTTCCTTGTACTGCTCCGTCACTCTTGGTTCGGGAAGAACCTCAAAGCGGGCGGCAACAAGTTTCAAACCTTTTTCTTCGAGCCGGGAAACAATCTCCCCGATAAGACCGCGCTGGACACCGTCGGGTTTGATCATGACAAATGAGCGATCCATGGATGCTCACTTCTTGCCTAATGCTTTTTTGCCGGCAGCAGTCCACTCAACACGGCGGGGAACTCTACCAAGCTGGTGGTTGTTCTGGCACTTCGAGCTGCAGAAATACATGACTGACCCGTCCTTCTTGACATACATTTTGCCGGTGCCGGGTTCAACCGGACCCCCGCAGAAAGTGCAGACATTCCGTTCTACCATTGCTTACCGCCTCGACATTTTCTTTGCTTCGCGCTCGGTCTCGAGGAGCATAATAACATCTCCTTCACGGATTGGACCGACCGTATTACGGGTGATGATTCTGCCCTTGTTGTTGCCGTCAAGGATCCGGCATTTGACCTGCATTGCCTCACCGTGCATGCCGGTTGAGCCAATGACCTCGATCACTTCGGCTGGCGTTGCATCTTCTGCCATAGTGATATCCTCACGCCTTCAGCGCGGTCAGCTGCTTTGCAAGGTCGTCGATCGTTTCTTTTGCCTTGCCTGGCTTTACGATCGCTGCTGCTGCCGATCCAACATCAAGACCGCTTGCAGCACCGACATCATTTTGTTTGTTGATGAAGATGTAGGGAATTTTCTTCTCTTCGCAGAGAGGAGCAAGGTGCATGACGATCTCTTCTGGTTCAACATCGGCACCAATAAGAACAAGTGATGCGATACCGCGCTCGATGGCTTTGGTTGCCTCGTTGGATCCTTTCTTGATCTTACCGGTGTCTCTTGCAACTTCAAGGGCTTCAAGAGCCTTGTTCTGAAGCTCTTCTGGAGCTATTGTTTTAACGTAACCTTTTGACATAACTCACCTCATTCAGGAGTAGCGTGCTCCTTCATTACTCATCAGTCAGCAATGATGCCATGATGTAGCCATATTATTACGACAAGAACTGAAATAAAGGTTTGTGCCTGACCGTTCTGCTGATTTTTTGTCGTCCTGTATTTTTCATGCGGGGATAATTGTCAGCGATTATCCTGAAATACGATAAATATCAGTTCCCCCTGCAGAATACACTGACAGAAGACCTACCGGTGAGATATTTACTTTATAGCGCCCGCGCTCTGCATCACCCACGTAGAGGAGCGTTGCATTGTATTTCTTCATTAAGGGAATTGTCCGGTCCGGTTGCTCGTAGATCGCCCTGATGTCATTTTTCCGCATGCTGAACCATCCATTATCATCCCCGCGCCACATGAATTCGTGGAAGGGCATGCCGATGATGCCGGGAATGCCCGTGAACGATGAAACCCTTGAGTAATACGTGTAGTCGCCACCTTCTGCTTCAACGAGTATCTCGTTACCGGAAAGAGTGCGCAGGTAGGCAATTGCAGGGGCATCGGATGGGTGCAAGTCCTTAAGGTACGCAAGCCCGTCAAGGGTATGGGTTCCATAACTGAATGTAAACGGCACAACAAAGGGCACAACAAAAAGTATGCCGATAACAGTAATGGCAATGACTGCGGATTGTCGGGCGGGTAGTATTGGAATTTTTCCCCAGCTCTCCAGCCATTTCCCTGCCATCACAAATGCTGCAATGCCGAGCAGGATCCATGCAGGCAGGTAGCATTTGAAGATCGTGTTCATCCGGAAATAGGTGTCGCCCATGTTATCTTTGAGGTAGAACAATTCGCAGAAAATTAAAATTCCAAGACCTAGAATGGCAAGCAGCGCGGCTGAGTCCGTCTCTTTCTTTTGTGCCAGTCGTGCGATAAAATAAATCGCCGGAATCACCGCAATTGCAGCTGCTGTATAACCCATGAGTGCAAAAGGGATGGCAACCAGCAGCAGGTATGGGCGCTTTGCGATATCCCGTACTAGAAATACAAAAAAGAGTGCAATGAACCAGCCGTTTACAAGAAGAAATTCCAACGGATTTGAAGGTGTCTGCACTATGAATAGTCCACCGGTGCTGGTCTGCAATTGCAGGTAGAAGGGCAGGTAGCAGAGGATGGCTGCTGGAGGAACTATCACTAGCAATGCCCATGAGATACTTTTGAACCAGTCTTTTTTACATCGCCAGAGGATCAGCGCACCAAATACAAGGGTGATCGGGGCATAGATCAGCACATCCCATGTGTTGAACAGGGGCATGGAGCCAAGACTGAGTGCGGCAAGTATGCAAAGGATCCATCTTCCCCGGGATTCAAGTGACTCCCATCTCTGGTAAGCAAACAAGAGCAGGAAGATCAAAAACACCTGGTTGAAGATGGATATCACATGAGCATGGACATCTCCCCAGATGAACGAGAAGAGAGGATACTCGTTGATAGTATTTGTTATCGTCCGCGTGCTGTCCCACAATACGGTATTCATCGCTTTACCCTGCACAATCTGGTAAAAAAACGACGGGTTTGGTAAGAAGAAGATCAACAGCGGAAGCCAGCGGAAGCGGTTAAGCAGGAGTGTGCCAATCGCGTAAACGTTCACTGCGGCAATGCCAAATACGGTGGGGAGTGCGAGGTTGAACGCAATGTTTGACGGAACGCCGCTCACAATCGCAAGGCACCCAAACATCCAGTACCCGAGATAATAGTAGACATTTAATCTTCCTCCGGCAAACCACGGGTCAAGAGGGGGGACAACCGGTGTTCGTATCACTGATGCGAGGAATGCGTGGTCCATGAACTTCTCTGCATACGAGATTGTCGGATTCACAAACCGCACATCGAGCATCAACAAAAAGCAGATGAGGAACAGGAGCTCCCAGCGCCACTCTTTTTTCAATTCTTCAATGGTGTAATCCCGGTGCCAGATATGATACACGAGCAGAGCCAGAAATGGCAGCAGGGCAAGTTGAACCGGCAGGTGAATTAGTCCACAGTACCAGGACAGGATGGTAAAGATAAGAAGCGAAGCAGAGAATGCGGCTGGAAATGCAAAACTATTGAATATTTTTTTCAGCGAAGGGTATAGGGAGATCTGGATCAGCGTGAGGATGGCAAGCCAGCTGATGACTGCAAAGATCTGCTGTTCAACGTTCAGGAGTATCCTCTCCCCCACCAAATTTTGTGTTCATGGCATTTTTGATGCTTGGAATGACCCAGTCGCCAAAGTAATAGATCGAGATAATGCCACCGGCAAGGGTGATCAGGTTTTTGATTAAGTGGTCGATCACTGCAATCAGAGTGGCAACTGCCGGAGAAACCCCGGCCAGTCCAAAGGTGACGGCAAGGGCGAGTTCATACGTCCCAACCCCCCCGGGGGTGAGCGGAACTGCTTTTACCAGATTTCCGATCACAACTGCAAGAACGACAATTGCAAAGGGAATCTGCTGCTGGAACATCAGCACTACAGCATAGCAGACAAGAATATCGAGGAGCCATATCACAAGGGAGGAACTTCCCAGCATAACGATGGATCGCAGGGTTAAAGATGCCCGTTTG
Source organism: Methanoregula sp. (assembly GCA_030694985.1). GTDB lineage: Archaea > Halobacteriota > Methanomicrobia > Methanomicrobiales > Methanospirillaceae > Methanoregula. Next base: position 42,244 of record JAUYTV010000050.1, read on the forward strand.
ATCTCGTGAAGCATGGTTAAGATGATCTGGATATACTTGTTTTTCGAGGAATTTTTCCCCATGAACAGCAAAAAGATAAAAAAAATTAAACAGGCAATGATCGGTACAAAAATGATAATATAAAATTCTGAACGCACGTTTAGGACAAACAGGAGTGATACCGCCCCAAGGATTGCAATGCTGATAATATCAAAAACCCGTTCCACGACAAGCGAAGAAACCCCTTCTGAGTACGTGGTGTTGTATTCATGTTTCAGTATGAACACCCGCACAAAATCGCCCAGTCGTGCCGGTACGATCAGGTTTACGGTCTGGCTGACAAAGATGCATGCTGTGGCAACTGTGATGCTGACCGGATAGTTGAGGCTTTTAAGAATAGTCTGGTATCGCCACCCTCTTAGCCCCCATGCGAGAAGGCAGATAAATATTCCGGCTACCAGATATGCTGGCACAATGTGCTGGAGTGCTTCGAGCAGATCTCCCCATACGCGGTAGAGCATAAAGGCAATGATTCCTATGGCGAGGATCGTGGGAACAAGGATTGCGCTAATTTTTTTGTACATGAACCTGCCACCAGAGACGCAGGATGGATGACCCCATCTCAAAGATATCTTTTATTTTTACCGTTGTTCCTTTGCCCGCCCGCCAGTGTACCGGAAATTCAGCAACCGTGTAGCCCTTGCGCTGGGCCCGGACAAGGATCTCTGTATCCCAGAACCAGTGATCCGATTTTATCTTTGGAAGAATGGGTATGATGAGAGCTTTGTTAAAACCCTTAAACCCGCACTGGTGATCAAAAACCCTGCTGCCAAGAAAAAGCCTGACAAGGAGATTGTAACTCCGGCTTGCAATCTCCCGCCCGTTCGTACGAACAATATCGCTGGCAGGCATCAGTCGCGATCCTGTTGAGATTGCAGCTCCGTTTCGGATTGTAGCGATCAGCTCCGGGAGATGGCGCATATCTGTTGCGAGATCGACATCATAATAACAGACAATTGTTCCTTTTGCATCAAGGATTGCCCGGTTGAGGGCTTTTCCTCTGCCAAGGCGGTTATCGCTGTGAAAAAGCCGCAACCGCACGTCCCGTGTTGCATACTCCCTGACAAAATCTGCACTGCCATCATTACTACCGTCTTCAGCCACGATAATCTCAAAATCGTTTGTAATTGTTTTGAGCATCTCAATCGATCGCGGGATGGCAATCTCAAGTGAAACCCGGTCATTGTATACGGGGATGATTGCCGTAATTTCAGGTTTAGTCATGGCCCCTCCGCTCGTTGATACATGCAGCAACATCCTGCCCGGCCCGGATTGATCCTTCCATACTCCTTTCCGGGTAATTGGGCTGGGAAAACATTCCTGCCAGATAGAGTCCTTTTTGTTCGTACGCAGGGATTAACGAGCGGTAGCCGGTTGTATAGACCGGGCCTGCCAGTGGATCGATGGCCATCTTATGCCAATGGATCTCTGTTGGAACGATTGAAAATCGGTTGCAGAAATCATCGAGCATACGGCGGTCCAGTTGTGCCGGAACGGAACCGGAAAAATATGATGCCAGGTACACGATATGCTCTCCATAACGCTCTTTTGAAATGAAGTTCGTATGGGTAACAACAGCCCCGTATGGCGCAGCATCCTTCATGTTCAGCCAGTAAATTCCCTGTGCTACTTCCCGTTCCATTGCAAGGGTCATGCATGCAGCTCCCTGGTATGGGATCGGTTGCATTGTGGGCCCACCCACCCTCTCTAGTTCCTGTGGGGGGATTGTTGAGATAACCGCATCGTAACGGCAGTCGTTTATCGTCCATGATCCGTTTTTCTGGCTGATCGATGAGATGGGTTGTTGTTTTTTGATCTTTCCGCCATTTCTTTCAATGGATAGTAAAAGGGCATCGATAAGCAGGTGAAAACCGCCATTGAGGTAGCCGAGATGTTCTCCAGCAACTCCACGGTTTGAGCGTATCGCGATCCGGCTCATAAGCCACGCTGCCGATACTTCTTTTCTCTGTTCCCCGAATTTACTTTTTAAGAGCGGTTCAAAAAATGAAGTATAGACATTTTCTCCGAGATGTTCAATGATATACCGCTCTGCCGGGATGTTATCCAATGCGTTGAGATCGGCTTTTTTTGCTGTCAATGTGAGGTATGCAAGTTTTGCTTTGTCAACAATGGAGAGTTCCGGGTAGAGCAGGATCTCCTTGGGTGTGTTGAGGGCATAGATCTTTTTGTTTGCGTAATAACCGGTTGTGCCGGTTTTCCATTCGAGTTTTTCAGAGAGTCCCAGTTTATCAATGAGAGCAAAAAGGTGCGTATCTGTAGAAAAACAATGATGGTAATAGCGTTCGATCCAGTAATCGTTGATGGAATACGAGGAGAGACATCCCCCAGGGAAGGGCATTTTTTCAAAAATTTCAACCTCATATCGTTCTGATAGAGCATGAGCTGCAACAAGCCCGGTTAATCCCCCACCGATGATCCCTATCTTCATAATCAATATTCTATAGTATTTTTCAGGGCGAAATGAAAAATCCTCCGCAAACAAATGAGATTTTTTCGTTGTACCCTCGAAGATTTTATAAGAAAGTTTTTGTATTGTTGAAATAAAGGTTCATACGAGTAAAAGGACTTAAAAAGAATTAAAAGAAAATAGTTATCTATCAGCCCATTGGATGGTGTCTTTAAGGTGCGTGTATTTTTTATTGGATTTGGCCAGGCGGGCGGTAAAATTGTTGATATGTTCATTGAGCAGGACAAAAAGCTCGGTACCAACAGTTTCAGAGGTATTGCCGTCAATACTGCACGAACCGATCTGATGGGATTAAAAAATATCGAGATGAAGGACAGGATTCTCATCGGTCAGACAATGGTAAAAGGCCATGGAGTAGGCACTGACAACGTGACCGGTGCCCGAGTCACGGCCGATGAAATTGACAGCATTATCAGTGCGATTGATATGAGGGGCACTCATGATGTGGATGCTTTTATCATCGTCGCGGGTCTGGGAGGCGGTACCGGTTCAGGTGGATCGCCGGTTCTTGCCCGCCATCTCAAACGAATCTACCGGGAACCCGTTTATGCGTTGGGAATTATTCCGGCACCCGAAGAAGGCCGGCTCTATTCTTATAATGCGGCGCGTAGCCTGACAACTCTTGTAAATGAGGCTGACAACACGTTTATTTTTGATAACAGTGCCTGGAAAAATGAAGGGGAAAGTGTCAAAACTGCATTTAACCGGTTGAACAATGAAGTGGTCCGGCGTTTCAGTGTGCTCTTCCGTGCCGGGGAAGTCAGCAAGATGGGTGTTGGTGAGATGGTGGTTGATTCGAGTGAGATCATCAACACCCTTCGCGGCGGTGGAATCACTTCTGTTGGTTATGCGATCAGTGAAGTTTTAAGCAAAAACACGAAAGACAAACGCGGGATTTTCGGGGGATTAAAGGAGAAGTTCGGGCCAAAGAAGGAGGCAAACGAGGAAGTCTTAATGGGGGAGGACAAATCTGCAAAAATTATCTCTCTCGTGCGCCGGGCGATGCTGGGAAGACTTACCCTTCCCTGTGATTACTCCACTGCAGAGCGGGCACTGGTTCTCATTGCCGGACCCCCTGGCGAGATGGACAGAAAAGGTATTGAAAAGGCAAAGAGCTGGGTTGAGGAAAATATTGCCGGTGTTGAAGTGCGTGGCGGTGATTACCCGGTGAACAGTGAATATGTTGCTGTAGTTGTGATGCTGGCAACTGTTGGCAATGCTCCACGAATTAAAGAGCTTCTTGATATCGCAAAGGAAACAAAGGAAGATGTTATTAAGTCAAAGGAGAAAAAATCGAATATGTTTGAAGAAGGTATTGATCCATTATTTGAGTGAGGTTGACAATGAAGGGTTTTAAAACGTGGATTATAGTAACTGCAATTCTTTTATTCTGTATTTCGGCTGCATCTGCATTTTCTGTAACATCAGTCTCAATAGATCCTTCGGGATCATTGATTCCCGGTTCTCCTGTTACAGTATCATATAAGGTGGACGCATCAGGATTTTCCAGTGGGAATGATCTCCAGTTCTTTACTGAACTTGAAAGTCCTAAGTGGACCTACACCATTTCAGTGAATGGTATTGATAATTTACGACCGTCAATGGGTGGAAAGACCCTTACCATTTCGGGTTTTGAACTTGCCTACAAAACGGGTGATATCGTTGATCTCAGAACAACCCTTGAAGGTAAAGCACCGACTGTCACACAAACAGCAGATAAAATAATTGTCCGTATACAGGAAATGGGTACTAATGGGGCACCGATTGCCGCAACAAAAGTAGAAAGGACAGCTAAAGTGATCAATATCGGTGAAGTGCCAATTGTTATCGCTGAACGTAATACTGAACTTCAGACGTTCCGGACTCATATCGATGAGAAGGCAGTTCTTGGTATAGACACCACTGCAGCTGATGCAAAATACAATGAAGCAAAACAGAAGATCGATTCCGCACGCGCCCGCCCTCCAAATCAGTATGCAGAAGCATTGGCTGACCTGACTGCTGCACAGACCACTATCAGCGAAGGTGAAAAAGCTCTTGACAGAGCATGGGCAGAGAACGAAGTAGCCGCAGCGCAAATCCCAATCAACAATGTTGATGGGGTCATTGCATGGTTCAAAGGCAACAAGACCACCGCTGAAGACTCACAACTGTCTGCTATTGTCGCAAAACGGGAAGTTGCAGTCGGTTTCATTTCAACGGCAAATGATAAGATTGCCAGCGGAGAATACTCACAGGCGCGATCAAAAGCACTGGAAGCCTTTACGAAAGGAAATGAATCGTATATTGATGCGCTTGCACGCCAGAAACAACTGATGTCAGGATGGAGTTTTTCGTTTCCCCAGATTCCCATTCCCGGTGGAATCTTTATTGTAATCGGTGTTATTGTTGTCATACTGGTTGCTGTGGGTGTCGTAATATACCGAAAACGCTCCCGCTGGGATGAACTAGGATAATACATTCATATTTTTTTATATTCGATTAAGAAATATCAGTCCCTGATTTTTCCTCTTTAACTTTTCTTCGGTTCGATTATCTCCCCGTTCAGATCCTTTAGAGGATACGGCACTGGAGGAACCTCCCCAAGTAGTGAATCATGTCAACATTGTTCGGGTTGAAGACTTCTATCCCATTTTTAAAAAAAGAAATTTATACTGTTTTTCGAATGGTAAAAACATCTATGTTGATACTTCCCATCTTTCCATCCCTGTTGAGATAGTAATCTGTCAACCGGTTTTCATTATCGTAGAATGAAAACCAGTAACTCAGTTTGTAGGTTTTTTTGTCATAACCATCGATAATTGGGTAACTTTCGCCATCATGAAGAATAATTACACCGGGATTTTTTTCCTTAAGCAATGATTCATCAGCCCGTTTACCATGGAATTTTATTTTATTCCACCTATCGCCACGATAGTACCAGGGAAGAGGCCAGTAATCTTTTGATGCGACAACGACATTATCAGATGCATCGATAAGTTGCATCACCTCACGCATCTCTTCAGAGTTCTGTACCTGCACAATTGGCTCATTGATATCTACTGGAATGAATGCGACATGCCAGGTCATTGCCATAAGGAAGATACATCCAACAAGTGCAAATGCGATCTTCTGCCAGTTCAGCTTATATACGGCGATAAAACACATGGGGAGCAGCTGGGGGATGAGTAACCATGGCACCTTCTCTCCCACATATGCATAGAATGCCATGGTCAGGATCATCCACCAGATACATAACCGGAAAAATTCATCGGATTTTCTATAACCCGGGCGTGGATTTTGCAGCTGATGGAGACTTATCTCGGCAAGATTTCCGGTTGTTAAGGAAAGTTTGCGTGATAAAAAAATATTTTTCAATCGTTTGGATGCAAGAGTGAGATCAACTCCTGTAAGGATGAACTGTAGTGTACCAATGATGGCAAGTATAAAGATTGGCAGTTCATACATGAGAAAAAAGGGGATGTAGAAATAAAAAGGGCCCCCAAGACGCTGCTGGTTGTGCATGCCCGTCCAGTGGTCTACTGCCTTGTACCACCCGGTTGTATTAATCTCAAAGTGAACCCCCTGTGCCGTTATCTGGAAGTTCTGACCTGCCAGTGTTTCGGGATGAGCTCCGAATCCCGTATATAACACGCTCATTATTGCAGTTACAAGGATCAGCCCGAATATCAGATCTCGTTTCCACGAGAGCGGCAGGGTAAATTTACCTCGCCATATGGAAAAGATAAAAAATGAAGTGAAGATCAGGAGGATTACCGGCATCTCTTCCTTACAGCTAAGGGCTCCTGCCATTGCTGCAGCTGCGACCAGCACAAATCTCACCTGACCACGTTCGAAATAATACAGGATGGCTACAATGAGCAGGAAGGTGAAAAATAGCATGAAAATATCATGGCGGAGGAAGCGGGAGAAATACACCATATCCGGAGATATTGCGATAAACAGGCATGCAAGAAGTGTCTGGTTTTTGTTAATATATCCAATGCGATAAATGCAATATACAAGGGGTATTAAGAGTGTGCCAAAGAGTGAAGGAAGCAACCGGGCTACCAGATCTGAGTCCCCAAAAACCGAGAAGATCCCTGCTGTAGCATAATAGAGGAACGGCCCGTGGTAGCTGGGGTCATACATCCATGTGCCTTTTGTGAGCAGCTCATATGAAAACCATGAATGAATTGCTTCATCATGGTGGAGCAGTTTAAGATCAAGATTCCAGAACCGTAAAAGAATTGTGATAATCAGGATTAAAAGAAAAATTCGATTAAAAGTGAAAAAACTTTTGATTTTATCTGAGATGCAAGCGGCCTGCTGCACGCTAAGCACCCTTTAACTCTCTAATACTATCTCAATGCCGATATCTTTTGGCACCTGAATGCGCATAAGCTGGCGGAGTGCACGCTCGTCAGCATCGATATCGATGAGACGTTTGTGTACACGCATCTGCCAGCGGTCCCATGTGGCAGTCCCTTCACCATCAGGGCTCTTTCGGATTGGCACCACCAACCGTTTGGTTGGGAGCGGTATCGGACCGGCCAGATTCACACCTGTGCGTTCTGCAATCTCACGGATTCTGTCACAGACCATCTCTACTTTATTAAAGTCTGTACCTGTCAGGCGAATTCTGGCTTTCTGCATTTTTTGTCTCCAAAAAAAAATTATCTCATTTGTTTTGCCTTAATGGCAATGCACATGCCAGCGGCAATAGTTGTTCCCATATCACGGACTGCGAACCTGCCCAGCTGAGGGAGTTCCTTGATATTCTCAATGACCATTGGTTTTGTCGGTTTGATAACGACAATTGCTGCATCGCCGGTCTTGAGGAACGCCGGGTTCTCTTCTTTGGTCTGACCAGTGCGTGGGTCAAGTTTCTTCTGGAGTTCCATGAATGTGCAGGCGGTCTGTGTGGTGTGGCAGTGGAATACCGGAGTGTATCCAACGGTCAGTGCACTGGGGTGCTGGAGCACGACGATCTGTGCAGTGAATTCGTCAGCAACGGTCGGTGGTACATCTGCTGGTCCGCAGACATCGCCGCGGCGGATTTCACCCTTTCCGATACCACGGACATTGAACCCGATGTTGTCACCGGGTAATGCCTGTGGGATCTCTTCGTGGTGCATCTCGATCGATTTGATTTCCCCGTCTTTGTTGGCGGGCATGAAGGACACTTTCATTCCTTTCTTCATGATACCCGTCTCAACACGGCCTACCGGCACGGTGCCGATACCGCTGATGCTGTAGACATCCTGAATTGGAAGACGGAATGGTTTGTCAGTTGGTTTTGCCGGCTCTTTGAAAGTGTCTAGTGCCGGGATAAGTGCCAGACCTTTATACCAGGGGGTTTCGGGGCTGACGCTCTTGATATTCTGGCCACCCAGTGAGCTGATCGGTATGAAAAGAGTCTCATCAGGTTTGTACCCTACCATCTTGATAAGATCGGAGAGATCTTTCTTGACCTCGTTGAACCGCTTCTCATCGAATTTTACTGAGTCCATCTTGTTGATGGCGATGATGATCTGCGTAATGCCGAGTGTACGGGCAAGGAACACGTGCTCTTTCGTCTGATCCATTACACCATCAGGGGCTGCAACCACGAGAATTGCTGCATCAGCCTGTGATGCACCGGTGATCATGTTCTTGACAAAGTCTCGGTGTCCCGGGCAGTCGACAACTGTAAAGTAGAACTTGGGTGTATCGAACCGCTTGTGGGCGATATCAATGGTGATACCTCTCTCACGTTCTTCCTTTAAGTTGTCCATAACCCATGCAAATTCAAAAGTGGCCTTACCCTTAGATGCAGCCTCCTTTCGGTAACCTTCAATGATGTGTGCAGGTACTGCACCAGTCTCGAACATCATTCGTCCAACAGTTGTTGATTTCCCGTGGTCGATGTGTCCGATAACAGCCAGATTCATGTGGGGCTTTTCAGATGCCATTATTCTCCCTCCAAATAAACGTTTTAGACTGTCCGCTTACAGTCAGTTTATGCGAGTATTACATGTATGAGATCCATCTATATAAAGCATTTCGATAGACGGAGGTTTTGCTTTTTAATATGAAAAATCCATATCGACATTATCATATGAGATGGTTGAATACCTTTTCTACATGAAGACCTTGCCGTTTGAGCGGGATGAGAAAAAAAACCGGGTACTTGTTTCTTGTGCTGATGGAGATGTATCCGTTTACAGTCATTGCGCATACTGCCGGTACTGTAAAGGTGTATGGGTAGGAAAACGTCTGACTCCGACACCCCAGCAACAGGCTCTTAATGATATCAGGAAAGGATCTGCAACAGATGACAACCTGATGAATGCTGCAATGTTGTTCAACACCATGATCCGGGATGGTTCAGCAATTGAATGCGAAGATGATGCAAACAAAGGGTTTGTTGGGATGTATAATCGATCCTGATATTACCTTTTGATCATATGGGATGACTATGTGCTGTGCCTAATTCGGGCATTTGTGGTAAACGATGTCTTGAGGTTTCTACCGTCAACGATGTTGTGAACCTCTCCAATCAGAGTATGGCCAGTGTGAGTATAGCACAAGCCCGGGTAATTTCGTTTGCGGCACCAACAACATCCCCGTTCACTCCGCCAAACAAACGTTTAGAAACGAGGAGCATGATTGTCGGGCACAAGACTGCAACAAGAATTGCACCGATCAATTTGAAAGGAGCAACAGGAATGAAGAGAATTGGCGCACACAAGATTGCAGCAATGACTGGAAAATGGGGTTTTGAGAACTGGTGGAGATAGCTGTGAATGCCCTCCCTGAATGGGGTGCCATATGCTGTAAGTAAGGCCATTGAAAATTTTGCACAGACTTCTCCGATTATAATGGCAAATACAAGAGAAGTTGATGCCTGTAATCCGGCAAAGAGGAGAAGCGTGATCACGATCCCTGCAGCAACACCCCCCGCACCGATATAACGATCGGTGAGCGCCCTGATCCGCTTCTCGCGATCCCCGTGAGCCATTAATCCATCCCCAAAATCCAGAAGCCCGTCAAAATGATGGGCACCGGATATCAGAATAATCAGTGCAATGGCAACAGCTGCTGCAATCGTATGGTCAGCGATAAAAAAAACCGGGAGTGCAACAAGTGCCCCAATGATGTAACCTGCAACCGGGTAGAGATATGAATGCCGGGCAAATGGTTCGAGATCCTGCGGTTTACCCAGAGGAAGTATTGTGGTAAACTGCAGGAGGGATTTGAGAATTTTCATACGCAATCGCTGTAGAGTCGTGATGTGCAGCCAGCAATCAACCCGGCAACCGCGTCATCAAGAAACGGTCCGAGCTTTGCAAGGATCCCCGGTTTTTTCTGGTCATATCGGGTGAATTCAAACCGTGCATAGGTGCCCCCGATACATTCTGCAATCGCCATACCAATGATTTCATCGCTCAACAGAAAGACCGGATCATCGGCTATTTCGGAATTTTTTCGTTTATTGAAAAGTTCATCCTCAAGAAGGATCGCCCCAAGCAGGAGTGATGAGACATTGGGATCTGTTAGATATTTCTTGATTTTGCGCATGATCTCCACTGCCGCCTCTTCCTCCGGCATGCCGTGGGATACATAGAGTCCCATGGCCGCATCTACAATATCTTCAAGCGTGATGCCGTTATCGCGCAACCGCTGTTCAATTTCAAACATATGAATAGGTGTTGTACCGAATGGACTATTATATCGTTGTGGATTTTTACCGATATCTTCAAACTGGACAGCATCGAAATATATGAGTGGATACTTATGGGATTCCTTTCGGAAATACCAGATATCACCTTTAAAAAACCGCTCTTCTGCGCAATTTTAGGAAATACCCTGCTCTCAACTGTGCCGGGAGTGTCGGGTGCAGGATCAACTCCTGCCAACACCCTGCTCACCCCTATTCTGGATGCGGAGCTGATAATTCAGGGCGCAATTACGAGCCATCCAATAAAACCGAATACACCTACAGGTTGTCCAACACCGGCATCGATTACCCGGTCAATGATGGAATTATGCGACTTGCAGCCATTATTTATTAACGCCGGGCTAAATCACACACCTACTATCTCCTGCCTCGATGTGTATGGAGTGATTGGTGAAGATCCACGTTTCCGTGATGCAGTACCCAAGGCACAGAAACTTTTTGATCAAGGGAAATGGATTGGAGAATTTCTTTCAGGATCCAGCGATCTTCTCGTTCTGGGTGAATGTGTTCCCGGAGGGACAACCACTGCGCTCTGCGTACTGCGTGCACTCGGGTACGATGCATCGGTGAGCAGCAGTTTTGTCGATAATCCGGTCTCTCAGAAAGAAGAGATTTGCAGGATGGCGCTTGCACGTGTCAGGGCAGACCATATCACCGCGCCTTTGGATGTAATAAAATATACCGGTGATCCGATGATGCCCGTTGCGGCCGGAATCTCCTGTACCTATGCCGGGCACATCCTCCTTGCCGGTGGCACCCAGATGTTGTCTGTATGTGCAATTATTAAGGCAATGGGATTACCTCTACCATCTGTGGTCACAACCTCTTATGTGCGGGACGACCTTTCAGCCAATGTTGAGCAGATCGCCCGGCAGATTGGGGTAAAAATATTCTATGTTGACCCGGGTTTTGGGGAGATTGGGCATGCTGGCCTTGCGAGATATTGCATCGGGGAAGTAAAGGAAGGGGTGGGGGCCGGTGGAGCAATGTGTCTTTCCTATCTCATTGGGCACACTCCTGAAGATATCCGGGCAAAAATTTTGAGTACAGTGAGTGCTTACAGCTGAACAGAATTATAGTATATCAATACTAAACATGAGAATGATGCGTCCTATCTATGTTGTCAATAATTTCGGCCAGTTCAATCACCTTATTCACCGCGCATTGAGGGATCTGGAAATAGATGTGGAACTGGTGCCCAATTCCACTTCAAAAGAACAGGTTGCGGAAGGATGTAGAGGAATTATTCTTGGGGGTGGCCCGGCTATTGAGCGTGCAGGAAACTGCACGCATTATCTCGATCTTGGATTGCCGGTGCTGGGGATATGCCTCGGGTTGCATATAATTGCAAAAAAATTTGGCGGGGATGTGCATGCCGGTCGTAGCGGAGGATACGGTCCGGTTGAAATAGAAATTTGCAAACCCGATGAGATCCTTAAAGGTTACCCGGGTAAAGTGAGTGTCTGGGCATCGCATGCCGATGAAGTATCGCGGTTACCGGATGGATTCTCATTACTTGCCCGTTCATCCATCTGTAATAATGAGGCAATAGCAAATCTGGATAAACAGATATACGGACTCCAGTGGCATCCGGAAGTGAGTCATACGTTTGAGGGAAAACGCGTTTTTGAAAATTTCAACCGGCTCACACTTGAGAACAAGGGCTAATTTGTCGGATATCCGTGCAGTCTGGAATTTGAAAACCGTAGGCTCGCTCGCTGAAAATCCGTTGGAAAATAATGTGGATTTCAAAGTGTGGCATCTTTTTATCTCAAAATTGTCACGTTGTTTGTTAATTTTATATATTAGCAGGAAAGATGGTTGAATATGATGAGCAAAAACGCAAAAGGCTGTGTTTTGTTGATACTCGGGATCCTTTTTTTGATCAATCCTGTGTTTGCTGGAATTACCACTATCCGTTCTGGCGACACAGTATTTTTAGGGGAACAGGGACTTGACATAACCCTTGCTATGGAGGGGGATACACAGATTGGATGGTGGGCATCTGCAGCAGTTATCGCTACAACATCTCCTGACGGTTCAGTATCAGTCTCAAATCCCGCAAGTTTCTCTGTATCTCCAAATCTATTTGGGACCAAAACCGGTGTGTGGTACCACCTTAAACCATCCGGGCAGGCAAACGGTACAGCATTCAATGTTGCAGATCCGCAATTGGATATCAAGGTATGGGATACTACGGTTAATGTCGAAGTAACTGATACTTGGGTATCAACGGATGATGAACTCCAGTTCCGCATAAACAGCAATCTTGTTCCCATAACTCAGCGTTCCGGTGTTACTTCGGTCCCCATCACAATAAAAGTCCAGTCTCCTGGTGGAGCAGTATTTACATCATTGACCACTAATGCAGGAGTAACGACGTCCATTGTCGACTATCCGGTTACAACAACCCCCCAGAATATACTACCGACCGGTCCTGTCTGGGGTACCGCAAATCGTGCTACCTATCAACCGGGAATATATACCATTTGGGCTGAGTGCAATGTGAACAGCATGAAAGACTATTATGATGTAGCGGGTAAGACCGTAAGCAGAAAAGTCAGTCTGCTCAACCAGGATCAGAACCCACTGATAAGGAACAAAGAATATGTGACAAATCCCACAACACAAATTACCCTTGCTCCAACCACTAAAATAATCACAATTGCCCTTACCACGGCGCCCACAACATTGCAAACACCCCAACCGACTACTGCTGTGCCAACGGTCCTGCCGGTGACAACCGCAGCAGTGACTGAAATACCAACAACCCCACTTCCCACCCCCACACCCACTCCGACAAAATCCCCCGGGTTTGAGGCATCCATTGTCGTGGTTGCAATGATTTTTGGGTTGGTATTATTTTTAAAGAAACAATAAAACACCCTTTTTTATCTTCGCAACCTTTTATTAGCTTACTTTCCCATTCCGGTGTATGAACATTGTAACCACCGTGATAAAATCCCGTCATAGCGTCCGGAAATTCAAACCTGATTCTGTCAGTGACATTGTAATAAAAGATGTACTCGAATGCGCTGCGCTTGCACCTACAGCAATGAATCTCCAGCCATGGATCTTCGGTGTAATTAAAAATAAAGAAACTTTGCAAAAAATTGCAGGATTTACTGAGCACGGGAAATTCATTGCCGAATGTGCGGTGTGTTTTGCAATATTTGGCGAAAAGAAAGAGACCTACTATCTTGAGGATTGTTGTGCTGCAACTGAGAACCTGATTCTGGCGTTGCAGGCATACGGTATCACATCCTGCTGGGTGGCAGGAGCGAAAAAACCGTACGGCGAATCTGTCAGGAAGTGTCTTGATGTACCGGAAAATTTCACGTTGGTATCTCTCATTGCTGCGGGGAATCCCGCTGAGGTCTCGATTGCGCGGAAAAAAGAGTCAAAAAAGATTGTTTTTTATGAAAAGTTCATACCCGAATAATTTTTTTGGTTTTTTTGATTTTATGCCGTAATATTTCATTATCTCTGATTCAGGTGTACAGATAACTGTAAAGGTTCAGTCCATGGGTACCCAAAACGTGATCCTATGGTAGGATATAAGACCGTGGGTTTCCTGTTGAATTTCCTCTCCGTCGTTATGGTTCAAACCTCCGAAGGTCTTTTGCAGTCCGGAGCGATTTTGGGTTGCAGAAAAGGGGGAATTCCGTCACACGGTTTTGGGTACTCACCATTTTGATATGATTTTTGGCAAATGAGAGTAGATAACGGGTTTAAAATTTACGCTAATGGATGCTATTGTGAGGCAGATCGGAATGAAGATGACCTCTGGGTTATTGGGATGGGGCTTTCCAGATATCCAGTTCATATGATTTCCCCATTGCCGGAATTATTAAACATCAGGCCAATCACATCATTGATCATGAAAAAAGCGGTTCTGCAAGTGGCACTGGATCTTCTTGAATTAAAACGGGCATTGCAGATCGCACAGGAATCTATTGACGGCGGTGCAGACTGGATTGAGGTGGGAACACCGCTCATAAAAAGTGAAGGTATGTCAGCAATCCGATCGATGAGGGAGCGTTTTCCCAACTCAGTGATTGTTGCGGATATGAAAATCGCAGACACCGGCACTCTGGAAGTCGAGATGGCTGCAAAGGCGGGAGCCAATATTGTATGTGTTCTTGCAGATGCAGATGATGCGGTTATTGAAGAGGCAATCAGGGCTGCCCGATTGTATGGAATCCGGATTATGGCGGATCTGATCAATGTCAAAGATCCGGTATCCCATGCCTGCCATGTTGAATCACTGGGGATTGATATTATCTGTGCCCATGTCGGCATAGACCAGCAGATGACGGGCGTGAATTCGATCGAACTGCTCACTACTTTATCAGGCAAAGTCCACATTCCACTTGCAGTTGCTGGTGGAATCGATGCTGAAAGTGCCGGAGAAGCGGTGCGATGCGGGGCAGATATTGTCATTGTGGGTGGGGGAATTGTCCGTTCTGCAGATGTTACCGGTTCCACAAAAAAGATTCGTGCAGCAATGGATCACCCCTCAATCAAACCGATGGAAAAAAGATCCGCTGATGAAGAGATACGTGCCCTTTTAATGCAGGTGTCTGCTCCCAATATCACAGATGCCATGCACCGCAAAGGGGCGATGACAGGGATTTTTTCAGTTTGTGGCAATGTGAAGATGGTGGGACAAGCAGTAACCGTCCAGACCTTTGCCGGTGATTGGGCAAAACCTGTGGAGGCCATTGATGTTGCCAGAACAAAAGACGTTATCGTTATCAACAACAGCGGGGGGATACATGTCGCCCCGTGGGGGGAACTGGCTACCTTAAGCTGTGTGAAAAAAGGCATCTCCGGTGTTGTTATAGATGGGGCTGTGCGGGATGTTGATGATATACGGGCAATGAAGTTTCCCCTTTTTGCAAAAGCAATCGTGCCAAATGCAGGAGAACCCAAAGGATTTGGAGAGATCAACTCTGAAATCCAGTGTGCAGGACAGTTTGTGAACCCGGGTGACTGGATTGTTGGTGATGAAAGCGGCGTTGTTGTAATTCCTGCAAAGCGCGCTTATGAAGTGGCACGCAGGGCACTGGAAGTCAGGAAAAATGAAGAGCGGATAAGAGAAGAGATTCGCAGAGGAAGTACCCTTTCACAGATAGCAGAATTAATAAAATGGGAAAAAAGGTGATGCAGTTTTAGTGGAACACGCTTCGTTCCAGAAGAGTTGCACCAGAATTTTTGATCTTTTTTATTGCATCATCAACCTGATCCACACGAAGTATGAGTACTGCACCTTCTTTTCCTGAATAGGCATAGGAATACTCGATATTTATACCTGCATCCCCCAGAATTTTTGCCACTTCATAGAGACCGCCGGGTTGATCTTTCATGTGAACTGCAATCACATCGGTAAATGCGATATTAAACCCCAGCGAGAGTAGTTTGTCATGCGCTTTTTCCGGGTGATCCACCAGTGCTCTTACTACGCCAAAACCATTTGCCTCTGCTATACTGAAAGCAAGGATGTTGATCTTCTCTTCTCCCAGTGCATGAGCGATGGCAGCAAGCCTGCCCGGGCGGTTTTCAGAGAATATCGAAATCTGCCTGATCACATATTTTTTTGTGTCCATTTACATCGACCTCTTATCAATTACCTTCTTTGATTTACCTTCAAATCTTGGTAATGAGCCCGGTTCAACCAATTCCACATCCGCATTTACATTCAACGAATTCCTGAGCCGGTGTTCAACCTTCTGCCTTATCTTCATAATATCATTAATTTTGTCACTGAATGACTCCTTGTTCAGTTCGACACGAACAAGCATGTCGTCAAGAGCTCCTTTTCGTTCAACTACGATCTGGAAATGCTCTCCCACATCAGGGATTGCCATCAGTGCGTACTCAACCTGTGATGGGAAGACGTTGATGCCCCTGATAATCAGCATGTCATCAACCCTGCCCTGAATCCGTTGTATTCTGGGGTGAGTTCTTCCACAGGCACAAATGTCTTCTTCCATTGTTGTAATGTCCCCGATGCGGTACCGTATCATGGGGAGGGCTTCTTTTTGCAGGATCGTGATGGTGAGTTCACCTTTTTCTCCTGCTTCAAGCGATTCACCTGTTTTGGGATCGATAACCTCTACCAATGCAATATCCGACCAGATGTGGAATCCTTTTTGTTCCGCACATTCAGTAAACATCGGGCCGGACAGTTCGCTGGTGCCGTAGATATCGTATGCCCGGATGCCCAGCCAGTCCTGGATGCGGTTGCGCATACCATCAGTCCATGGCTCGGCACCCAGAATTCCGGTACGCAACCGGGTATCTTTTTTGATATTAACTCCCATCTTCTCTGCAACTTCTCCGATATGGAGGAGATAGGAGGGTGTGCAGGCAATGGCTGTTGCTCCAAGATCCTGCATCAATTCTATCTGCCGTTCCGTGTTTCCCACGCTGGCAGGAAGTACGGTTGCCCCAATGCGCTCGGCGCCATAGTGCATTCCGAGTCCTCCTGTGAACAGACCGTACCCATAACTCACCTGAATCACATCCCCCCTGCCCAGTCCCACAGATGTAAGACCACGGGCAAGCGATGTTGTCCAGTTGTTTAAATCATTTTGTGTATAGCCAACAACGGTGGGTTTTCCTGTGGTTCCCGAAGACACATGATAGCGGACAAGTTCGTCTTTTGATGCAGTGAAGATCTTATCCGGGTAATTGTCCCTCAAATCCCGCTTGAACATGAACGGGAGTTTATGCACATCAGAAAGTTTGCAGATGTCATCCGGGTGAACTTTCTGTTCTTTCATGCGATCATGGTAAAACGCAGAGAAACTGTACAATCGGTATACCAGACTTTTTAGCAGTTTGTACTGCATCCTCTGGAGATCTTCTTTGGGCATTTCCTCAATTCGTGGATCCCAGCAATTCATCAAATCTCCTCCCTTCTGTCCATAACCCGCTTTGCCTTTCCTTCAAAGCGGGGCAATGATCCAGGCTCAACAAGCCGGACTGTTGTTCGCAGTTCAAGGGAATCGCGAAGTTCTTTTCCCACTTTTTTCTGGATTTTTGCCAGATCCGTGAGTTCACCACTGAAAAAGTCCCTGTTTATCTCAACTTCGACAGTCATCTCGTCCAGATAATTAATTCTGTCGATATATACCATAAACTGATTGCCGACTTCCGGAATTTTGAGGAGCACGTGTTCTATCTGGGAGGGAAAGACATTGATGCCGCGGATGACCAGCATATCATCGCTTCTTCCCGTGATCCTGGCAATCTTCTGCGCTCTTTTGCAAAGACAGCCATCTTCTATCAGCATCGTGACATCACCGGTACGGTATCGCAACAGAGGCATGGCTTCTTTGACCAGGGGTGTGACTACTAACTCCCCCCGCTCTCCATCTGAAACACGCTCCCCGGTATTTGGATCGATGATCTCAACGAGGTAGGAATCATGCCAGATATGGAGCCCGTTACGTTCCTCGCATTCGAATGCAACACCCGGACCAAAGAGCTCGCTTAAGCCATATGAATCGAACGCGGTAACACCCAATCGCTTTTCAAGTGAATGCCGTACACTTTCTGACCACGGTTCAGCCCCAAAAATTCCGGTTTTAAGACTATCGAGGGATTCACCCATCTCTTCTGCAACTTCTGAAAGATGCATGGCGTAACTGGGAGTGCAATGGATAGTAGTCACGCCAAAATCCCTGATCATCTCGATCTGGCGTTTGGTATTACCAGTAGCGCTGGGAATAACCGTCATTCCAATCTTTTCTGCACCATAGTGAAAACCAAGCCCGCCGGTAAACATGCCATAATTGACCATGTTCTGGAAGATATCTTCCTTTCCAACACCAACCATGGTCATATTGCGTGCAATCAGATCTGCCCAGACGTCAAGATCTTTTTGGGTATACCCTACAACCGTAGGTTTTCCTGTTGTTCCTGATGTCGTATGGATACGAACGATCTCTTTTATAGGAACTGCAAAGAACCCAAAAGGATATCCCTCCCGAAGATCCTGCTTTTTGGTAAATGGAATTTTCTGGATGTCATCCAGTGTTTTTATCGAAGATGCAGATATTCCTGCATCAGCTAGACGTTTTTTAAAAAAACCAACGTTTTGTGCCTGGCTAATCGTTTTTTTCAAACGTTTAAGCTGAAGTGCCTGCAAATCATCAGTTTTCAGGGTTTCAATCTTCTTATCCCAGAACATCTGCGACCTCTGTTATGCTATAGCATGACAAATGTATATTTGTCGTCGCTACGGTTTATACCCACCGAATTTTTTTTTTAAATTGCTGTAATGTATGGGACAAGTCATCCTGTAAAATTCTCTCAGAATTTTTTTTTTAAAAAGGTATAACGATGATTTAATCTGTGGAAATGTGGTAGTAATTATCTGAATTGTTCTGTATCATACGGGGTTTATGGAAACGAATTATCCTTGGTTGTCGGTGTGCGGGTTTGGCTCTCATATAAAATCGACACAGACAAAGTTAATTATCCAGAAAAAAAACGGCATTGAAGAATACCCTCTCGAATCTGTAAAAAATCTCCTTGTTGTTGGGGGGCATACGATAAGCTCTGCAACTATTACGCAGCTCATAAAAAAAGGTACAGTAATCTCATTTTTTGAATCAGATGGTAATCCAATCGGGATTATCAGTCCATTTGGCTATCGTAACGATTCTGAGATTCACCATGCGCAGCAAACCGGATCACGACACCGGTATGCAACCGCAATCGCTCAGGGTGCATTGAAATCCCGTCTATTTGCCATCAACCGCTTGCAGGAGATGCAGAATGTATCGCTATTTTTCGAAGGTGAATCGGATTTCCTTTACAAATCCTTAGATGAAATGGCATACTTAATCAAACTCGATGAGATCCGCCGCCTTCATCGCATGACTTCTGATATGTATTATGAGATTATGTCGCGTAACACCCGGCCCGATCTTGGATTTAAGAGAAGGACATCGCGCCCTCATACAGATCCGATCAATGCCATGCTCTCATTTGGCTATGCAATGTTATTTGGCAATTGCTGTGTTTCACTGATTGGGGCGAGGTTGGATCCGGACATTGGCCTGCTGCATGAAGGTAATGGAAGTCTGGTAAATGATATTGCCGAGTCCATGAAATCTGAAATGATTGACTCTGCCGTTTTTAAGATCGCACGCGAGTCCCTCACACCTGCAGATTTTGAACTCACCCATGACCGGTGCATGCTCTCTGATGAATTAGCTAAAAATCTCATTAAAACATTTCATCATACAATAAACAATAATAAAATTGATGAACAGGTATTGAGTCTCTCAAGCGCAATAAGAAATAATGGCGTATTTAAAGCTCTGTACTGATACGCCCTTCTCCTTTGATAACTGAAAAATCTTCAAAGAGTTTTAACTGGATTTCCGATTGCCGGAGATCGCGGATCACTGCACGGGGACATCCATACACCATTGATACAAATTTTTCAAGAATCATCAGCTCACCTGTTGCATAAATCTGGACCTTTCCATCAGGCAGGTTCATGACCGTCCCGTTCACTTTCAAATTTGTGGCAATTCTTCTTACGCATGCCCTGAATCCAACTTTCTGAACTCTTCCCGAGATGAAAATCTCGATTGTCTTTACCATCAGTTCTCCTGCATTATTTTAATTGCAAGTCCGAGTTCATCGAACACTTCAACCCGTAGAGTTGACTGGCGGATATTTGTCGCTGCATCAATGGCACAATCAAGCACTTCCTGGGCTGCAGTTTCACAGCCAGCAGCATGGCTCTTCATTGCAATATCGCACATTACAAAAGCCCTTTTGGAAAGCGGCCGGATTACTCTTGCTTCTTTTATTGCACTTTGCATCATTCGTTTTGAGAGTTTTTCATTGCCTTCTTCTCTGAATATAATTGAAAGGTTACAAAAAAAGATTGCTTCTTTTCCGCGATCTGCAACCGTTCGGATTATACGTTCAAGCGAAGCGATCTGATTGGGATGAGCCCCGTCATCAATAATTTTCTCTGTCATTGCCTTGATTTTGATATACTGTGGGGAAATCTCATATGACTCTTTATGCCCTATCTGCACGAGTCGGTGAAGTCTTAACCTGTCATCGTCAATATTCCTTGTAGTGTCAATTGCGAAGCTGAGGTATTTCTTATCATTGCGCTTTTTGTACAGCATCGAATACACATTGGCAACATTGTCCCGTATTTTATCGGCGATATATTGGATATTGATACTTTTTGTCAATGTATCTGCTTTTTTTAGTATAGTCATAAACTCTTCGTCTTTACTGCATTTTATTGCGAGTGGGACAATCTCCAGAAGGATTGATGCCCTTTCATAGGGGGAGGGTATTTTTTCTGCAGCTTCCATCATCAGAGTCAGCAATTCAGCAGAGCGATCATTATCATTGTCTGCCATCCGGGACATTGCGATGAGTGAATTGATGTAATCTACCGGTTCTTTGATTTTGGATACAATATTGAAGGCAATGGGGACTAAAGAATTGTCGGGCGTGGTTGTATTTAAGCTGACGATGGCAAAAATAATCTGCCTCCGGGCGATTGCACTATCAGGGAATTCTGCTGTATCCAGCATTTGAATTCCCTCTTGCAGACATTTTTTTGCCATTTCCTGATCGATACGGCAAAACAGTGTGGTCAGATCCGCTAAAACCATCACTTTCTGATATTGTGTGGTCAGATTTTTCAAAGAATCAAAAACTTCTTTGAGAATTTCCGATGAACGGTTCGGATTTCCGGAATTAAATACAGAGTCGGCAAGATTTGACAATCCAGATAAACGGTTGTAAGGATCTTGTATCAAATGGAGGACACGGTATATGAGATTGATAATAACCGGATTTGATTGTGCCTGTCCACCTCTTAAAAGGAGGTATGCCATGATTTCATAGGGATCAGTTGAACCCGGAATCGGTGTTTCATCATTGAGGTTTGAAATAATCCGGGACATCATCGCATCCCGTTCAGGTGCATTGCTAATCTCAACAGAGTACATGGCAAGAGGGATTATAAAATCCGGATTATTACTCGTCTTAGAATAAGAGATGATGAGATCAATTAATCCTGCAATCTTAAACGAGATCTGCGGTGCTTTTACATTTCTTTTAATTATCTCCAGAGCACGCTCAAATAGAGGCATAGCCACTGAAAAATCCAGAATATGTGGTTGAATCCCTGATTCTTTGAGATGGACACATCCTATTTTAATAAAACACTCAATAATATGTTCGAATAATTGCGCTTTTAATGCCGGATCATCGATTTCCTGTGCGATCAGGTACGCCTTTTCGAGTGCATCAGGTGTTCGGTTATCAATTGCATATTTTATTATACCCTCAATGATGTTTGCCAATGCAAAGGCTGCCTGATCTTTTTCAAGAAGGGTATGGCTCCATTCTTTCATCCTTAAGAGGAGATCAAGATCTCCCTGACAAGCTGCCAGTACTGCAGCTTCATTTATAATCCTGCACAATGTAGCTGATCGGATATCCTGTCCCTCTATCTGGCAGGTAAGTCCAACAGATCTCTGAAGAAAATCCCGGTTCTTTGTCTGTGTACCCATTTGGGCGATTTTTATGACAATATTAGAGATAGCTCGTTCTTTTATTGGTAATTCCTGGATGGAATCCGAAAGTTTGATCAGGATGCCGGGTTCATTGGAATCGGGAAAACCCCGATCCACAAGAATGGTAATGCATTCAAGAAAGAGTAAATCCCGTTGTGGATGTAGCTGGATAAGATCTTTTATAGATTGTATGTGAGTAACTATCTCATCGAATGAAAAATCCCTGGAAATATCAATTATTGCCCGGTATATTGCATTATGAGAAATCTCTGCAGGTAACTTATGGAGAATTGAACTGTTAATTATTTCAATCGAATTCTTTTTTATTCCAATGGTCAGAAGTTTAGTCAGGCAATCGGTATAGGGTAAAATATTTTCAGATTCATGATTGACTTTTACAAATATCGTGAGAGCCGGTGTAAAATCTCCAGAATCAAGCATTATCTGTGAAAACTGAAGATAAACCCTGGATAAATACACTGTATCGCAGTTTTTTTCAATAATGGGTATCAGGTTTAAAAGCACGGTTATCTGATTTGAATGACGGGCAACAGAAATACCGGATTTTATTATTTCCCGTATTGGGTACATATCAGGGTTTGAAATAAGCTGCTGAAGTTTCATTGCAGATTCAAAATACCAGATGTCTCCGGATTTATCCGCTTTTTTAAGAAGATCAATGACAAGAGTCCCTGTGACAAAGGGCAGGTTCTCACATAGAGAGTGAAGGATTTTTTCGATCTGCGTTTTATCCTTTTCTCGTTCGAGAAGCTGATCGATTAAGGCGCTGATAATCTCGAGTTGCTTTTCAGAATTAATATCGTTAAAGTTACAGAGAAATTCTGCAATACCTGATATATCTATGGAAAACGCTGATTTTGAGCCTTTCTCGATAATTGAATTTATACAGTTCTGCCTGCGGATCTTCTGGTGAATATCGGTAGCAATCCGGACACTCTCAAGGAATAATGGTTGATTCCTATCCAGAACTGATATGGTTGCGATTGCTTTTGCAAGTTCAGAATGAAGGACTGCACGTTTTGAGATATCGC
Source organism: Methanoregula sp. (assembly GCA_030694985.1). GTDB lineage: Archaea > Halobacteriota > Methanomicrobia > Methanomicrobiales > Methanospirillaceae > Methanoregula. The sequence goes on from JAUYTV010000050.1 coordinate 65,104, forward strand.
CAATATCCTCTATGAGGCTGAGTGAAGTACGGAGACGTTTTTCATCGCGGGTTGTGATCGCCCAGACTATCAAAAGGGGTATGATATCGATCATGATATCGGACCTGTATTTTCGGAAACTGATCCGTTCGAGCATCATCATACCATGTTCGATAAATGATGGATCTGAATGAGTTACTCCGGCTTCAATGAGATCCCGCGCCATCAATGCAAACACGCGCGACTGATAACTTTTTTTGCCTAATATATCTGACAGGAAAAGGAGGGATTTTAGCCATGCATCATTCTTTGTTTTAATGAACTGGCAGAGGATGACGGAGAATAAATCCTCGATTTCATTCCCCGGAATATCGGAAAGGGCGTATAAAAAGGCCGGATTGTTTGTTTTGATGGCTGTATCAACAAGTAGATGGTTAATGTCGGAGATTATTGTTTTTCTGGCATGTCGTTCCTTAGTCAGATTCAGATCTTCAATACTACTTTTGACGATCTTCCAATCCTCTGGTGAGAGTGCCTGCTGAATCTTATAGATTATTTCAGTGGGTTTAACCATTATGTATTTTCCGGTTACATATATTCAGGGTATTTATCTCAATTTAATCAAATTAATTAATAAACGTTACTATTTCATTTACGCACAATTTTATATTTTTTTTGGATATTAAAGCAAATTCATCGGTTTTTTACCAGATATCTCAATAATAGAACCTTCATTTTTAATATACTACAATAATCTTGATTATTACCCGAATTTACCCACAAAAAATCGTTTTTACTAATCCCACTCTGCAAAAAATAAAATTCGTGTAAGATTGTTTCATCAGGAATATTTTTTATGTAACTTTCTGGATTGTTTCCTTAAGATCGTCCTGAAGTGCCCTACCCTGTTCTTCATCTTCTGCATCAATGATGATTCTGATTAAGGGTTCAGTTCCTGATGCCCGCACCAGCGCCCATGAATTCCCCTGAAAAATTTTTACTCCATCTGTCTCATCAATTATACCATGAGAATACGCAGATTTGAGTGCATTAAGTATTGCCGCACCCCCAACTGAAGATATTTTATCTTTAATCATATGTCGTCTGGGTAATTGTTCTAATAATTGCGATAATTTCTGTCCGCGTGAAGCAAGGATTGCTACCATCATTGCAGCAGTCATACCCCCGTCACGGCAGAACTGATGGTCGGGAAAGATTAGTCCCCCATTCCCCTCACCCCCAAAAATAACATGTGCCCCATTTTTTATAAGCGACCGCATCGTGCGGGCAACATAGATACTCCCCACAGGAGTGTAGGTTACAGTTGAGTTGTTCTTTTTTGCCACGATCTCAACCATCTGTGATGTACTGACCGGAGTTACAATTACGCCTTTTTTCTGGCGACATATATGGTCTGCAACAAGTGCAAACTCCTGGTTTTCCTCTACAAATTGTCCATTTTCATCAATAAATACAGCACGATCTGCATCACCATCGTGAGCAACACCGAATGCAGCTCCGCTGCTTACAACGAGTGCTGCAAGACCTTTTAGTCCATCCATAGAGGGTTCAGGAAGTCTTCCAGGAAATGTGCCGTCCATAATACCATTAATTGTCAGCACCCTGCAACCCAGACGTGTAAGAATCTGCGGTGTTGTTGAGCAGGCCGGACCTGAACCCGGGTCCACAACTACTGTAATTCCCATTCCAGGTTTGTCTGGAAAAAAATTAGCAATTGCAGTGATATAGTCTTTAATAAGGTGGGGTGCGATGGTTTCTTGTCCTACATATTCCCAGGAATTTGTGGAATAGGTATGATCGAATATTCGTTGTTCGAGCTTGATGGTTTCTTCATCTCCCATCTCCGTACCATCCGATTCGATAATTTTAACCCCATTGTACTCCGGAGGATTATGAGATGCGGTGATCATCGCCCCACCATCAAATTGTTCCTTTACCAGATACTGGAGTGCTGGAGTCGGGAGTATGCCGCAGTCAGTTACATCGCATCCCACAGCCAGAAGACCTGACTTAACTGCGTTGATTAGAGTTTCACCGCTTGTCCTTGTATCTCTGCCAACAGCGATTTGTCCTTTTCTCATCGATCCGAAAGATTCTCCAATGGATAGGACAAGTTCAGGGGTCAGATCTTTTCCAACAATCCCTCTTACACCATTGGTACCGAACAACCGTTTCTGGATTTTTTTTCCTTCCATGTCTTTTTATCTCCTGCTAATCTTTAATGACGAAATCTTCAAAGGCATCGAGCGATGCAAGGACTTCATCAATACAAGGGTTGGTAAGAACACAATTGTCGGTTTTTAGATCCCCAATAACTATTCTGGGAAATGCTATCTGTTTGAATCCTTCAATAACGGTAAAATTCATTCCCTGGTCAAAGAGGATCTTTAACATACTCTCTAAAGAGTTGTTCCGTATAGCAACTACGGATTTATGTGCGTCGATTCCTACTGATATATCTGCACCCGCATCAAAAAAACCGGTAGTGTCTTTTCTCTCTTCAAGCTCAAATTCATGGTCCCCGAGATGTTTGATAACTGCAACACGCCCTTGTGTTTTGAGTTTTGGGACAAGATGTTTGATGAATGTGGTTTTACCGGAATTTGATCTACCAACAACCTGAATTATCTTCATGGGGTATTGTCTCCTAAAATTTCGGCTTCTTCTTTTTTAGGGTTGGTATCTTGTATATCTTTTTCATCCTTATTCGGTTTAATAAGAGGGGTTTTGGGTTGAGGGGAAATGATCTCCTGATTAATAACTGGCAAAGCACCTGACTGGATGTATGCGGTTGATACAACACCATTTATTGCTGATTTTTCTGTAATAACTGGGAATATTTCCACAGTTTCAGGAGTTGCAGATCCAATGGGGGGGCTTTTTGAAGAAATTTTGTCAGTGTTTTTTTTTCGTCTCTTTATTTTTGTTGGGGTTGAAAGATCTGTTTCCATAGAGGCCGGCAATTTGGTTAGTGGATCCTTTTCAATGCTGTGAGTTATGTTTCCTGCTTCGGTCTCCTCTCCTCTTGTGCGGAGTATTGTTTTTGCGGCTTCTCCAACACTACGCATTACTTGAGTGATACGATCTTCAATATCGATCTCTTCATCAATGTCCAGTGTTGTTCCTTCTACTTCTAATAAAAACCGTGCAACTTCGCTGGCTTCAAAGAGCAGATCGTCTAGTTCGTCTGTGGTAAAGAAGCCGCACATTGCACCGTAAAAAAATGTGGCACTTGATTTACGCACCTTTTTTTTAAAGGAATTCCGTGCCTGGTTCACAGCTTGTGGGGTGTAGGTATCTTCCATAAAAGGGACGAGTTCAGGCAGATGGTTTCCAATAAAGGTCATTTCAGCTCCTCCGGATGTGCGGAAATCTGTGCACAAACGTGCAAGTGCCCATTCCCGGGCAGTGATGTATGTCCTTTTGCGTAAAAACTGGTTTACCCTGCGGTAGGTTGCCCCATTGACCTTCTTGAATTTTTTGTATTTGTTGATCTCCTGCTGGATGTTTGTGCTGTCCATTGTCATACACCTGTGAATAATTGGTTTATCCATCTTTTGGATTATTTTTCAAGAGATAGTTGATTATTTGGCTGCTTTGTATATAGCATTATAAGGTTTATCATGGGTTATAATTACGTCGGAGGGTTATGAATAAAGTCATGAATTTAGAGGTAAAAAGCGAATAAATTCAAAAAAGAATCCTGAATTGGCTTTTTTTTTCCTTTTTCCTTTTTTTGGTGGAAGAATTCAGGGATCGTTGTGTTTTTTTTGATACGTATGTGACGAATCTAAGTAATCCAAATGAAAAGGTAAACGATGTGTTGAGATTTCCACGGTAAACGATGTTGTGGGTCTATCCCGGTATCTGATGTATACTTGTGTAAGCATCCCATTTGGTTCAAAACAATTGATGATGGTCTTGAGATGGTTGTGTCAGATGAGATGGTTTTCTGCACTCCCATCTGTATCGATACCCGCAAGTTTTGTAATATACCATGGTGTGCACACAGGCAATTTCTGCTAACGTTTCAGCTTATTACTGCGGTTGTTTTTCATTCACAAAGGCTATGACTACTGATATCTGGAATAAAAAAAATTCCCTTATCCTTATAATGGGCACATCTCCTGTAAGAACAGAATCTCGTATGGAATCTCGGATGAATCTGTTCTTTATGTTGTAATCTGTGGGTGTCGTTATGCTTTTTTCTATTATGGAGATATGTTGGGTGAAATGCTTTTGAGATAATAATTAAATTTGATAATTATGGCCCTCTTACATATAGCATCATAGGGTTTATAAGAAAATGAATGATATTATTTCCGACTCGTTAAAATGCTCAAATTGAACTCTTTTTGAGGAAAAACTCATAAAATATGGTTTTTTACTTCTTTTTAACAATTGGGTTTTTTTATACGATTACCCGAGTCAGGGTATTTTTTTCCTGAATTTGTGAACCCTTGAGAGACCGATGAAGAACTCGAAAATGGTTGACCGTTTGGTACAATCGGTGTTGTACAGTCCCAAAAAGTATTTCCTATATCAGAAGTTGAACTGAAGATCAGTTCAACGATGAATTTGACCAAAAAGAAGATACGGTGGATAATCCGTCCGAAGGAAAAGAAAGAATCCTCCGGAATAATAGCGAAGATCCAGCACATCACGAGGAGACGAGTGGATCAACTCTGGAAGCAGTATTGTTCAACCGGAGAAATTCCAATAATTGGAGAGGCAATGGGTCGACCGAGGAAACCAGTTACCGATGAGGAATCAACAGTGATAGACGAAGCTTATCAACGATTCCGGTATGGCGCAAGGATGTTGGAAACGCTGATACGGAAGGCCTATAGCCTAACTATTTCTCATAACCGGATACACAGATACCTGATGGACCGGGGACTCGCCAGAGCTGAATCATCCAAGCGAAAAAAGCGGAAATGGGTACGCTATGAGCGAAAACATAGCATGTCAGCCGGACACATCGACCGGCATGAAGATCCAATCAGTGGGCTCAAGATCTGTGCGGTTCTGGATGACTCCTCACGAAAGATCCTGGCAATCGATGAATTTGCTACCATCAACACAGAAAATTCAAATGTCGTTGTTCAACGAGCAATTCAGAAATATGGGCCTATATGCCCACTTCGTGAACTGATTATGGATCATGGCAGCGAGTTTGGCGCTCATCGGAGAGATGAGAACGGAGATTAGGATAGTGAATTCAAACAATATCTCGAAACTCATGATATCCGACCTATTCTTGCACGGGTAAAACATCCCCAAACAAACGGGAAAATTGAGAAATGGTTTGATACCTACAAACGGTTCCGATATGAGTTTACTTCTCTAGATGAGTTCATTGTCTGGTACAATAACCGCCCCCATGGAAGCCTTGATTTCGATAATCTTGAATCTCCGGAACTTGCATTCTGGAGAAGATTACCCCAAGAAGCTATCCTTGGTATCGGTATCAGGATTTTTGGTTGGTGAATTGATGAAACGTTCAAGTTACCGTAAGCTAAAATCTATGAGAAAATAGTTTCAGGACTCAACACTTTCGTCAGAGGCTTCACTTTTTAATTCCCTTTCAATGAGAACTCTTGAATATCTACAAGCAATTGATCCCCAGCAAAAAGCAGGTTCTTCCTGGTTGGCTAACACCTCCTAAGGATCCCATAAATAAATCAATCCCCCTGTTCGTTTAAAAAAGGTAATCAGTGAATCGCACATTAACCAATTTCGTAAATAACATTTCTAAAGGGATTTTTTTTATCGACGTTAATTGTGTTTGTAAGGCAATAGCGGGCTTCCGGTCGATGATCGAGGCATTTTGAGTGTCTGGACCATCAAAATGAAAAAAAAGGCCTGTTTTCGGATATTAGTTTTTAATTAACAATCGCATTTGGATGGATCCATACGTGTTTACCGAATACACTGGCGTGGAATTGTAGATCCATTTTTAGATTTTTTTCAATACTCTTTGATTCAGTAGATTGCTTTTTAAAAAAACTAAAACTGTAAAAAAACTCTTTTCTACAGACTTCGCAGAATAGGTATTCTACGAAAACCTTTATTTACACGAGATAAGATAGAATAGAGCATGGAAAGCGGGTATTTTTCGGAATGGCTCAAAAGCTACCGGAACTATCTGCGTATGCGTAATTACTCCTCCAGCACACTTGACAGTTATGAGCAGGTGATCAAACACTTCGGATATTATGTCTGGCTTCGGAGGCATACAGAGATAACCAAACTTGTCATATACTGGAAGGATTTTGAAAATGCACGTCTTGATACCAGTGTGGAAGTAACACCTGTAATTGTAACTGACTTCCTTTCGTTTGTCTCAACAATGCAAACGTACAAACCCAAGACATTTCATCGCATTATTTCTACGATGAGTTCGTTTTACCGGTTTCTTTATACTCAGGGTGCTGTCAGTACAAACCCTTTGACGGGTATTGAACGGCCAAAAATTAAACAGCAGGATGTGAAATACCTCAAACACAACCAGGTGCTGAGGCTGATAGATTCTATTGAAGATCCACGTCACAAGCTCATTGTCAGGACAATATACGCCACAGGTGTTCGTGTATCAGAACTATGTGAAATGAATATCGAGGAAATAGATTTCGATGAGCATACAATCCGAATCCGTGGTAAAGGAGACAAGATTCGTATTGTTTTTGTTGATGATGATACCCTTGCTGACATTCTTAAATTTATAGGTAACCGGATCGTTGGTCCCCTTTTTATCGGCCAACAGGGAAAACACATTTCCCCGCGTGCAATCCAGCATATTTTCAAGCACTATGCCCCTGTTGGTATCACTCCGCATAAGATACGTCATAGTTATGCAAGTGAACTCTATAAACGCTCAAAGAATCTTCGGGTAGTCCAGGAAAATCTCGGTCATACTTCAATTAAAACAACAGAGATCTATCTTCATACCGATATTGATGAGCGCCGGCAGGTCTACCAGCAGTTCTTCCCGCTCTCCGGCACAAACGAGAACGCATAACTTTGAATACTCTTTTTTATTGACAAGAAATTGTTTCATGATCATATTTCTTTAGTTATTGTAAAATACCCGAAATTAGCGAATATTTCCGCATTTAGTCTCCAAATCAAGAGATATTTTTTTTTTAACAATTGGATCTTTCCTTACGATAAACCATATGATGCTATATAATAACCACACCTTTTTTTATCATGATTTGGCCCAGTTGAGGGAATTAAAAAAATCCCTTGACCGTTTCATGGTTGTTTGTTTTTACGGAAAGAAAAAACCGGATAAAATTGTTCAGAAATGAAAAAAAACATAGAAGAATTTCAGTATACCTAATGGGAATTCAAAAAAAAAGATGTTATCTTTTGAATTCTGTTAAATCAATCAGATACATGATATTTGGGATACTCATCAGATTTTTCGAGATAATATCAGGCTTATGGTAATATCTGCGTATGGCAATCTGGATGGGGGTGAGCGAGATCCCCATACTTCCATTACTTATGCGAAATTGAGGATGAAAATGTGGATAGCGATTATTAGAGAATCCGATTGCCAAATTTTTGAAATTGGGAATTATTGAATGAAATTTAATTCCATTTCTGGTACTTTATCGTGAAAAATTATTGAATCAAATTATTTTGTAAAATTAATTTTATGATAATAAAAAATATTCAAATCAAAAGTTATCCATTTCTTTACAATATTATGACATAATATTCAAATATTTCAATTATTTCTGAAATCCGATCTCATAATGATAATTTTTGTTCAAATCTAATTTTTCTAAATTTGTTTCAATTTTTTTTAGAAATACCCCTAAAAATCCAATGGTTTTAAAATCTAAACTTCTTCGTGGTGTTAATAATCAAATTAATCTTTTTGAATTTTTTTTAATTTATCTCTGAAATTCCATCTTTTCTAAATCTTTTGAAAAGACACATCCTCTGGCACAATCTGTTATAATTACAACCTTTTAGGATCTTTTGCAATTTTTCTATTGGAATAATCAAATGTTACTGAAATCCAAATTACTGAAAATAATTCATTATCAATTGATAGATAATCCAAAATTTAAAATTTTCAGTCATTGTTTTATAGAAATCCAATACTTTAGTAAAACAAATTTTATGAATGAGTTTTTTCAAATTCATTTTTTTTTAATTTTAAGAGGTCTTGTAGATTTTTTCAAATTTATTTTTTGTGAGTGTTTATATTCTGACGAAGAAAGATTAAAATCCGAAAGTATCCAATGTTTTACTATGCCAAAGACCCATAAACGAAAGTACGAGAAAATCGATGATGCCGAGATTGATCTCGTTGTACAGTGTAATGACAGTCATGAGTTCTACGAAAGGTATCGTCAGGTCTTTCCCACCAAAAAGAAAGGAATTGACAGTATCAGTAAAATCTGGAAACGTCGCAGTGAATTTTTAAAGAAACAACAGCCCGCTGACGAACCCCTTGAATCTGCAATAAATTCTTCCCATGAACTTGAGTCACTCATAACAGAACAAAATAAAATTCTGGCCGAATTGTCTGGGGTTATGAAAGAGCATCTTAAGGTAAGCAGGGAAATACTGGCACGACTTCCGAAGCAGATTCAGAAATCTGATGAACATATAATCCCCAAAACCAGTGAAACAAGACCTGCGGAACAAAAAGAGTCCGGAAAGAAAACCAGTATGGAAAAACCAGCAGACATAATGATTGGATCATAAATATCCTTTTTTCATGCGGCACGATGGGGTCCTATCCCGATTGGGGTTGTTCGTGTTCAAAAAGATCCACTCACGATCAAGGCTACGTGTGACCCGCTCACTGAATCAGTGATCCAGAAACTTATCGATGCATTTGAAAATTTCAAAGATTGGGCAGAGCCACTGTAAACGAACATATCCGAAATTGTTGTGCAGATCGCTTCCCTGCCGCCCGCTTCATGCATTTGGCGGACTCGCCATTGACAAATATACTTGTGTTACCTGATAACCTGTCGCGGATGCTGATTTTAATATCTTCCGCGCTAAAATGAATAGAGCAAATTTTCAGTAAGGAAATTTGTAAAGTGTCTTCATCCAAGACAACAGTCCACCCCCGTAGTGTAGTGGTCAATCATGCCAGCCTTTGGAGCTGGCGACACCAGTTCGAATCTGGTCGGGGGTATCCAGCGCATCGTGCAATGGGCCGGGATTACCAAGCATGTGACACCGCACCTGTTCCGGCACTCAAGGATTACGCACATTAGAAACGATGGCGTGCAGGAAAGTGTCATCAAGATGATGATGTGGGGCACGGTCAACACGACAATGTTTGAAACCTAATCCCACTTGACGGTAAAAGATATCGACAAGGAGAACCCGCGGGTTTACGGAATTGTGAAGGCTGATTCGAAAAAGAAGGAGCCGCAGGTCGCACCCGTTAAGTGCCCGCACTGCCAGCATATCAATCCTCCAACTACAAATACTGCAATCTATGCCATAACCGCATATGCAATAAGGGAGAGCAGGAATGCGAGCAGCAGCATGGCAAGGGATAGCGGAGCAACAAATACCAGCATCGCGTTGACTGTGCTTGCCAGTTGTGATATCCGGTTTGAGCCAAAGACAACGACATGCTCACAGTGAGCCGTGCTCGCTGCAACTTCTGCGGGGCAGAGATCTTTGAGTGCGTCTCTTACGCTCTGCATCACTGATGGCAGGAATTCAGCAGCAGGTACGTGCATGCCGACAGGATTTTTCCCGGTGATCGTGTTGACCACATGTGAATCCGTGGTCATCACTTCCGCATGATCGACAAGAGTAAGGATCTGTTCAAGCAGAACCTCCCGCACACCTTCTGCCATATTATTTCCATCAATGAGTACGTAGGCAGTCCGCTGGCCATCCACTTCAGCTACCATTACCTGTATCCCCAGGTCACCAAATCCCTGTTCGCGGAGGTAGGGCAGGGTTAAGTGGTTTACTCCAATCCTAAACGGGTGCAGGGACGAAATTCTGCAGGCTTCCATTGCATCCATAGCCGCACGCTGGTATTCTGTGGCAGTCAGTGTTGCAAGGAGTACCGGTGATGAAAGATCGGTCATGCAGTTGTGGGCATCGACAACGGCGACATGGGGAAACCAGCGGTGTCCTTCTGCCATGATTGTGGATCCAATGGAGAAATCCAGGTCTTCCGTTCTCTGGGGTGAGCGGGTAGTGACAAGGAGCACCGAGTCGTTGAACCGCTGGTAGAGCACCTGGACAGAGCCAATGGTCAGGCGCCCGGATCGCCCGGCTGCCCCGGCATAGGAGAGATCGGTTTTTGATTTCCTGACCGCATCGATCACCTTGTAGATCTCAGATTCTGAAACAAGATTGAAGTCGTGCGTTGCGCACCCGTGGGCAACGAGTGTCTCTTCTAAAAAATTGTCGTGCAGCACTTTGGGCAGGTTACCCCCGCCAATTTCACCCATAGGGCCCGGATGAAGGTTCGGTACTGTGAACAGGACCGGCTTTCCATTCTCGCGCCGGAAGAAGAAGTTGACCTGCGGGACAAAGATCTCTTCACCAATCTCCCTGAAAAAGTCCTCCATACCTTTTGATCCGTCGGTCATATGAGCGATGAATGCATTGATGAAGGCCAGTCCCCGTATGCCGAATGCGCGATGGAGCGGGCGCTCGATTAACCAGATCAGGATTACAAAGCCAAGCCCAAAGACCAGGTGAAGGACGAGTGCAAATATGGCAAAAGACGGCGAGAAAAGGACCATGCCTAAAAGGATCCCAACCCCGCTCTGGGTAAGTGCTGGGATGATCATTCTCGTAACACGGTAATCGGCGATCGCTACGAGAACGAACAAGCGAAGGCCAAAGATAAATCCCAGCGAGATTGCGAAAAACAGGGGTATGAGGGTGACTGAGGATAACAGGGCTGCGAGGGTGATGATCACGCCAAATACCGTGCATGCGAGTGCGAGGAGCCCGGACCGGTTCCATGTCATGGTCTTGCCGCTGTATTCGATGATGGGCTTTGTGAGGAGCAGGGCCGCGATTGCAGGTATGCTGAATGCGATAGTGCCGGAGAACAGGAATTTTTCCGGCAGGAAGAACAGGTTACTGCTCAGCACGGTCGGAATAGTATAAGCGATAGTACCGGGGAACGGAAGTGTCAGCCAGGCACGGGCACAGGCACCATCGATGATCAGGCCAAGAAGAACGATGAGAATGAACGACCGGAATGCCGAAGGTGCTGTGAAAATATATTTCGTGAGCTGCCCGAGCTTCACATCACTATTCTGCGTCATCAGGTAAATCCTCCTAAAACAAGCTCGTGCCGGTCAGGAGTTGACCGGATCTCCTGTGTAGTGTAGGTGATGGGGCGGGAGAAGAACGGTGCATTGAGGGTGAGACTCTCGTATTCTCCTCCTTCTCCGGCCAGATTGATGCGTCGTGCAGCAGCGACACGTTTGAGCCGGCTGATGAGATCCGTATTAAAATGTGCACCAAGGAACTTTTCATCAAGTCCTTCTGCGGCAGTGACGATGATCATGGCATCCATGCGCTCTGCCACTTCCTGCAACAGGAGTTCTGTGTCCATGTGCCAGAGCGGAGTGAAGAGCTCAAGTCCGAGTTTGTCGGTGATCGTCTTAACCCGCCGGGCCTGGTATTCAGATGCGACTGCCCCGGCAATCACGCCTTTAATATCCAGTGTGGCAAGTCCGGCCTCGAGATCTGCCAGTTCATCTTCCTTGCGCCCGTGGGTTTCAATCTCTACGTATTCCATGCCGGCAACCCGCGCCATGACCGGTACTGCATCGAGATTCGCGGAATGGAACATGTATGAATCACGATTTTTAGGGCGGGCAGTTACCATATACCGCACATCCTTTCCGCTGTCGGTTGCCTTCTGGCACGACAGGATCGAGTCCTTTCCTCCGGAAGTGAGTGCAGCCCAGCTCATGATTATATTCCTATCACTCCCGGCTTATCAAGGGAGCCGAAATGTTGCTTGTACCGCACCTTCATTGCATCCCAGTCCGGCAGGTGAGTCTGGCAGCCCACATGTTCGACCACAAACGAGGCAGTGACAGTTCCGATCTTACAGCAGGTTACGGGAGTATAGCCGCGTACGTACGCCGAGAGGAACCCTGCGCGATACGCATCTCCGGCCCCGGTGGGATCAGTAAGTTTTACCGGAACTACCGGCACGAAATGCTCAAAACCTTTTGTATAGAGGGTACTACCATCACCGCTCATGGTAAAGATTGCCGTATCCACCCGACTGACAAGCGCTTCACGGGTAATTGCAAGCGTATCGCACATCTGCCTGACTTCATGCTGGTTGGCAAAGAGGACATCGATATTTGCAATGATCGTTTCGAGCTGTTCCTTTGAATAATAAAATACGTCCTGCCCCGGATCGAATGAGGCAAACTCGCTTCGCTCTGCAATCCGGCAGTTGAAATTGGGATCCGCAGTTGCCATATGCACAAACGGAAGTGAAGGTGCATCGGAATCGGCAAATGCCTTTGAAGCGCCCCACTCGAAAAATGTCATCTGGTCCCCAGAGTCATCGGTAAACATGAACGCTGTCGGGGTATGGGTGCCCGGTACGACAAAAAACTGCTGTCCGACACCCAGTTTTTTCATCCAGCGTTCATAGTCGCTTCCAGAAAAATCATCGCCAATGCACGATACCAGCGTCACCTGCTCGCCTAATGTTGCGATACCTGCTGCAATGTTTGCTGCGCCGCCGCCAAAATAGATCTGCCGGTCAGAGATATGTGTCGAGCAGTTCTTCTCCGGGAGATGAGCTACCCGGGATATGTGATCGATAGCCGTGTGCCCGACGATATGGATCATTGTTCCTGCACGTCCAATAATTTTAAGGGTATATCCCGTAGGGCTTTACCAATGGTCTGTTTGGCAATGCGTCCGGCATGTTCAGGTGTCTCAGCGCGGAATACTTTCATTTCCAGCACGAGACCCACAAGGGCAGTATCGGCCACTACGATTGCGCTTGACAATGTCTCTTCACAGTAGGGGCAGGCTAAAAAACCCGCCTCAACTTCAACGTACTTTGCCTGGGGGTTTAAGCGCTTCCCCGCTTCGCTGATAGCAATCCCGATCGCGTCATCCAGTGTTTTGACATCGCGAACGAGCCAGGCGGATTCTATTGTTACAACATAATCTGGCATTTTTTCTCACCATTACCATGTATTCAAATGCACGTGTTCTCCCTCTGCCATGCGCCCGGTAAGCTGTGCCGGTGGATGGCCTTTACCCACAGCAAGCAGTGAAACCGGACGGATGTGCGGGGGGAGGGAGAGTATTTTTCGCACTTCCTCATCATCGAATGCGCCGGTCCAGCAGGACTGGAGATGACGTGCATGCGCTGCAAGCATCATGTATGTGCAGGCAATCGTTGCATCCTCAAGCCCGTACAGGATCCCGCGATCACCATAGCGCGACATTGAACGGACATAGTTTGCGCATACAACAAAGATCGCTGGTGCCTTTTCGATATGTGCCTGGTCGAGTGCAGCCTCTGCCAGTGCGACACGGGTGTCTTCATCCGTAACAACAATGACATCCCATGATTCAAGGTTCCCGGCACTCGGCGCAGTGCCTGCACAGGTCACGAGGTAATCGATCTCGTCCTGTGTAAGGGGCTCGCTGTCGTACTCGCGCACCGAAGAACGACTGGTTAAAAATCCTAAAAATTCAGAGGAGTCCATGTTCTGAAAGTACCTGCCACGCTTCCTGTGCGGGCGTTGTGGATGCGCTGATTGCAGCAGCGATTCTCTGCGAAGCCTGCTCGGGCTGGTTGCTCTCCGTTAACGAGATCGCTTCATTCAAAGCATTGATAGCTTTTGAGAATTCGTTCTGCCCGGTGCTCTTTAATGCAAACTGGAGTTCGCTTCGTATTGACTCCATCATCATGAGGAGCATTCGCCGCCCGCCCGCCCGCTCCTGTTCAGAAAAGCCGGTAAGCGCGAGACAGAACTGGGATGCCATAATCAGTTCGGACTTTGCCTTTTCCCCAAACTGGTAACTTTTAACTGCAGTCTTTAGATCCATACTCACCATAGTTGTTGTGGATAAAAGATAGTTATCCTTGACGGAATAATTCTTTAAAAAAACTGATTTTAAAAAACCAGAATGGGTAGACGTTTGTCCACCCGACACGGGCTATAGATTATCTTTCTTATATTACCGTGCAGACTTTGCCTTTGCACCGAGTGCAGAGACTTTGGGCCTGCTCATGCGCCTGCGAATCATCGGGTTTGCCGTGGATTCGTTCAAACCGGATCCTCCGGACCTGTCGCCCCTGCTGCCGCCGCGCCTGCCGCCACCGCCTCCACGTTTTCCGCCGCGCCCCTGCATTGCTTCTGCTGCTGCATCGATCTGCTTGACGTTTGCGCCTGCTTTGAATCGCTGGTTCGGGCCGGGTGTTTTTGCCAGTCCTTCCTTTTTCGGGACGAGCCTGATCTTACCTTTTACTCCCTTAACCTGTGCCCATGCTGTTGTTCCTGTCTTGCCCATAATTAAACTCCTTATCTAATTCTGTCCCACCACTCATAAAGGTTCGCGCCTGAATCCTGTGTATTTGCGAATCAAAAGGGTGGATTATCTGTTTTTATCGGCGACTGCCGCATCGATCTCTTTTCTTAAGATCTCGCTGACGAGCTTGCCATCCACCGAGCCCCGGACTTCTTCCATCACGAGGCCCATGAGGGGGCCAAGTGTGGCTTTGCCTTTTTCTTTTACAAAGTCAGAGCGGGAGGCGATGATCTTTTTAACAACGATCTCGAGTTCTGCGCGCGAGATGGCAGGAGCCAGTTCTGCAAGGGCTGCATCTGCTGTAGATCCTGCGGCAATGCTGCGCAGGAGTGCCGGAACGGCTTCTTTTGCGGTCCGTCCGTTTTCCACGGCATGCCAGATCGCGAGATAACTCTCATCCGATACTGTACGGATCTCAACACCTTCACGCCGGAGTTCGGTTGCGGTGGACAGCAGGGTGAATGCTGCAAGTTTGGGTTTGATCTTTTCGCTGACTGCTCTTTCAAAAAGCGGCAGTTTATCTGATGCGGCCAGCTGGAGCGCATAGTTCAGATCGATTGCATAGTCCTTTGCGTAACGTTTTGCCTTGTGTGTGAGAAGTTCAGGCAGGATTACTGCGTCCCATCGCTCTTTTCCGATGATTACCGGCAGGACATCGGTCTCAGGATACATCCTTGCTGCGCCGGGCAGCGGGCGCATGTACGCGGTACTGCCGTCTTCTAACATTTTCCGCGTCTCTTCCGGAACGGGAGTATCGGAGAGTGCCATGCCTGCCCGGATAATCACCTGGTTGAGTGCACACGCAGCCTGTTTTTCATGTGCTCCTGAAACAATGATGACGCAGTCCTGTTCTTCTGCATGCATGTGGCTGCGAAGCATGGTGACTTCTTCTTCAGTCACGCCATATGCGGGGAGTTCATCGGTGTGGAAAATACCGCCCACCCCGCATTTCTTGGCATAATCCGACATCTCGCTGCCGAGTCTGCGACCCGGCTGGATCTCGCGCCCGACAAATCCTTCAAATCCTTTGAGGGTGATAGCCATGATCCTTTTTGCTTTTTTAAGAACGGTTGATTTCGTCTCTTTGAACAGGCCTGTCACATCCTGCGTTGCTGCATGGGAGACCGAAGCATTACGCCCCCGCAGTTCATCGCGGATGGCAAGGAGTGCCTGCTGCCGCTGCACTTCGCGTTTCACTACTTCTGCGATGAGGTCAAGTTCCTGCACTCCCTTGATCTCGACCCGTGCACCGCTCGCAATCGAGATATTCACATCCTGCCGGATCGTGCCGATCCCGCGCTTGACTTTTCCTGTGGAACGCAGCACCATGCCGATATACTCGGCCACCTTCTGCACCTCTTCGGGGGTATGCATGCAGGGTGACGTGGTGATCTCGATTAAGGGAATACCGAGCCGGTCGAGCGAAAAGAGATCGTCTTTTACCCGCTGGGCTGCTTCCTCTTCAAGACAGATCGTTTCGATCTCCCCACCGTTTGGAAGCACTCCTTTGACTGCTACAAGTGCGGTTCGCTGGAACCCGCTCGTGTTCGAACCATCGATGACGAGCTTGCGCATAACGTGAATCTGCGGGATGGCAGTCATGCCAAACATCTTGCCTATAGTCAGGCAGACCGAGAGCGCTTCATCGTTTAACGGCGCCGGGGGTTCCTCATCGTTCTCGACAAGGCACGTTGTATCGTACGTATAATACTGGAACTTCCGGTCACGTTTCATCTCCTCTTTTGCTGCCCGGTCGATCTCGCCCATCTCGCTCTCGGTAGCCCGCAGGTAACGGAAAAATTCCCCGCTGTGTTCGTTCACTTCGCGGAGTTTTGTCGGGCAGTGGCAGAACAGTTTTTCTTTAGTATCCAGCTGCTGGTGGATCTCGATTCCTGCAACCAGTCCCAACGCCTTATAATCCATGAGCGGACCTCCGGTTTAATTCGCCTTTGAGATCGGTCTGCATCATCACAGCCGCTTTTGTTTTATCCTTTACGTTGCCCAGCACCCACATCAGTTTCACAAATGCCACTTCAGGAAGCATGTCGCCGCCTTCTATGACTCCAGCATTCAGGAGATCGCGTCCGGTATCATACACCCGGTCACAAACTCTCCCGTGCATGCACTGCGATGTCATAACAACGAGCGTCTCTGCCTCGATTAGTTTTGTGATGGCGGGGATGAGCAGCGTGCTCACGTGTCCAAGGCCCGTACCCGAGAGCACGAGGCCCTTGTATCCTTCATATGCCCGGATCAGGTCCGGAGACATACCCGGATAGAACTGTAAGAGGGCGCAATGGGGTTCGAGATTATCGTGAAGAGCAAGTGTATGACTCCCGCGCCGGACCGCATCTGTCGTTAAGGCTACTGCACGGGACGGGTAGGCAACAGAACCGATGGCTGGCAGGCCCACGCTCTGGAATGCATCGCGGCGTGAGGTGTGCAGCTTGCGCACCCGTGTGCCACGGTGGATTGCGCAGGTGTCATCGTTTGTGGTTGCATGCATCACAACGGCAACTTCCCCGAGATCGCCCGTAGCCGCTGCGGCTGCACACACAGCATTCATCGTGTTATCGCTTGAAGGGCGATCTGCTGAACGCTGCGAGCCGACAAAAATGATCGGGACGGGTGTATCGATCATGAAACTGATAGCAGCTGCACTGTACGCCATGGTGTCAGTGCCGTGCGTGACGATGATACCAGCAGCATCATTCTTAATCTCTGTGTATACTGCACGGGCAAGTTCCTGCCAGATCACAGGAGTCATGTTCTCTGACAGGATTGCAGCGAGCGGGAGGGTGCGGTAATTGGCAATCTGTGCGAGCTCGGGGATAGCTGTCAGGATGTCGCTCGCATCGAACTGGCTGCTGACAGAGCCGGTCCGGTAATCGATCCGGCTTGCAATGGTTCCGCCAGTTGAGATAATCGAAAGATCCGGTAGCCCCTCAGTTTTATTCACCACGCGTGATCGTGAGGGTGCAGGGACAGACTGTTCGATGCAGGTGCAGGACGATGGAGGTACACCGATATTGTAACCCGAACTGAGTTTTACTACTGCCATGCCATCACGGCTGGTGATGTAAATCCCTTTATGGGTCTTACCCCCGTAATCGCATGACACCAGATCGCCGGATTTCAGCGCGACCGTTATGCTACCAGCCTCCGTGCATCCGTGATGAGTTCATCCTTTGCCTTTGAGAGTTTTAAAAGCCGTTCGTCAATCAGTGTGGAATCCTTATCGAGCTGCTTCTTCCGTTCATCGAGTGCGATCTTTGTGGCAAACGGTGCCGGGCCCCCGGGTGCCTTTCGCAATGAGACCGAATGTGTGGCATCGAGTGCCTCATCGATCTTCTCCTGTGTGAGTCCTTTTGCTGCAAGAGAAATTCCATTATTGAGCTCATGCGCTGCTTCATCCAGTGTTGCAAGCGACAGGCTGCCTTTCTGCACAGCCCTGCCTACAATATTGTGGGCGGTGCGGAACGGAAGGCCATAGTTTCTTACAAGCGTATCTGCAAGTTCGGTTGCCGTGGAAAATCCTTTGCCAGCTTCTTCCTTCATCCGCTCTGTATCAAAAGTCGCACTCGCGAGCATGTCGATGAGCAGGCGCAGACATTCCTTTACATCCCGCATTCCGCGCCAGATATTTGGGGTGAGTTCCTGCAAGTCACGATTGTAACTCATAGGAAGTCCCTTAACCGTCATCATAGCTGCCGAATATGCACCAAAGACCGAGCCGCTCTTTGCCCGCATGATCTCTGCGGTGTCCGGGTTCTTCTTCTGGGGCATGATGGAGGACGTTGAACAGAAGGCATCATCGAGCGAAACGAACTTTACAAATGAAGTACTCCAGATGATCAGTTCCTCACAGAGCCTGCTCGTATTGGCCATCAGTATTGATAGATCGGCAAGCACTTCGAGCGCAAAGTCCCGTCCTGCCACAGCATCCATCGTATTGGTTACGAGGCCGTCAAAACCAAGCAGGCGTGCAGTGAGTTCGCGGTTGATAGGATAACCGGTTGATGCAAAGGCTGCTGCACCGAGCGGAGACAGGTTCACCCGTATATATGCATCTTTAAGCCGGTCAAAGTCCCGCGAGTACATCTGCTCGTAGGCCAGGAGGTGATGGGCGAGGGTGGTGGGCTGGGCATGCTGAAGGTGGGTGAAACCGGGCATTATCGTGTCCATATGCTTCTCTGAAAGGGCAACAAGCACTTCGCGGACTTTTAAAAGTGCGGCCATCTGTTTGAGAAGGTCATCGCGCAGTTTGATCCGGATACAGGTTGCAACCTCATCGTTGCGGGACCGTCCCATATGCATGCGGCCTCCAACATCAACACCTACGGTCTCGATCAGCAGCGTCTCAATTCCTGCATGCACATCTTCAAACCTGTCATCGAACACATCTTCAGGTATTCCCTCATCGAACAGTTCCAGCAGTGCCGGGATGAGTTGTTTTGTAATATCGCGGTCTATGATCTTTTGTTTGTCCAGCATCAGCACATGGGCGATATCTACGAGCACATCTGCATCCGCAATGTAGCGGTCGGCACGCATCGAGGAGAGAAAGTGCATCATCTCTCCGGTCCTTTCTCCCGAAAGGCGCCCCAGCCTTACAACATCGGTTCGCATCTCTTCACCAAATTC
The DNA here is from genome assembly GCA_030694985.1 of Methanoregula sp. GTDB lineage: Archaea > Halobacteriota > Methanomicrobia > Methanomicrobiales > Methanospirillaceae > Methanoregula. The sequence continues at coordinate 84,298 of JAUYTV010000050.1, forward strand.
AATACTTTTATTTTTAGCGGCGAACTGATTAAATCCACGCCTTTTTAGCTGCAAGTCCGATCGCTGCCTGTACAGATTCGCGGGGAATGATCGTTGCGACTGGCACACGGACGATCTGTTCGATGACACTGGATACAATAGGAGCGCAGACAATTGCGCTCGCACCTTCGCGCTCAGCCCTTACTGCTGCAACAATTGCATCTTCCATTGTATGCACCGGATACTCGCGCACACGAATACGATGCCCTTCAACATCCGTCATCCGTTCCTCAACGCTTTCCAGAACTGAACGGGCAGCGATCAATCCAATGAACGCCTCATTGCCCACATGATATTGCTGGCGCATGGCGCGGATTATCGCCCGGAGTGTGGAGAGGTTGGGGGATCGTTTTCCGTGTATGATTTTGTAGAGTGAACTTTGTGCGATCCCACTCTTCTCTGAGAGTTCCCGTACGCTGATACGCAGATCGAGTTTTAAGAGATCATTGAGTGTGGTCACGAACTCTTCATCTGAGACCAGTGCTGCGCGCATGAGCCGGTCAATTGGATCCACCTGTACCATATATTAGATACAATCAGGTTAATTATTGATTAATTTTTCCTGTCTTGTCCAAACTTTATAAAAAAATCTTTTCATATATGGACAGTTAAAGTAATTATATGGTACAAAAGTAAAAAATTTCGAGTAAAATTAATACAAAAAGATAGATATTATGTCCTAATAGAGCACTTTTTATCATTGACAGAGTAACACTTCTCTATGAAACATATGAGGATTACTGTAATTGCGCTCATTGCTATTGCCCTTTTACTGATCACTGCCGGCTGCACGCAGCCTGCGGGAACAAGCGGAACTAATACCGCAGCTCCTATCAAGGAACTCCGGATTGGCTACCAGCCAAGTACCCACCAGATGGCCCACACCACCGCGATGGATAAGGGCTGGTGGCAGCAGGATCTTGCCCCCCTAGGTGTCCAGAAAGTCTCTGACAAGGTCTTCCCGAGCGGCCCGCCCGAGATGCAGGCCATGATGGCCGGCGAACTCGATGTTGCCTATGTTGGTGCAGCCCCGGTCCTGACCGCACTCGCCACCGGGCTTGACGCCAAGATCATTGCTGGTGTCAACACACAGGGTTCAGACCTTGTCGTAAGAAATGATCTCGATTACAAGAGTCCGCAGAGTCTGACCGGGCTGACCATTGCTACCTTCCCGGTCGGCAGTATCCAGGATACCGTCCTGCGTAACTGGCTCCAAAAGAACAACCTCACTCCGGACAAGGATGTCTTCATCAGGGGCATGAGCCCGGGCGATGCCGTTACGGCAATCACTGCCGGTAAAGTTGATGCGGTCTTCCTGCCAACCCCCTCCCCGAGCACGGTCGTGAACCAGGGCAAGGGCAAGGTCGCCGTCCAATCCAAAGAGATGTACCCCAACCACACCTGCTGTGTCCTTGTTGTCAGCGGCAAGCTGATCCGGGAGCACCCGGAGATCGTCCGTCAGATCATCAAGACCAACGATAAGGCGGTTGCCTGGAACATGGCGAACCTCGATGAGGCGGCAGCGATTTACTCAACAAAGACCGGCTCCAAACTCGCGGATGTTACCGCATCGTTAAAGGAGTGGGACGGCAGCTGGGCATCAGACCCCAACATCATTGTCGACTCGGTCGTTGATTACGCGAATATCCAGTACAAACTCGGGTTTATCAAGAAACCGCTCACCAAGAGCGATATCTTCGATCTCACGTTCTACACCAAGAACTAAAAAAACCAATCAACCAACCTTTTTCTCTCTTAAGGTTGTTTATTATTCAGAAACATTTGTGAGCTCCAGTCAGGGGAAATCCGGTTGGAAGACACAAAGAGGCATAACCACTCATGAGCAGACGTGCAGGGAAGAATGGCAAAGACTGGCGGCTCGGTGCGGTTGCGATCCTGCTGGCACTGGTCATCTGGCAGTTCGTTGCGGTTGTAATTGTCAAGTACCCCTTCATCCTTCCCGCACCTACGGATGTTTTTTCCGCATTTATCAGCCTGCTCCAGAAAGGTGAGATCTTCCTTGATCTTGAGACTAGTCTCATCCATTTTTTCATCGGCCTTGGCCTGGCTCTTCTTGTTGGGATTCCGATCGGGATCGTCATGGGCTGGAGCGGCCGGATCGAGTCGCTCATCGACCCTCTCATCGAACTCCTCCGCCCGATCCCGCCCCTCGCCTGGATCCCGTTTGCCATCATCTGGTTCGGGCTTACCTCGTTCTCCGCGGGTTTCATCATTTTTGTCGGGGCCGTCTTTCCTATCATCATCAACACCTACAGCGGTTTCCGTGGGGTTCCCCGCGTCTTTGTCGAGGCCGGAAAGATGCTTGGGTGCACGAAGATCTGGGATCAGGTGAGGTACATCGCGTTTCCCGCGGCCCTTCCCTCAGTAGCCTCAGGGATACGGATCGCGACCGGTGTCGGCTGGATGTGCCTTGTTGCCGCAGAACTCTTCGGGGTCTCTAACTATGGACTTGGCCAGAAGTTATGGTTCTTCTATTCTCTTCACCAGATGGACAGCGTTGTCGTGTACATGATCCTCCTTGGCCTGATTGGCCTCGCGTTCGACATGATATTCCGGTATTATGTTGATAAGCACTTACTGAAGTGGCGCACCGGAGAGGTGGCATAAAATGGCAAAACTTGAAGTCCATGATGTCAGCCAGTCCTTCCCCCGCGATGACGGGTCGATCTTAACCGTGCTCGATCATATCTCGTTCGATGTGAAGGACAAGGAGTTTGTCTGTATTCTCGGATCGTCCGGGTGCGGTAAGACCACGCTGCTGCGCATGATCGCGGGTCTTGATACTGCGGTGTCTGGTAAGATTATTATCGATGGCGAGGAGAGCACGGGAACCAACCCGAAGGTGGGTTTTGTCTTCCAGGAATACTCTCTCTTCCCGTGGCGGACAGTAATCGACAACATCGCCTTTGGTCTCGAGATGCGAGGGGTGTGCCAGGAAGACCGCTATATGGTTGCCGAATGGTATCTTGACCTCATCAACCTCACGCAGTTTAAGGGCAGTTACCCGTCGGAACTTTCGGGTGGAATGCGCCAGCGGGTGGCGGTTGCCCGGGCGCTCACGCTCGATCCGGTCCTGCTCCTCATGGACGAGCCGTTCGGGGCCCTTGATGCCCAGACACGGAACATGCTCCAGAAGGAACTGCTCCAGATCTGGGAAAAAACAAAAAAGATGATCGTGTTCATCACGCACAGCGTGGATGAGGCGGTCTATATGGCGGACCGGATCATTGTCATGACACCCCGCCCGGGCCGGATCTGCCGGAACTTTGAAGTCCTGCTTCCGCGTCCCCGTGACCGGACCAGCGTGGAGTTTGCACAGGTCCGGCGCGAAGTCCTTGACCTTATAAACCAGAACTGTTCAATCCAGTAAGGTTTAATACGCTCCATCTCCATTTTATAAAAGCAGTTTGAGAAGCGTAACTGGCATGATCATCTTATCGTTTATGGTTGTTCATGTCCGCTTTTTGCATTTCAATACAGGAGTAGGACGCGATGGTTAGAAAACCGGCAAAGATGTACAGGAACATTTCCAAGAAGGCCTATACACGGCGCGAATATATGGGCGGTGTTCCGGGTAGCAAGATTGTTCAGTTCGAGATGGGAAACCTCTCGCAGGAATTCCCAACCGAAGTTGATCTCATTGTCGAAGAGGCATGCCAGATCCGGCACAGCGCACTTGAGGCAGCCCGTATCACAACCAACCGGCGCTTAATGAAGGATGTCGGCAGGTCGAACTTCCACTTCAAGGTACGGGTATTTCCCCACCATGTGCTTCGCGAGAACAAGCAGGCAACCGGTGCCGGTGCGGACCGTGTGTCTGAAGGCATGCGTCTGTCCTTTGGAAAAGCTGTCGGGACTGCTGCCCGGGTAAGTCCCGGCCAGAAGCTCCTGACGGTCTACTCCACTATCAATTATCTTGAAAAGATCAAAGATGCACTCCGTCACGCCGGATACAAGCTCCCTACTCCCACTCATCTCAAGGTCAGCGAGATCAAGGTCAGCGGCAGGATCATCGCAGCCCCCAAGCTTGTCGGTGAGAAGGTTGTTGCAGCACCGGTAGTTGTCGAAGAGGCAGCAGCTGAGCCTGCAAAGGGTGGCAAGGATGCGGCAAAGGGCGCAGCACCGGCCAAAGGTGGCAAGGATGCAGCACCCGCCAAAGGCGGTAAGGATGCCAAGGCTGCCGAGCCAGCAAAGGGTGGCAAGGATGCCAAGGCAGCCCCTGCAAAGGGCGGCAAGAAGTAAATCTTTTTTTTTGATCTTTTTTTTTAGTTTTTGGTCGTGTTCCGCGTATCGTGTACACTACCCATCATTTCACGAAACCGCTAAAAAAAAATTATTTTACCTTTTTTACTGTTTTATCCAGTTCGGTTTTTACATGGCTGACGATTTCATCAAAGGATTTCTGGATCTGCGTTTGCGTATCCTTTATGATTTTTTCAATGTACTGCTTTCCCTCTTCGGTTGTTACGAGATCACGGGTGACTTTCATCACATTATCAACAGACAATATGACAGACTTTGTTGCCTCAGAAAATCTCTTGTCAATGACGTTTACCTCCGTTTGGGTAGCCGCTGGTTCGCTGTCTGTTACCCATCGTCCTTTTTCAAAGTGCCCTTTTTGTCCGGTCATATGCTTCACTTATCTCCTCTTCATTGACATAGTTTCCCTCATACTGATGTACCGGCCGGGTTTTACTCTCCTTCCCAACATCCATCTGCCCAGACCTTAAGAATATCAAAATCACGCTTCATGGTCGCCTTGCTCAGTGCCTGTGCCCGGGTCAGCATCCGTTCCTGGATAAAATCATATTCGCAGAGGATTTTTGAATTCCGGAGCAGGGTTGCCCGGATCGGATGGTGCCGGTAGATGACACTTTCCTGTTCCTTAAAATACCATTTTATTCTCTGGAATGTGAGCCAGTCAAGTTTCAGTGCGAGCGTTGAGTGGAACTTAAAATCCTCAGCCGAATCCAGATCATAGTTCCGTAATGAGCAATACGAAGAGATTGCCCGGGCCAGCTGGTACCGGAATTGTTTTAGGGTCTCGTCAGGGGTAATGGTGACAAAGACAACTCTCGTATCGTCAAAAAAGCCATACCCTCCCACTTCATATTTCGGGATCCCTTTCTGGTTTGTACAGATTCTTGTGAAATCTTCGATCAGTTTTTCTTCGTTTTCGGTTGAAAAAGGCCCGGCCAACGTGATGTGCGGGGTGACGAGTTTGTTCCCGAGATTAAATTTCTCCGCTAAATGATTGCTTAAATTGCGAATCTGTTGCTTTACAGACCCCATCATGCGGATATCTATCAGGTAGTGAGTCATTTCCTGTTTTGGTATTGAGGGCCACGTTACGGTACTTTTTTTCGGGTAATTTTTCAAGTGTAAATGCAATTCTGGTTTTGCTTTTTTTAAGTGGAAATATGTTGAGTTTTCCATTTAAGTGCGTATGGCTTTACCGGTTTGCCGCCAACTCATAACCTGTTGATCCCAAACATGGGCGAAACATGGCAGACGAACCTGTGCTGCCCGGCAAGGAGCTGGGGGGGTACCACCCCCCTCCCATTATTTTTCAAGAGGGGGTAGACCCCTCCCCCTGCATGGGAGCGGGAGGGGGGGGTCCCCCCGGTCTGGCCGGGTCTTGCGGGTGTGGGATACCGACGGGGATTGGGGGGTTTGTGGCGTGGGAGGTACAGGGTTGGAAGGTAAGGGGGGTGGGGGGAGGGACCCCCCTGGGTTGGATTTTAGAAAAGAATTGAATCTGGTTAGGCAAGGAGCGTTCAATCCAGTAACATTCATCATGCATAATCCCGAAGGATACTATACGCAGATTTTTTCGGGGAACCATTTTGGATCGCAACGAATTACAGACACGGCTTGAGATGATCGATGTCCTGTTAAAGGAGCAGGGCTGGAATGTATCTGATCGCTCCCGCGTTCTGGCTGAAATCGATACCAAGCAATCTGATTTTGTTGCGAAACATTACAAGACCGTTTCTGAAACCCTGAAAAACGATATGGAGAGCAAGTACGTCGATTACCTGCTGCTCGATAGTTTTGGCGCACCGCTTGCGATTGTGGAAGCAAAGCGGACATCAAAAGATCCGCATCTCGGGCAGAAACAGGCCGAGATGTATGCAGACGATATCAAGCGCCAGACCGGCAAAGACGTGTTCATCTTTCTCTCGAACGGGTACCAGCTCATCTTCTGGGACCGGGAGCGGTACAGCCCCCGCGAGGTGAAAGGGTTCTATACGCAGGGAGACCTGGAGCGGCTCCGGTTCCAGAAGACGCAGGATGCCACATCCCCGGTGGAAGTCGATACCTCGATTGTCGACCGGGCAAAAGGGGTCGAGTGCGTGAAAAGGGTAGTGGAGCACCTCCAGCGGGGGCACCGGAAGGGGCTCATCGTCATGGCAACGGGTACGGGAAAGACCCGGGTCGCGATGGCGATCATCAAGATCCTGATGGAGAAGGGCCTTGTGCAGAAAGTGCTCTTTCTTGCGGATCGCCGGGCGCTGCGGGACCAGGCATTCAATAAAGGGTATAAGGCGTTTTTCCCGGAAGAGGCAAAGGACAAGATCTTTGCCGGCAAGTACGACAAGAGCAAGCGGCTGTACGTCTCTACGATCCAGACATTCCAGGAGATTTATCTCGACAAGGACAAAAACGGCCAGTTCCGGCTCTCTCCGGGCGAGTTCGACCTGATCATCTCCGATGAGGCGCACCGCTCGATCTACAACAAGTGGAAGGATGTGTTCACGTACTTCGATGCGATCCAGATCGGGCTGACAGCCACCCCTTCAGAGATTCTCGATAAGGACACGCTCCGGTTCTTCGAGTGCCAGAACGGGGCACCGACAGCGCTATACTCCTACGATGATGCGGTGGCGGACGGGGTGCTGGTCGATTTCCGGAAGAGCATCCTTGGCGCCCGGACGCATTTCCAGATTGCCGGCGTACGGCGGCAGGATATTTCGGAAGGTGAGCGTGCGAAACTGCTGGAGCAGGGGATCGATCCCGATGAGATCGATTTCGAGGGCACGGAGCTGGAGAAGAAGGTGGCCGTGAAGGGGACTTCGGAAGCGATCGTCCGCGAGTTCATGGAAAATGCCTTAATGGACCAGACCGGAACACTGCCGGCGAAGTCGATCCTCTTTGCGATCTCGAAGAAGCATGCGTACCGGTTGCAGGAAGCGTTCGATACGCTCTATCCCGAGCACAAGGGCACGCTTGCCCGGACGATCGTGTCGGAGGATTCCCGGGCGGACGAACTGATCCGGGCCTTCGAAAAGGAATCGATGCCCCGGGTGGCGATCTCGGTGGACATGCTGGATACGGGCATCGATGTGCCCGAGGTCTGCAACCTTGTCTTTGCCAAACCGGTCTTCTCGAAGATCAAGTTCTGGCAGATGCTCGGACGGGGCACCCGGGCCAACAGCGCCTGCGAACATTTCGGATGGCTGCCCGAGGGAAAGAAGGAATATTTCCAGGTCTTTGATTTCTGGAACAACTTCGAGTACTGGCAGATGAACCCGGACGGGGTGAAGAACGAATCCCCGGATGCGATCACGAACCGGATCTTCCTCTCCCGGATCAAGCAGCTCACCTTCCTCCGTGACCACGGTGACGAGGTGCGGGCAGGGCAGGTGAAGGAGCAGATTCTTGCCGATATCCGCTCGCTGCCCCCGGATTCCGTGAGCATCCGCGACAACAAACAGGAGATCAAAAAGGCGCTCGACCCGCACCTCTGGGACAACGTAGCCATCGATCCGCTCCAGTTCCTGACCCAGAAGATCATGCCCCTGATGCGGTACCAGCAGGACGTGAACCTCAATACCGCGATCTTCTCCCTGCGCTGCGAGCAGCTCAAGCACGCGATCCTCCGCAACGATACCGGCGAGATCGAGCGGCAGAAAATCCTCATCGGGGGAATGATCGATTGCCTGCCGCTGACGATCAACAAGGTGCAGGAGCGCGAGGCATTCATCCGCGAGGTGCTCTCGAAGTCCTTCTGGTCCACGGTCACGTACGAGTCAGCGCAGCGGATGCTTGCCGAGCTTGCGCCCCTGATGCCCTTCATGCGGAAAGAGCCGCAGCAGACGATTGTCATCGACATGGGAGACACGATCGAGCAGAAGACAATTTTCGAGATGGGCGTGGCACAGCAGCACACCTATGTCACGAAGTACCGGGAGCATGTCGAGGAACGCATCCGGAAGATCGCGGCCGACAGCCCCGTGATCCAGAAGATCGCCCGCGACGAAATTCTATCAGAGGCCGATCTCCAGCAGCTCGAAGCCACAATCTTCGGCCCCGATCTCGCGAAGAACCCGGCGGAGCTTGGCAAGGCCGGGACGGGCAATGAGAGCATTCTCGTCTCGCTCATCAAGCGGGTGCTCGGGATGTATGCAGAAGCGAACCCGGCGGACCGGATCAAGGATGCGTTCCGGACGTACATGATGGAGAATAACAAGCACTATTCAGCTGACCAGCTCAACTTTATCCGCATGGTCGAGTCGGTCTTTTCGCGGAAGTTGCACATCACGTACGCCGACTTCTGGGAGCCGCCGTTCATCACGCTCGGGAATGCGCCGGAGCCGATGTTTTCTACGGATGAACTCAAGACGTTTGAGGGGATTTGTTCGCGGGTTGAGCGGGAACTTTCGGCTGTTGGGGTGGCTTAGGTGAAGGAGAGGGAGCTGCCGGATGGGTGGGAATTAGTAAATTTTTTCGATTATGTGGATTTCCAAGAAGGGCCAGGGATCATGGCCGTAGATTTTACAGAGTATGGAATTCCATTAATTAGACTTGTAAACCTTCGTAGGAAAACCGTAACTCTCGAAGGATGTAATTTTTTATCGCCAGAAAAAGTAGAAAGCAAATGGTCTCATTTCAAATTAAAAAATCAAGATATTCTTATTAGTAGTAGTGCTTCTACAGGGATTGTTTCAGAAGTGACTAAGGAAAGTGAGGGTTCGATCGCATATACCGGAATTATTCGACTTCGACCCAAGAATGAAGCGTTAGATAGAGAATTTTTAAAAATCTTTGTTGGTTCTGAAATTTTCACCCGTCAAATTGATGCCTTAGTTACAGGCTCTACAATACACCATTATGGACCATCTCATTTAAAGCGTGTAACAATTCCCCTTCCCCCGCTTTCTGTCCAGCGTCAGATCGTTGCGGTTCTCGAACGAGCAGAAGCGGTGAAGCGGCAGCGGCATGAGGCAGACGCCCAGACGGGGGCGCTGTTGCAGAGCGTGTTCTATGAGATGTTCGGGGACCCTGTTAGGAATGAACGCGAGTGGAACGTCGTCACAGTTGATTCGATTTCAGAAAAAATTCAATATGGGTATACCGAAAGCGCAAACATTGAAAAAATTGGCCCAAAATTTTTAAGAATCACTGATATTCAAAATAATGGAGTTAATTGGGATCAGGTTCCATATTGTAAAATCTCTAACGATGAAAAAGAAAAATACCTATTAAAAACTGGAGATATTCTTTTTGCTCGAACTGGCGCAACAGTAGGTAAAAGTTTCCGAATAGATCAAATCGTTCAAGAATCAATTTTTGCATCATATCTCATTCGTGTCAGTTTATCAGAAAAAGTGGATTCAAATTATGTATTTCACTTTTTTCAATCTCAGTATTATTGGTCACAAATACAGAACACAATGGTGGGTGCCGGTCAACCCGGTGTTAATGCAACAAAATTGGCTAAAATAAAAATTCCACTCCCCCCTCTTCCACTCCAGCAGCAGTTCGCCCGTATCGTTGAGAGTGTGGAGCGGATTCACGATCAGCAAGTGGCATCGGGTCGGCAAATCGAGGGGTTGTGCGAGGGGCTAATGCAGCGGGCGTTTAAGGGAGATTTAATTGCATAACTTTATGTTTGCTTTATTCAAGGTAATTGTAAGAGAACATGACTAAACTTACTTTGGAAAATTGGATTTATAATGATGACTTAGAGGGATTACTCTTCTTCGCCCAAACCATTCGAGAAATGGTTTCGCGCTATACTATCGATTCTTATAAGGCACCAGTCTTCAACTCACATTCAATTTGTGGAGAGATCCTTGATGTTATCAATGAGATTGAACAGGGATTCCTTCATGAGAGAGGACTTGATCCATTAAAAGAAGAATTAATCTGGAATTTACAAGACGACCCCGTGGTTAGAAAACTTTTAGGATATAGATTTGCTCCAATAATGGATGAATTAAAACAAGCAGACTCTCCTAAAAAAATACAATCAATAATAAAACCAATTCAAAACTTGATAGAAATAAACTACCTCCATGAAATACATAATCAGTTGATTGAATGTGTAATATTTCCAAAACAAAAAGATAAAATCACTCAACTTTCAAAAATTTTCATTTCGGAATTGGTTTTCGATGGTTATTCACAAGAATATCTGCATCAGGAAATTATGTATTTCTTCTTTTCTAACCAAAAAATTCACAATATCAATCAATTAGATGCCTTTTTTAAGAAATTTTCATTTAAAAAAGAGAATTGGGATGTGTACTTCCGGGGAGATGATAATTTTTCATATCTGGAAAAACAGGATATTTTCGACAACCTTGAAATTTTAGATAATAAAATTTCTCCACGAAAAGGGTTTCCAGCGGAAATCAAATTTTTCGAAGAGAATGAGAAATATCCCTTGATTCTTTTTTTTAAAGATATCGAAGCATTAGATCCTTATGATGCCAGGGAACACTGCGAAAGTATATTACGACATCTCAACGATTTAAGCGGTTTAAACACACACCGAACAAAACTCGAATGGTTTTCTCAATCACTTGTTTACTCGAAATCGCATTTTTTCAATGTAATTGACGATTATTCAGTGATGCATAAAACTAAAGATTCAGAGATTTGCGAGGTAAAATCAAATATTGACGAACTTGTTTCAATTCTGATTAAATTGGATTCTGAATCAATGTATCTGATATGGAATTCATTAAGCATGCACTCAGGAGCAATACAATCACAACGAAGTGAAAACCAACTAATGAATTTATGGACCTCTTTAGAAACGTTATTACCTGCGCCACCAAGTTCGCAAAAAACAAGAATCGTACATTTTCTCAATTCATTTGGACCATTTTTAGGGAGAAAGTACCTTCAAAAATTAATCAAAGATTTGCTGAATGAATTGCGATTCGAATTGGGTGAAAAATTAGATGGGTTTTTGTCGAAGGTACCTGAAGGATCTTCTGATTTTGAAAAACTTTCAGCGGTCTTATCCATCAAAGAAAACAAGCATTTAAAAGATGAATTATGCTTACAAGTCGGGAAAAATTTCTTATTACGAAATAAAGTCCATACGTTAAATAAAAAACTGATCACGAAAAAGAGAATTCTTGAAACTATTGAGACGCACAATAAACGAGTTCGATGGCAACTTCAGAGGATTTACAGAGCGAGGAATTTAATCGTTCATAAAGGAAGCAAGTTGTTATATCTCGATCAATTGGTTGAGAATCTCCATTCGTACTATCATTCAGTCTTCTCGTTGATTCAAGAAATTCAATATGATTATGATAATATCGATTCTCTCGAAACGATTTTTAAATTAGTCCGAATTGAACATGAAGCACATTTAATTTTATTAAAAAATGAAGGTCAGAGTGATTGCAATAAAGATAATTTTCAACTATTATTGTTTTGTAATCCAAAATGAGGAGTTTGCACCATATCAGTCAAAGTCTTCCAGCAGACGTTCGCCCGTGTCGTTGAGAGTGTGGAGCGGATTCGCGATCAGCAAGTTGCATCGGGTCGGCAAATCGAGGGGTTGTGCGAGGGGCTGATGCAGCGGGTGTTTGCCGGGGAACTGGCAGGATGAACCCGTTCACGCATATTCTCGGAGCAGTACTTTCACCACAGCCGCAAGCGGTACGAGATCGTGCCGGCTTGTCTCCCAGATGATCATCGGGCTTATCACGAAATAGCCGTGCACCATCTTGTCTCGCATTCCTGCAAATTCTTTCCACGGAACATCCGGGTGGCGATCGATAATCTCCTGCGGGATCTTCTTGATCGCTTCTCCTATTACCACAAAATTGAGAATGATTGCTTCGCGGGTCTTCCGGTCGGCGAGCAGTTGTTCATACGTCATGTCCTTTGTGTAGGACTGGATCGTAGAGACTGCGTCGTCAATATCTGTGAGGTAGAGTTTCATCTCCCGCTTAGACATAGATGACCTCGGCGAGCACATCCTGACGGATCACCGGTTTTAGGGAATCTGATGTCACCAAATCCACCGGGTTCCCGAGTTGCTCGGAAAGAAAATGTTCAAGCCGCATGAAGGTGACGAACCCCACCGGCTTTGAAAACTCCACCAGCAGATCGATATCGCTTTTGCCCGTCTGCTCGTTCCGGGCAACAGAGCCAAACACCCCGATTGTCTTGACCGAATACTCTCGTGTTACTTTCCCTTTGAGGTTTTTTAAGGAGGCGAGGATATCCTGCCGGGTGGACTTCATGGCTGTACCTATGTAACAGTGGGTGATGAACTATTAATAAATATTTTAATTCCGGGTCTGAAATCAAGTTGCAGTTCGCCCGTGTCGTTGAGAGTGTGGAGCGGATTCGTGAGCAGCAGGTGGCATCAGGCTGGCACATCGAGGGGTTGTGCGAGGGGCTGATGCAGAAGGCGTTTGCGGGGGAGTTATCAATTTGAAAATGATAGCGATACTGATTTATGAAATAGATTGATAATTAACTATCATCGCGATCGAATATGACACTGAAACATATCACCCTTGAGGGATACAAATCAATAAAATCACTTGATCTCGATCTCAATTCTCTCAATGTATTGATAGGTGCAAATGGGGCAGGAAAAACCAATTTCATCTCTATCTTCAAATTCCTCAACCAGATAATTGAAGGGAATCTTAATCTCTACGTCAGGAGATCGGGTGGCGCCGATTCCTTCCTTTACTATGGACAAAAACATACTGATCGAATATCAATAAAACTTGATTTTGTATCTGATGAGTCTCATCTGTTCAATATTTATGAATGCAAATTAGTCCCAACACTGGATAATTCTCTAATTTTCGAAGAAGAGAGTACTTTTTTTCATGATCGGATAAAATTCCCCGCCACTCCATACAAGAGCATCTTTCGTAGTGGTCATCAGGAAACTTTCTTAATTGCAGCGGCACAAGAAGAAAAAAACCGTATCGAACGACATGTTTTAGAACCTCTGAAAAGCTGGCGTGTTTATCACTTTCATGACACCAGTGATACCGCCCCAATGAAACGTCAGGGTGATCTCAATGATAATCTGTATCTAAGACCCGATGCGGGGAACCTGGCAGCATATCTCTACCGGTTAACAAAGACGCATCCTCATCATTATCAGAAAATCCGTGATACAATTCAACTGGTCGCTCCATTCTTTGATAACTTTATCCTTCGGCCGATGCCGGAAAATGAAAATAAAATCCAGCTCGAATGGCGGGAAAAAGGATCGGACTATCCCTTCCTTGCGTATCATCTCTCTGATGGGACTCTTCGATTCATCTGCCTGACAACATTATTGCTTCAGCCGGATATCCCGTCAACAATTTTTATCGATGAGCCTGAACTGGGATTACACCCGTACGCAATAAACGCATTAGCGTCCCTGATCAAGAGCACTGCAACCAGAACGCAGATTATCATTTCAACACAATCGGTTCCCCTCGTTAACCAGTTCAATTTAGAAGATTTGCTTGTTGTCAACCGCAAAAATCAGGCAACGGTTATCGAACGCCTCAAACCCGCGGAATACGAATCATGGCTTGTTGATTATTCGGTCGGTGAATTATGGGAGAAGAATGTCATCGGGGGGAGACCCTCCAGATGAATTCTGAAATAAGGATAAATATTGTCACCGAAGGTCCGACAGAAGAGACCTTTGTCAATATGGTCCTCATCGATCATCTCCAGCAGTTCAGAATTTTTGACGTTCGTGCTCATAGTATTACAACGGGATATAGCAACGGCAGACCTCATAGAGGAGGTTTTCTGAGGTATGATCATTTGAAAAAAGATGTGAGACGGTGGTTACAGCAGGATCCTAAATCGTACGTCACAACAATGATTGACATATACGCATTGCCACCGGATTTTCCAAACCGGGAACAATTTATCCACACTTCCGATCCATATAAAAAAGTTGAGAGGGCAGAAGAAGAGTTAGCAAAAGACATCGATAACCCTCGATTTATTCCAAATATCCAACTGCATGAATTTGAAGCAATTCTCTTTAGTAAAGTTGAGCAAATTCATCAATCGATGATTGCCTCAGGCAGTACATCTTCGGAGTTGCACAAATTACAATCAGTCCGTGCTGCTTTTAACACACCCGAAGATATCAACGATAATCCCCAGACCGCTCCCTCAAAAAGAATCCAGAAAATTTATCCTTCGTTTCAGAAACCGACTGATGGGGTTATCATCGCTAAAAATATTGGGATCAATGCAATACGCAAAGAATGCTCTCATTTCAACAAATGGTTAACGAGACTGGAATCTCTTTCTCAATGACGAATTACATGGGATCCCGATGATTCGCTCGCCCTCCAGCAGCAGTTCGCCCGTGTCGTTGAGAGTGTGGAGCGGATTTGCGATCAGCAAGTTGCATCGGGCCGGCAAATCGAGGGGTTGTGCGAGGGGCTGATGCAGAGGGCGTTTGCTCGGGAGTTATCGAAAGGCAATGCATGAAAAACACAGATGGGCATGAACCAATAAGCCAATAATTAATTATCACCAATGGTGTATAGATACTTAGAGGAAACATATGAGCCCCCAGAAAAGCAGGACATTTCAGGTGTTCAATGCAAGCACCGGACGATGGGTGAAATACGATCGGGAAGTGGGACGGATCGTAGCCTGCAAAAAAAGCGAAGGCCCGTACGCAAATGTCCCGAAATATCGCAAGGCCCATAGCTGATACTTTCTTTTCCTATCATGCTCATCTGGTGTCCCGATCATTTATGCGAATGTGCTAAAAACATCATCCCCAAACCCAAAACCGGCTTTTTTATGTTCTCCACAAGGGAGGACACCAAACAATTACGAGCAAAAATTACCGCCACATTTGAATCAAAAGAAATCCGCCTCATCAATGCGATGGCTCGGACAGGAAGCGATGATAAATGGATTATGCCTGCGGGAATTCAATAATTTTCAGGATTTTTTGCGCTCGGTAATTTTTATTTCCTGAACATCCCGACATTTTCTCTTCACACTCCTTCCTTAGTTCGTCCTGATCACGGAGATTATCAAAGCCCTCCGCAATACGCGAAGTGGCGTCGGGAAAAATGGAATCCTCACAAGGAAATGATTCCCCTATATAACAGATCAATACAAACAACTCATCATGCCCTGTGATCTGACCGAAATGGAGATTCAGATCCTCTATATCCTATACCGTAACAAAAATTTCAAATCCAACGCCGGCTATAACAGTGAGAAACTCAAAAAAATCCTCCGGAAGAAATTCGACCAGGACTTCGATGAAGCCATCGCGACCCTGAAGAACCAGGCCTACATCGCTACCATCAAAAAAGACGATCCGAAATATTACATCCTTGATCTCGGCAAAGCATATTCCGTCATGAAAAACCACGGGCTGAACGTCTCTCCTCTTGGCGGGAGCAGGGTCCATCATCTGGATTGACCGTGCTGATTCTGTTAACTTTTTTTAACAACAATTTTATAGCTTGTTTGCAAACATCTGGGAAAGGACATTCTCATGAAACAGCCATTTGAGGGATTATTCGGAGATACCTGCGAGACCCGGCTCCTCCAGTTCCTGCTGCCTATGTACGGAATCGAGTTCGATATGGCCGAACTTGTGGAGGAGATCGGGCTCACCCGGCAGTCCATCGCAAAAGCCATGAAAAAATTCTCCGACCGGGGCATGGTGAAGATACGGAAAGATGGACGCACCTGGCTCTACTCGATCAATGAAGAGTCGCCACTCATAAAACGTCTTGAGGATTTTGATAACTCGCTCATCGAGTCAATGATTGGACCTGCGGAATTTAAAAAGATCGAGGATGCCCATGAAAATCAGGTCCATGCCCCCTCGCAAAAAGAATCCGGGCGTGTATCGAGAAAACCCCAGGTCCCGTATGGCACATCCGATGATGCGGCACCCTGTGTTGCCAGCCGCACCGGGAATTATCTGAGCAAAAAGGGTCAGGCAAAATAATAATCGGCATCCCTTAATCTCTCCATCACCCAATCACTATCAGGATTCCTTCACCATGCGTCTCGCCCCCGAACTCAAATCAAAGATCGATTCCCTCTGGGACAAATTCTGGAGCGGTGGTCTCTCCAACCCGCTCCAGTCCATCGAACAGATGTCCTACCTCATCTTCATGAACCGGCTCGAAGCCATGGACACGTTCGAGCAGAAGAAGGCGCTGGCAAACAAACAGATCTATAAATCCATATTTGAAGGGCAGGAAGACTGCCGGTGGTCGCACTGGAAACATTTCCCGGCCGATAAGATGCTTGTGCATGTGCGGGATGTAGCCTTCCCGTTCATCAAGAATATCCATGACGGGGAAAAGACGCTCTTTGCCCGGCACATGAAAGATGCCGTTTTCTTGATACCAAAGCCCTCTCTCCTGCAGGAAGCCGTCACAATTCTTGATGACCTGAAGATATCCGCTCAGAATCAGGATACACAAGGCGACATCTACGAATACCTGCTCTCGCAGCTCGCAACAGCAGGAAAGAACGGCCAGTTCCGCACGCCCCGGCATATTATTTGGATGATGATCGAGCTCGTGGACCCGGATATCAATGACCGGATCTGTGATCCAGCCTGCGGTACAGCTGGGTTCTTAGTCAACTCGTACGAGCACATCCTCAAAAGATACACAAGCAAAGACAAGATCGAAGTAGATTCCGAAGGGGGATACCATAACCTGCTTGGCGATAAAATCACCGAGCCGAAACACTGGGAAAAACTCTGGAAGGATACCTTCTATGGGTATGATTTCGATAACACGATGATCCGGATCTCGCTCATGAACATGGTGCTCCACGGGATCAAGGCGCCCCAGGTTGCTCTTCAGGATACGCTCTCAAAAGGATTCACGCAAAACGACCGGTATACTGTCGTCCTCGCAAACCCGCCATTCAAGGGAAGCATCGACAAGAGCGACATCAACGATGCCCTCACCATCCAGACCACAAAGACCGAACTGCTCTTTGTCGAGCGGATGGTACACCTCCTCCAGATTGGCGGAAAGTGCGGGGTCATTGTGCCGGACGGTGTGCTGTTCGGCAGCTCCAATGCTCACAAGAAACTCCGGCAGATCCTGCTGGAACAGTGCCAGCTCGAAGGCATCGTGTCCATGCCATCCGGTGTCTTCAAGCCGTACGCCGGTGTCTCCACGGCGGTATTGATCTTCACCAAAGGCGGATCCACAGAGAATGTCTGGTTCTATGATATGGACGCGGACGGGTACTCACTCGATGACAAACGAACATTCATCGATGGCAAAGGGGATATCCCGGATATTATCCTGCACTACCATAACCGGAAGAAAGAGAATCCTGCGGACCGGAAAGGCAAATGTTTCTTTGTGCCAATCAGCGAGATCAAGGAGAACGGATACGATCTCTCCATATCGCGTTACAAGGAGATTGAGTATGCAGAAGTCCAGTATGAAAAACCGGAAGTGATCATAGACAAGATTGAGATGCTGGAAAACGAGATCCAGAAAAGTCTCAAGGAACTGAGAAAATTGTTGAAAAACAATAATCAATAATCCTTTTTTTGCCGCACCTCCCTCCACCTCTCCAAAATCCGGGCCCGTAAAACCCTCCATTACAAATCCCGCAGCCGCGCCCGGATCCACAAATCTTACGCCCCTTAATCCAGCCCCAATCCAACCCCCGATTTTCGCATACATGCCAGAATAACTGCGAAAATTCCCGCACCCACCCATTACTATTTAACCTGAATATGGGAACATCTGGATCAATACAATGATCAGCGAACTCATCGGACGAATAAAAATATGGCTCAAGGCAAAATTCACGGCAGCAGCCCGTGTCTTTACACCCGCAGCCGAAATCGTTCCCGATGAAAAGTCGGTCCTTGTAGCAGCTGATGGAAATGTACTGGATATGGGGAAGCGGTACAGGTTAACGAGCGGCCACGCCCCACACTTCTCGCTCTACACATTCTTTAACCATCGGTGAATAACGCCGGGTCCTGTGTTTTGGAGTTTTATCAAGGCTGTAGTCCAGTAGGTTACCTGCCGATTGGCACAAGGCAACCCTCCGCAGGATAATAGCTCTGGCTCTCCCCGGAACGGCGTTTTTAAAATTGAACAAAAAGAGCACCAGCGCCTTAAAAGAATCGTGAACAGGACTCCTGCGATGCAGGGTAAACATCAGGAAAAAGGGGGAATAAATCATGACAGGAATTTTTGCAAATAATGAAGAGAATAAGAAGCCGGGCCCAAACGGATACGGTGAACAGGGAAGAGGAAAGAAAACCACAGACTCTGTGGAGTTACGTAAAAAAACACGCACAACGACTGCCCCGCGTCTGGTTGAGCGGGCAACTGCCCTGAGAGGTCAGAGTAATGGTCGGCCGCAGGAACCAAAGAGTACATACCGCCGCCGGACCAAGCTGGACATCTATGATAAGGATCCCGAGATCCCGTATGTAAAGTTTGAGTCAGCGGCCCTTGACCTTGTCTGCTCCTTAATGGAGAGGCAGGACCGTATGAACGAGGAGATCTTCCTCAAACTCAACGATCTTGTTTACCAGGTCGAAGATCTTCAGCAGGAACGGACAAGTGACAGGAGCGGACGATGACCAAGGGCCGGCGTCCGCTCAATGCAATTAATGAATCTGTGGAGATTGCTGGCCGGCGCGGGAGTGTGGAGCAGGTCTCCGGCAAGCGGGGCATTGCGTTCGATTTCATCATTATAGAACTGGACCGGGTCATGTTTGTGAAAGTGAAACGTTCGCAGTCATCGTTTACGTATGCGCTGGAGATCCTGATCCAGTACCAACGCGAGATAGCGAGTCTTCATCAAGTGGCCTTGACAAGTGTAACCGTGCGGGAATTCTGGGTCCGGTCTCCAAACGAGACATGGCAGTTCTTCCTGATCCGGCACGATTCCGTCCTGGAGATCCGGGCCGATGGCATGTATATCCCGCGTGAATCCATCCCCGTGAGGACAGTTGACCTGTCCGGTACTCCTGCTGATGGAACAGACGACCCTGTTTCAACGTCGGAGGATGGGGATTAACCCCTTTTTTGTCACATCAAGGGAGAGTGTCTCGGAAGGTGTAATCCGGGCCCTGTGCGGGCATCGTTTCCCCTTTACGGAGGTGCTTTTTTCCCTATACTTGCAAAAAACCGTACACTTTTACACATTTTATTAAAATACGCTTTTTCCTTGAGATTCAGACCAAACAGGGTAATCTTCTTCGAGTTATAAAACGCTAATGTACGCTATTGGGAGGCAAAAGTCGGGGTGTCTGGTGGGGTAGGAGGGTCGCAGGGAAATAAGGGCTGTTTGGTGTTTTCGCCAACTCAAAATTGATCCAGAGCGCCAATCCGGTTTTAACCCCCCACTGGGAAAACGATCAGGTTTTTTTTAGGCGTCCATGGCATCGTCGATGTCGACGTTACCCTATTGTGTATCTTCGACCCCCGAATCCGGGTCTTTTACGGGCATCGTTTCCCCTTTCTGAAGGTGCTTTTTTCCATATCTTTGCAAAAAACCGT
>JAUYTV010000012.1 GCA_030694985.1 Methanoregula sp.
ATATCCCGGAAAGAAAAACAGGTTCTTGAATACGGTTTCGTATTTACTCCGTTTGCTATTCATGGACAAATGAATTTCACAAACGGAGTTCAAAAATCTCTTCTTCCGAATTTTACCTTATCCTAAATCTGGAGAAGAACCGTAATTTTTTTTCAATCGTTAACTGGACAAGGGATAACAAAAATCATGAAAAGAGGTCAGTGGCCCGGTTATTTTTTTATGTGTCAAAAAAACCCGTTCGTTGAACCGCCCGAACAAGAACTAAAGGGTGTGGTATCCCTGGCATAAGGTGAATCATCTCAGCAACATTCACCTGATATTTCGTGTCATTCGGTTCCTCCGGCACTCTGACGTTAAAAGAGAAAAATATATCACTTTCGATGATAGAAGGTGCTATACTACGTTTTAGAGTTTTTTTATGCCCTGCACAGTTATCACAGAAGCGATGGATGATTCCCCGTTCACGCTGAAGCATGCCCATATCTGGTTCCTCTCAGCAATGGGAATCTTCCTTGACGGTTTTGATCTCTTCGTAATGTCGATTGCACTCCCGCTCATCATCGTCCAGTTCTCTGCAACACCGCTCGAACAGGGTATTGTCGGTGCAGCAGCAGTTGTCGGGGCAATCTTTGGAGCGCTCATCGGGGGCAGGCTCTGCGACCGCTTCGGCAGGAAAAAAGTTTTTTTATTCGATCTCCTCGTATTCATCATCTTTGCCGTCCTGTCGTTCTTTGCCTGGAACATTGAATCGCTCATCCTCTTCCGGTTCCTGCTGGGGGTCGGCATCGGTGCGGACTATCCGGTCTGTGCATCGTATGTCAGTGAATTTATGCCAAAACGGATCCGGGGCCGGATGCTGATCGCCGCATTCAGCTTCCAGGCTGTCGGCATATTTGCCGCTGCCGGAATCGGGCTCTTTATCCTTGCCATGCACCCGTCAGAATCAGCCTGGCGGTGGATGCTGGTTGCCGGTGCTGCTCCTGCAATTGTGATCCTTTTATTACGGCGGGGCATCCCTGAGAGCGCTCGTTGGCATATCCAGAGGAGGGAATGGAAACTTGCCATGGGAGTTGTCCGCTATCTGATACCGGATTTCACCATGACAAAACCGATCAACCCTGCGGTTGAAGAGGTGGTCCAAATCAAACCGGAAAAAGTACCGGTATGGCATTCTTACCTGAGTTCGTATGCCGAACTCTTCTCTAAAAAGAACCTGCGCAGGACCATTCTCATCACAGTCCCGTGGTTTTTCATGGACTTTGCCTTTTACGGTGTTGGGATATTTACACCAATCCTGATTACTGCCATGATTGGAACCCAGGGGACCGGGCTCAATTTCATTGCACAGGACTTTTACTCGACTCAGTATACGGTCTTGCTCGACATATTTTTGGTTATCGGTTTTGTTCTCAACATCCTCTTTATTGAGAGGATCGGCAGGATCCGTCTCCAGCTTGCAGGTTTTATTGGTATGGCAGCGGGCATGTTCATCCTTGCCGCATCCCAATCGGGTTCCCAGACGATCATCGCCCTTGCGTTTGTCGGGTTCGGCCTCTTTAACCTTCTCCAGAACTTTGGGCCGAATGCAACAACATTCCTCCTCCCGGCCGAGCTCTTCTCTACCCGTCTCCGTGCAACCGCCCACGGCTTTGCAGCAGGGCTTGCCAAGGTCGGGGCAGCCTGCGGGATCATCTTCGTCCCGTTGATGACAGCATCCTATGGCGTCCGGTATACCGTCATCTTCATGGGCGTCATCTGCATCGTTGCCTTTGCCGTGACCTGGCTGACACGGATCGATATGACCGGGCGCTCCTTAGAGGAGATCGAAGATACAGGGTGATTCCTCTTTACACAAATCCGTCCGGGTAATGGAAATGAGAGGGACGAACGGGTTGAATGCAACTCCGTTCTGGTGTGGAGAGTTCCATAACGGATACAAACCCTTTGCGCTGTAACCGACAAAAGAATTCCTGTCAACATATTTACTAAAAAGATGAGTGAAGGTTTTGTCTGTTTTATTAAACACCGTATTGGATGCATAAAACCGGTGATATCAGGTATTTTCTGATATTTTTGCCGGTCCACTGATGGATAACCACCCGATTGCAATGAGTGAAAAACCGGCAGATACAAACGTGCCAATGACCGGTAATACCGGGTTTTCTAAAAAGAACATCTCACGGAGCGGATAGATCATGAACGTAAACACAAAAAGAAGTGTCCCGATAAGGATTTTTGGGTACGCATAGAGAGAATGAGCAAGGCCAATCACAATCAAGAATCCGCAGGCAAAGAAATAGAGCAGAGTGACAAGTGATGATGCACTGATACCGGAAATGATTATGATTCCGATTGGGATAATAAGAAAAAGGACAAGGAGCCCTGGAAGTATATGCGGTGCAAGCTGTTTTTTAGGGAGGCCTTTTTGGAATGCTATGGACATTATGAGGAAAGATGCGATCATTCCGATGTCGATCAGGCTTGGAAAGACCATGTTTCTTAAGCCCATTAAGACATTGACGTACCAGGCAATATTTGAAATTCCCCAGACTCCTAACCCCCCGGCAACATAGAGATAGGTTTCCTCACTGCCGCAATGATGCCAGAAGTACAGGAACACAAGAGATCCGGCAATTGCGGCAATGATCTGGAGGTAGTTGCTTATCGCAAGAAAGATCTTGTCGGGCAGGAAGAGGATCATCAGGGCAAGCAAGACCGATGCCCCCAAAATCACCCAGAAAAAACCGGTGATCAGTTTCAGGGAAGGGCCGTTTCCACACCCGGCCGGATATACAGGAGCATGTGTCATAATGAAAGTTCTCTTGTAATCCTTAAAAAAATGATTGCGAATTCAGGCGTGGTTTTTTAAGCCGTAAAAATGAGCAGCTAAAAAAACAGTTTTTTTGTCTCTCCTACAGCCAGTACAAACCCGGATTAGGGTTTGAACATCGGATCTTCAATCTCCGGGCGTGTGGGTTTGTGTAATCATCCGGCCTCAACCATTTGATTAGGAGATCACGAAATCATGGACAATGAGCCGCACCTGTATGGGAAAGAAAACTTGAGAATAAATCATACGACATATGTTTTTGTGCCATCTCCCTGATACCTTTGCAGTAACAATGCCCGCAGGCCATAACTAAAAAACGCCAGTCTTTTTTTTATCTATCCGCGCAGCCTTTCCTACTCCCACGGGCGGGGGACTTTATCATCTGCACACTTGCGTTCATGTAGCGAGACTGTAATAACTTTTACTTTTACCTTTCTCTGTCGTAAAATATTGCATATTTCAGTTTCAAATCCGCGTTCATTGGGGTTTTTTTGTTTTTAAACAGATCCTGATCTGGCAATGTAAAAACGCTAAAAAAATGAACATGTCATAAAGGTTGTCCATTAGTATTATGGTTCAACGAAAATCATAGAATAGAAGATGACTGATAAAAAGTACGAATCCTTAAAGATTGAGAATATCGTTGCATCTGGTGTGATCGCAGAGTCCATTGATCTTGTTACGTTGTCAGAAAAGGTCAAGAACTGCGAACTCAACAAGAAACGGTTTCCCGGTGCAGTGTATCGTATCGAGAACCCCAAGATTGCGGCACTGATCTTTTCTACAGGAAAGATAGTACTTACCGGCATCCGTGACGATAAAGCGTTAAAAGACGGACTTGCAATCGTCATGAAGTCGGTAAAAGGGGCAGGTATTGAAACACTCAAAGTGCCCAAAGTTGCGATCACCAATATGGTCTGTTCGTACAATCTCGGTAAATACATCAATCTCAACAAGGTAGTCATCACGCTCAATGTCGAAAATATCGAGTACGAACCTGAACAATTCCCCGGACTTGTGTACCGGATCAAAGATCCCAAGATCGTTGTTCTCATCTTCTCTTCAGGAAAGATCATTCTTACTGGTGGAAAAAACCTTGAAGACATCAAAAGAGGACTTGACGTTCTCGAACATAAGCTTGAAAGCGCCCTGTAAAAATAATATTTTTTTTGGTTTTTTTAAAATATTTTATCCGGTGTTAGAACCAGATCCCGGTTTTTTTTGTAATTGTTGCGATAAGTGAGATCTTAGCCGATTGTGTGACACGAACAATAATCAAGTCCGGGCAGGATCATTAAAAAAAACCATGATTACGATACGGTGCATTGGGATGACCGAATCATCGATGAGATCCCAACTAAAAAATAGGTCTTTTAAAAGATGCTAATACTCAGTTCCATTATACCAGCGGTGATGGCTCGCGGTCCCCGACAACGGGCAACTTTGTGGGCTTGATGAGGACGGGTTCTTCTGACATACGGATCTTTTCGATAATGATCTCTTTTCCCTTAGCCGTCATAGCAAAGACCGGAATGGAGATCCCTGCCTGCACCAGCGCAAGCGGTCCTGCAATCTCCCGGATGGGTCTGGATGCACAGGCAGTGACCAGATCGGATGCCCCGACAAGCCGGGCAGCTTCTACTCTTGACAATCCACTGACATGCACAGCCACAATGAGCGAGTGCGGGTATGCGGCGCGGATCGCCTCTGCCTCGGCCGGTGCTGCAACAGTGACTGCGATGCGCCGGAATCCTTTGAGATGTGCAAGGGCTACACCCGATTGCTGATCGATCCGTGCATTGTCCGGGTCAAGGACATATCCCCCGTTCTGTTCGATCCTTTCTATGACAGAATGATGCGGGGATGTTGATACGAGCCCGGACATCCTGCCGCCGATGCCCTGTACCATTTCCGGTGTGGTGGCAACCACCGTGCCTGCACCATCGCAGGCGATAACTGCTGCGTCAAGAAAGCCAGCCTTTATGCCAAAACTGATCAGTTCTGAAGCCCCAAACCCGACAAACGGCCGTGTATCCAGTACTTCCCGTGCGGGTGTGCACATGCCAAATGCCCGGATTCTGTGCTCAATGTTTGCTTTCACCGCTTCTGTTGTGATCTCCGGTACGGGAAATGCAAACCGTTTTGCCAGCGGGCAGTCAGCGATGATCGGTTTTCCGACTTCGATTACCTTTCCATCGCGTACAAGCACGCGGCATTTGCCAATCGCTTCGATGATGTGTTCGTCCCGGTTTGCTGTCATGACCTCAAGTCCTTAAGGATAATACCCGGCATTGATATTTAGGTGCATGGTTGCGGGTGGACTTTTTTTCATCCATGTCTGGTACGAATTAATATCAGACCCCAATGCTGATATTTTGTATGGAAACCGGTTCGCGGCTCTGGGAGATCGATCTTTTCAGGGGCATTGCGATCCTGATGATGGTCTTGTTCCATACGGTGTTCGATATCAGTTTTTTTGGGATTGCTCCGCTTGACGTTTCAACCGGTTTCTGGCGGTACTTTGCTTATGCAACCGCTTCGCTCTTCCTCTTGATCGTGGGAGTGTCATTAATTGTCAGCCACGATAAGGCACAAAAAAAAATATCAGGAGTTCCCCTTGCGCTCAAATTTGTCGCTCGCGGTATGTTCATCTTTGCGCTCGGACTTGTGGTTACATTGGGGACATGGCTGTACCTGCGGGAAGGTTTTGTGATATTTGGCATCCTGCACCTGATCGGGATCTCGGTTATGCTATCGCCGCTCTTTTTCCGGTTCGGGAAGCTCAACATTCTGATTGGACTTGCGTGCATTCCAGTGGGATGGATAATTTCTGGTATGAGCAGTCCGGCAATTCTGCTGCCATTGGGTATTATCCCGCCCGGCTTCACATCCGTTGATTATACACCGCTCTTTCCCTGGTTTGGAATGGTCCTGATCGGTATGGGGATTGGAAAATTCCTGTATGCAGATGGCAAGCGGAGGTTTAAGGTTCCGCAATTACCAGAACTCATCGTAACTCCCCTTTCATTTCTTGGGCGGTACTCGCTCGTGATTTATCTCGTGCACCAGCCGGTTATCATTCTCCTGCTGGCCGCGGTTACGGGGATGAAAGTGTTGTGAGTGGTCGTCAGGTCCGACCCACTAAATGGGACATTCTTCATCAACGATTTATCGGCAAATAATGGTGTATAAGAGGAAAAAGCCTGGATGCCTATACTCATTCAAAACCTATTTACCGCATCAAAAGGAATTTTTCTGTCCAATGGTTGCACGCACGTTTTTTCCTAAATACTGTAGGAATCCTATATACGCAGTGATTGCTTTGATACTCGTGCTGGTAGCGATGCTTCTGGTAGCCGGTTGCACATCCCTTTTTGATTCGACCAACCAGACCAATACCACCCCCTCCCTGCAGCAGTTCCCGGCCAGCTACAAAGTGACCATCGCCCAACCGGATGGCACGTCAAAATCCATCAAAATGGATACCGATGTGTATAATATTGGAGAAGTTGTGGAATTTTTTGTCATCAATGAAGGTGCAGGAACACTGAAATGTTTAAACAATCCCCCGACATTCTCGGTAAAATTCCAGACCAGCAGCGGGAAATGGGCTACCCGTATGGGAACGGATAAACCGGTTGAAACCAACAAAACCTATCTCGAACACGGTAAATCAACGCAGGTGGAGAGGTTCATCACTACCGGTTGGGAGCCGAACCGTTACCGGATTGTATCGGATTGTGGGGTATACCGGGAGATTATTTTGCGTCCTGCGCCAACACCGGTGCCAACGGTCTGCCCTCAAAAAGGAAATGAAGCTTTATGGGTTCGCATAAATCCTATAGACGGCCAGTATGCCGATAAAAAATTCTCTATCCAGGGGACTACCAACCGGGCAGCAGGAGAAGAACTCAGATACCTGGTATTTCCCAGCGGAATGCTGCCAAAAGATCTGGATCATGGCGGCGAAAAACCCCTGTCAACAAGGGTATCAGAAGGTGTGTGCGGAGAAAATGTATGGTCCGTTGAGGTTATTGAAAAAATACCCCAGGAGTACATTATCATGATCTCGGCAGGTTCTTTAAATGGCACTGCAATCAGGCGATTTACAGTATCAGCAATACCCCCACCATAATCTCTTCTCCTTTTTTTTCACCTGCAACTCAGTAAAAAAAGGATAACTCCATGAATAATGCCGGCATAAAACTGTGAGAGATAAACAATCCATGTTCCTTAAAAAATTTACCCTGACCCTTGAACCGGTTGACCCGTTACAATTTTCAATAACTGAGACCCGGGCTTACTTTACTGTAAAACTGGAAGAGTACACGGTTCTTAACAAGAGCAATGATACTACATTCATTTACCGCTACCCGGCTGTGCAGTGCAAGCAGATAAAAAACACAATCATTATTATTGGAATCAGCCAGGGTGCAGCATTACTCGAAGAGCTCTCATATGCCCGTAGTGAAATGGTGTCGGGAAAAAATACCTGCACCATTCTTGAACGGGATGCCGTTATACAAAATGAAGAGTTTGGGATTTCTGACACAACCCACATGTATGAATTCCTGACGCCATGGCTTGCGCTCAACCAGCAGAATGCAAAAAAGTTCTATGATCTCAAAGGCAAACCAGAACGGGACGCATTCATACAAAAAATCCTTATTGGGAATCTCGAAACACTGGCAAAATCACTTGACTTTAAAACTCCATTACCGATCATCTGCAAGGCAAAGATAAGGTTCCGTATCGATTGGATGGGTCGTGAAAATGTCATGGTCTTCTTAGGTAAGTTTAAAACGAATCTCCGGATTCCGGATTATTTCGGGATAGGCCAGTCGGTTTTACAGGGTTTTGGCACGATAAAGTGTATTCCGGAGATTCCTGGTACTGATGACGAGGTGAATGCTGGATGATGCAGGTACCTCCGGTTGTCAAATATCAGAATGATTATAGAAATTGTGATTCCAGAAATAATCATTGTAATTTTTCGCAACCGGTACCTGACGAGAGAACGACAACTTCCGGGCCATTTTTTAACACTTTTTTTAAGTATTCTGGCTGATACCCGAATTCAACATTATCTTGTCAGTAACAGGGATTTAGCCAACGGTTGCGAAATACTTTGTCTGCTGGTTACGATCAGGTACCGGTAGCCAAAATATATCCTACCGGATAACGGGTAAAGGGCAGGTCAGGATTATTTATTTACAAACCCGATATGTGATAATACAAAAACATTATACCGGACTCTGAAATATATGCTCTGGATTTTCTTAGCACTTCTTGGTGCTGTTACCAATGCTACGTATTTCATCATCGTCAAGAAGTACATCACTGCGCTGGATCCAAAACTCTTAACCGGAATTGGATTTACGTTTGGCGGGTGCCTGCTGTTTTTATTGTCTGCCCTGCGGGGTTTTCCCTCGATTGGCCCGGATTTTTTTGCGGCAGTTGCCATTACATCAGTTCTGAATATCATTGGCCTGAGCCTGATCTTCAAAGCCCTCACCTCATCTGACCTCTCGCTCTCTGTGCCAATGCTCTCATTTACACCGGCCATCCTGATTGGCACATCCTATATCATCCTGCATGAGACCCCGTCCATGTTCGGGTTTGCCGGCATCTGCATTATCGTCAGCGGATCCTATGTGCTGAATATTGCACAGGAGCATGAGCATTACCTTGACCCGATAAAAGCGATGATGCAAAACCGTGGCAGCTGGTATATGCTGATCGTTGCATTTCTGTTTGCCGTGTCGATCAATTTTGATAAGATCGCGCTCCTCAATTCAGATCCATTCCTTGGGATGGCCTTAACGGTGACTACGATTGGCATTGCATTACTTCTCATTTGTGCATATTCCCACTATGCAGGCAGGAAAAGATTGCAGGTTCATTCAGGTAACGCAGATGAGGCGCTCTTGCATGTCCGGGCAGTACCTGTCCAGAGATTTTTTTTACTCACTCTTCTTATCGGAGGGTTTGTTGCGGTTGAAGCGGCATCGATCAACGTAGCATTAACTTTGCAGATCGTACCCTATGTAATTGCCATAAAACGTTTGAGCATCATTTTCATGGTTCTCTACGGGACGCTTGTTTTTTCTGAAGGGGATATTGGAAAGCGTGTTATGGGAGCATCCCTGATGGTCGCAGGTGCAATCATCATCCTGCTATTCGCTTGACGATCTTTCTCGTAACTTTTTCTCTTACAATATTATGTGCCGGTAAACAGCGGTACATCTTTAAACTCCCCTACGTCAAACACACCCCGTTCAGTGATGCGGAGCGATGGGATGACCGTTAACGAAAGGAACGAGAGGTACATGAACGGATCTTCAATGCCGCCCATCTTTTCGGTGACGCTATGCAATTCCTGCAACCGGGCTGCAACTTCCTGGTATGGAAGGGTTGACATCAGCCCGCCACAGTCCAGCGGGAGGCTCGTTTCAGTCTCACCCAAAACAGCGGCCATCCCGCCCTGCATTCGTATCACCGCACCAATTGCCCTGCGAATCGCATCATCGTTTGTACCAACTGCGATTACGTTGTGCGCATCATGGGCAATACTGGACGCGATTGCTCCCGTCTTAAACTGAAATCCCCGTACCAGTCCCACCCCACAGGCACCGGTGCCGTACCGGTTGCAGACCACAACTTTTAAAATATCATGGTCCAGTTGAGTACGTTCATTTATGGGAATCTGTAAAGATTCCGTTACGATCTGGTGCTGCATGATTCCGATCACGCGTGCAGTGCCAGAACCCTGAATCCGGATCGCATCAGCGGTGGGAACACTGCACCTGAATGTGGATGGCAGGGCTGTTTCCTTGCCCGGTGGTGCATCAGCAAGCTCCGTTCCGGCAACAAATACCTGACTGACAATAAACTCCCGGGGATCATCGATCACGCAGAAATCAGCGCGACACCCGGGTCCAAGGCTCCCGCGATCCGTAAGTCCGAACCGTTCAGCAGCAGAGAGAGTGGCCATCCGTATCGCAAGTTCAGGCACAACTCCGCAGGCAATCGCCTTTCGTATGCAGCGATCGATATGGCCGTCTTCC
>JAUYTV010000013.1 GCA_030694985.1 Methanoregula sp.
TGTTCAGCAATGGATAAAAAAGATATCATGTACATTGTGGGTGCACTTGCCATCATACTCATTATAGCCTTGGTATTAAAACCTGCATTAACCGGCAAGCCGGTAAATACCGGTATACCTGTCGCCACAACTACCCAGCCAACTATCGTTCCCATTGCGGCAAACGCAAGTATAATTATTCCGGTTATCACCCCAATCACACCAATCACCACTGAGCCTACGCCTACCCCGATTCCTACGTGGGATTCTTCAGTAAAAGGAATTACATTTGTCGATCCGTCTACCTATGGGGTTTCATTCAATCAATCACTCCCTCAAGGTACAAGAATTGATAATGTTATGGCAAACACGAGCATGACAAGTTATGCAAAGATCGCTGGAAAATTCAGCGGGACAACGCAAACTATCAACATACCATTCCCGTACTGGCAAATTGTGTATACCATAACACCGACTGCAGAGTTACAACCCGGAAAACAAGCTGAAGTGGTTGCAACAAAGGGCATAGGATATTCACACAGCGGTGTGCAAGGTTCCTACTCCGGTACAAAACCTCAATTCAGCATTCAGGTAATGGATGCAAGTGATCCAAACCGTATCGTGAGGACGATTTCACCCCCGGGGGGTATCGACCTCAACTTATGGCTGGGGACAAAGGACGCCGTGAATCCTGCAACAACTACACGACCTAACCAAAAAGCGACCGTTGAATCTGGTACAGTATATGTCGATCCCCGTCCATGGACTGAGAAATTTTATGAAGGCCAGAGAGGTTATTATTTCATTATTAAAACTCAGAATATTGAGTCGTATAGTCTGGACATAAAAGTCCCTACACAATATATCGGGAAATACTGATCGCATAATGGGGACCGGATAAATCTTACAATGGCTGCGTTAAGAGGAAATGGAATTGCATCATTAACCAAAACAATTCTGTTGAAATGGCTCAGTTGAGATCCTCTGTTTTCGCTGCTATGTGTTATCCTCTGCTCTAATCAGTGATACAGAAGCAATTGTCCTTAAAAGGGTTTCATCTGGACGGTAAAAAAACTGGATAAAAAAAAGAATTCAATCAAATTTTTTCTTGCCCATGGATTCCATATAGATATACTCTTTTCCAACTTCAATCGTCCCTTTCTTCTCCTCAGGAATCGGAATTTCAAAGTTTGTAAAGTCTTTCATGTCCATAAGTTGGGCAGTGGTTCCTGCAATAGAAAGAACCTGCCCGCTCTTCCGCTCAACAACAGGAACGTACGTCTTTGCTGATACCGGCGAGACTATCGAACGTTTGACGCCGTCAAAAAGACCCATTGCATCAATACGGGCTTTTGCTGCGCCGTGTTTTCCGGGCTTGGATGTGGCAATACTTAACACCCTGCAGGGTTCATCTTCGATAACAATATAACGTCCTTCCTTGATCTTTCCGATTTCTGTCTGTTCTTTCATATTATTCACATCTCATTTTTTCTGATTTTTTAATCGCGGTATTAATTTATCACAATAGCATTACATAAATACAGCGTAGAAAACCGGGGTTCTGGTCATGGAGTTCCTTTCAGCATGCAGTCAGATGGCAGATCTGGTAAAAGAAAGTATCCGTGATCTGGTTGGCACTAAAGAGGGTGGCATCACTGTGAGGATGGGAGCTGATCTCACCCCCACAAAAAAGATCGATGAAGTAGCAGAAAACTGCATTTTACAATTTTTAGAAGAGAACCCCTTATGTAAACTTCTCATAAGTGAAGAAGCCGGAAAAGTCCCGTTCAAAGGGGAGCAGGGAACGATTTTTCTTGATCCTGTTGACGGTACTTTCAATGCAGTAGCCGGCATACCATTCTATGCGCTATCCGTTGCTTACGCTGAAGAAGGAGTGGTTCAGCAGGCATTTGTCTGCAATCTTGCCAGCGGGGAAACCTTTACTGCAATACGAGGAAAATCTGCACTGTGCAATAATAAACCGATACGCGTATCGAATGTGATGAATCTCGATGAATGTGCCATGAGTCTCTATGGGAGGAAATTTGATCCAACGCACGTAATGCAGCTCGGACAACAGATCCGCCGCTGGCGCCTGTTAGGAGCTTCTGCACTCGAACTCTGCTATGTAGGTTGCGGAAGAA
The DNA here is from genome assembly GCA_030694985.1 of Methanoregula sp. Taxonomy (GTDB): domain Archaea; phylum Halobacteriota; class Methanomicrobia; order Methanomicrobiales; family Methanospirillaceae; genus Methanoregula. The sequence goes on from JAUYTV010000013.1 coordinate 2,124, forward strand.
TTGATGGTTTTATCGATCTGCGTGATACACTCCGGGTCACTGATGCCGCAGCGGGCATGCTTATCTGTACAGAAGCCGGAGGAAAAGTATCTGATCTTAATGGAAGAACCATACGATTTCCGGATGAAGTGACCATCGGGCGATGCATTGTTGCCACCAATGGAACAGTGCACCACAAAGTGATCGAATATCTGCGGTGAGTGAAAAATGCATCTGTTACTTGTTTCACGAATCGATAATCCGGATGCCATTTCCTATTCCTGGAAGGTAAAAGAAATACTGGAACAGGATGGAGTCAAGGTGTCTTTTGATGAGGATACCGCAGAAATTCTTAAAGAAAAAGGATTATCATTAGCTGATACCGCTGCTGATGTAGTGGTAGTTGTTGGCGGGGATGGCACGATACTCCGCACAATCCAGCAGATGAGGCGTCCGGTCCCGGTGATCGGTATCAACCGTGGAGAAGTGGGGTTTTTAGCTGACCTCGATCCCACTGAAGCGATCGATTTTGTAAGAACCCTTTCCCATGGTTTTTCTATTGAAGAACGGATGCGCATCACGCTCTTAAAAGACGGAATCAGTCTTGGAACTGCTCTCAATGAGGCCCTGATCGTAACAACGCGTCCTGCAAAGATGCTGCGCTTTTCGATCCTTGTGGACGGTATCACGACCGAGCAGTTCCGAGCCGATGGCCTCCTCATCAGTACTCCGACAGGGTCAACAGCATATGCCATGAGCGCAGGCGGACCTATTGTAGATCCGAGGATACAGGGGTTTATCCTTGTTCCGCTCGCCCCTTACCTCCTCTCATCGCGTCCCCACATCATCAGCAGCAACCGGCGTCTTGAAGTAAGACTCGAGAGTACCAAACCGGCAAACCTTGTCCTTGACGGTCAGCAGACCATTGAACTGGGAACCTCTATGACTCTTGAAGTAAAACCCGCTGAGTACCCTGCAAAGTTTGTAGATATCGGGCGGAATTTCTTTGAAAAAGTGGATAACAAATTACGAAAACTCTGATTCTCCTTTTGCTAGTTTCCACGGTCCAATATTGCTATCTGTGAGGTTTTTTTTAAAGATTGCATTTAAAAAAAAGCCGTCAATCAAAATAAAAGACTTATTAAAAATTGCCGTGCCACTACTGGTCAGGTGGTTTTTTTGCAGATCTCCATGAAACTTGAGATGAAGGATTCGCCCGGCCAGCTGGTCGCGGCCTTAAAACCCATATCCGATGTTGGCGGAAATATTATCGCGGTAATTCACCAGCGGGAACCGGGCTCGGATCACGATACTCTTGATGTGCAGATCGTACTTGAATTACCGGAAGGACGCCTTGAAAAGCTAATCGTACTTCTCAAAGAGCAAGGGGTTCATATTCAGCGCATTGGTGAGCAACGCCTGCTCTACAAGCGGACGGTCATTCTTATCGGGCATCTGATGCATACAGATCTTTCCGATACGGTTGACCAGATAGATTCCACCGGATTTGCTGAAGTGAGTGAGCTTGCCATGAGTATGCCCGCAGTAAAAGACCGCTCATCTTCCCGACTGACAATAAAATCGGTAACCAGAGAGGATATGGAAGCAGCACTTGCTATCCTGCGCCGGGTATCGCAGCAGAAGTCCCTACTCTTAATTGAACCTCTGGAGGAGAGCGCATGAAGATTGCATTGATTGGTCTTGGTTCTGTGGGACGCGGCGTAGCAGAAATGATCACAAAAAAAGATCTCGGTCTTAATATAACCGGACTCGCAGATTCAAAAAGCGGGGCAATGGATCCCAATGGACTGGACATTTTCGCACTTCTTACTCACAAGAAAAAGAATGGGTACTGTGGCGATCCAGATATTTCAACTCTTGATATTATTAAAAAGGCTGACTATGATGCACTGGTTGAAGTCACACCCACAAATGCCTTGTCCGGCGAACCTGCAATCGGTTACATAAAGGCAGCCCTGGCCCGGAAAAAGCATGTCGTCACTTCAAATAAAGGCCCCATTGCGCTAGCAAACAAAGAGCTCCGAGCAATGGCCGGAAAAAAAGGCGTATCTCTCAGGTATGAAGCTACAGTTGCCGGTGCAATTCCGATCATGCATACCCTTGAACACGGACTTGCCGGTAATGAGATCCTCGCACTGTATGGTGTACTCAACGGTACCTGCAATTATATTCTCACCCGGATGGCAGCTGAAGGTCTCACCTATGAGCAGGCCCTGATGGAAGCCCGTGAGATGGGATACGCTGAAGCCGATCCAACCTATGATGTCAAGGGCATTGATGCGGCAATCAAACTGGTGATTCTTGCAAACACGATCTGGGGAAACGGCGTAACGCTGAAGGATGTAGATTGCACGGGTATCGATCTCTTAACTCCGGATGCTCTTCAATTGGCAGAAGAAGAAGGATGTACGATCCGGCTTATAGCAGAAGCGATACCCAGAAAGCACATTCTCCGTGTATCTCCCCGCATCATAGAAAAGACTCATCCTCTCGTGTTTGATGGCACGTTAAATGCCCTGACGCTTGAAACCGATATGGCAAAAGAGATCACGCTTATAGGCAGGGGTGCAGGATCGGTAGAAACTGCAAGCGCGATAATCGGAGACCTCCTCTACATTAAGGATCGCTATGACGGGCGTGCTTGAGCACCGGCGTGAGTACCTGCGCCTGATGCGCCAGCATACGCTCGATAAAGGTTTTTTTACGGTCACCGATATCCATACGGCAGCAAAAATTCCCCGCAGCACCGCGCAGGACTGGGTAAACCGCCTGCTCCATGAGGGGTGTGTGTTCCTCAGAGAAGAAAAGCGGGGAAGAAGTGCAGCACGCTATGCAGCGATAAGCGCGATACCATCCAGTACCTGCCGGCGTATCTTTACCACCGTGGATGGCGATAATGTTGAAATTTATCACGACTGCATGAGCGGAGCCTGTGCAGCTTTCTGCGGATACCATCATACGCTTGCCGGTGGAGTAGTGTCCCATGTCCAGCGTGACGGGACCCTGCTAAGGGAATGTGCCAAAGTAGGATATGTGGATGTGCCTGTCGGGCTGATGCCTCTTCCGGCAGTGGGTGTCATTGGCGTTAAGCGAAGTGGCGAATCAGTGATCCAGAAGATCCGCTGCATAGGCGGACCGGCGTATTCGCTATCCGATATGATGGCCCGCGCGGAAGGAGTGACAAAGGTAGACACAAGTCAGAACGGGCATATTGTTGAAGGCGATGTATGGACACAGGCAATGGTCCATGTGACGATCGGGATTGATGACACCGATTCAAAGGAAGGCGGCGCAACCTTTGCGCTTGCGCTTGCGCTTCTTTCACATGTTGCCCGGATCAAAGGCGTTCTTCCTATCAGTCATCACGTTGCAATGCTCAACCAGGATGTTTTTACCAAGACTGCCGGCAACTCGGCAAGTTTTATTGAAGTGGCAGTAGTCCCTGATCATCTCGATGATCTGGCGGATAAGGTTCGGCGGTTTGTAGCCGATGAATCACTTTCCCGGGAATGGGGTATAGCGATACGCACGGGCATTGGCGTTCCGGAACCCTTGAGAGAATATGGCAGACTGGTGCGTGAGCGGGTGATTACCAGAACAGTTGCAGAAGCGACAGCAGAGCGTTTTGGCATTTCTCTTGCAGGTGGCAATGGGGTAATTGGAGCACTTGGTGCAGTTGCGCTTGCCGGGCTCCCGCACGAAGTACTGCTTGATCCGGCGCGGGAGATAGGGTTATAGGTATTTTACAAACACACGTTTTTTTTTTTAAATTCCGGTTCATGAATACGGCAAGATTCATTGCCTTTCACACGATCTTTTCGTATAAGGAAAGATCACGATGCTGTTTTCACCGGGAAGTGATGAGATCTACAATGATGCGCTTGTTCTGCATGCAAAGCACAAGGGGAAACTTGAGATCCGCTCAAAAGTACCCTTAAAAAACAAATTCGATCTCTCCTGCGCATATACCCCCGGCGTGGCAGAAGTCTGCCGGGAGATCGCCCGTGACCGTAACCTTGCATACAAGTATACCTTAAAGGCCAACACAATTGCCATAGTTACTGATGGATCAGCCGTGCTGGGCTTAGGAAACATCGGCGGTTACGCAGCCATTCCGGTGATGGAGGGTAAAGCAATTCTGTTTAAGGAATTTGCCGGTATCGATGCATTCCCCATCTGTTTTGAGAGCTATGAAACTGACTTTGTCGATCAGGTTAAAAATATCGCGCCGGTCTTTGGCGGAATCAATCTCGAAGATATTGCCGCCCCGAAATGCTTTGAAGTTGAAGATGCCCTGCAAGACATTGGAATTCCGGTGATGCACGATGACCAGCACGGGACAGCAGTTGTGGTGCTTGCGGCTCTGCTCAATGCCTGCAAAGTGACCGGCAGGAGATATGAGGACTTAAATATCGTTATCTCGGGGGCCGGGGCGGCAGGTTTTGCCATCACACGGCTCTTAAAATGCATAGGCTACAACACGAATGTCTGCACAAGAGTAAATGAGATAATTGTCTGCGATACGCATGGGACAATCTGTCGTGGGCGCGAAGGCCTGTACAAAAACAAGTACAAGTTCATCCTTGCAGAAGAGACAAACCGCCCGGCACTCTCCGGCAAACTTGCCGATGCCATGAAGGGTGCTGATGTCTTCATCGGGGTTTCGGCCCCTAATCTGGTAACTGAAGAGATGGTGAAGTCGATGAACAAAAATGCGATTGTCTTTGCTATGGCAAACCCGGTACCGGAGATCTGGCCGGATGTGGCAAAGAAAGCCGGTGCTGCTGTTATCGGAACCGGCAGGAGCGACTTTCCCAACCAGATCAACAATGTGCTGGCATTCCCCGGCATCTTCCGTGGCGCTCTCGATGCCCGCGCTACCCGGATTACTGATGAGATGAAGATTGCTGCTGCCCACGCGATTGCCAATTTTGTAAAAAAACCCCAGCGCGAACAGATCATGCCCAGCATACTTGACAAGGCAGTGACAAGAAAAGTGGCAAAAGCAGTAGAAGAAGCTGCAATCAGATGCGGGTGCAGCCGGCCACTTTAAAAAAGATTCGTGCACGTTGTGTAGAAACCGTTGTGCAGCATTGCTTATTTGTTAAATAGAAGTAGAGAACGGGCATTTCAGGATCGTTGCAGGCATTTTTTTGGCCAGAAGAACTCTTTTTATGTTTTTCTGGTATTCTTCTACCAGAAATTATCAAACAATGGTAAAAAAACAACCAGACCGATCCCTATCCATACCCGGTGATCTCGTAATCGATGGCTGTTGAATTCTTTGCGCATTCCTTCCCGTGAACAAGTACTTCTTCAACCATTCTTTTGAGGAGGGCCGGGTAGACCGCCCCAACCATCTCCTGCACAGCCTTGCCATTGCAAAAGAACTTGAATGTCGGCGTGCTCCTTACGCCATAGCGTTCGGCAACCCACGGGTTTGTCATGATGTTGATCTTTACAAAGAGAATGGAGTTTTTGAATTCTTCCGCATAACTTTTAAAATACGGTTCCATCTGGTGACAGAATGTACACGCAGGACTGTAGAACATGACGGCTACGGGCTTTGTCCCTTTCTCAACAGTTTTTTCCCAGATACGATCATCGACTTCAATGAGCAGTACTTCGGTCAATTTATCCCCCTTCATCCAGACATAAGAAGATACTGTTCATATAGTTTGTCCTGCTGGCAGTAGTCTACCCGATTGTACTCCAAAACTACTGTTCCCATTATTCGAGTGTTTTGTTAACCGGGCAGTATACTTATTTATCTTCTGTTAAGATTACAAACGTGTGCTAAGCACCCCACTCTGCGCAATGTGCAGGACAATCCCGTTTGGTCCCAACCAATTCCTTTTATTGCACTGGCATTGCATATTCCGATCAGATACATAAGGAGAGATACTGGAATGCTGATGCGGATTGGCGGAAAAGATACCGAAGGAGTTGACAGACGATGGATTGATGTAATGAATCCAGCCACTGGTGTGTTAATCGATCGGGTGCCCTCAGGAACTCCGGACGATGTGGCACACGCAGTAGATGCAGCGGATGCGGTATCCAGTACCTGGAAAAAAAAGTCAATGCGGGAACGGGGTATCATTCTGTTTCACGCGGCCCGGCTGGTGAGAGAGCAGCATAAGGATCTCGCCAAGATCCTGACCATGGAGCAGGGAAAGCCGCTTAAGGAAGCCATTGATGAGGTCAGGGGTTTTGCCAGTATTTTAGAGTTCTATGCCGGAATCTCTGCCCACACCACAGGAGAAGCCATTCGCCTTGGCCCTGCCGGTGACTGCATGGTAGTGCATGAACCCATAGGAATCTGCGGGGCGATCATCCCGTGGAATATGCCAGTCCTCATCATGGGCTGGAAGATTGGACCTGCTCTTCTTGCCGGAAATACAATGGTGCTCAAACCCGCGTCCACAACTCCTCTCTCCAGCCTGAAACTTGCAGCAATTCTTGACAAGGCCGGTCTTCCGCCGGGTGTACTCAACGTGGTGACAGGTAGCGGAGAATCCGTTGGAGAGGCAATTGTTATGCACCCACTCATTAAGAAAATCTCTTTTACCGGCGATTGCACGACCGGTGAAAAAATCCGCAGGCTGGCATCGGGACAGTTAAAAGATCTCAGCCTGGAACTTGGGGGATCAGACCCGATGATTGTTATGGACGATGCAGAGATCGACAAGGCAGTAGAAGGTGCGCTTCGCGGCCGGTTCTACAATGCCGGCCAGACCTGCACCGCAGTCAAACGCCTGTACGTGCACGAGAAAATTTCCAAAATCTTTGTTGAAAAACTGCGGGTGCGGGTAGAATCTTTGAAAGTGGGTAATGGTCTTGAGCCGGGAATTGATATGGGACCGATGAACAGTGCAGGTCAAAGAGAGCGGATTGCTGGCATGGTTAACGAGATTACCGACAAGTGCGAAGGAAAAATTCTTACCGGGGGGTGTTCACTCACCGGACCTTCCTATGATGCAGGATTTTTCTATCACCCTACGCTGGTCTCTGATGTAAGCCCGGGCGCCCGGCTCCTGACCGATGAGATCTTTGGGCCGGTTTTACCATTGATGAGTGTTCCGGATCTCGACACTGCGATCCAGGAAGCGAACAGATCCCGTTACGGTCTTGGCGCCTCTGTCTGGACAACAAATCTTGCCACCACAAAACGGGTGTTTGACGAGGTGCATGCCGGGATCATCTGGGTAAACCGGCACATCACTGTGCCTCCCGAAATCCCGTTCGGAGGCATGAACGAGAGTGGCATCGGCCGGGAGAATGGTTCGCATGCGCTGGAAAGTTACAGCCGGACAAAGACTTTGTTTTTGGGCTGGTAAAAAAAATTATTTTCTTTTCGAAACCAGCGCACAGGAAACCAGCGCAATCGCAGCGATAATTACCGCAATCGACAGCGGCGACTTCTGAGTTGTAGGGGCAGGTGTCGGTGTTGTAGGGGGAAGTGAGGGTAACGTCCGTTCCGTAATGACAGGAACCGGCGTTACTACAGTTGTTACTGTTATAGGGCGTGCCTCAACGATATTGAACAGGGTAGAGCCGGTAACATCCACTGTGATACCGGAGACTTTAACGATATACTCATCCGGTTTGAACGTTGAAGCATCGACCGGAAACGACCACCGGTTCAATGCGCCACTGCCCTGTTCTATCTTTACCGTACCAGCGGCTCCAGAGAATTCGGCGCTCTGGGATTTGTAGGTGGGTTTAAAAGACGATGAGGTGACCTCAACCATCAGGGTGTCACCCGCAGCAAGATTGGTCGAGCCTGATATGGTAAATTTTTCCCCTACCACATGATCCCCGATGGGGTTGATGAATGCGGTTGGGGAACTGACAATAAAAGACGTGGAAGCAAACATATCATCAATATTCTGGCTGTTGATAGCCTGCATCAATGCGTTTGCACCTGCCGGGGTTTGAAGGCTGCCAGAACCGGTGAGCTGGAAGATAGAAGTTCCGGTACCGAGCTGACGGTTGATCACAGTTCCGGTTCCGGCATTATAGTAAATATCAAACACTCCATTCATCATAGGATGCTGGATCAGGACGAAGTATTGCCCCGGTGCTAGGGAACGGGTATCGGCAGGTTTTAATTCATACTCATAGGAATTATCCGCATTTGTAGAAACGGTGGTAATCTTCACATAATTGTTCCCAAACAACCAGACCTGCAGACCATTCTGCGGTTGACCGGTGGCAGTACCGTGAATAAATACCGGGTCACCTTTAGCAATCGTTGGTACACCGGAAAACGAGTTTCCAGGAGATAAGGAAATGGCAGTGACCGGGGAAAGGACAAGCAGGACACAGAGGAGCAGGAGGAACAGCGATATACGAAGGGGAAGTTGTATCATAGTGCTCAGCCGGTATTATGCCTGATGGATGATGAAGGTGTGGTTAAGAGAAAAGGCCACACCTTTTTTTAATATCCTTAACCCACGGTATATAAATAGTAAAATAGCAACCAATTCTCATGGATCAAAAAACACAAACCCCGCGTGTGAAGCATGACAAACCGATCTGCGCAAAGTGCCAGGATACCAATCTGAAGGTTAAGCCCGATGGCAGCTATACCTGCAAGCGATGCGGGTACGACAGCGCGAAATAAAACAAGATGATACTTTTACAGGTATTTCTATCTCACGCCAAAAGATTTTCCCCATAGAATTCGGAAATAATTTCGGCTGGGGATCTTATGCAATTTTTAATTTCATTCGCATTTACCAGCTTTTCTTAAACGTCCCATCGCAGATCCATGTCCGTTGCCATGATCTGGTGCAGCCGGTATGAATCTCCCTTAGCCCGGCACTCTGCATCAGTGCACGGATCTCTGAAAGGGGCATCCCGTGATTTGGTTTGGCCGGTTCGCGGATGAACAGGGTACCTTCCGGCCTGATTACTTTTGTAAGTGCACTCACCACATCTATTCTGGACACAGGTTCGATATCGTGGAGGACAAAGTGGATGATGACGGCATCAAAATGATTTTCTGGAACGGTCATCCTTGTGATATCGCCTTGCAGGTATTCGATATTTGTAAAAACCTTCAGTCTTTGTCTGGCTTTTTCTATCCAGTATGCAGAAATTTCAACGCAGGATAACGATCCCTCAGTGATGAGTGTACGGGCAAGTGCGCGGGACATGCACCCGCCACCGCTCCCAAATTCCAGCACACGTTCAGTGCCGGAAAGTCCCAGCCGTTTTACATAGCTTGGGTGATAAAAACGGGAACGGATCCGGTAATCGATTAGTTCTTCTTCAATGATTCGTGCGAATGAAGGGTGATTGTTTTCCATGATGTTGCCTTCGTATGCGGGAAGAGTGCCAGGATCCCACCATTTAAAAATCCGATGAACTGATAAAGCAGTAAAATAGGGGGATCGTTATCCTTGTGGGGAGTACTGCTTTGGAGTCACGAGCGTTGCGGGAGTCTGGTAAATTAAGACATCTCCGGTTGTTGCAGTCATCGACAGCTGGTTGCCATTCACATTATACGCCATTGTTTTTCCAAGAATAGCGAGATACATGGTCTCCTGTTGCGCAAGCGATTCACAATACTTTTTAGAGGATGCGATGTTGCTAATCGTCATCCCGTTCCCTTTTTGCGTTGTGATTCCGGTCGGGGTGGCTGAACCAAAGTAGTTGTTGCAGCCATCATACCCGGTGAATGATCCATCCGGGTTGAAGGTTAAAGAGATCTCAGTAGTGGGATAAGTGATTGCGGTTCCATCCTGTATTGCCATCGTAGTGACAACCCAGTTACGGGTAAGTTGAGCGGGCAATACAGGTGGTACAGGTGTGGCAGTTACAACCACGGTCGGGGGAAGCGTTGCAGGTGTAGTTACCGGCTGGGGTGCGGGATTCTGAGTCGTGCAGCCGGCAATCAGGACAGCAGCAATCATTAAAAATGCCAGTGATACGAGGAACTTTCTCATACGTGAAATGGGTATCTCCTGATATTTAAATTATCATCAGCAGGCCTGCTTTTTTAAGGGTTTGTGAAAAAAAGTTAGAAATTCGGTTGGCCGGATTGGCTGGGGTTATAGCGCCCGGCAGGTACCGGTGTCTGGATTGGTGCAGGTGTCTGCGTTGGTACCGTAGTCTGCGTGGGCATCACTACCGGGCCAGGATTAAAAACCGGCACATGGGTGTGATCATCGCTGCCAGGGAGATTGATACGGGTTCCCTCATTGCCGCTACAAAATGTCACCAGATACTGCGTACCCGTTGACGGCCCGGCATTTTTACACGTGAAGGTGGAAGCCTCGTCATCGTCTGCGTAGCTGTACGCGAGCGGGTAATATTTCTTGAAAAGTTTTGCAGAATTCACGTTATCTGGCCAGGTAGCCGGATTGCAGTACTGACCACCATTCAAGTCCCTGTCCTTATATTCCCCAAAGGGTGGAAGGCAGCAGTATTCTTTTTTTTCGACTTTTGTGGTGTCGTAAGAATACTTGCATGCGCTGTAAACCCCAACGGTCTTCCCGTTTGCATTGTAAGCAAGCAGGGGCACTTCAGCCTTTACCTTGGCATTGAGATCCGCTCCCCCACCGGCAACCGTACAGTCATATTGGGAGTCAGATCTTCCAACTTTCTTGTAAGTGCCGGTCACCAGTTCAATCTGGATTGGGAGATTGAACCCATCGACAATGCTGATATCATAATAATCCTGGCTGCCGTATCCATCGAATTTTATCTCTCCCTTGGTTGCCGGATAAGTAGAACCGATTCCCCCGGCTTTCAGCTTGTCCTTATTATCCTTGTTGCTTGCAGCAGCACCGGTCTCACACGCCAGATTATTGTTATCGGCTGAGCATCCGGTGCGCCCCCAGAATGCAACCTGCCATCCTTCTTTCACTGTCAGTGCATGGGAATCATCCACTCCACCAATAGCTGCATTTAATTTAAATCCACCGCCATCCGGCAGTGTTTCTCCGGATGTGCATGAGAATGAGTTTCCGCATTTGACATCCGGACAAATCGATGACGGGCAGCAGAATTCACCGGAACATTGTCCTGCAGTACATTCAGCTCCTGCAGCTGGAGAACCAGCCGGGAAGGTTGATTTAGGACCAATGATCGAGTTGACCCAGACAGGACTGGAACAATGATTCTGGAATATAACTTTATGATCAACTGCTCCCATGCCCGGGATCATGCAGGCAACTGCAAGCATAAGACAAAAAACAAGTAGTTTTCTCATTTTTTTAAAACCTTACCGGATTGAAAATTAGTTTCCTGGCTTTTTAGCGTTTCGATTTTTTATCAGGGGACATGAGGAAAATGCCAAGAATGAAATATGGTCAGGTAAAAGATCAATATACTTCATGAAGGTTACCGGGTTTTTTGTAATTATTATTCTGTGTGTTCTCATATTCCTGTGCGGGTGCGTCCAGATCATTATCAACCCTACTCATTTGCCGGGAGCCACGACACCAGCAGTAACTCAAGCCCAGACACATCCCGATGCAGGTAATACTGCAGTGGCAGTCATAACCAAAGCACCAGTAAAAGATGCCCCTGCATCAACCGGCACGAAGAATCCGCAGTTCATTGTTCCGGTTGGTGATCTGGCGAGAACCGGTCACCGTACCTTCACTTTTAACTATGCTTCAGGATACTGGGGGCCCAATGAGTACACATTCCGGGTACCGGTAAATATGTCGGTATACTACGGTGCCCGCCAGATGAAGATCAACCTGCCACAAAATTCGCAAAATCCAGAAGAAATCCAGGCTTATATCAGATCCTTTGAATCCGATCCTGCGATGGAGCAAACTTACACTAATGTTTTAAAAGAGTTGCGGAATGCCCGGTATAAGAACGGGGGATACCTGTCAGATGATGAGTACCTGGAGCTGATCATTGCCTTTGTTCAGCAAATACCCTTTGTGGAGAATCCGTCTCCAAAGCGTAAGTATCCCATTGAAGTTATCTATGATAAAGCGGGTGATTCCGATGAGAAAAGCCTGCTGCTGGTAAACCTGCTCGCCCGTGAAGGTTATGATGTCGCACTCATGGTGTATGAGGATCTGGGATACGAGACCACAGGTATCCGGGTTATTGAGGAGATGCCAGACACCTCATTAAAGGTTTTCACAAACGGGAAAAAGGATTATGTCTTTATCGATGCCGGCGTTCCGCGTTTTATTGGCAGTGTGCCGGCAGCATTCCAGACTGCTGAAGATCCGGGCATATATCCGGTTGGGAACGGAACAAAGAGTTACGGGCCTATCAATTACGTGTGGAAGATCGTTGCTGACTTAAACCATATGGTAAAGCTGGGCAAAATCGATAAGCACACCATCATAAATTCGTGGGATAAGACCGGGACCTGCTCGTGGATCAAGAACTCAAAACTTCTTATGAACACCACGTGTTACTGCTGCGATATTTAGAAATTCATCTTTTTTTAACCGGACAAAGATTTTATTGGTAACTGCTCATCTGCCCCCATAGGATTTCACATGTTTCCATGCCGAATGATAAGGGGCATACTCTTTTTTGTCCTCATCGTATATGTCCAAATCTTCTCTATGGAACAACGTGCGATCCTCTCCGGCCGGGCAGACTTTGATACAGAGTCCGCAGGGTGAGATAAACCGTTTGAGCAAGGCTTCGGATCGCTTGGCACACGCAATCTTATCAGAAATCCCGTCAGGATAATCCGCACCCGGGATCGCTTTAGCCGGGCAGACATCAACACACTGCATGCATTTTATGCACAACTCTTCTTCCATTACAGGGTCTGAACCAATCTCTGCTGAGGTAAAGATGGAAGTGAACCGGACCCGTGGTCCGAACTGCGGTGTCAGCAGCATATTGTTGATGCCAAACGTTCCCAGTCCGGCGAGATACGCTGCATGACGATGGGAAAAGAAGGCAACGGGTTTTTCTAAAAGCACTCCAATCGACCCGTAACCATCCCTTGGGAGATAGACTGACGGGAATCCCCGGCCGTTTAAGAATGTGGAAATTCTAAACGCATTGGAATCGAGCAGGGCATTGACCGTACGGTATAATTCATGGTACCAGATAGAGGGTGCAGTCTCGACAATCGGAAGGCTGACAGGAATACCTATAACAATCACAGTTTTTACTTCCGGCCAGATTGCTAATGGCCGGAACTGAGGAGGAACCCATGGTTCGAAAAGGGGCGTGTCCCAGCTTCTGGCAGATGCAAATCCCACAAGAGGGATCTCTTGTTCAGCACATTTTAAGGAGATCTGCTCTCTGATTGTACCACTCATTGTTTTACTGTGCGTCGTTTTGAAGATAAAAACTTGTGCCGTATGAAATGACCTGCTTCATTCTCCAGTTACCGTACACACAATTGTCCGTTCCCTTCCGGCATTCACATCCAGTTCAAGCAATACAATCTGCTGCCATGTGCCGCACAACAGGTTACCGTTTTCTATAGGGATGGTAAGCGACGGTCCTATCAGCGCGGCTTTGACATGCGAGCGCCCGTTGCCATCACCCCAGCGGGAATCATGCTCATATTCTGCTGTGTCCGGTGCAAGCACAGACAGGACACGCTTGAGATCCAAAAGCACACCGGGTTCGTACTCGATCGTAGTCAATGCTGCTGTAGAGTGCTGCACAAATAGATTGACAAGCCCCGCTATAATCCCGCTCTCTGTAACTACACTCTTTACCTCATCTGTGAGATCAATGACATCGCCTTCGCGTTGTGTTCTCATCCGAATGGTTCTCTTAAACATATATGCATCCCAACAGATCCTATTGCTCCCAATAACAAAATCATTCCCATTCATCAGATGGCACGCTCCGATTTGTTGCCGCAGGATGTGGCCAATTGTTAAACCTCCAGCCTTCCAAAGATTGTTTCAGCGTGTGCAATGAACAAAAATCTGCCTGACAAGGGAGGACATGTTCCCAATGTTTCACCCTTTCGTCACCGGTACGCAGTCCTCATCATCGTTCTTGCCTCTGTCCTGATGGCCGTTATTGACGGCACCGTAGTCAACATTGCCCTTCCTTCAATGACCCGGTTCTTTGCAGTTGACCTCTCTGACTCCCAATGGACGATAACTGCATATCTCATCACAATGACAAGCCTGCTCCTTGTCTTTGGCAAAGTGTCAGAATATGTCGGCAGGGCCCGGCTCTTCTTTGTCGGCATCATCATCTTTACTGCCAGCTCGCTTGCCTGCGGACTCTCAACCGGTCTTTTCGAGCTCATTCTCTTCCGGGTTATTCAGGGCGCAGGTGCAGCAATGCTCTTTTCCATCTCGTCTGCACTCATCTTTGCCACCACTCCGCCAGATGAACGCGGGCGGGCAATGGGGTACCTTGGTGCTACTGTTGCCATAGGAAGCATTGCGGGACCAATTGTCGGGGGTTTTGTAGTAGACTCTCTGGGCTGGCAGTACATTTTTTTTATCAATATCCCCATCGGACTCCTCCTCATCGCTGCTGCGGCAGCATACCTGCGGATTGATGAGAAACGGACGGCTGCACTATCGCTTGACTGGTACGGTTCCATTGCAATGATTACGATGTTTGTCACCCTGATAATCGCACTTGGAAACCTGGCAGACACTGGAGGCATTACACCGACTGCTATCATTTCGGGTACCTTATCTCTTGTCGCATTTGCCCTGTTCATCCTGCACGAGCGCCGCTGCCCGTTCCCATTGCTCGACCTTGGTGTTTTTTCGAATCGTGCATTTTTATTTCCGGTCATTGCAGTTTTGTTAGCCTTTGTTGCAAATTTCATGATGGCAGTTGTCGGACCGTTTTATTTTGAAGGGGTGCTTGAGTATCGTCCGTCACAGGTAGGGCTGGTCTTTTTAGTCAGTCCGGTTGTCATGGTGATCGTTGCACCCATAGCCGGATCACTCTATGACCGTCACCCAACCCGGAATTATGCTGCGCTTGGAATGGGTATCGCCTCATTTGCCTTTTTCCTTCTCTCTTACTGTGCCCTGATTCGCTACTTGCCCGGTATAATTGTTGCATTCATTCTCTTTGGAATCGGCTTTGGACTCTTCCAGTCCCCAAACAATACCGCGATCATGAGCGCACTTCCAAAAGAACATCTCTCTACAGCCTCAAGTGTGATTGCTACGAGCAGAAACTTAGGTATGGCTCTCGGTGTTTCGTTAGGAAGCATCCTGCTCTCGTTTCAGCTCATGGCAGCGGGATATGGCGGGGATGTAATTACTGCAGACCCGATGCTCCTTGCAATTTCCATCAGCCGGATCCTCGCAGTCTCTGCCGCCCTCTGCCTGGTTGTCATTTTCCTCTCATCACTGAAACGTTGACCGGTTTGTTTAACTTGTGGTTAAGGGGGAAGTAAAACGTTCCATGACGGGAGTAAACATCTGTGCCCATTCACTTGTGTTGAAACGTTTTGCCTGCACAGATGAAAAGAAAAAAGATGTAAAAAAATTTATGTCTCGTCATTTCCTGAGATGACAGATTCTGTGTCTTGAGTTTTCAGGTCTTCTGTCTCATTGTCAACAGTC
Source organism: Methanoregula sp. (assembly GCA_030694985.1). Lineage (GTDB taxonomy): Archaea > Halobacteriota > Methanomicrobia > Methanomicrobiales > Methanospirillaceae > Methanoregula. The sequence continues at coordinate 17,639 of JAUYTV010000013.1, forward strand.
TCCCCGATCACTACTTCCGGCTGGTAAATTGCTACACCAATGACCCGGTCTTTATCATCCAGACGAATGGTCCTGACACCCTTTGTTCCACGCCCGATGATACGGATCTCGCTGACCGGAGTCCGGATGACGACCCCTGACGCTGTCATGATAAAGATCTCATCAGTCTGTGCAACAGCACGCGACTCAATGACCATGGCATCGCGTTCGAGCACCATGGTCCGTACTCCCATCGTTCCTCGTCCATGGCCCCGGAATTCATCAAACTCGGTACGCTTCCCAAAGCCGACATCAGAGATGGTGAGGAGGGTGTGTTCCTTGTCGACGAGCGTGATGGCGCAGACCGAGTCTTCTGTGTTCCGCAGCTTGATCCCGTGGACCCCCTGAGTGTTGCGTCCTGCCGTCCGGACTGTATCTTCATGGAACCGGAGGCCAAACCCGAACCGGGTCGAGAGGACCACCTCCCGGGTGTTATCTGTGGCAATAACGTCAACGAGCTGGTCGCCCTCAAGGAGATGGATCGCGTTCGTGCCATTCGATCGGGGGTTTGAGAAGGCATCCTGCGCGATCTTGATGACCCGGCCCTTCTGCGTTGCGAAGAGAAGGTTCCGGTCCGACCTGAACTCCCGGATGGGGATGACGGTCGTGATGACCTCGTCTTTTAAGTTGAGGAGGTTGACGATCGGCTTGCCCTTGGCAACACGTGAGCTCTCGGGAATCTGGTAGACCTTGAGCCAGTATACCCGGCCGATGTTCGTGAAGCAGAGGAGGTAGTCCTTTATGCCGGCAGAAAAGACCGAGCTGACGACATCATCCTCCTTTGTCGTCATGCCCGTGATACCGTGGCCTCCACGGCGCTGCTTCCGGTAGGTGTCGAGGTCCATCCGTTTGATATAGTTCGTCTTTGTGATCGAAACAAGCACCGTCTTGTCCTCGATCAGATCCTCGTTCGAGAGATCGCTCGTATCGATTGCGATCTCTGTTCTCCGGGCATCGCCGAATTTTGCTGCGATCTCACTGGTCTCGCGCCGGATCTCATCTTTGATATTAGCTTCGCTTGAGAGGATAGTCTCTAACATTGTGATCTCGGCTTCAAGGCCCTTCTTCTCGTCATTGATTTTCTGCTGCTCGAGCGCTGCGAGACGGCGGAGCTGCATCTGGAGGATCGCATTTGCCTGTGGTTCATCGAGTCCGAACTGTGTTATGAGGGCTAAGCGGGCGTTATCTACGGTATCCGACCCCCTGATAGCCGCGATGATCAGATCAATCTTTGAAAGAGCGATGAGCAGTCCGACTAAGATATGGACTTTTTCCTGCGCCTTTTTCAAGTCAAACTCTGATCTGCGCCGGATCACTTCGATCCGGTGTTGGACAAAGTTCTCTAACAGCGCATGAAGGGTGAGCACCTTTGGCTGGTTGTCAACTATTGCTAAGTTGATAGCCGAGAAACTGGATTCGAGTGCGGTCAGCTTGTAGAGCTGGTTTAAGATAACTGCCGACATCGTGCCCTTACGAAGCTCAAAGACTACCCGGATCCCATCTTTGTCGGATTCATCCCGGAGGTCACTGATGCCATCGATCCTTTTGTCCTTGACCATATCGGCAATTGCCGTGATCCACTGAGATTTGTTGACCTGGTACGGGAGTTCAGAGACAATGATGCGATCGCCACGGTTGCCTCCTTCGCTCTCTTCAATGGTGGCAACCCCTCTGACGATCACACGACCCTGGCCGGTGGTGTAGATGTTCCTGACACCCTCGGTGCCCATCATTATGCCACCGGTTGGGAAGTCAGGGCCGGGCATGACTCTCATAATATCTTCAACCGGAATTTCCGGGTTGTCGAGATATTTTTCAACCGCAAGGCAGACCTCACGCAGGTTGTGCGGGGGCATCTTTGTCGCCATACCTACAGCAATACCATCCGTACCGTTGACCAATAGGTTTGGAATCTTTGACGGGAGAACGGTTGGCTCTTTTAACGACTCATCGTAGTTCGGGATGAATTTTACTGTATCCTTATCGAGATCTTCTAATAGCGCTTCTGCGTATGGGAAGAGCCGGACCTCGGTGTACCTGCTCGCTGCGGCAGCATCGCCATCAACCGATCCGAAGTTTCCCTGCCCCTGCACCAGCATGTTGCGGTACGAGAATGGCTGGGCCATCTTGACGATCGTATCGTAGATGGATGCATCGCCGTGTGGGTGGAATTTACCCATCACTTCACCAACCACCCTTGCACTCTTCTTTGTGGGCTTGTCACTCGTGTTGCCCATCTCCCACATGGCAAAAAGCGAGCGGCGGTGAACGGGTTTGAGACCATCGCGGACATCGGGGATTGCACGACCGATGATCACACTCATTGCATAATTGATGTACGAGGTCTTCATCTCGTGCGCGATACTGATTGGCTCTACGCGATGCGTGAGCGGACCACTTGCGGGTGGTACTTCAGATGTCAAGGTTGGTCACCTCCTTTGCATGACGGGTGATGAAATTTTTCCTGATCTCTACGTCTTTTCCCATCAGCGTCCTGAACATCTCATCGGCCTCCAGCGCATCTTCAATTGTTACCTGTTTAAAGACGCGGAACTCCGGGTCCATGGTCGTATCCCAGAGCTGCTGGGCATTCATCTCACCAAGACCTTTGTAGCGTTGGATCGATACGCCTTTTTCTCCCATGGCTGCCGAGACTTTCTGCATCTCATCTTCCGAGTATACATACTTCTCTTCTTTTCCTTTTGCTATGCGGAACAGGGGGGGTTGGGCAATGTAGATATACCCGGCTTCTATCAGCTTGAGCATGTACCGGAAGAAGAAAGTTAAGAGAAGTGTGCGGATATGTGCACCATCCACATCAGCATCTGTCATGATCACAATGTGATGGTAGCGGGCCCGTTCCTGGTCGAATTTTTCACCAATGCCGGTGCCGATTGCCGAGATGAGCGTCTGGATTTCAGCGTTTCTTAGAATAAGGTGTTCTCCGGCTTTTTCCACATTAAGGATCTTTCCCCGCAGTGGAAGGATTGCCTGGAACTTCCGGTCCCGTCCCTGCTTGGCTGAACCACCGGCAGAGTCTCCTTCCACAATGTAGACTTCACTCTTTGCCGGGTCGCGTTCCGAGCAGTCGGCAAGTTTGCCGGGAAGTCCGGAACTCTCAAGCGAGCTCTTGCGCCGGGCAAGATCCCTTGCGTTGCGTGCAGCTTCACGGGCTTTTGCAGCAGAAAGTGCTTTTTCAATGATGATCTTGAGCACCTGTGGATTTTCATCAAAATATTCGCTCATGGCCGCATAGACCAGTGAGTCTACAATGCCCTTGACACTGCTGTTTCCAAGGCGCATCTTGGTCTGCCCATCGAACTGGGGATTTGCCATCTTGACTGAAACTACTGATGTAAGGCCTTCCCGTACATCTTCACCACGTAAGGTGATTGTTGAGTTCTCCTTGATCAGGCCATTTCTCTTTGCGACTGTGTTGATAGTCCGGGTGATGGCACTTCGGAAACCTTCGAGATGCGTGCCGCCGTCACGGGTATTAACGGAGTTGACGTACGAGTAGATCTTCTCGTCATATGCGGTGGTGTACTGCATGGCCACTTCGAGTTCAAGCTTGTTCTCGATATCCTTTTTCGAGATATCAATGGGGGTCGGGTGGAGGCATTCCACACCATCGTTTAAGTATTTGATAAATTCAACAAGTCCACCGGGATAGCAATAGATTGCAGTATAGCCCGACCGCTCATCCGTGATATTGATCGTAAGACCTGCGTTTAGAAATGCCAGTTCCCTGAGACGGTGGGCCAGCACATCGTAATCGAACGTGGTGGTCTCAAAGATGGTGGCATCGGGAACAAAGTGTATCTTTGTGCCGGTCATCTTCGGGCCGAACTGTGCCAGGAAGGCTAAGCGGCTCTCGCGCTCTGATTCGATCGGATCGATTAACGGTGCGGACAAGAGATCCTGCTGTCCGGTTGCCGTGGTGCTGACAGGAACTACGGCTCGTGTGAAAGGGGCAGGTGCCCCGTACCACTGCTGGTACCGGACGAGCATCTCATTGAGTGACTCTTCCCGAGTGGAGAGCGGAGAGGTCATCAGCCCTTTAGAGAAACGCATTTCGTAGATGTTGCCATCGCGATACACATGCGCAGAGAGCCAGTTGGAGAGTGCGTTGACAACCGAGACACCGACACCATGAAGGCCACCGGAAACCTGGTAACTCTCTTTGTCAAACTTTCCGCCAGCGTGGAGAACGGTCAGCACCACTTCAAGGGCGCTCTTGCCGTTCTTTTCCATCCGGTCAACCGGAATGCCACGGCCATTGTCTTCCACCTGGAGTGAGCCATCCCTGTTGATGATGACAGAAATCCGGCTGCAGTACCCTGCAAGTGCTTCGTCAATTGAGTTGTCCACCACTTCGTAAACAAGGTGGTGCAGGCCCTTGGTATCGGTACCCCCGATGTACATGGCCGGGCGTTCGCGGACCGGGGTGAGCCCTTCAAGCACCGTGATATGGGATGCATCGTACGTGTCAGTCAAGGAAAACCTCCGTTAAAAATGAATAAAAATTGTGTTGAATTTTCACAATAATTATGGGTTGTTTGATGACTTAAAGGATCGGAGTAAAAACCGGATTTTTGTATATAAAGAATTCCCCTGTTAACGGAACTCCCCGATCGCAGCATCAGCAATACCCAGCTCCCGGTCGATTGCAACGACGAGGCGGTTGAGGGTTATGGTCACTTCTTTTGCATCTTCTTTGTCCATGCTGCCCGGCTGGTGCCAGATAACTTTCTTTCTGAGCATCGTGGTGAGTTCTTCAACTTCGGTTCCGTAAAACTTTTCAGGAAGCGTGAGTCCTTCGACATGATCGCCCGCGCCGTACCATGCCTTTTCCGGGGGTAGCGCAAAGTGCCCTGCGATCAGCATGATGTTTGTTATAAACCCGTGGCCGAACTTGTTTACCATGCAAAGATGATGGCATCCGGAATAAAAAAAGATGACTTAGAAAAGGCGGATTGCAGTCAACCAGATGGTGATGGGGACTGCGATGATAAATATCAGGGATAAGGTGAGAAAGGCCCATTCGCGAACCTTTAGTGGTTTCCTCTCAACAAAGAGATAACTCTCCCGCCCGTAACCCCGGCAGATCATGCTGGTGTACACTCTTTCGCCCTGCTCATAGGAACGTATGAACATTGTTCCGATGGTGTACCCGAGTTGCCGGAGCCGGTAGCGGTACGGCAGCTGGCGATCAAAGACATCGAAACATTTGGTTTTTAAGGTCTCGTTGATCTTGCGGAACATGTAGCCAAAGACAAAAAGGTAACGGATCATCATCCCGAGCGCCAGGGCAAACTCAGCGGGCAGTCCCATCCGGGCTGCACCTTCTAGCATCTCGTGCATTTTTGTCGTTGAGGAGAGCAGGATGATAAACGATATACAGATGATAAATTTCGCAAGCAGGATAAAGGCAAACTCTATTGATTCGTAATATATGCTGATGCCCAGCGGCAGGCTCATAAAAACGTGGTACTCGGTGTAGTACTTGTTCTTAAAAAAGATCTGAAAGAAGATGACCATGCCCCAGAGCGGGACAATCGTCATTAAGCGTTTTGCATAGACAACCGGAGACAAACGGGTGCAAACCCAGAGAACTAAAAAAAATAAAAAGAAGATCGCCCCTACCGTATAGACCATGGTGGAGTAGGGCACAGCCACAAGAGCAATGATTGCTGCAAATGCGATGGCAATCTTTACCCGGGCATCAAGCCGGTGGATCACGCTGTCACGGTACGCATCCCGTTCGATCTGGAAGAGTTCTTCGATCATGATCGTTTGCCAAAAGCGCGAAGCAGGGACTCTTCTGCATCGGTATAAGTATATGCCATCGATACTTCGATGCCGTTCTCTTTTAATGATTTTAAAAGTTTAGGGATCACTGGAACATCCAGCCTGACGGATTTGAGCATATCCGGCTGGATGAAGATCTCATCAACGGTGCCGCAGGCAACCACCCGTCCCTTGTCCATGACGTAAATGTAATCCGCAATCTCGGGTACAAGTCCGACATCATGGGTGGAGAAGATAACAGTCATTCCGTATTTTTTTGCAAGTGAGTTGATGAACGTGTTGAGATCGGCAACTCCCTTTGGATCGAGTCCTGCGGTTGGTTCATCGAGCACCAGCACTTCGGGTTCCATTGCAATCACACCCGCAATGGCAACCCGCTTCTTTTCGCCCCCGCTCAAGTGATGCGGCACCCGGCTTGCCAGGTGCTCAATTCCCACCACTTTGAGTGCCTCATGAACACGGTGATGAATTGTTTGAGAATCAAGCCCCAGGTTGGTAGGACCAAAAGCAATATCCTGTTCAACGGTGGGAGAGAAGATCTGGTCATCGGGGTTTTGAAAGACAATCCCGACAAACTTGCGAATCTCTTTGCTGTTCTGCTTTGTTATGGGTTCGCCACGAATAAGCACGGAACCTGATGTAGGTTTGAAAATTCCATTGAAGTGCTTGAAAAGTGTGCTTTTTCCTGCACCATTCGATCCGATCACTGCGATGCGGGCATTTCGCGGGGCGATGAAATTGATGTTATTTAAAGCCGCAACTTTTCCTGGATAGACATAACAGAGCTCGCGGGTCTCGATCAGGTGCATGAGTATAGGAAATAGGATGAAAAAAGGTAAAGGTCTGTTGGTTTTATTTTACCGGTTTACCTGCCAATTTTATTCCATAGGCAATCCCCAGCACTACGAAAAATGCAAGGATCGTACCAACAACTATTGCAACCAGACCCCCTGCCGATCCCATGGACTCACCAAGCGAATAGTCTGGCATCGGCGCTGAGTAGGCAAACTTTCCGGTCATGTCTTCCTTGATCTCCGCATGAGGGGGGGCAGAACCGGTGAGCGTCTTTTCACCTTGCAAAACCAACGCTGTGCTCTCCAGTCCATCCGGATCTCCGGATGCCATGAAGACGGCAACAACGCCAATAAGGAGGGCAACGACAATGCCTGCAATGAGAAAAGTCTTGTTGTCCATCATTATGCGCCAGCCCCCTTGGCAATCTTGACTCCGGTATCCACCAGATCCGGTCTTGCTTTTGTTATCAGGTAAATGGCAGCTACAGTAACGATCCCTTCGATCACACCAATTATGGCATGGTATATGCCCATGGTAATCAGACCCTCTCTGAGGGGGAACGTACCGGCAAAGTACATCTCCACTGCACAGGCAAGGGCAGGAATCAGGCACGCCAGCCATGCGGCAACGAATGCCGATATGGGCATGTTCTTTGTTGCACCCATCAGGCCTTTGAAAGTGTAGAAACCCACAAAGCCGCCAATGACACCCATGTTGATGATGTTTGCGCCCAATGTTGTGATCCCTCCGTCACCGAACAGCACTGCCTGCACAATGAGTACCAGCGTTAAGATGAATACTGCGGCAAACGGTGAGCCGAGGATGATTGCGGCAAGCGCCCCGCCAACCAGATGTCCGCTCGTCCCCATCGAGACGGGGAGATTAAAGGACTGGAGGGCAAAGATAGCTGCGGCAAGCACCGCAATGAGCGGGAGTTTCTCTTCGTTCATTTCATTTCGTGCCCACCTGAGGGCAAGCGCTATGAATACAAGGGCGATGATCCAGTAGATTGCGCCCTGCCAGATGGGAATGAATGCGTCGGGTATGTGCATGGGTTCACCACAAAGGAATTATTACAATTTCACAATTGTGTAGCATTAGAGATATAATAAATCTTATCATTTTGTGATCGAATCTGACATTTTTTATAATGTAATTGTGTTTTAGCAAACGAAAATCCAGTTTCTTAAAAAATAATCTTACAATTTTCCATAATTTTGTTTATTTGACTGGTAAGAATCTCCGTATACTTGGCAGTTTTTTAGTATCCGGTGTATCCTGTCACATAAATATCAGATATACAATCAGGAGCCAAATGTCCAAATGTCAAATCTCACTTCCATTGGGTTATCCGGAATAGTACCGTGGAGGGAAACCATGTTTGTAATTTCTTATAACGGTTCCACCCTTAAGAGTATCATTAAATTCACATACATACACAGAACTGATCATGTCCACAAAGACCATTATTTCGAAATGTATTGAATACTGATATCAGAAGTATCCATATCTCGTACCAGCAGCAAAAGAGATCTTACCAAGTATTACGCAGATCCAGCATTTTTCAAAACATTAAAAAACAATCCGCAATCATATACAATCAAGGATATTGCTATGGATGACGACCTCTCCCGGATAGGGATATCACTCCCAAAGAACCTGCTCGACAAATTTGATGAAATCTTAAACTTCCGCGGCTACTCCTCCCGATCAGAAGGTATCCGTGATGCGATCCGCACGTACATCACATATTACAAGTGGATGTCGGATGTCAAAGGTGAGCGCGAGGGTGTCATCACGATGGTCTATGACCACGAGCAACGCAACCTCCTCCAGGCAATCACGGAGATTGAGCATGAATACCATGACATCATCAAGGCCTCACTCCATTCCCATGTCACGCACCAGCGATGTCTTGAAGTAATTCTCGTACATGGTGACGGTGCGCAGCTCAAGGGGCTTGCAGAGAAACTGATGGCCCACAAGGGTGTCGAGTCAGTGAAGCTGACAACGATATCCATTGATGAGTAAATATCACATTTCAATAGTGGGAAAAAACCGTTACATCATCCTACGTTTTTTTTCAAATGCTTTTATTGGATCCTTTCAAATCCGCATTCCGGCAGCATTTCTGCAATTATGTCTGTGGACAACGAGGCACCCTATGTTGCACCCATGAAGCAAATGTGCCACTGAATCATCAGTAACAACAGAAACTTACAAAAAAAAGAGAAATAATTAACCGTAAAACACTTAGAAGCGGGGCTTCCGGTGTTTCGGGAGGCAGTCTCTGCAATAGACGGGCCTTCCCTCAGTTGGCTTAAACGGTACTTCGCATTCCTTTCCACAGTCTGAACAGACTACTTTTGTCATTTCACGGGGACCGAAGTCACGGGGACCGCGGTTTCCACCAAAATTTGATGATCCATACATAATGATTACTCAAACAGTCATTTTATAAACTGTACTATGATATTGTCATCTGGAGTATAAGTGTTTTGCATGGGAACGATAAAATCGCGGTGAAGGAACGCTGGATTAAAGGTGATATGGTGTCTGCCATTACATTCCCATTGAGATCATATTACCAAACCGCGCCCATTCACCGGCTCAACGATTTCCTGTATCAGAAGACAGCATATCGAGAGAACTCCGTTCACTAAAAAAGAGTGAGACGGTATTTTTAGTGGTCTGCAAATGTACTCTAAAAAAACATTCACTTGCTTTCCCATGTTTTGTTACTGCAAAAAAATAAAAATTATGATTCGGTTACCCGCCAGTCCCCATCCGGAACATGGATCTCAAACCTTGATCCTTTCCCACGTTCACCCGTCTCTGTTATGGTGATACCGGTTATCGAGAGGATCTCGCGGCTTAAAAAAAGTCCAAGACCTGAGTCTTTGCCAAACCCTTTCCTGAATATGTTATTCTTGTCTTTAAATTCAATTCCAATCCCGTTATCCTCACAAAATATCACCAGATCGGTACCAGAAACCTGATACGAGAATGTAATCCGGGTCAGGTGCTCACCGTGCCGGAGGGCATTGTTGATCAGGTTGTAAAACACTTTGCTGATCATGGCATCGGCAAAAATTTCCACCCCATCGCAATGGACAGATACGTTCACTTCCGGTGAATACAACGGGTCTGCCGCACTACTGATGAGTAATGTGATCGGATACCATGCCGGTGCCTGTGCACCGATCTCCTGGTAATCTTTAGTAAATGCGATCTGGTCCTGAATCGCCATGGAGGTTCGTTCAAGCTGGAGAAGGGATTCTGTGAGCCGGGGATCCTTTGCCAGGTCCTTTGCCAGATCGAGCTCTGCTAACAGGACAAAGACCCGGTTTGAGATGTCATGCCTTGTGATCTGCGAGAGCAGGGAAAGTTTCTGGTTTGCCGTTTCAAGGGCAGCTTCCACTTTGCGGCGTTTTTTAATATCTTCAGTCAAATCGTGATTGATTTCAGAGATCTCCCGGGTTCTATCAGCGATACGAACTTCAAGACTGTGAGTGAATTCTAAAAGACTCTCCTGTGCTTTGCGCCGTTCAACCACTTCTGCTTCCAGTAGTGCGTAATTGGCCCGGATCTCATAGACCAGCAATGCGACGATTGCAATCATCAGGATAAAGACTGCCCGGTCCGGCAGGTCAGAAGGATCCTGCCGGAGTGTAACAGAGATCAGGCTGCTTACCAGTATCACACCGGTTATCAGCCATGCAATAATAAACGGGGCATAGCGACCGGTGAGCCACACTGATAACAAGAGCGGCACAAGGTAGAGGATCCAGAGGACAAAGCCCAGAGGAAGAAATACATCGATAATGATGATCCCCAAACAGAGGAAGATTATCGCAAGCTGGATGAGCGTGTCCCTCTCTTTGAGATTTTTTCCTGTTCCTATCAATTCAACTCCTAACTGACCTTAAATCTTAAGAGATGATGGAACGCTTTACAATAAGTACCTTCCCCGTTACTTTTTTTTTTGGCCAGGGAGTTGTGCCCATGATGCCGGGGGTTCGGTTGCTTTTCGTCATTTCATTGGCCAATTTTTGCACATTGCTTGTCAAATATTTGGGGTAATACCAAACCTTATTCTGGATTACATCAATATATCCTGTATGGAGCCCGAGTACGGCCTTGCTCTTTCCCATAAGAAAGTTGAGTATCTGAAATATATTTTCGGGCGGACGGGTAATGTCAGGACAAATGAGATCGCATCTGCGTTTGCTGTTGATCCCTCTACGATCACAAAAACTCTGGCAGAACTAAACGCTGCAGGGTATATCACACATGTTCCGTACTATGGTGTCTGCTTAACTGATACGGGAAAGCATCATGCGGAATTTCTGGTAAAACGGCACAGGATCTTAAGCCTGATTTTTGTGCGCTACGGTCTTTCCGATGAGCAGGCATGCCGGGAAGTTTCACGTTTCGAGAGCCTCGTGACCAAAGAAGCGATCGACACAATTTGCCGTGCAATGGGTCATCCACGGAATGGGATCTGTGGTGAGATCACCCATGATAACGGATGCATGAGTGATGATGGATCGAAAAAACATACGGGTTATGTTTGATTAGGGGGATGACAAAACCATGAGTTCAACAATGATCTCTTCCCATATTCCGGACCTTGACCTGATCACTTCCTATGCCCAGCGGGAGGGCACATTTTTCTCCCGCGTGAGCCCGTGGACAAAGTTTACCGGGCTCCTTTTGGTAATCCTGCTCATCACCCTCACCCGCAACCTCTTGATCTGCGGATTACTCTATTTAGTCATTCTCGGCATATACGCATCTGCAGGTCTTCCCATAAAAAAACTCATCGCATGGTACACCCTGCCGGTACTCTTTGTCATCTCACTTATAGGGATAATGATGTGGACTGAGCCGGGCACCCCGATATTTACGTGGAATTTTGGTTTGTTTACACTCACTCTCACAAATAATGGTGTAATCCTCTTCATCACCCTTCTCTTAAAGGCATTGATCTCGGTCACATACTCGCTCTTCTTTCTCATGACCACACGCTACCAGCATTTCTCTGCCATGATCTACCGCCTTTTCCCTACCCCGCTCGATCAGATCTTTCTTTTAGCCTATCGATTCTTGTTCCTAACGCTCTCGATGACGGGTGCGATATTCAAAGCAGTACGTTCACGGGGTGGCGGGATCATTCACAGCATCCGTGTGCAGGGACGGATCTTTGCCGAAGTATTTGCCCTTGTCTTCATCCGATCGTTTGACCGGGCAGAGCGGGTGCACCAGGCAATGATTGCCCGAGGTTATAGTGGCAAGTATGAAGCAGGAACAGAAATTCCAAAACCCGGCTTTTCAGGTTTTTTTGTGATGGGGGCATTTGCCTGTGTTATTGCGCTCATTGTCCTGATGGTGCCAAACACAGGAGGTTTTTTTTAAATGACCATCATACGCCGCGATCCCGAGGCCCCGCACTGCCCGCCCGTTGATAAGAAGCGTGAACTCATCCATGTTGACTGCGCAAGCCATACCTACCCTGACGGCAGCGTTGGTATCCACGATATGTGTTTTTACGTGCTCAAGGATGAGATTGTGGCACTCTGCGGGCCGAATGGTTCGGGCAAATCCACGCTCCTTGAGCATTTAAACGGGCTTCTCACCCCCTCCCAAGGCGATGTCTGGGTCAATGGCAGATCGATAACTCATGGCGAGCGTTCAGATCTCTGGAAAGATGTCGGGGTTGTCTTCCAGCGTTCCGATGACCAGCTCTTTGCCCCCACCGTGCTTGACGATGTGATGTTTGGCCCGCTCAACCTTGGCATGTCTCATGCTGATGCAAAAGCGGCAGCAATGAATGCCCTTGAAGGTGTTGGGGCTGCTGACCTTGTGTTAAAACTTCCCAATTACCTGAGCGGCGGGCAGAAACGCCTGGTCTCTATTGCCGGTGTTCTTGCCATGAAACCAAAGATCATGGTTCTTGATGAGCCTACATCCGATCTGGATCCTTTGCACAGTGAAGGGGTTGAAGCGCTGATTCTCCGGTTCAAACGGGATTACGGGATCAGTGTGGTCATTGCTACCCACGATCTCGACCTTGCTGCACGGATCGCTGACCGGGTCTGTCTGGTGAAAAACGGTTCGGTCTTTGCAGAAGGCTGCCCGGATGAAATCTTCTATAACCCCTCACTCATTGAAGAGGCCGGTCTCACCCTGCCACAGACAGTCAGGATATATCTGGAATACTGTAAAGCACAGGGAAGAGAACCGGATCAACGGCCTATACACCGGCTCGAACTCATCCGGGCGCTTCAACCCTCAAAATCCTGATACCAAAAACAAAATTTGGAGTGCACCCAACATTTCCCTAATCTTTTTATGCATTTCCGTCAATTGTCTTTTCAGCAGCCGGGTATTTTCCCGTGATAAAAAAAAGGAGCAGACTAACACCTTATGGCGCACATTCATCTCGAAGACGGATCGTTTTCCCTGTTCTATACCATCCTCTGGTGGACTGCTGCCATCATCCTTGTCGGGATTGCAATTTACCTGATGAGGTCTGAAAAGAAACCCAACCGCAGAAAGATCACCCTTGCTGCATTCTGTACAGCCGCAGCCTTTGCCATCTTTCAGGTGAGCATTCCCATCTTTGGAGGAGTCCATCTCAACTTAACCCCGCTCATTGGTATTCTTGTGGGCCCGGCAGCAGGATCTCTTGTGGTACTCATCATCAATATCTTATCCGCTGCAATTGGTCATGGCGGCTGGGGGCTGATTGGTGCAAATGCTCTGGTCAACATTGTTGAAGTGTTCATCGGATACTCCTGCTTCCGGCTTTTAAAATCCGCAATTCCTGATCTCTTCTCACGGGCCGGTATCGCAACACTGGCCGGATTGTTCTGCGGAAATATCATGATGATCCTTATTATTGTCATATCCGGCATTCAGGGCGTGAACCAGAGCACCGGCCAGATCCTGACCGGACTCTCTTTACTTGCTGCGGTAAATATGGGAGTTGCTGTGATCGAGGCATTCGTTAGTGGTCTCATTGTTGCCTATATTGGTAAAGTGCGGCCGGATCTCTTAGGAGATGATCTTGTATGACACCATTGGGCGAAAAGAAAGGTCTTGGCATTTTTATCGGTCTTTTAATAATGGTAATTGTCGTGTCACTGGCTGCATACAGTATAACCGGGGATATGGGCATTGAAGAGCGCTTCACCCATGCCTTAGGTCTCCAGAGCGAGGGAGATGAAGAGGGAAGCGGGGGATTTTTTGGGCTTGCACTTGAAGGCAGTCCGCTGCTCTATGCATTTGTGCTGGGGGTTCTTGTGGTTGCCTGTTACGGTGCATACCGCCATTTCAGCGTGTAAAATAAAATGGGTTCTTCTCCAGATTTAGGATAAGGTAAAATTCGGAAGAAGAGATTTTTGAACTCCGTTTGTGAAATTCATTTGTCCATGAATAGCAAACGGAGTAAATACGAAACCGTATTCAAGAACCTGTTTTTCTTTCCGGGATAT
>JAUYTV010000030.1 GCA_030694985.1 Methanoregula sp.
AGAGGAGATCGGCGATTTGAGAGGGCTAGCCGGGGCTCTACTGCCGTGATATGACAGCCCGAATTCCATATTTGTACAGCAAGGGGCTTAGTGCCTGCCATAATAGGTACCGGGTTTAATGGTGGATACAAATATATTCATTAAAAATTACTTACATTGGCTTATATTTTGGCGATCTCTTAAACAAATTAGATTAATATATTCTAAAATAATTAGAAATAATCTTCGGGGTGAATACAACATTCTCCGAGGTAAAATGGCTTTTATTTAGAATTGGTCTTTTATGCTAAACTCTGCATACAAAGGCAACGATATTTGATAAATCCCGCATATGTGAAATGTTTGAGCAGTGATGTCAGGGGCGAGATGCCGGGCCGGACAATCAGCCCTCTGTCTATCATCCCTGCGATTTCTTCAATGCGTTTTTGTCCCTTTGCAAGAATCTCCTCGCGTTTTTTTCCCTGCGGAGGATTATAGAGCGGGACGAAGTTGCCCGGCATCCGGACGGTAAATGAAGCATCAAGAGACCTGCCGCCATGTTTTTGTATAATATCATTTAGCTGGTGGAGGGCTGAACCACCCATGCCACCCATGGTGAGCACGGCAAAACAATAGCCGGTGCCGGAGAGATCCAGTTTTTGTGCAAATTCTGCAACAATAGACGGGAGGCCAAAATCGTAGACCGGGCAGACAATGCCGATACGATCGGCCGATGGAATAATTTCAGCAGGTGACCCGGCAAGAGCGGGTATCGATACCAGTTCGCAGTCACCGAGACGGGCACAGATCACTTTGGCTGCGGCAAGCGAGTTTCCGGTGCCGGTAAAATAATAAATAATGGTTTTCATAGCCGGTATTCCTCTGTTTTTTAATAAACTTATCCGGTAATTGGCGAGTTGAGGGCAAAAAAAGTTCGGTTGTTGGTGGAGATTAACATTTTTTTCACATAGAGAGGTGAGTTTTGATTGGATTATTAAAAACGAAAATGGCAAAAAAGAATTAAAAAAAAACATCCAATTATTCCGGAGGCGGGGGTATAGTACATGTACATACAGTCGAACTTGTAGGAATCACACTCACCGAACTTTTGGCGATATGGGCTTCAAGCGACACCTTGATCCGGTTGATGATATCCTGGACCTCACACATCTTCTTCTCACCGTCAAACTCTAAGAAGATATCAATATACACGTTGCTTCCCGAACGGCGTGAGCGTACCCCGTGCAGGGCCGTATAATCATGAAAGAAGACTGCCAGGTGCCGGACAATCACCATCTGGAGTTCTTCATCAAGCGTCTTATCGAGCAGGTCCGGCAGGGATGTGGTGATCACCCGGTACCCGGAGAACAGTAAGAAACCGGCGATCACAAAGGATGCGAGCGGATCGATATACAGTGACCAGCTGTAGGCAGAGAGTTCGAGGGTGGCAATCAGGGATACAAGAACCGTGAAATCAGAAAACGCCTTTGTGCGGAACAGCCGCCACTGTGAATCCATGATGGGAGATGGTTCCTTTTGGTTAAACCGGTAATTCTTCAGCCAGAGATACGAGTTCATGGTTACGCCGATCACCATGAGAACGATACCCAGCAATACCCCCTCATGGACAAGTTCTCCCGGGACTGCGATACGATACAGGGCAACTACAAAGACGATCATTAACGAGATGATCATCACTCCACCTGTGATGACAGATGTTATCGTCTCCATCTTGCCCATACCGTAATCGTACACCCCAGCGCCACCTTTTGACATCTTGCGTATTGTAAGATAGGCCAAAAATGTGGCAATGATCTCGTTGCCGCATTTCACCGCATCTGCAAACAGGACAATCGAACCAGAGAGGATAGCTGCGATAATGTCCGGGATCCAAAGTATGAAATCAACAATAAGACTGATCAGGACGGTCCGCTGTTTTTTGGCATAGGAACCAGGATCGTCCCCAACATCGACAGATACGGAATGCGGCATGTGTTACTCTAATGCTGGGTTGTTCCGGCTAAAAAGATCGTTGGATTTAATTTTAAACAGAGGGACGTACTAAAAAAGAATGATGGTTTTTTTACCGGAATCTAACCGATGATAAGGGGTTGACACTGGAAAACATAATTCAGATACGCTGCCTACTTCACCCTGACAATTACCAGCGTGATGTCATCGGACTGTGCCCTGCTGCCACAGAAACTTCTCACCTCATCAACAAGCCCGTTCATAATTTCCCTGACCGGATCATTATGGTGGT
This sequence comes from Methanoregula sp., assembly GCA_030694985.1. Lineage (GTDB taxonomy): Archaea > Halobacteriota > Methanomicrobia > Methanomicrobiales > Methanospirillaceae > Methanoregula. Next base: position 2,243 of record JAUYTV010000030.1, read on the forward strand.
TTTTAAGATACTTCATCAGCCGTTCTTCACCAAATTCTTCATCCTGCGGATTGAACGCCTCTGTCACACCATCGGTGTACATGACAATGAGATCGCCGCATTCCAGAGCCAGCTCAGAACATGTGATAGTTACTTCAGGAACTACCCCTAGTGCAATGCACCGGCCTTCTTCAAGAGTCCGGACCTCAGGGGGAGTGCTCCTTACAAGCATCGGGGGATTATGCCCGGCATTTACATACGTAAATTTCCGGTTTGCAGGATCCAGCACCCCATAGAAGAGGGTAATAAACATGCTGGACCGTCCATCTGCGTATATCAGCTGGTTTGCACGCTCCAGCACTACAGACGGATCTGCTTCAGCACTCCCGCTCACACGGATTACTGTGCTGCAAAGAGCCATGAACAGTGCAGCACTGACTCCCTTACCAGAAACATCTGCTATGGCAAGCCCCCAGAGATCTTTTTGCACAGGTATAAAGTCATAGAGATCACCACCGATCTCCATGGCCGGAAGTGTAGTGGCTGCAAGTTCGATACCGGGAATTGTCGGTGTATACTCTGGCAGGAAATTATCCTGGATCTCCTTTGCAATCTCCATTTCTTTGGCATAGCGTTCCTTCTCAGCTGTAGTGAGACGGAGAACCTCAATATTCTTTTTTAAATCAGCAGCCATCGTATTGAACGATTGGGCAAGTTCTTCAAATTCATCTCCGGTCTCAATTGTAAGATGGTAATCAAGATCTCCTTTACCTAACGCTACAGTTCCCTGCCTGAGCAACTCCACTGGCCGGGTGATTATCTTTGCAAGTTTGACCGAGAGCAGGATGACAACAATCAGGAGGATAAAAAACAGCCCTGCTAATATCTGCAGCATCAGGGTTGTCTGGGCGTCGATATTTTCAATGATTTCCCGTGTCTGAATATCGATTTTATTACCAGTCTTTACCGCAGGTTCGATGATATGCGATGCCGGTACAGAAATGGCAAAACTCCAGTTTAGGGATTTTATTGGGGCATACGCGATATAGATATCCCCCTTGTAGACCTCATCATCGATCCTAAAATGATCGATTCCTGATTCTCCGGCAACCATCTTCCGGCCGATTTTTACCATTTCAGGATTGGAATTGTTAAATATATTCTTTGTAGGAAACGCCTCGTTCCATTTCGTATCGCCCGCTGAAAGATTCGGGCTGCTGATCACGTTTCCTTCACTGTCCACCAGTACTGCGTAGCCGCTGCTATCGAGCATGAGACGGTCGAAATTCGCGTTAATGGTATCTACGGTGACATCGGACGCAACCACCCATGTACGGTACTTTGTTGAAATCGCACGCGAGCAGGTAAACATCACGCTACTATCGGTTGCGCCCACATACGGCCCGGACCAGACAGTGCCATAGGTTTTTTTTGCATTTACAAACCAAGATCGGGTACGGGGATCATAAATCGCTTCGTGTTTATTAGTCCAGGGATACATGCGTAAGATGCCGGAATCAGTAGCAATGTAGGTCGCTTTGAGATCCGTATCTGCTATTTTCATCGCCTTGAGCAGGTCATCCATTCCTGCGAGGGTGCGATATTCGTCAGACTGAGGTGTTGCTGTGGATCCGGGTGCAAGGAGGACTAAAGTACCGCTGAGTGGGTTGGGTGGCGAGTTGTTTCTTGTAAAGGAAGGTATGGATGGTATAAGCGGGGGGTTATTCGTTAGGGAAATTGCCTGTGCCGCAAGGATATCAATCTCTGCTGCAGTGTCATCGAATGATAACTGGGTAATCTGGGCCTGATCATTTGCTAACCTCTTCAGGTTAATCTCTGCCTCATTCTTGAGAGCGACTGTGCTGTCATTCACAGCATCATTTCCGAGTTCTGACAAGCTCTTTTCCGCATAATTCCCAATACGGCTGATGGTGACAAAGGCCAACATACCGGTAATAAGCAGCGAGATGAGAGAGAGAGCTAAAAATAGGATGAGAATCTTCTCACGGACACTCATACCTTTTAAACGGGGAATTTCGGGTGTCATGAATATCAGGCTGCTTGTTCTTTGTTTACAGTGAGGTTAAGTGTGACCGGGAAATATTTTTAGATCTTTTTTTAAATCACTGCACAACAATCGTTATCAGATGATTGCTGGTAATTGGCAATAGCATTTGTTATTGGGAGAAACGGAGAAACGCTAAAAAAATAGCGGTGCCGATGCCAAAAATCCCCGCTTATATGTTGACATTCAGGACAAACCGTATTGCAATACCTATCAGGAATGATATTCCCGCAATGCCAAGGCTGATGGCTGCCATCTCGGCAAAACGCTTGTAAAACGGGAGATCTTTTGCTACAGATACATAGAATGTGAAAACAAAGATCACCGTTATTGCTGCCAACAGGGTGAGCATCAGGGCAACAAAGGGACTGGTGAAGAGCAGGAACGGCAGGATCAGCAGGCTCACAGTGACAATGTAGGCAGCGCCGGTGTAAACCGATGCCTTGATCGGATCAGCAGTCCCACCGTCAGATCGTTGCGAGAGATACTCAGATGCCGCCATTGAGAGCGATGCTGCGACACCCATTACAAGTCCGACAACTGCAATGATCTGCGTGTTCTGGATGGCAAACGTGAGACCGGCAAGGGTTCCGGTGAACTCAACGAGCGCATCATTTAATCCCAGTACCACAGAGCCGACATATTTCAGGCGTTCTTCATCAATAAGCGCAATCAGTTCACGTTCATGTTCCTCTTCGTTCTTTAATATGCCGGCAATTTCCGGAATCGTAAACGGAATGGCCTGATCGGCTGACTGTGCCCTCTTCTCAACACCCTCCATCAGTTTGATGGCAAACGTCATTCCGAGAAGTCGTGCAATTAAGTAATAGAACCAGACCCGCAGCATATCGGGTGCAACATCCTGCTTTGTGTATCGCTTCCAGATCCCGTAATGAGCAAGCTCTTCGCTTGCGATTCGTGTCAGCACTTCACGGTTATGGACATCTTTTGTTGTCGCTGCGATCTTTATGTAGATCTGGTGCTCAGTGATCTCGCTTTTTTGCATGGCGAGGAGGATTGTTACGTTTTTCTGATCGGTTGTGATGCCAGACAAAAATCCATCAACTCACACACTTCTTTTTTCATTATATTCCCCATATCACCGGTTTTTTAAACGAGTTATCCAGGTTTTGTTGAGGTAACCCTGTAACTGTTTTTTGGCACACGGATCTCAAAACGAACGCCATTTTGCGGGTCACCGTTTTCGGTTATTGTGATTCCGGTGATCGAGAGAATTTCCCGGGAAAGGAAGAGACCAAGACCAGTATGTTTGCCAAAACCGCGCTGGAACAGTTTTTTCTTATATTCAAGTGAAATACCCTCGCCATCATCCCGGTACGTGATCACTGCACCTTTTTGCTCTTCTTCAAAGGAAAACGACATACGAGTGACACGGCCCCCATGGCGAAGTGAATTTTCCATCAGGTTATAGAACACTTTTTCGATGAGCGCATCGGCATATACCTCGACAGGGGGTATCAGGAGATCGAATGTGATCTCTTCAAGATTGAGTTGCGATGCAGCGGATCGTATCTGCTCAGCGATATCCTGCCATTGCGGGGCGTTCACACCGATACTCTCGTAATATCGCGTGAATTCGATCTGCCGCTCAATTGCTCCTGCGGCATCGATCTCCTTTGCAAGATATTCGAGAAAGACCGGGTCTTTCACAGTCTCTTTTGAGAGTTCAAGATACATCTTCAGCCCGGTGAGTTTGTTTAAGATATCGTGCCGTGTGATAGAGGAGAGCATTGTCAGTTTATTGTTTGCAAGGCGCAGCGCATCTGCAGCGTTTTTGAGTTCGGTGATATCCCTCATCACATGGACGCTGCCCGTGACATTGCCCTCTTCATCACGGAGAGGTGAAGCGGTTACAAGAAAATCTGCATTCAGGGTGTCTTCATGAATTTCCTGTGCATGTTCCTTCCCATCGCCAAGCAAGCTGCCGTGCGGACAGAAACCGGGAGGGTTTGTGCTGTGGTGAACCAGCTCGTAACACGCTTTTCCCACAGCCTCTTCCGGTTGCACTCCCAATCGATCGGCCATTGCCTTATTCACGCGGACAATATGATAATCCCGTCCAATTATCGCAATCATGTCGGGAACAGCTTCAAAGGTGCGTTCCCATTCGATCTTTGACTGCAGGATCTCGTCCTGCAACTGTTTTTTATCAGAAATATCGTGGGCACTTACCGAAGCACCGACCAGTTCTCCTTTTACGTTTTTTATAGGGGAGAGCGACAGAGATACATGGATCCTTTTACCGGTTTTAGTCAGTCTCTCGGTTTCATAGCGATCAACCGGTATACCGTTTTGTATCTTCTGGAGTAGGAACTGTGATTCGTCCAGTTTGTCTGGAGGAAGAAGAATTGTAACCGGTTTTCCCTGAATTTCTTTTGATGTATAACCGTAGAGTTTCTCAGCACTGGCATTCCAGTCGGTGATGATGCCATCAAAGGTTTCTGCTACAATCGCGTCACTTGAGGAGGCTACAATAGAGACCAGTCGCCTGCACATCTGGGTGTCATGGTGCATCCTGCCACTCAAAAAGGAGATAACAGAAGCTATTACTATGTAGACAACAACCCGCGCCAGAGCAGCAGTCAGCACATCCATACTGGAAGGATACAGAAAAAAGACTGACCCGCAATAGAGTACCGAAAGCAGGATCGTGAATGGCACACCCCTTTTTGGATAGTAATACGCTGCAAGAATGATCGGGATGTATAAGAGATGGGGAAAAACGTTTGTTATACCGTAAATAAGCCCATATATGTTGAGAACGAGGGTCACTGCTGCACTCGTGCCGATGAGCACCGGGATCAGAAGAGGTCGTTTGTATACCTGATCAAAATATAAAAAATCCATGTCGTGGAATCCCCGTTTATTAAGTACACAGTGTTTACCTGTCTCCTTTTAATGGTTGGGGAGATTACACAATCCCTGCATCAGGATAGTGGCGTTGTGAGGTAGTGCAGGATTCGGCTAATGACGACCGCGTTCTTTGGCAGGTTGATGTGGCAGTACTGGTCGTGACGGGGCAACTGAACTGAATCATCCTGACCCAATGGCAAAATATCAAGAGTGATCCCTGGGAGGCGCGATTCACGGTGCGACACAATCCCATCACCATCCCATGTTTCCTGCCAGCTACCATCACTATTGATACCCCATGTTTTTCCGTCAAACAAGGGAAAGAAATCCGGCATTCCATCGGGGTTTGCCGTTACGATGATCCGGTAGGTGATGTCATCTCTGGTTCCTGCCAGACGGAGTTTTTGCATCGCGGAACTTGCCGGCCTTACATCCTGTACTATCAAATCCATTGAAGGATCAAATCCCTGCGGGACAAATACCCCAGTGAGCCGGTTGATGATATCTCGTCCTTTCAGCGGGTCGTGGAACAGTTCGGCAAGTACGGAGCCATTGTTGGGCGGGCCAAGGCCAATGAGCTGCCGAACTTTCTCTTTTCGTTCTGTACCATCCATCACTTCAAGGAGATACCGTGTTATGCAGGTGCCAACCGAATGGCAGACAATGTCAACCGGACCCGTGTACCCGCTCTCGTCCCGCATATCGCAGATGTAGGCTTTCAGATAAGCCGCACGCTTTGCAATATCCGTGTTGTCCATGGTCGAATGGTCAAATTTCCACACTGGGAGAGAAATATCTGATAACCGGGGTACGAGCCGGTTCCAGATCCCCGGATGGCTGTTCCATCCATGGACGAGGAGAACCGGGCATTGACCTGCACTCATTACTAAAACGGTTAGCCGTCATATACGATAGGTTCTGCGATCTGGTTTTTCCGGTTTCTGAACGGAACTGGGATCTCTTATGTTGAGAGGAGGAGACGGTCGATTGTCCCAAGATATTCCTATTCCCGGATTACAAAAAAACCCAAATACAGATCTTCAGAAAAAACAAAGACAAAAAAGAGTATATTGTCAGATCTTTAAAAATCAGTCATAATCCTGAACTGATCGATCTCTTCCCGGTCGAGCTGCTCTAAGAACTCGTCTGCCGCGTGACCAATGTCTTTGCTCGCGGTGATGGCACGGCCGACAACTAAGATATCCGCCCCAGCCTTGAGGGCATCTTTGACTACATTGACCCGGACGCCGCCAGCGGTTGCCACAAGGAGCTTGCCTCCTGCTGCTTTCTTGATTGCCGGGATGTCGCCCCATGCATGGGCTGCGTCATCGGTGTCGATTGCACGGTGGAGTTCCACGATATCGGGCTTGACTTTCAGGCTTGCAATGACCTTTGCCGGGTTCTGCACATTGAGCATATCGACAATTGAGTAGATGCCAACTTTGCGGGCTTCGGCAATTGCCTTTTCCATGGTTGATACAGGTGCAAGACCAGACACCACAACAGCGTCTGCGGTTGCATCGGCGGCCATCCGGGCTTCAAGGTTGCCGGTGTCTAAAATCTTTAAGTCCGCGATGATGAACGCGTTGGGGCGGAGCTTGCGGATCTCGGATATCACGCCAAGGCCAAACTTCTTGATGAGCGGTGTACCAGCCTCGATGATGAGGTGGTCATTCTCCGGAAGTTCCTTTAGTACCTGTGCAACTTTGCCCATGTCCACAAGGTCCATTGCGACCTGCAGGTATGGTGCATCCCAGAGGCGCTGTACCTTGAATCCCATAATCGCATGGGCGGCACGGTCTTTCTCGTACACAAGGGTCTTTGCGTCCGGGAATGCTGCAAGTGCACGGTTGAGTGCAAGTTTCATAGCGCCATAGTTATACCGGTAGAGTCGGTTGTAATCCTTTGCATCCGGGTGAACGAACACCGATGCAAGGATCGCAACTTTCTCAATGTCGACACCATTAAACAGACCTTCTTCTACACAATCTGCAACTGCCTTAGCCACTGCTGCCTGCACAGGGCCAAACATCTCGTTTACCTGCGACATATCCTTTAAGGTGACTTTCGGGATGACGAGCGTGACTGGTTTTGTGAGCAGGTTCGGGCGGACAACTGCGAGCAGCGGGGTGTGCCCGGCTGACAATTGTGAAACCGCATTTGCAAACGCTGAGCCGATCGGGCCTTCCTTATCGCCCATCAGCAGATCGATGTGCGCAATCTCCGCGCCATCGCCAATAAGTGCTTCTCCGACTAAATACATGGAACTCTCCTAATCCTGATAGTATGTGACGCTAAAGTATGATAAATATATCAAATCGCGTGCTTGTAGCAAATTCCAGATCTCACTTCTTCTGGTACTTCTTACCTGCCGAGAATGCCTTATCGATCGGTTTTCCAACCTGCCAGTAGGCTGCCTGAGCGTACACGATCGGGTCTAACCTTTCTGTATCGGGCTTCCCGTCATTTGCGCATGCCTTATCGACATGGATCTCCATAACTTCACCGATATAGAGCAGGTGGCTCCCGCAGTCAACGGACTTGAACAATTTGCATTCGATGTTGACCGGACATTCCTCTGCTAAGGGAGCAGTCTTTAACCTGCCGTAAAATGTCTTAAAAACCCCGGACTTGTCTTCCTGTGCGCCGGAGACGAGCCCGCAGTGATCGGTCTCGACCACATATTTTGCAGACGGTATATTCAGGCTGAAGGTCTTGTTCTCCTCAATTCCCTTTGCAGTGTAACGCGTTTTGTTGATCGCAACGCAGACCATGGGCGGCGCCATGCAGGCAACTGTGGACCACGCGGCAGTCATGTAGTTTTCTTTTCCCTTCACATTTACCCCTACGAGCAGGGCGGGCATGACACTCATGTACGGCATCGGGCCGATGGTTATTTTTTCCATTTTTGTTCTCACCGAAATGATGTTTGGTAAGGAGGAGTTTAAGGGTATCTTTACCGTGGGTTTGCAGAGACTCTGATCCAGAACGAGCCCCGGCACTCAAACAGCAGAAGGTTTCAATTTACCGGATCTGCTATTACTAACAGCGTCCGTACAACAGGGATTCTCTTAACTCTTTTTGATGATTTGTGCGACCAGATGTTCTTTTTCATTGGTCCAGCATATTTGGTTCCACATCTGGATGTGGAGCAAAACCCGCTACTTTTTCTGGAATCAATGAAAATCTATATTGGGACTTGATCAATTTTTTTATGAACCTGATGGATCAGTTTTGAATGAGCGAGTGCAACTGATATCCCCTATTAAAAATGAATTTTTCCCTGAACCACGGAGGGACCATGAAGCATAGTATCCAGATAAAACCCCTGGTCGCCGTTCTCATCTGCATGGCATTCCTCATCGGTATTCTGCCTACAATGGCCGCCGCTTCATCGGATGCATATATGGATGATCTCTCCATTCAGGATATGAATGATGAGTATGTCGCTTATGATAATGCATCGGTCTATATTCCCGTGGCCAAACTCAGTGAGGCCCCAACAACCCTTGCCAATGAATTTCCCAAGCCCTCGTACGCTAACTGGAGCCAGGGAGAATGCGGGAGCTGCTGGATATGGGCCGGCACCGGAGCGCTCGCCCAGTCTCTCTTCGTATACACTGGCACATCAACCCCGTTATCGATCCAGTTCTTCAACTCGAATTATATGGATGGAAATATCCTCATGCAAAAACCCCATGACTGGGCCTGTACCGGGGGATCTGCTTCCATGTTTGCTGATATCTACACAACCGGATTGAACCAGTCCTATGCGGGGGGACCGTTTGTGGTCCCCTGGAGCAACGTCAACGCCTCGTATAAGGATTCCGATGTCGACGGCAACAATGCCCAGACAACGCTTCAGAAAAACCTCATTACCAATACCCCGAATTTCGGTCTCAGCCGGGTAGAAGACCTGCGGGTACTGGAAAAACCGTATTCAAACCAGACTGCTGCAGTTGATAATATCACCCTTGCACTGGTAGATAAAAAGGTAATATATTATGCAATGCAGCTGCCCAACAAAACAGCCTGGGATCAATTCAAGGACTTCTGGAATAATCAAGATGATAATAAGATCTGGGACATGGACCAGTATAATCAGTCTTTTTTCAACGAATCGTCCGGAGAGGGCAGTGGTCACGCCATGATCCTTATGGGATACAATAAAACTGGCGTCTCTGCCAACCATTACTGGATCATACAGAACAGTTGGGGGAACTCGACTAACCGCCCTAAAGGCCAGTATAAACTCAAGATGTGGATGGACTACAATGCCACCTTCAATAATCTCGAATGGACCACGCAGGAGTTCTCGGTCCTCAACGTATCCTGGAAGACCGATCCAACGATCAGCAGTATCGCGCCATCGACCGGCCACACGGGAAGCGTCAGCATCACGGACATTGAAGGAACGAACTTTGTAACTGGTGCAGACGTGATGCTGAAGTCAGCCAGCCTCAATCCGCGGCACGTCGGGAGTCTGGTCAACGGTACGGGCGGGGCGCTCCTCAACGATCCGGCCAGGGTTACGATTTCAGGCAATTACGCGTATATCGCCAGCAATACAAGCAATGCCCTTGAGATCGTGAACCTGAGCAATCCCTTTGTTCCGGTACATGAAGGCCGTATTGTCAATGGTGAAGGCGGAGCACTCCTGGACGGCCCCTACGATGTGGCCGTATCCGGTAACTATGCCTATGTTGCCAGTTACCGGGATAATGCCATCGAGATCATTGACATCTCCAAACCTTCGGCACCGGTCCACAAGGGCAAGATCTCCCACGGAACCGGTGGGGCGCTTCTCATGGGACCGCAGAGAGTTGTGGTTTCCAAAAATTTTACTTTTGTTGCCAGTTCAGGCAGCAATGCACTTGAGATCGTGAACATATCCAACCCAGCTGCTCCAGTGCATTGGGCAAGTCTCTCGGATACAGTGGGTGGGGCGAAGCTGAACACACCATACGATCTCGCTGTTATCGATGATTACCCGTACGTGTATGTTGCCAGTTATGGGAGCAACGCCCTTGAGATCGTGAATATAACAGATCCCGCTGCCCCCTCACACATGGGAAGCGTGGTGAACGGGGCGGGTGGGGCGCTGCTTGACAACCCGTGGAGTGTGACCGTGGCCGGGTACAACGCATTTGTCACCAGCAAGGGAAACGCGCTGGAGATCATCGACATCAGTAACCAGTCAGCGCCGGTTCACCGGGGAAGCCTGGCCAAGACCGCAGGGGTGGCGTGGTTAAACGCACCGGTCGATGTCGCAATCTCGGCTGACCGGAAATATGCTTACATTGCGAGCAACGGGGGAAACACATTGGACATCATCGATGTTTCTGATCCCGCAGCACCGGTATACAAGACCGGCCTTTCGAACGGAGTTGGTGGTGCACTTCTTGAAACCCCGAGCAGTGTTGCACTCTATCGATCCCTGGTCTATGTCACATCGCGCGGCAACGATGCCCTTGAGGTAATAGCCGTGGACTCCATTCCAGCAACAGGAATTTCAGTATCTTCGACCTCCAGTATTACCAATTCTTTCAACCTGACCGGTGCACCCTCTGGATCCTGGAACCTGGTTGTGACCAATGTCAACAGCAGGTTTGCCACCCTTTCCAATGGATTTACAGTAACCCTGGTCCCGGAACCAACTCCCATTCCACAACCCGGTGGAGGTGATGGGGATAACGCAGATGTTGCAGAAGATAAAGAGGCCGTCACTGATGTTACTCCCGGCCAGGCAAGCGTGTCCCTCAAGACCAATGATCTTGGCCAGACCCTTGCCCCCTATACTGTCGAAACCACGTTAGAATCACCAATAGACGTTGAAATATCAATACCCCAGTCTACAAAATCCCTCACTGCACAGGGGCTGCCAATCAGCCAAGTGACCATAGCACCGGCCTCGCAGGAAGTCGTTGAAGGGATTACCGGGAGTGCCACTTCTCCGGAAGGCACTGTCTTTGCAGTTGGCGGTCTTGGCGTTGAATGTCTACCGTCCGGGGCAACCTTCGATCAACCGGTAACGATTACCTTCACCATGACCCAATCCCAGTGGGATGCTACGCTGGCCCAGGCCAATGGCAAATCCCAGGATATCACCGTCCAGCATTACGATACTGCTGCAAAAACATGGGTATCTCTCCCAACAACCGTTGATGGCAACTCCCGCACGGTTACCACTACAACAAAACACTTCAGTCTCTTTGCGGTATTTGTAAAGATCGCCAAAACGGCCAGCTCTGCTCCTACACTGGCTACCTATTCCTATGAAACTCCGGCTGCGGTAATTCTCACTTCGGCAAGCGTCATTCCCACAGCTACACCCGTTCCTGCTCCACTACAATCTTCGCCCCAGATGCTGTTTTTGACGATTGTTGCAATAATCGCAGGTCTAGCGGTCCTGATCGGTTGTATCCTGCTCATAAGGCGTTGGTGGATCCGTAGGCAGAACCCGGCATTATTCCGGGATTATGACTGATACAATTCGTGATGGTCGGAAGATATTGCCGGATAATCTTAATTTTTCAGGAATGATACGGACATATCTGGAGAAAACCTGCTAACAGAAAAACGACCAGCGTTCCTTAATGGAATTAAGAGAAAATGTGGGGTTGGTGAGATTTGAACTCACGATCGACGGGTCTCTCCGACATGCATCAGTGCTCCAACGGGTCATCATCTTTTTATCAGCAGACCCATTGTTCATCATCTGCGAGCACAAAGAACGCAAAGACCGCTGGAGCCCGTCGCCATTCCGGGCTAGGCCACAACCCCTTTTTTGTCCACGTACAGGATTTTCCTGCCGCTGACTCAATAAATTCGCAGTATACAAACTTAAGAGTTTGGTTATCCGGGTTTTCATTTTTGAGATTTAAGTCCTATCAGAATCCTGGTACTGACTGATCCAACTATAAAAAAAACAAGATAGTGACACGGGATTTGTTAAAGGATTGCATACAGAGCGTTTCTTTGGTGCACCACACCCCGCAAAAAAATCAGTATCCATATATGTCAATCATACCCCATATTTTACCAATGATTGAGGGGAGCTATGCAAGCGGGACATCGACGTTTCCTTTACTGGGAAGGACGATCGGTGAGATGATTGACAGCATTGCGGCAAAATATCCGGACAATGAAGCGGTTGTATCTGTCCACCAGGATATCCGCTGGACGTACAGTGAGTTTATCGCGCAGGTAAACCAGGTTGCCCGCAGCCTCATGGGTCTTGGTGTGGAGAAAGGTGACCGCGTCGGTATCTGGGCAATGAATTACGCGGAATGGGTTGTCGTACAATTCGCCACTTCAAAGATTGGGGCGATCATGGTCAACATCAACCCGGCCTACCGGACATACGAACTCGAATACGTGCTCAAGCAGGCCGAGATCCAGACGCTCATCATCCAGGGCCGGTTCAAGACCTCCGATTACGTGGGGATGTTCTACGAGGCTTGTCCCGAAGCCTTTGAATCCAAACCCGGCAAAATCTCCTGCGAAAAATTCCCATTCTTAAAAAACGCTGTCTTCCTTGGCAATATCCCTTATAACGGTATGTACACATGGGACGATCTCTTAAAAAAAGCCGATGAGATCACTTTAGATGAACTTATCGAGCGGGGTGAAGTGCTCACGTTCGATGATGCGATCAACATCCAGTACACGAGCGGAACCACAGGTTTTCCAAAAGGAGTTGTGCTTACCCACCATGGCATCCTCAACAACGGCTACATCATTGGGGAGGGCATGGGCTTTACAGATAAGGATCGGCTCTGCATCCCTGTCCCCTTCTACCACTGCTTTGGCATGGTGTTATCGAATCTAGCCTGCGTAACCCACGGCTCAACAATGGTGCTGCCCTCTCCCACGTTCGATGCCGAAGATGTCTTAAAAACGATCGAAAAAGAGCATTGCACGGCGGTCCATGGTGTTCCGACAATGTTCATCGCCGAACTCACCCACCCGGACTTTGCAAAATACGATTTGCGGACCCTCCGTACAGGTATCATGGCAGGTTCTCCCTGCCCCATCGAGGTCATGAAACAGGTCAACACAAAAATGCACATGAGCGAGATTGTCATTGTGTACGGCCAGACCGAGACCAGTCCCGGAGTCACCATGACAACGACAAAAGATCCGGTTGACCGGCGCGTATCCACAGTCGGGCGCTCATTCCCGCACACCGAACTTAAGATCGTGGATTCCAAGACCGGCAAGATCGTTCCGACCGGAGAGATTGGAGAGATCTGTGCCCGTGGCTACTGTGTCATGAAGTGTTACTACAACAATCCCTCGGCCACGCATGCCACCCTTGACAAGGATCACTGGAACCATACAGGGGATCTCGGCACCATGGATGAGGAGGGTTATTTCAGGATTGTCGGGCGGTTAAAGGACATGGTCATCAGAGGCGGCGAGAACATCTACCCGCGCGAGATTGAGGAGTACCTGCACCATCACGAGAAGATCGCTGATGTATACGTAGTGGGTGTGCCGGATATCAAGTACGGAGAGGAACTCTGTGCCTGGGTGAAGATGAAACCCGGCCAGACCTTGACTGAACAGGAAGTAAAAGATTTCTGCAAGGGAAAGATCGCCCATTACAAGATCCCACGTTATGTTATGTTTGTTGATGATTTTCCCATGGGTGTCACAGGTAAGATCCAGAAGTTCAGGATGAGGGAATCCTCAATTAAGGTTCTCGGTTTACAAGAAGCTGACAACATCGAAACCGCGTGATCCGGTCTGATTTTTTTTCATTATAAAATTCAGATTGCGTTCCTGCATCACATATTTTACGACCATCACAGACACTATAAATACCATCCATACGGATTTCGTCATATCACAATCAGATTCGGTTTTTTAACCAGATGATTAAAAAGATCCAACCCGGACGGTGCAATGATGGCAGAGAATCCAGCTAAACACACACAGGAAATTATAAAACCCTCACGCTATGACCGGATAAAAAACCGGGTCAATACGATCCTCAACACCTACCCAAACGAGGAACGCACGGCACGGTTTGTGAGGTATTTCCTTGCCATCTTTATACTGGCCAACACAATTGCGGTCGTCATTTCTACGATGCCGGATCTCCCGCATTCATTCCGCGCCCAGCTCTTTGCGATCATTTCGGTATGTCTTACCATTTTTGCAATCGAGTATATCCTGAGGCTCTGGTCTTGTACGAATAACCCCACATTCACCGGAAGGGTAATCGATCGCCTGCGTTATGCCACCAGCATTTACATGATAATCGATCTCATCTCGATCATCCCCATCGTCTTTCCCTTCGCTTTCCCCAAAGACTATTCCATGCTCCACATCTTCCGGCTCCTCTCGATCTTCAAACTAGTGCGCTACACCCGCCACTCTGATGCGCTGCAACTCATGAACCGTGTCTTTTTCAAGAAACGGGAGATCATCTCATTCCTTGTAATTTTTCTGGTCTTTGAGATCCTGTTCTCCTCTACGGTCATGTACCTTGTTGAGAACGCTGCCCAGCCGGATAAATTTTCCAGCATCCCGGCGGCCATGTGGTGGGCAGCAATGACAGTTACTACTGTTGGGTATGGGGACATTGTACCCATAACGCCGTTAGGAAAGACCATCGCCAGCATGGTAACAATTGGGGGCGTCTTACTCCTTGCCCTTCCCTCTGCAATTCTCGCTGCCGGGTTTATGGAGGAACGGCAGAAAGAGCAGACACACAATAATCATTACGGTACGGAAGCAGGCATTTCACTGCTTGAGCGCGTAGGAAACTTAAAGGAGCGCGGGCTGATTAACGAAGAGGAATTTGAAGAATACAAGACCCTCATCCTGCCACGGTTGCGTGATCATGAGGAAGAAGGGGAAGATAAAAAATAATTTAAAAATGGTTACAATACGCCAAACCATGCGACATACGAGATCGCGATCATGACAATCAATACGACAATGAGGATCTTGTATACGCAGCCGTGACAGACACCCCCCACGGATGCCTTGTGATTGGGATCATGGGACGATGAGCAGAGTTTACAGGTATGTCCGGCATGGTTGGGGTGCTCGAACTTCTGGTGATGAGTCATACCAACCACTTTGATCGTTTGAGCGAAAAAACATACCGAAATTCAAAAGGAGATTTTTTAAAACACGGGCACGCGAAAAAAAAATATTTCTGAAAAATTCCTGTAAGGGGAAGGAAAATCGTTCTTCACCATCCACCCCCCACTCTTTTCCATGGGGATCCCGTTAACCCCCATTTAATCATCATTTATCTCGACATATAACGCCCCAATCGCCAAAATAACCCTAAATTGAGGTGCATATAATGCGTTCTAAGGCACCTTATAGCGGTTTGGCGGCACTTTAATTCCGACCCGCTACCTACCATTGAAAAAAAGATTTAACGCGAAAACTCACCCTGCTCCTGATAAGGTTAAAATGAACTCCTTTTGTGGTTTTCTCCACAAAACCAGCCCCGATGGAATCCGGGCGTTTTACGGGGTTTTTTAAAAATGCCCCGTTTGACAAACGGAGCGTTTTGCTGGGTTTTAGGGGGTGCAGACCTCCTTTTTCCATGACCTCCCGTACCGTCTGGCGAAAGGGGGGGTTTTGGGGATTATCCTAGGGTGAAATGACAGGGGCCGGTACGAGCGGGGCAGGGATTGAAGGGGGGGCATGCCGGACCAGACCGGCCCGTGATTTTTTGTCATAAACATTTCAAGATCTGCTCACGATAGTGCGGACAAATGAAAATTAAATTTGGAGAGCAAAATTTTCATTGCTCTGGTGCGAGGCCTTTGGCTTCCGCGATTTTTTTTATTAACCGTCATATTCGATCCCGCGATTGTCAGGACATCATACATCCTCACTGCCAACGGATTTAAAAAAATTGTTTTGAAGGGTCGACAAGAACCAGATTCACACGGTAAAAAGAAAATTAATGGATGCGGCGCGTTGAAACCCCCGGTCATCTCTTTTTTAATTTTTCAATCAGAGATGAGACCCGATCCTTTGAAGCTGCCGTTGTCCCTTCATCGCGATCAATTGCAATACTCACAATATCCCCTTCCTTTGCACCGGGCGGAAGGACTGATACCGGCACGGTCATGCGTACTGGCTCTTTGTCAGTACTGATCAGCACTGCAACGCCCTCTTCAATACGGTCAATGGTTGCTTTCATCTCATCTCACTCCGACCTATGGTCCATAATCTTTCCGCTTCCGTCTTTTAAGATTGCAATGTCTCGGCTGTTGCCCCACACAGGCTCGGTTTTTCCCATGAAAAGTGCAGTGTCGTTCAACGTTCCCGTGCCGGAAAAGATCGTGATCGTTTCACCGGGCACAAGGAGCATTGCCGGGAATGTATACAGGGGTATCCGGTTGTTGTCGGATAAGGTCCAGCCTGCGAGGAGAACCGTATCATTCCCCCGGTTGGTCAGCTGGACCCATTCGCCATTCACGTTCTGCCGGTCATCGCCCGGTGCATTGAACTGTGTGGCACTGATCACCACAGCCGCTGCATTGCCAATCTGGGGAATGGCAATCGATGGCTGGGGGATGGTGATGTTGATCGCTGACGCAGGGAGAGTGGGAATCGTGGGAACAATTACAGCACTGGTACAAGTAACCTGCGGCTTTTGCGTTGTCGTTGGGACTAATCCCCCAATGCTTTTTCCGGTCTTTACCATGTAGGAAATCCCATTGCTCCTCACAAGAATCGTGCCGTCACGATCCGTCCGGTAGATCTTGGCTCCGGCTTTTGTAAGGGTATCAACTGCCTGTTTATGGGGATGACCGTACAGGTTGTCCCGCCCAAGGGAGATGATCGCGGTTTCAGGGTGCACTCGTGCAATGAATGCCGGCGAACTCGAGTACATACTACCGTGATGACCGACTTTTAAGATCTGGGCATTGATAGCGTACCCGGACTTTGAGAGTGCAGTCTCGGTTTCAAAGCCGGCGTCTCCCGTGAACAGGAAGTTGATCGTGCCATAGGAGATGCACAGAACAATGGAGTCGGTATTTAAGTCATCGCCAAACCGTTTTTCAGGAGGTGAGAGCACAACGATCCGCAGGGCCGGGTCGATCTCGATCGTATCGCCCTGAACCGCAATCTTGTAAGGGATATTTTTCTTATCGATCTTTTCTAAGAACCGCTCGTAGATGATCGATGTGTGCGGCATGCCGGAATCGAGCACCTGCCCTACAGTGAAATTATCCAGCACTTTTAGCATACCTCCGATATGATCGGAGTGCGGGTGGGTAGCTACAAGCAGATCAATTCTGGTAACGCCCAGTGATTTGAGATCGTTAACCACACGATCGCCCATATCCATCTCGCCAGCATCGATCAGGATCGTTTTATTGCCAAAGATAATCAGCGATGAATCGCCCTGGCCGACATCAAGGAAATATACAGAGAGTTTGCCATCATTTTCGGCGTGGTGGAAAGGACCATTCAGGCCAAAACCTGGAATGCCGGGAATGCTTATGCAGCCACTGATAACGATACATAAGAGCAGGAGAAAAAAGATGCTGATGGCTGCAACCGCACGGTGCGATCTGGTATTTTTCCTGTGAGTTTTATCCATATTATACGGATTGTGAGCGGCTGACGAGCTCGTGGGCTGCCTTTGCAGCACCGGCAAGGATCGTATCTTCGTTAGGGATCTCCCGGTTCAGCATCAGCACCCTGCCATCACAGATAGTAGTCTCAACGGCAGCCCCGCTGCACGAGTACACGAGATTGGATGTTGCGTTGTGTAATGGAATATTGCACGCAGTGCGGGCAGAGACGAGCACTATGTCTGCCGGGGCACCTGCTGCGAGCGTTCCTGTGCCAAAGCCAAGAACCTTTGCGCCATTTGTTGTTGCCATTGCAAGTGCCGCAGGTGCCGGAAGAACGGTGGGATCGTTCCAGAAGAATTTCTGGAGGATAGCTGCGGTCTTCATCTCTTCAAACATATCGAGGTTGTTGTTGCTGGCGCAGCCATCGGTGCCGAGGCAGACATTAGCCCCTGCTGCCATGAGCTGGGGAATCGGCATTGCCCGGTTGGTGGCAAGTTTCATGTTGCTCACCGGGTTGTGAGAGGTTGAAACTCCGCGTTTTCCGAGCAGGGTGCACTCTGCATCATCGAGCCAGCAGCAGTGAGCGGCGATGGTTTTTGGGGTGAGGATCCCGCAGTCATCAAGCACTGAAGCCGGGCGTTTGCCGTGCTGGGCAATGCAGTCATTGACCTCCTTTTCCGTTTCGGCAAGGTGGATATGAATTGCGATCTTCTGTTCTTTTGCATACTCTGCGCACCATTTCAGACCTTCGGGAGATACCGTGTAGATCGAATGGGGGCCGACTGCTGTCTTGATCCGCGGGTTGTTCATCGAACGAATCTGCAAAGCAAGTTTCTCAGTGGCCTTGCACTCACTCTCCCGTTTTTCTGCATTGAAGAGATCAATAAAACCATAAGAGAGGAGCGCACGGATACCGGCCTCGTCAACTGCCCGCGCTGCTTCATCCATCATGAAGTACATGTCATTGAATGCGGTGGTGCCGCTCTTTATCATCTCAAGACAGGCCAGCTTCGTACCCCAGTACACATCATTTCCGGTCAGGTGGGCTTCAAGCGGCCAGATCTTCTGGCTGAGCCAGTCCTGGAGGATCATATCATCTGCATACCCACGGAGCAGGGACATGGCCGCATGGGTGTGGGTATTGGCAAGACCGGGGAGTGCGATCGCACCATCGCCGTCAATCACCAGATCGGCTTCACCCTTGTGCTGTGTCCGGACTCCTTTTCCAACCGCAGCGATAGCACCACTGTCATTGACAAAAATATCTCCAGCCTTTCCGTCCACCATCACATTTGCAATCAGGATCGATTGCTGTTTGTTGAAAATATTGTCCATATCGCCCATACTATTCTCCGTTTAGCCTCATGCCATATTTTTGATGATTGTGTTTACCAGTTCTGCGGTGCGGTGCCGGTATGATCGCGAGATCTCAAGAATCTCCTCAAAGGTCAATATCCCGTCAGCCAGACCGTTTGCATAGTTGTCTACTGTGCAGACTGCGGCAAAATCCATTCCAAGTTCCCCGGCAAGGGTAGCTTCAGAAGCTATTGTCATGCCAACCAGATCGGCTATCTGTGAGAACGCCCGTATCTCCGCTACGGTCTCAAACCGTGGGCCTTTTGTCTGGACATACACCCCACCGTGCCGGGCTTTTGGTATGTGTGTTGCGAGTCGATTTGAAAGATCCTCAGACAATACGGGAAGCACATGTTCAATCGCGTGATCGTGGATGGAGGGGATATCGGTCATGCTCACGTAATCGGTTGGAATCACGAGCGAGCCGGGGGTTATCTCACGGTTCAGCGAGCCGGTAGATCCAAAGGCGATAATCCGGTCCACGCCTTCGATCGCAAGCGCGGCCATGTTCGCCCGGTAATTGATCCTGTGCGGGGGAAGTCCATGCTGGTGGCGCATCAGCATCACGAAATCACCGCAGAGAAGTTCAGCATTGCCAAACGGCGTGTTCACCTGCCGCCTTTCGAGCACCGGCAGTTCCGAGAACAGGAGACTGGTACCCCCGACAATGCCGAGCATCAGCACCTGCCTCCAGCTCGTGTGGACTTTTTTCCCGTAAATGTATTCGATACAGACTGCATGCACTACCTTTGCTTTAAGAATGATTGTCGCGGGAGGCACTAATATCTAGCGACTTTTTTTTAAGAAGCATTCCGCAAGCGTAAATTCCTCACACGTACCAACATCTGGTATGGGCATGTTCGATACGGTCAGCGATGAAACGATCCGGCACGGGGAATGCACGGACATATACTTTGAGCGCACGGAAGAGACGCTTCGAGCAGAAGGGATCAATCCTCACGTTGTCATGGAGGTGACTGCAACTGCACTTCCCGATACATGGGCAACGTTTTGCGGGCTTTCCGATGTGATTGCGCTGCTTGAAGGGGTGCCGGTAACTGTTGATGCACTGCCAGAAGGTTCGGTCTTTTACAGAAATGAGCCGGTAATAAGGATATCCGGTAAGTATCGCGATTTCTGCCGCTATGAAACAGCCATCCTTGGTTTTCTCTGCCATGCTTCCGGTATTGCAACTGCTGCTGCCCATGTCAAACTCGCAGCCCATCAAAGACCGGTTTATTCCTTTGGTTCCCGCAGGCAGCATCCCTCAATCGCCCGGATGATCGAACGGGCTTCATGGATCGGTGGAGTGGATGGGGTTTCCAACACCTGTGCTCCGGAAGGAATACCCGTTGTCGGAACAATGCCGCACGCATTTGTGATGTGCTACGATAAGCCCGAAGATGCATGGCGCTCGTTTGACAAACACGCACCAAAAGAAGTACCGCGGATCATGCTCTCCGATACGTACTGTGATGAAAAATCTGAATCCCTGCGGGCAGCTAAATGCGGCGCGACCGCAGTCCGGCTCGACACGCCTCGTTCACGGCGGGGCAATATGCGCTCTATTATTGAAGAAGTCCGCTGGGAACTGGATGCCCACGGGTATTCCGGGGTTAAGATCTTCTTATCCGGCGGAGTAACGAGAGAAGAAATTATTGCGTACCGCGATATTGTGGATGCTTTCGGGGTCGGCGGTTCCATTGCAAATGCACCAGTGATCGACTTTGCGATGGATATCGTAGAAATTGATGGTGAGGCAAAGGCAAAACGGGGCAAGCGGAGCGGGGTAAAACAGGTGTACGAATTACCGGGCAAAAAGCGCACGGTGTTGCCAGTAGCAGGCAAAATGCCGCAGGGTGCTATTCCTCTGATTGAAGAGTTCATAAAAGACGGTGCGATAACAAAGAGATCGGATATGGAAGGAGCCCGTTTGCGGGTGCTCACCTGGCTCAAATCCCCGGCCGCATCAGAGAAATAAATTTTTTTTGGGGAAATCCCGTTTTATCTCCCGCCCTTTTTTAAAGCCCAATTCTTTTAACCTATGGCATCCTACTAAAGAGGAGCGGGCTGGTAGATCAGTGGTAGATCGCTCCCTTGGCATGGGAGAGGCCGCGGGTTCAATTCCCGCCCAGTCCACTCGTTTTTTATCAGAGCCAAAAGACGGCTCCGGTCTCTTTTTAAAAGGATTTATCACTCCTCAAAAGTGTCATCCCGTATTGGGATTTTTAATCCGTAACAGATTTGTGTTGCATCCATACAAGAACAGTGATTTCCTTTGAGGATTTTTATGAGATGCGTGTCCCCTTGCTTTTTATACTTGAATACCAGAGGGACTATTCAGACCTCTTATGCGTATCCGTGATCTGATTCTTCCTGAAGATAAAATATTTTTCAAACTTTTTAAAGACATGTCTGCCATGATTTCTGAAGCTTCTGTCACGTTAAACGAGATCACCCATGAACTTCCGGATGGCACAGAAAAGTCTCACAAGGTGCGACAGTTTGAGCATAAATGTGACGAGATCACCCGTCATGTGTACGAACAGCTGAACGAATCCTTAATCACCCCGCTCGAACCCGAAGAGATCTCCCGACTTGCACCGGTTATGGATGATGTGATGGACCGCATTGACCGGGTCACCCAGCAGATCTGCAACTACGAGCTTACCGAGAGTAATGAGACATTAAAGGAATTTTCCTACCTGATCATGCTCTCTGCCACTGAGATCGCAGAAGCAGTAACGGCCCTTGAAAGTTTAAAAAAGCCTGATGACCTGAAGAGTCATGCAACCGAGATAAACCGGATATATAACCTCTCGATAGAATTGCAGGCAAAGGCAGTGCTCGATCTCTTCAAGACAAAGGATCTGCTGCTGATCATCAAGCTCAAGGATATCTACGAGGGGCTCGGCCGGGTGATGGAGAAGTGTAATGATGTCGGGCACGCACTCAATGACATCGCAATGAGCCACGCATGATTGGCATTGAACCAATAATTCTGTTTGGCATCATCCTAGCGCTTGCGTTAAACTTTGTAAACGGTCTCAATGACGCCTCACATTCGATTGCAACGGTTGTTGCTACAAAAGCGCTCTCGCCCATAAAGGCAGTGTTCTCGACTGCGATCTGCAACATGCTCGGGCCATTTATTTTTTCCATAGCAGTTGCAACTACGATAGGTACAGCAATAGTTACTGCCGGTGCTCTTACCCCATTATCGATTGTCGTTGCTATGGGAGCATCGATCATTTTGGTCTTTGTTGCTACCCGCATGGGAATCCCGCTCTCCAGCAGTCACGCTTTGGTGGGAGGGTTACTGGGAGCAGGGATTGGGGCAATTGGCCTTTCTGCGGTTATCCTTCCCAGTGCAGAGATCGTGCTTCAGGTATTTTTCTATGCGATTCTTGGGGCGATTCTTGGGGCCATCATACTTGCGATTATCTGTGCAGCGTTTGAAGGAGATATCCGGTATGGAGTAATGCTCGGGGGGGTTTGCGGTGCGGGAATCATCATCCCGATCCTGATGATTGCCGGTGTGATACAGCTCCACGGTCTTTTTGCGATCGTATTGTTCATCTTCATCTCACCGCTTCTTGGTATGTCGGGTGCATTTCTTTTTAATGTCCTAGTTTCACAGATGATCAAGCACTCGCGGCAGAGCAGGGCAAAGCATATCTACCAGCCTTTACATGTAGTTGCATGCCTTGTGCAGGCGACAGCCCACGGCGCGAATGATGGTCTCCACGCGGCAGGTGTAATTACTGCACTGTTGCTCTCGTCCGGCTTTTTACTCGCGTTCGAAGTCCCCCTTTGGGTACTTCTTGCATCCGCAGTTGCCATTGGCCTTGGCACCTGTTTTGGCGGGTGGCAGGTAGTTGACAAAATGGCAAAAGACATCACCAGGATCCGGCCGTACCAGGGTTTTTGTGCAGCAACTGCAAGCAGCGCGATTCTTGTGATGGTCACCCAGCAGGGTATACCCGTCTCTTCCACCCATGCAATAAACGGCGCGATTATCGGGGTGGGGGCAACGAGAGGCAAAAACGCTGTCCAGTGGAAAGTTGTGCGCGAAATGATGACTGCGTGGATAATCACCATCCCTCTCGCTTTGATTGTATCATTTACCGGTTACCTGCTTGTCAGCTTTTTACTGACGCTGATATAGAGCCCCAAATATTTCGCTATATTTTTTAAGAACCGCAACCGATTACCAGTAGGTTTGTTATGGGTCTTCGTGAGTTGTTGATACCAAAGGATAAGATATTTTTTGACCTGTTCGAAAAACAGGCGGCAGTTGTAAAGGAAGCTGCCTGGCAGCTGGTCGCCCTGACGGAAGATTTTACCAATGTCAAGGAGAAGCGCCACGCGATCGAGAAGCTCGAACACAAGGGTGACCAGATCACCCACGATATCTACCAGCAGCTGAACAGCACGTTCATCACACCAATGGATCCCGAAGAGATCTCAAAACTTGCTTCGTCCCTTGATGAAGTACTGGACTATATCGATGGTGCAACCGAGAAGATGTACTATTACGGAATCAAAGGCACTGATTCACATATGATCGAACTGGCAAAACTGATTCATATGTCCAGTATTGAGATCGAAAGTGCGGTAAAAGCTATCCGTTCAATCAAAGATCCCCGGTATATTGAAGAGCGCTGCATCGAGGTGAACAGGCTTGAAAATCTCGCTGATGATGTGCTTGCAAGTGCAGTGACTGAACTCTTCAAGACCACAGACGCTATTACGATTATCAAACTCAAGGACATCTACGAACATCTTGAAACTGCAACTGACAACTGCGAAGATGTTGCAAACGTGCTGTCCGATATCGCTATCCGACATTCGTGAGGGGCAGGATCACACATAAGGAGTCTGCATGATAGAGGCACCGTTGATTCTGATTATTGCCATCATCGGCATAGCGCTTATCTTTGATTTCACAAACGGGTTTCACGATTCGGCAAACTCAATCTCAACGGTTGTCTCTACAAAAGTGCTTTCCCCAAGAAATGCGGTAGTCTTTGCTGCGTTTTTTAATTTTATTGCTGCATTCGGATTTGGGGTTGCAGTCGCGAGTACAATCGCCAAAATCATTCAGCTGGAGATTGTCGAGACTGCGATGATCCCCTATATCATTCTCGCTGCTCTCACTGGTGCCATAGTATGGAATATGATTACATGGTTCTTTGGTTTGCCCACGTCATCATCCCATGCGCTTATCGGGGGAATGGCAGGAGCCGGCATTTCAGCAGCCGGACTTGTCGCAATCAAGTGGTCCACTGTTTCACTGGTAGCAGCTTTTATGGTCATCTCCCCTTTGATTGGTTTTGCAATAGGTTTTGTGTTCATGGCACTCGTGCTTAACATTTCTAAGAATGCCCATAAATCAACAGCAGAAACCCATTTCAAACGTCTCCAGCTCTGTTCAGCGGCAGCCTATAGTTTCAGTCACGGAACAAACGATGCCCAGAAAACAATGGGTATCATTGTTCCACTGCTCTTCTCAATAGGATATTTCGGGGCGTCTGTTGACCCAAACAACCTGCCGGTTCCTCTATGGGTGATCCTTATTGCCCATGCCGCCATCGCACTAGGGACACTCTTTGGAGGGTGGCGGATTGTAAAAACAATGGGCTACAAGATCACAAAGCTGCGCCCTGTGCACGGGTTTGCTGCAGAAACTGCCGGAGCAGCAACGATTATCGGGGCTTCTATTGCAGGTATTCCCGTAAGCACAACGCACATCATCTGCACATCGATCATGGGTGTTGGTACCACCATGGGTGCAAGTACTGTAAAATGGGGCGTTGCACGGAGCATCGCTCTTGCATGGATCCTGACAATTCCGATCAGCGCTCTCATAGGGTTTGCTGCGTTTGTGGTGATCCGGCTCATTGTCGGATCATAACCCCGGCACCAGAAAAAAATCCTTTTTTATTGACTGCAAATTCTCATCGATAATCAATAGGGATCAAAAGCACGCTCTGCTCATAGTGCAGATGGGTAAACAGAGAAAAAAAAGAATTTTGTTTTATCTCATGCGTTATTTCTGACGGTACATTTTCGGAGGGACCTGAATTTCCAAACGTGCCCCAATACCAGACACCCCGGTCTCCCGGATGCTGATTCCTGTTGTAGCAAGAATTTCTTTGATAAGAAACAGTCCATAACCAACCGGGCTTCCGGATACCTTTGGAATGAGGAAACTTTTTTTATCAGCGGGCATCCCGACACCGTCATCCTGGCAGATAATGACAAAATTATTTTCTGACATTTTGCCATAAAACCGGATTTTTGATAATTTTTCACCGCCATATTTCAGGGAATTATCTATCAGATAATAAAATGCCTTTTCTAAAAGACGATCCGCAAAAATTTCCACATCCTGAATCTCTACTTCAAAGTTAACCTTACCTAAATTCACACCAACCTTTGCTCTCATGATTGTATCAGAGACATTCTGCCATTCCGGTGCATTTGCCCCTATATCCTGGTACTCTTTGGTGAATTTGATCTGCCTGCGAATCCGGTTTATTGTTGTTCTCATTTTTTCGATTTCGGTCTTATGCCCTATCGATTCCAGAACATTGAAAAGTTGCGTCAGTTGATTGAGAATATCCTCGCGGATGATGTTGTTGAGAAACGTAAGTTGTGTATTTGACCGGTATAACGACAACTCAACATGATTGAAATTATTCATTACGCGTTTTAACTCACTCCACAGGTAAACGATCAGGAGTGCAAAGGCAATAGTGAGGAATACCAGAACAATAAAGGCAGTGTCGAGATGCACAGTATCTATAGACTGAAGATACCGGAACAATGCTCCTGCAAGATTCGTTATTTCGGCAATAACGATCAACAGGATCGCCAGGATTACAATGATTAAAAGATAGACTGAAATCCTAAGATAAGGCATTTTATGTTTTTTAAACGGGTCGTCTCCCATATCCAACTCTCAATATATAATATCCGACGTTATCAGGATATCATGTTATCGGTAACTGGTTATTTACGGGGTATCCCGAATCTGTCATGATTAATAAGTGTCTGTTCAGCCCGATCGTTGAGGATAGTATGGAATGAACGGACACAGAAAAAATTATCCACTCTTCTTTCCAGAGCTTTTGAAAAACCGGCACCACGAACTGATCGGACATTCTTCACACCGGGGCTTCTTCGCATCGCAACATGCCCGCCCATGAGCGATCAGGACATCGGTGAGATCACCCCACTGCTCCTGCGAAAAGATTTTCATTAAGTCCCGTTCAATCACCGTGACATTATCTGTACTTGAAAAACCGATCCGCTGTGACAGCCTGCGGACATGAGTATCGACCGCAATCCCTTCGTTCATGCCAAGCGCGTGGTAGAGTACAATGTTGGCGGTTTTCCGGCCAACCCCGGGAATGGTGAGCAGCTCGTCCATTGATTCGGGAACGTTCCCTCCAAAAGTGGAGAGCAGGGCCTGGGAAGCAGCTATAATATTCCGGGCTTTTGCGTGATAATAGCCAAGACTGTGGATGATTGTTTCCACATCTTCTGTCTTTGCCTTTGCAAGAGCAGACGGTGTCGGGTATTTTTCAAACAAAGGTCCACCTACTTTCAATACCGCCCGGTCAGTGGTCTGCGCGGAGAGGATCGTGAGGATGAGCACTTCAAAGGCAGAGCCTTTTGCAATGATGGCAGGAGAATTACGGACATCAGGATAGCGTTTGACAAGAAGAGAATAGATTAGCGCTGCGTCTTGTTTTTTCATAGCCAATGGGGTAGGGCGGATTCGAACCGCCGTCAAAGCGTCCCAAACGCTCTAGGATGGACCAGGCTACCCTACTACCCCGCGCCATCATAGATGTGCCGGGATGATAAAAATAGGTACTGGTCTTTACGGTTCAGAGCGGCAGGGGATTTTTATTGTTTTCAGAAACAATGGTGCCGGTGAATGTGCCTTTTAAGATGGCATTTTTCAGGTTTTCCGGCTCAGTTCCATCCAGCACTACCAGAGGGATATGGCTGCGCTCAACGATCCGGGCAGCGATGATGTCAAGCACATTGTTGGATCCGGCGCCAAGACCAATCTGGCTTACAATATTCAACAGCTGCTGGGGAGTGATGGTCTCAAACCGCTTTGCACCATTATGTTTTTTCGGGTCTTTGTCATAGATGCCATTTACTGAAGTTACGTTGATAAAAACCGACGCCCTCACCAGTTCTGCGAGCACAGCAGCGACTGCATCGGTTGTCTGGCCCGGAGTGATTCCACCCATTATTACGATCTTTTTTGATTCTGCAAACTTCTTTGCCTCGGCATGATTCTCTGCAACTTTTGGGTAGACTGCATCCCCCAGAGCAGCAATAAGAAGTGTGGCATTGAGCCGGGTAACAAGGATGCCGATCTCATCAGAAGTCGCTTCGTCCACTCCGAGTTTTCGTGCAGCTTCAATATAATCCCGGGCTGCTCCGCCCCCGCCAACGACCACAAAGAGCCGGTGGTGCTCTGCGATTGCCCTGAGTACCGGAACATAGCGGCTGATCCGGTTCTGCTCAAGGGTTGGGATCAGGATCGAACCACCCAGTGAGATGACAATATTTCTCATTGCACTAGTTTTTGTACCTGATGCTCATATAGTGTTGTTCACTATGTTTTACTGCCCGAACTGTAAAAGCCAGGAAATATTTCCCGTTGCCGGCGGCTGTGTCGGACAGGTATATCTCTGCAAAGACTGCGGATATCGCGGTTCGTTTGTGCTCGAGATCGATGGTGCGGATGCTTTCCGTGAGATAGAGAAAGAGAATAAGGACCATCCCAAATAACACTTCGGGGAGCCGGGTATGCACGAGGCACGCCAGTACGAAAAACGAGACAATAATTCGGTGAAGTGCTCGTTATGCAGCCATCGCTGCACGATCAATGACGGCAAGCACGGCATCTGTGGTGTACGGGTGAACGAACAGGGTTCGCTTGCGGCAATGACCTACAAAAAGATCAGCGCTGAAGCGGTGGACCCGATCGAGAAAAAACCCCTTTTCCATTACCTGCCCAGCACTCTTTCGTACTCATTGGGATCGATCGGCTGCAACTTCCATTGCGAGCACTGCCAGAACTGGCATATCTCCCGTGCGGGACTGGACATGGCAAAGCTCCGTCCTCTGGAACCGGCAGAAGGTGTGAAGCGGGCGCTTGCGAGCGGGAGTGCAAGTATCTCGTGGACATACAACGAGCCTACAATCTGGCATGAATATACTCTCGATATGGGCGCGATTGCCCGGGCAAAAGGACTGGGCACGATCTATGTAACAAACGGGTACATAACAGAAGAAGCACTTCGTGAGCTTACACCAATGCTTGGCGCATTCCGGGTTGACCTCAAAGCATTCACTGATGATTTCTACAAAAAGATCTGCGGTGCGAAGCTCCAGCCGGTGCTTGACTCGGCAAAGCTCGCGCGGGAGCTTGGCATGCATGTCGAGACCGTCACGCTGGTGATACCGGGTCTCAATGACAGTATGGAAGAGCAGGAAGGTTTGATTCGCTGGGTGATAGAAAACCTCGGGCCGGAAACCCCGATGCACTTCTCTGCATTCCACCCGGATTACAAGATGCTCAACCGTGGGGCGACACCTGTAGCTACACTTGAAAAGATATACCGTAAGGCAAAAGAACTTGGGCTCCGGTTTCCGTACCTTGGCAATGTGTATCATCATCCCTTTGAGAACACGTACTGCCCGAACTGCAATGCGATACTGATCGAGCGGCAGGGTTTTTCCAGCCGCTTTTTGGCACTCGAAGGCCAGCAGTGCACACACTGCGGCGAAAAGATTGAGATTGTGCATCATGTCTCCTAAACCCTCACCATTAGTCAAACCCGGTCCGGGCACCGAGTCCCGCTTTATTGCTGACCGGATGGTCGGTACACTCACCCGTTACCTGCGGTTCATGGGCTACGATACTACCAGTGCAAACGGTCTTGCGGAGGGAAATACAAAGGAAGATACCCTCCTGCTCGAACTCAGCCTCCAGGAAAAACGTATCCTGCTCACCCGGGACGCCGAGCTTGCA
Source organism: Methanoregula sp. (assembly GCA_030694985.1). GTDB lineage: Archaea > Halobacteriota > Methanomicrobia > Methanomicrobiales > Methanospirillaceae > Methanoregula. The sequence goes on from JAUYTV010000030.1 coordinate 31,155, forward strand.
CGGCGCGGCAAGGACCGGGTGATCCTCGTCCGATCCGAAGATGTGATGGATCAACTGGAGCAACTCGTTGAACTTGGTCTTATCGAGCGAAGGGTGACTATGAGCCGTTGCTCGCTTTGCAACACCGTGCTAAGGGAAGCCTGCGAATGCGAGATCTCTGGTGCCGATTATGCGCCAAAGGACTGGCGGGGTTTATCGTTCTTCTGGTGCGAGCAGTGTAAGAAACTCTACTGGAATGGTTCGCATGGCCGAATGCTTGAGGAGCGGATTGGAGGGAAGTGATGAAGGGCAGAACGACTTCGTCTTTTAATCGGGTCAACAGGATAATGGGTAAAAGTCAGGGCATTTAAAGACGAGCTAAATATATTGAGATCCATACCCAATACTACAGAGAAATATCAGCCTGATTAAAAATCCCCCCCAGATCATGATTTCCGTAATTATTCCGGCGTATAATGAAGAGGCCACGATACGACGATGCCTCCTGGCACTGTCCAGCCAGACAGTTCCCCGCAGTTCCTATGAGCTGATTGTAGTTGACGGTAACTCCAGAGACCGGACACGGGAAATTGCCGCAGAGTATGCGGATCTTGTTTTTATCCAGGAATCAGAACGGGTTCCCGGAGCACGAAACGACGGGTTTGCCCGGGCAAAATATGATATCGTTGCAACCACAGATGCCGACAGTATTGCAGCTCCGGACTGGATTGAGCAGATAATTTCCTCGTTTAAAGATCCCCGTGTGGTTCTTGCCTTTGGCCCGGTAACTGCCATTGAAGATACCAAAAAAAACCGGCGCTATGTCCTTTTGTTCGATATCCTGATGGGGTTTGGGGCGGCAACCCGCCTCTATTATTATACGCTCGGTTGCAACACGATCTTCCGGTATAAGACCTTAAAGCAGGCCGGATTTTACAAGGTGATGGATGCAGGTGACGACCTGGAAGTGGCAACCCGGATGCGCAAAGAGGGAAAGGTTGTTTTTAATTCCAGCATGAAAGTCGGCTTTGATTTCCGGAGATATGAGCAGTACGGGTTCTGGCAGACGATCTTTGAATGGTACTGGATTGTCCTTTCCGGAGGTGTATCCAAAAAATTTACCTATACAAAGAAAGAATACAAAACCCCGAAATCAAACGGAAAGATCATGCATCCTGAACTGCAGGAAAAATAATTACTGGAACCGGCAGAACCGGCCCGCTGCTCATTCCGTTTTTCCGTCTTCTTCTTCTTTCTGATATTTTAGTTCACGTTTAAAAATTGCAAGACTTGAAACTGCGCCGAGAATGATGTTCAGGTAGAATGTCACAAAACGCCAGAGTATGACAAAGATTCCAATCATTCCTGATGGGATGATCAGCGCATATAACGATAATGTGGAGATCTCAGTTACTCCTGCAGCACCTGGAGTGAGCGGGATCATCATGATGATGGCAATAAGAATCTGGAAGAAAAAAGATTCAAGTAAAAAAGGTGGAAGACCAAGCCCCATCATAATTACTGAAGCCACGAGAAACTCAAGGATCCAGAAAAAGGTGGTTACGACTCCTCCAAAGAACAGGCCTTTCCAGGCATTTCCGGTAAAATGGGACATACTTGCAAATAAGTTATCAATCTCATGATCGGCCCGCTCAGCGATCGACTGGTGTGAGGCGGAGTATTTTCCAAGCCGCGGGACAATCCAGTTGATCAGTTTCATGAGGAAAATTTTTGTCCGTTCTGGATACATGATTGCAAAAAACGGAATGAGGAGAAAACTGATTAAAAAGAACCATGCGATGATAACAATGATGATGAGCGCCGGGGTAAAAATCGTCTCGATATACCGGGTCATCAGGATTATGAGAAGAATCCCCATGATGGTCAGAACGATCCCGTCAAGTACCCGCTCCATGATAACGATTGCAGTAGCATCCCCAATTTTAACCCCTGCCCTGTAGAGTTCATGAACCCGGACCGGTTCTCCGCCTGCTCCCGTGGGCGTGATGGTGGCGGCAAGTAGTCCGGCTAGTACCATGTTCACGCAGTAAGGGAGTTTTACCCGGTAGCCAAGCGAGCCCGACATCAGCTGAATCCTTACACCCCAGAGCCCGAGCGAAAGAAAACGTAACAGGATGGCAAGTCCCAGGAATACGAGATTGAACGAAAGAATATAACCAATTGTTTCCTGGTTGAAAGTTGTTGCAAAGATGATGATGATAACCGTCAGGCTAAAGAGGATTGTAAGTGCAAACCAGCCCCGTGTTGATAATTTCACCATATCTTTTGCAACCTTTTGTATCCTGATCGTTAGTTTAAGTTTGACATTTTATGGTTGTAAGGGTTTCTGATTTTTTTAAATAGGAAAATGGCTCTGCGTTTTTCATCTGCCACTATCCTTGTTTTTTATCAAAATCATGTGGTTTAGCTTAAAATATCATCGAGCCGACTCTTATTTTGTTGAGCCTGAACTGGCATGGTCCATAAGGGTTTTTTATAGGTATGACAGGAGTCAATGTGTTGTAAAAACCCTCAAACCTCTTTGATAAGAATGTTGAAAAATGCTTCAGAAGCATTGCGCTCAATCCACGGCCGGTGACCACATTTATTTAACAGTATAAACTTAAAATCAGAAAGTTCCCTTGTGAGCGGGACATTCACTCCTTCGGCCGGGTGAGGATCACAATTTCCATGAATTGCCACCACCGGGCACCTGATCGAATAGGCCAAACGGATAAGAGACAGATTACGCCGCCGTTCAACTGCCTCGTCCCAGACACTTTTGAAGATCGCATACTGGCAGTGGAACGCCTCGTTTTCCAGAGTGACCGGATCAAAAGCATCCGCTGCGAGAAGGAGGCACCCCATTCTTTCAAGGAGCGCATTCTTGTCCAGAGTTTTGGGATCATCAATCTGTAAAAGCAGTGACTGCGCTTCATCACGTTGTTGGGATTTTAGCCGGCCAAGCCGGGTCTTTGTAATCGAAGCTGCATATTGCTCTTCAAACGGGGGGCTGCTGACAAGGATCAACTTCTTAACAAGCGCAGGATACCGTGCAGCAACCATCCATGAGAGAAATGCCCCCCATGAAAAACCAATGAGGGTTACTGGTACCTGGCCATGCTCTGACAGGACTGCCCTGAGCTCCTGGATCTGCCCTTCAAGAGAGGTCTCGGTCTGAAAAGGTTCGAGCACACTTTTTACTGAAGAAAGTTCCCTTGCCACTTGCGCCATCTCACCGGGAGCTCCCGGCCCTCCGTGAATGACGGCAACCGGATAGGGTTCTGGCCCCCACTTGCGTACCGGTCTCATACCTACCCGGTTATTCCCAAGGGGTATATATTGTCCCTGTAACTGCCGGGCAGAAAAAAAGCTCTTTAAACTCTATTCCTTGCAGGCCTGCTTCATCAAAACTTAAGAAAAAACCCGGTGCCTGTATCAAAAAAAACATTTCGAAAGATTCTTGGATTTTCATTACATGTATTTGTGTACGCATAGGTCTAAAAAAAATATGACATATGCAACTGGGAAAGGTAAATATTATGATCGATGAGTTACTTTCAGGGAATGTAAAATTCCAAAATACCATTTTTAAACAGAACCACGAACGCTATTCTGAATTAACAAAAGGCCAGCAGCCGCCGGTTCTTTGGATCGGGTGTTCTGATTCACGAATACAGACAGGGCATATCACAAATACACAGGCAGGTACCCTGTTCATGCACCGGAATATCGGCAATATGGTGCCGGCAAATGACTGGAGCCTTGCAACGGTTCTCGAATATGGGATCAAGCACCTAAAAGTGCAGCACATTGTCATCTGCGGCCATTCGGACTGCGGGGCGATAAAGGCTCTTGACAAGGATCTCGATGATGCCCATGTCCCCAACTGGCTTAATAATGCAATCGAGGCAAAACTGAGAATCGATGCGAAAATAAAAAAACCGTCAACCCCCAAAGAACACAAAGAACGCTCCCGCATGATCGAGCAGGAGAATGTCCGGCTCCAGATTGAACATCTCAAAACATACCCGATTGTAAAAAATGCGTTAAAGGAAAAGCGAATCGATATTCACGGTATGTATTATGATTTAGAGACCGGGGCACTCTCAAAAATTGAATAAATCTAAAGTTCCCGTTCTATTTCTTTTTTGATCCGGTCAAGCGCTATGCGCCCGATACGGGTGAGTTTTCCATTCACAAGGACAATGGGAAGCGGAGGGAAATCTGTCTCGATTATCTTCTTGACATAATCAGGTACACCGTCATCCAGCAGTGTGAGTTTAATCTCCACACGGTCACCGTACTCTTTCCTGAGCGCTGCTGCCAGTGCATCGAATGCGGCAGTGAGTTTTCCTGTTGGGGAGCAGTCGGACAGTCCGCAGGTCCGGTTTTCATCGCAGGGAAACGGGCAGCATTCAGAATCTTTCATGCCGATGATCTCGATTTTTATTGTGCCAGCCATACTAGTACTATTTGGCAGAGACATTATATCAGGATTGGGAAAATGACAGTGTGGGGATTGGGAGGGGGCAGAACTTCTGGTAGAACCGTCTCTCGCTGAGGCGGATCTTACGTATCTCTGCAAGTAAGCGCTCAAAGTTATCTTTTCCAAGGAAAGTACCGGTTTCCATTCTTTTTTATCACGTACGTATCCCTTAACCGCGAATTCCCACAATATCCGGGTTGCCCACTGGCGGAACGGGGTGGCTCTCTTTGAATTGATCCGGTATCCGACCGGGATTATGGCATCAAGACAGTAGTATTCAAGATTGCGTGAAACGTCGTGGTTTCCTTCATTACGAACCATTAGGAATTTCCTAATAGTTGCTTTACGGGCCAGTTCACCGCTCTCATAAATGTTTTTTAAGTGTACGTTTATTGTCGGAATCCTTACATCAAAGAGCGCAGCCATCATCTTCTGGCTTAGCCAGATCGTTTCATCCTCGTACCTGACTTTTTGTTCAGGTCCAGGATCTGCGTGACAAGTGCAACCATGCGATCGTGCCGGGTGATATCGGCAAGGTCATTGGGGGTTGATGCTACTGATTGGATGAAAAAATAATGCTTGCGGGAAAAAAGCAGCTTTGGTTAACATGGCATAGCAGAGCCGGGAACTCGACCTTCGTACATCTACCTGTGCCCCACTCTTTGCGATTGCGTTCTGCGATGGTAAGAATTTCATGGGCGACATGCTCATCAACGTAATCCTCGCTGCAGTTTGTGCAGACCCGGGCAGGAACATCTTTTACGACAAGGGTCATTCCATCGCGATCAAAGGTGACGGTAGTTGTGCCCTCTTTGGTTTTGCCATGTTTACAGATGACGCACTTCATGTTGTCTCGTTGAATTGTTGTTCAACCCATGAAAAAACAGTCTCTGCACCTTTTAAGGCTTTTTGGTATTCCCGTTCTTTCACCGGTTCATAGGATCCGGGATACCGGGTTGATACTGCATAGTGAGTGAGGGAAATCGCTGTTTTCACATCATCCGGCACACTAACGTCATGCTTTTCGATTGCTTCAATGAGATGAGCGAGCGAATGTGTCTGGGGTGGGACGATTCCCTTAATAATCAGCAGACCTTTGAGAGCTTTTTCTGCGGCTTGTTAACAGTCAAAGCAGAGGTCTTCGTACATGATATCAGGAGCGCTCTTCCCCAGCCGGGCACGAGCGATATTACTTCGTGCCCGGACTAGCCATGTATCAGCAAGGGACCGGTTTTTCATAGATGATCCTTCCCTGATGAGCGATGTCGTGGTATACCATAAAGGGGTTATCTTTGAGTTCAGCAAACGTCTCCGGCGTCTCGACAATAATATCGACGGGCACACCTACTCCATACAGGTCACAGTAGAGTTTCATGGCGAGTTCCCTGCGGTGTTTAATCCCCCGCTTGATGACGCAGATATCATAGTCACTCTCATGTGTCTGCGTCCCTTTTGATCGTGAGCCAAAGAGGATAATACGATCGGGGTCAGCGGATCGTGCAATAATATCAATTTTTTTTTTTAGTGCCGCTGTAGTTACCCGCGATGTTTTTCCTTTCATAGTTATCCGTTACCGCCAGTGTGTGCACCCAATTGTGCATATATTTTTGGTTCTGCTGGTGATTGTGTTTTGTTCAGAAGTGGATAATCATTTCCCTGTTCCTTCAACAATCGCAATCTCCTCTTCCGTCAGCCCGTACAACTCGTACACCAGTTTATCGATCGCCCCATTTGTCGCCTCAATCTGCCGGGACAGCATCGTCCTTTCCTGTTCAAGTCTCGCATCCTGCAATTTCTTGTTCAGGGGCCGGCATCTGTAGTGATCTTTTTTCTCATTGGCGTTAAACCTGTTGAAAATATTTTAAGGCTAAAATTTCTCCATCTCCATCTTCAGAAAAAACCCAACTTCCACCTTTTACAAAAAAATTATTCAGCATAAAAGCATGAGCATGAGAGAAAATTTGGAAAATTTTGTTCAGAGCAATATAACCATGAACGCGATTCGCCATTTCGCAGACTGATTGCGAGTCACTCTTCTGAATTTTAAAAACTCGCAATGCAATTGCAAAAGATAAAACCAAATTTTTTTTTGATTGTGAACCCGTATTTTTCCCGCCCCGAATAATTATTGCGGAAATCTTTGAAAAATCCCCGCTAAAACATCAAATGGACCCCCCGGATATTGGCCATTTTTCCCCTCAAAAAAACGGAGTTTACTGCGATCGGAAAAACCCCTAATCCGGGCATTTTGCGGGCTTTGCTTTCTGTATCTCTCCAAAATGGGCTCCGATTATATGAAAATGACCCCCTGTTCGATTGTAAAACTCCTGGATTATTTGCATGAACAGGGGGTCCTGAGTATGTCAGACAACGCCAGAACTCGTGTAGTTTTCCTGCACTAAAAGATACACTATTCTGAGCCCAATGCGGGCTCCGATTGACATTTTTCTGATCCAGTTTTCGGGTTTTTAAAAAGATGGTGTCCACCGCTAAAAAAATAACGGCTTTAAAGGGTTATTTTTCGAAAAAAATCGATTTACAAGCGATTTAACCCTGCAATTTAGAAGCGTTTTAAGGGCATCAGATTTTGGCACATAGGTAAGGTTAATTTTTGAGAGAAACTGCCCACAAAGGCCCGTGGTGGCCCTCTATCGCGATCACGTCGAAGAATAGGGTATTTTATGAGGTTTTTTCAGGGGTTTTGAATAATTCCGGTTTGCAGGAGTGTGCGTGTTCAGATCCTGCCGAAAAATAATTTTCGGATTTTCCTCGCACGCCAGAACTTTTTTAACCTAAGCTCCCGAACTTTTTAGGCGCTCGCTCATATTTTTCTCTCCAATAGTAGTCCCCAATCGAATTTCATGACTAATACCTGCTTCTAACCGGAATTATTTTATAGTTTAATGTGCCTATATATTATTAGGCACACTA